>JAYWHT010000079.1:0-9828 GCA_043777595.1 Spirosomataceae bacterium
GGGGCTTTTCCACTGGGCGTTGAGCAACGTGAGCTACGTTATCACGGGCATGATTCCATTTGTGGCGTTGTTGGCCTACGCTTTTTACAGGCGATACGCTCAGGTGAAGTTTTGATTGAGGATAATTGGTGTAAGGACGAATCGAATTCGTGTGATAGGAAGCTACACGGTTTCTATATTGATGCTGGTAGTGAATAACTCTTGAGAGACGGTTTTGTCATGCGAATTACAAATCATATTTATTTCTTCAATAAATCATTCAGCCATGGTAGTCTTCCTCTTAGAAATCAAATATGCAACACCCAACAATACCGTTGAAATAGAAGTCAGCAAGATAATTAAACTACCACCTGCATAGATAGATTGGTCTGCACCCGAACTAAGTTTTCCGTTTAAAAACTCACTTACCAACATATAAAATCCACTTAAGTAGTAAGTTCTTGGGTATTCATTAAAAGACAATAAAAAGCTAAACATAAAACAACTCACTAATGCCATTGATGAAAGTGGGGCAATTATCTTAAAAATGATAGAACTGTTAAAAAAGCCTATATCTTTTGCAGATTTTAGAATTATATCATCAATAAAATAAAAACGTGTCCAAAAAATGAGAACGCCAAATGGCAAACAATAAAGTAAAAGTCCAAAACAAAGAAACAGTAAATTGAGGTCGTATAGCCCTAAGAATCTGGGAATTTTGCTGATGCTCAATGCGAGAATATCAGGTGGCAAAAGTCCAAAAATGATAATTACAAAAAATACTAAAAAGCGCTGCTTTGCATTGAACCAAGATAAGGCTGTTAGAAAAGAAATTGTTGTTGATAATAAAGCAACTATCGAAGAGATAAGGAACGATAGCCCAAGGGAACTAAGAAAGCTACTGTTGCCCAAAATTTCAATATACCATCTAAAACGCTCATTGTCATTGTCTTGAAATGATAGCACAACGATTGAAAAAATAGGTACAATCAATATAGTGATAAATAGTATCAATATAGTTTTTGATATTTTCATTGCGTTTTTTTATGGCTTGATGCCGTTTTTTGAATAAAAGTAATCAGAAAATGTAAGAGTAACATAAGACAACCAAGCGAAAAAATAGCTTGAAACTTACTCGCTGTCATAAAACTTAGTATCAAATTTCTGAGGCTAATTTTGGTATCTCCCCCCAGCATATTC
Organism: Spirosomataceae bacterium; assembly: GCA_043777595.1. Taxonomy (GTDB): domain Bacteria; phylum Bacteroidota; class Bacteroidia; order Cytophagales; family Spirosomataceae; genus JAYVJH01. The sequence goes on from JAYWHT010000079.1 coordinate 1,180, forward strand.
ACCTCTGACGAAAGATAAAATGCCACAAAAAATACAATAATGAAACTTGCTAATAATGAAAACTTGGATATTGGTAGAGCCACTTTAAAAAAACGATTGATAGGACTGATATTCAGGTCGTTGGACACTTTCCAATAAATATCGGGGATTATTTTTAGTGATGCCGAGTTGATAAATACGCCAAAGGGCATACAAGCCACCAGCATAATAATGTAGATATTAAAATTATTTGAACCGTTGAACAGTTGAATAGATTTGCCAAAGACACCGCTCAAAATGGTATTGAATAGCCCATTTTCTGCTAAAACATATTGCCAAGAAAATACCCTTACAGACTCATTTACAAGAAATGGTAAGGTTATCAAAAAATAAAAAATAGTCTGAAAGTAGGGCGACGAATGGATTACCAACAAATAGGAAATCAAAAAAGACAAAAGGCTTGCTATTGTAGCAATTAAAAATGCCCTTTGAATAATGGTAAAAAGTTCTCCTGCTCGCAATGGGGTAAGCAATTCTTGAAAGCCCGACAAAGAAAGGCTATTTTCTGTTTCGTTGGTAGATACAAAAGCCCATACAAACATAATCAAGATTGGTATGGCTAAAAAAGCCAACACCAATCTTAATACATTATTATTTATTAGAGTTCCGTTCATGTTATTAGGCGTTTCTTAGCTTCGACCACCACTCTTCATACAATTTATAGTTTTTGGGGCGGGTGTTTTGCCAATAAACTTTGCCATTACTAAACTTATTTTTCACGTGGTCAAGTTTCTGTTGCTGTTCTACGGCATCATATATTCCTCCGCTTTTCTTGGCATATTCTACAGCGTTGCTGTTGGGAACAATGTAACCTCTGGACTTCGCCAACTCACAACCATAAAAACCAGCTAATTCCCAATTTGCAAATTGATGCACTTGCTCCAAAAGCCCACGGCGTTCTGCTCCTGCGTGAATAACTAAGTCATTACTCCAGCCTTCATAGCCCTCACGAGGCACGGCGTACTCTGCTTTTATTCCTGCTTCTTTGGCTGCGTAAACAATTGGTTCCCAGCCTGTCATGGCATAAACTTCTTGGCTTTTTATTAATCGAAGCCCTTGCTCCCAACCCGACCACATCGTTTTAAACTGCCCGTCTCGCTTCTTTTTGATTAAAAACTCCATGACCTCACCCAATTCACTTTCAGATAAATCGCCAGGGGTTTCGATTTTAACTAAGTTGTTTTCTTTTAAGTAGATAGCCGCAAAAATAACACTGTTTATCCAAGCGTCTTCCATGGCTACACGCCCTTTAAATTTAGGATCAAAAATTACTTCGTACGATTCTACCTTGCCACCAATTTTTTCTGGTAAATAAATAACAGAATCGGCATTGACAACGAGCGGTAAGCCATATTGTTTGCCATCTACTTGGCAGTGCGGAATGTTCTTAATCCAGTCCCAAGTTTTATCCCAGTTAGGTATTTTGGTCAAATCAAACGGCAATATTTTCTTTGCCAATGCCAATTCTCTTTCTACTCCACCTTGAATACCGCCTATGTCGAAATCTTCGGCAGCATTGCCATTGAGCATTGAGGCCACAATAGGCCCCGTATCGTTGCCATTTTCGTTAAACATTAATTTAATACCCAAGTCTTTTTCGAGCTGGCTCCAATGCTGCCCAATGTCGAGTGTACCTGTTCCCCAAAACCGTAACGTATTCGTTTTGTCTGCACAACTGGCCAAACTACTTCCGAGCGTAAGCCCTGTACCTGCCAAACCAAGAACTTTCAAGAACGCACGCCTTGAAACATTTGAATCATAATGCTGATTTGTTGTTTTCATTTTTTTTAGTTTTTAATGTTGAAACCACTCCGAATTTTTATAATCCTCTTTGCTACCCTCAAAAACCAAACGCCCATTTTCGATAAACTTTATGTCATCGGCAATGTCCATCACAAAGTGTATGTCATGGCTCACTACTATAATAAATGGTACACTTTTTTTGCTTTTGAGAGTAGCAATCAAATTTTTAAGATTGCGAATATGAAAGAAGTCGAGAGCCGAAGTTGGTTCATCAAGAATCAAGACTTGCGGACTGGTACTCAATGCCCTAGCTATGGCTACTCGTTGCTGTTGCCCAATACTCAACTGATCGGGTTTGCGGTATTCGAGCTCGTTTAGTTCAAATTCTGCTAATATTTTGCTTGCTTTTTGCTTTGTTTCTTTTTTTTTACCAAACCAGGTATTGGGTTCAATGGCAATTTCTATATTCTCTCGCACGCTTAGGTGAGGAAACAGACCTATCTGCTGAAAAACGGTACTTACAGGTCTTTGTTCGGCTTTCAACTTTGTTAAATCAGTATCAAAAAGCAAAATTTGGCCTTGGTCTTGGTTTAAATGTCCCCCAATAAAGTTTAAGACAGTAGTTTTACCACTTCCATTTTTGCCCAATACACACGAAACCCTATCTGGCAAAAACGCCATTTTCTCAATATTAATCTCGAAAGACGACCGAGCATTTTTATAGTTGAAAACTATATCTTTAAGCGTTAGCATCTGTCGGGATTTGGATTTGATGGTATGGTACTTTGTTGTTTAAAAGTCGGCTAAAAGCGGGGTACTTGCCATTTTGAATAGCTATTAGTATATCCATCTCTTTTTCTAAGCCATAAATATTGACATACTGACCACTATCATATATCCACAAATACACGGCAAGTTCTGCCAATAAAAACGGAACAAGCAACTCAATTAAAGCCGACTTGTTGTTCATAATCCCCTGTGCTTTTAGCTTCGGTTGTAGGTTTGTAAAAATTTGATTTTTACAATGTCGCTCAAAAACGGCATTACTGTAATATTCATTGTTTACGGCCAACAGGTAAGCCGACAATTCCTTTTTGTGTTTTGAAAATTGGAATATCTTGGTCTCATCAATAAAATTTTGCTCAACCTCTCTGATGATACCGCTGATATTTTCAGATTGCTCTCCCGCACCGCCCTCAATTTTAAAAAACAAGGCATTAAGCACCTCATAATTATCAAACATATAAACCTCCAAATTATCAGTTTCAATGTTTTCGTAAATAAGTTGTTTGTAATGAAGCACATCAAACAAACGTTTTGAGTTAAGACTCATAATGAAAAGCCCTTTGTCTTGCATAGCTGGTTATGATACAGATATTTGATTTTTAATATTTTCAATGGTTTGATCTATTTCATCAAAACCACCTATCCGTAATTCAACAATTTTTTTGTAGTTACTCAACATATCTGAATTCTCTAAATGAGTTAAAAACGATTTTTTCGATTTATCATAACTCTTGTGAAATAAATTAGCGGCATAAATTTTATTAACAAAGTCAGAATCTGATATTCTGGAATTCGTTATTTTACCTAATTTATTTCTTAACGCATCAAGCGTGCCGCTTAACTTGAAACTATGTTCGACACAATTCTTAGAAGCGTCTTGACCATTTTCTATTTCAAGAAGAAGTTGTGGTATAATTAAATTGAACCATACGTATTTCAAGCCTTCAATTATCGTTGGGTCGTTTTCATAAGTACTTTTTTTACAAATCTGTCCGTTATAATTATTATGAATAATCAGTGATTTTTTTTGCCCACTCCCCATAATTAACTCAATACCAGCCACTTCTTTTCTTAATATTTTACCGCTTATATCTATCCAATGAGTGGGATTTGTGCAATAAATTGTATATCCTTCATTATTGTCAAGGTAAAGTTTTTTTGCAGTATTTACATCCATATAGGTTATGTTTCTCTTGATGATATTCAAATCACAGCAATAATATTGGCATAATTCCAGAATAAACCACTCAAAATCAGTTCCCTTTTCACACAAAATTTTTGCGCGTTCTAAATAATCTTTAATTTCTACACGGGACATTAAATTAAACGACTTTCCTATTATCTCCCCTAAGATGAACAATCCCTTAAAATAGAACTGAGGAAAAAAATAATACGGTTCGACTTTATTTAAACAGACAACAGAACCAAAATCAGATATACAGTACTCTATTTCATCTCTTTGCAGTGCCTCCTCCAAATCTGACCAGTTGTCATATTGTTTAATAGTCAGATTTGGAAAATATATTTTAAAAATACTTTCAAAAAAAGCCGCCAGTAAAACATCTTGATATTTGCAGACTCCTAAGCTAAATCGTTTATCGTTCACTGGGGGCAGCAGTAATAGAGCAGAATCTGGCTTTTTTTCATCTCCTGCTAATAATTCGGGCTGCTTTTTTTTACCAAATCCAAGTGTTAATAAAATTTCCTCTACCACTTTGGGTGAAATTACCGAAAGACTACTGATGGAATTTAACAAAGTGTTGATATTATTCTTATCGAAAACTTGTTCTATTCCCTCTGATTCTTGAACTTTTGCCAATTCTTCGCCCAAATAGTTTTTAAACGTGAATCTTGCTGCTTCATTCCACGAAAGCTCCATCGTACTTTTCTTGGTATTCGCAGGATTAAAAATAGTCCTGATAGAAACACATTTTGAATAGTTAGGGTCATCATAACTTTTAGGGCGAGCAGTTTCAACAGCATCCTTTATTTGTGCAAGATTTTGAGGTGACCTTTGATGGGTTTGGCTATACCTCAAATATGCCAATGCGATAAGAGTTTTTTCGTATTGCATAATGGTTATAAGCTTAGATTTGATGCAAATATAGAATACAGAAATCTATTGAAATAACAAAATCCACGCAGGGCAAAACAATATTATTTTATCGTGAAAGTTTGAACTTTTTCGTGAAAAATAACTCCCAAAAAATTTCACGATTTTTTCACAATTTTTCTCGTGAAAACTCCCCGCTTTCATTTTTCATAGATATTTCTACTCTCTTTTTTGTGAAAAGGGAAGGCACTCGTTAAAGAAAAGTGAAAGTCTTTTTCTTCCTATTTTTCATATTTTCGTTTGTTTTCGTTTGTTTTTCACGACTATTTAATTAATTGATAATAAGATAGTTAAATAGCTATAAATACTTGGAATGAGGTGTTTTTGTGCTTTACCTTTGCAACATCATTTGTTGGCCAACAATGATTTTTTTAATCTAAAAAATCATAATGCAAATGAAAGTAGAAACAGACTTTATGACTTCCGTCCCCGTTCGAGTAACAGGCGATTGGAAGACCACAGAACCTACACCAGTGTTCTGCAAATGTCACATCATTCGCTTTTTAGACGGCGATATGGGTGTAGCATTATTGCCACAAGGCAGCCTTTTCACTGAGTCAGAACGTGTAGCCACGCTGGCTCGTTTGAAAATCCGCCACGTAAGGCAATACGACAACACCGACGCTACCCAGAAAGTTATGGTGGACGGGCAGCCGTTTGTAGATGCCCCCACGCTCGAAAGCTATTTGAATACGGACATGGACGACGACTTCAAAAGTCTGGTTTCGCCGCCGCTCAATCGCTTGAAGGCTTATCTTGAGATGTTCGGCATCAAGGTGCAAGTCTTGATTGATGACGCTACGGGCAAGCCTTATCCCGCTGGCGTTTTCAGAACGATTAGCGTAGCAAAGGGTGCATCTGTATTGCACTGTGATGATCTTGGTAGAGATGGTTTGCACAAGCCAGACTTCAAACTACCAGCCGTTTTGCAAGGCAGGTATTACAACCAAGTGAGTTTCAATTTCTTATTGGATGATGGTGGCCACGAGGCGGATAGTCTGTGGGTTTACAACCGCCCATACACCGAGGCTGACGAGGAAGTAGCGTATCCGAACGGCTGGCAGTTCCCAAACTGGTTGGTGGAGGATGCTCAATTTGTTAAACATACGCCGCAAGTGGGTCAAGCCTATGGTTTTAGCACTACTTTATACCACGATGTTCGTGGCGGTTCACCACTTGCCAATCGGGTTACGTTTAGTGTCTTCGGCATTTGGGTCAAGGAATTAAACACCTTGTATTTGTATAATTAAATTCTACAATCGAGTGGGTAGCCAAATGGCTATCCACTCATAAACAAAACTCAAAATGAAACCAACAGAATTATTATATCTCGACAATCCAACGCTCTATGCCACATTGAGCGAAATCGTAGAAACTGGCAAAGACGACAAAGGTTATTATGTAAGCCTTTATAAAACAATACATTACCCAGGCGGAGGCGGCCAGCCGCAAGACATTTCCACAATCAGTCAAAATGGTTTTGAGGTTCGTGTTACTGCTACCAAAATGATTGATGGCTTGGTGCGGCATTATTTAGACATCAACTCGCTTGATGGAATTGATACCCAAAAGGATGTTGCTATTAAGATTGATAGCCATAGCCGCCGATTATTTTCTGCGTACCATACAGCAGGGCATTGGCTTGCAGGAATGGTGCAAGAAAACATAGGCTTGCCGTGGATACCTCTAAAAGCCCACCACTACCCCAACGAGGCATATATTGAGTTTGAAGGGCAACTTGATGAAAATATTGAAGAATTGACAAACCACCTTTATATGTGTATGGCCATTGACAGGCAGGCTCAACCAAAAGTTAGTTGGCGGATAATCAGCAAAGAAGATACTGCAACGCTTGCTAAATGCAATCTACCAGCCAATTTTTCACCTAATCTTGACAAGCCCTTGCGGTTGGTTGCCATCGATTTGTATTCTCCCGTACCTTGTGGCGGAATTCATGTCTCTCAACTAGCCGACATTAAATCTGTAAAAATTGAAAGTATCTGCTTGAAAAATCGAAAAATCAGGGTGAGGTATTCGGTTGAAATATGGCCTCTATCAGCTTCCTAAACTTTAACCACATGAATAACAAATCACCTCCGCCTCATGACTAAAAAAGCCTCAACCCAACAAGTTTGCAGACGCGCGTGGGCAAGGCTTTTCCAGAGTACTTTTGGCAATAACTACTTCAAAGGTAGTCGTTGCCCTTTTAAAAATCATTTTTCAAATCAAATTTTTCAAAAACAATGACTACTTCAATTAAAAATTTAGCGATTTTAGCAATCTTGGTAGCTGCTTTGGGCAGTTGCTCAAAAAAAGAATCTGTTGAGCCTACGGCTTCGGTTGCAAAAATAAAGGCTGATTCGGTTACTCATTCACCATACCGAGAGGGTGCAGCTACCACTACCGTAACAGCCCGCCCTACTTCGGTTGCGAGTAGCGAAAGCACCTTTGGCACGTATGCAGGTTTTAGAGGTGTTGATTACGATGGTACTACCACGCTTACTATTACAGGCACTGCTTTTGGTTCAACGACTGGTACAGTTTCTTTATCTGATGCAAACTATGCCGTATCCTCTATTAGTTCATGGTCTGATACTCGTATTGTTGTAAGAGCCAGTAGCCTCTACACAGGCACTGTTGCAAATCCCAGAGTTACCGTAACCGTTAGACCTATTTCTCACTCATCAACTACCAGGGTTGCGGGAGGCATAATCGTAGCCTTTTGCTCTACCATTTATAGTCGCCAATATCTCCAATGTACTTGGTGGTGTAGTGCAAGAAGGGCCGATTTGCGCCTTACAGTTCAGCCGCGTGGGCAGTCTTACAGTGCCACATCTGGAATTATTAACAATAACTATGTGCCGCAAAGAGGGGATATATGGTTATTCGGTTCGGCACATCAAGCCTTTGTAGAATCTACCTCTGCATTAACAGTAGATGAATTTCAAACTATGAATGGGCGTCGTACTTTGGTATCTCGCCTTACCACTTACACTGTTCAGTTGTCTGAGTATAATATTCGTCCTGAGGCTTTTTCAAGCTATACTGCTACTGTGCAGATTAGAACCAATGTAGCATCAGGTATTAGAACCCGCGCAAATGGTGTTTTTCGTTCAGGATACTCATCAGAGGCAACCAGGTTCTATCGTTAGACGTTGTTGCGTTTTCCTTTGCAACGCTGCCAGCTCTTCTGAGGCTGGCAGCGTTTTTTTATTCTCATTTTACCCACGCCTCCACATCTGATTTAGTGGGCATGGGCGCGTCAATTTTCAGTTTTTTACGCATTCCGCCGAGGTCGTTAAACACTTTTTAGGGTTGGCAGCTTTAGTTGCTCAATGGTCAAAATATTCATTTTTTGGAGCGCAGGCACGTAATCGGCAGGCACGCCCACAGCCATAAAATCGGCTTCGGTGGCCATTTCGGTTTTCTTTTCGGGGTGCATCTGCGGGAAAAACAGCACCTCTTGAATGCTCGTTCGGTCGGTGAGCATCATTGTGAGGCGGTCTATGCCAATGCTAATGCCCATGCCCGATGTAGTGGGCATTGTTGGCATTGGGCTACAGAGATTCTGCGAATGATTTTATGGAAAAAACGCCAAAGCATCGTTGGAGTGCCGAAAAGCTATTTATCCAAAAGTAATTTTAAGGAAGACAAATAAATAGTCTTAAATTTAACTTTAAAAAGGATAAAGTATTCCCCGCAACAAGAACATACAATTGAACATAATTCAATAAAAATCATTGACAATCAAACATTTAACCAAATTCAAGATGGCCGAAGAAAATAAACTGGAGGCCAACAATAATTCTGAAAAACACGAAAGATTGGTGGCATTGCAAGACAAAATTATCGAAGGTTTGAGAGTAGCCGCTCTGCAATTGATTGAGACCAAAAGGAAAAACAAACAGCAAATGGTTGTGTTTATGGAAGGAAAAATACAGATTATTGATCCCTGACTTTAACTCGTC
>JAYWHT010000080.1:0-35836 GCA_043777595.1 Spirosomataceae bacterium
TGAAAACCACGCGAAATACTCAGGGCACCTTCGGCCTTATAAAGTTTTCCCAAGCCTGTTTCGCAAGCGCTTAAAACCACAAGTCTTGGCTTTATATCGATAGTATAAAATTCAGAGTAACGCACCGTTTTATCAAAAAATTTAATGCTTGCGGGCTCATCTACACTACCAGATGACGCATGTGTGCATAAATGTAAAATAGAATAATGTGGCGCGAGTTGCTTAAAATTGTTAAAAGTGTCAAGGCTTTACTGTTTCGGCTTTGATTGGTGGAAAAGCAGGTTTTTTTAAATATAACCAAACTGCCAGAGACATGGCCAATCCAACCAAACGCCAACACGAAGACTACTGGAGCTTGCCAACAGCCGACTTGACAACGCTCTATAACGACCAGACTCGTTGGGTACAGCGTGCCGATTTTATTAAGTTGCGCCAACTTACGCTCTCTTATACTGTTCCAAAACAATATTTGGAGCAAAGTCGCTACATCAAGCGTCTAAATTTGGGCTTTACGGGTGCCAACTTGTTTACTTACACCAAATTTAGCGGTGCTTATGATGTAGAGTCAGAAACCAACGGTTCGTCGGCTTCGGGAGCATCTTGGGCCTGGACTCGGGGTATAGATTCGTGGGACGGTGGTATTCCCAAAAGCTATACGTTTTCACTTAATGTAGGATTTTAAAATAAATCAGTAACCGAATGGTTGGGTGATTGAATGGACGAATCCAAGGCTATTCATCAAATAATACAATCTCTCTGCGAATTACTTACATCATTACAAAAAAATAAAAATGAAAAATAAATTTATAAAATACATCAACTACTCACCGCTACTGTTTGGCATATTGCTAACAAGTTGCGACCTCGCCATTCTGAAAGACCCCAAAGCATTTACAGTTGAAAAAGCGCAAGATGCCAACGGTGCATATCAAAGCGCAACGGGGGCTATCAAAAACGTATTTGATGGCCACCAAAAAATGGCTTGGGCGGCTGGGTTTGTAGGTAACGAAGAAATACAGTCGGTAACAGACAATGCCATATCGCAAATTGGCTTGCGCTTGGAGCGTGAAAATACATTGGCCAAAGACAATCCATTCAATCGGTCTATTGTGAGTGTAACCTATCAAGGGCTGGCTCTGGCCGACAATGCCCGTCAGGCCATTGCCAAAAACACATTTAGTGATAAAGGTAAAGCGTTGCTGCTCGCCAATGTAGCCATGGCTGAGGGAATTGCTTATGGCGATATGGCCAAGTTTTATGCGGGTGTGGTAGAATATGGAACAGGTAACGTACTCGACCCAGCTACTGCCAAAACCAAGGCAATCGTAGCACTCAATGAAGCCATTACCCAGTTCAAGGCCGCCGATGCTATCACAGCGGTAGCCACAGAGCGTTTGACAGGACTGTTTATAGATGGAGCTATTGGTCAAAAATTTTGTAATTCTTTTATTGGAATGTTACACTTTGACACAGGCACAAAAGCAAGTGCAACGCCGTTTTTGGCATTGGGCTATGTGGCTGCCGATGCAGGCAAAGAAATTGGTATCTTGAACATCAATGCGCTGACAGGGGCCGGTATTTATCCAGAATGGCGGTCGGGTGCTGAGTTTCAGCTCAATGGTTATTCACAAAAATTGATTGACAACCGCATTGCTGCCGATACACTGCGCCGTGCGCCAGCTCGGTGGTTTGTACCAGCCAGGGGTATTTTGGTAGATGCCAACAGGCTGGCTATGAATTACTTTTTTCCACAGTCGCCACTAACGGCTACTACTCCTGCTGGTGGTGCAACATTGGCTGCTTTTCCGATTATTACATGGCAAGAAGTAGCACTCATGCAAGCCGACCCCGCTATTGGTAAAGCCGATGCTACAGCTACCAAAGCTGCCGTGATGACTTCGTGGCGCATACCAGCCGCCCGTGCAGCGATGTTGGCCGCCGATGCCGCCATTACGCTGGAGCGTGTGGCTCGCTACGAATATGTAGGCCGTGGCCGAAGATTTGCTGCCGTTGGTAGTTATACCAAATGGGAAATATCCAACGAGTTTAATTTTAAGTAAAGTAGTATTGTTTTTTTTGGAAAGGCGTAAATGGGTAAATACAGAAATGTTTTACACTCATTTACGCCTTTACTTATTTAAAATTGTACAAAAACAACTTGAAAAATTAACACTTACTCGTATTTTTACGCAAAAATCAAACCAACTATGTTTCAATCAAAAATTGCAGGAATAGGGCATTATGTACCCCAACGAGTGATGACTAACGCTGACTTGTCGCAAATAATGGAAACCTCAGACGAGTGGATTCAAGAACGGACAGGTATAAAAGAGCGGAGATACGCCAAAAAATTTGAAGAAACTACCACAACTATGGGCGCCGCCGCCGCACGTATTGCCTGCGAGCGAGCCAATATCACACCTGCCGAAGTCGATTTTATTGTCTTCGCTACACTAAGTCCCGATTACTATTTCCCGGGTTGTGGGGTACTTTTGCAACGAGAATTGGGTATTACCAAACAAGAAGTAGGGGCGTTGGACATCAGAAATCAATGCTCGGGTTTTATATATGCACTCTCTATTGCCGACCAATTTGTCAAAACAGGAATGTACAAAAACGTATTGGTCGTAGGTTCAGAGATGCACTCAATGGGTCTTGAATTTAGTACCGAAGGACGTAACGTTACCGTTATTTTTGGCGATGGGGCGGGGGCTGTAATCGTTCAGCCAACCGAAAAAGAAGGTCAGGGTATTCTGACAACACACTTACACTCAGACGGCACACACGCCGAAGAGCTGGCCATGATAAACCCTGGTAGCCATGGCGGCTATCATTTGGGCAAAGACAAATTTAAGTTTCCAGATACAGAATTTGGCGAAATTTTTATTTATGAAGGCTTGCTCGAAAACAAAGACGTTTACCCAAACATGAATGGCCAACTTGTTTTCAAGACTGCCGTTGTCAAGTTTCCAGAAGTTATCAGAGAGGCACTCACCAAAACAGGACTTGCGGCTACCGATATAGATTTGCTCGTGCCACACCAAGCCAATCTTCGTATTAGTCAATTTGTACAAAAACAATTAGGCTTGCCCGACGACAAAGTTTGGAATAATATCCAGAAATACGGCAACACCACAGCCGCCTCTATTCCGATTGCACTCTGCGAAGCATGGGAAGCTGGCAAAGTCAAAGAAGGTGATTTGGTATGTTTGGCGGCTTTTGGTAGTGGTTTTACGTGGGGTTCGGCACTTATTCGCTGGTAATAAAAATAACAAGTGATGCTCAATCGACTTCGTGATTATTTTGGATTTTCTCGTCAAGAAGTTCGGGGCTTTTTGGTACTGGTTGGCTTGATGCTTGTGCTGTGGTTTTCGCCACTGATTTACGACCGCTTTTATGTTTCCGACAATGCTGACTTTACAATTTCAGACCGCCAGACTGCCGATAGTCTGGCGGCTGTGTTAGAGAGCGTTCAGCCTGAAAAACGTAATTTTGAAAAATACGAAAAATACAATCAAGCAACTCAAAACCCCGAAAAACCGTTTGTACTCACAGAGTTTGACCCTAACAGTGCTGATTCTGAACAGTTACAATCGCTGGGAGTACCTCGTTTTATAGCAGAGCGAATCGTCAAGTATCGCTCCAAGGGAGGGAAGTTTAGAAAAAAAGAAGATTTGAAACGTATTTATGATTTTCCGCCCAAATTATACGATAAATTAGAACCATACATTTCGTTAAATACCGACAATCAGAGTGTTAAAGTCGATAATAGATTTCCCGAAAAACCAACATTTACAGAAAATAAACCAGTTTATGTCAAACCAGCTATTGTAGTTTTTGACATAAATAGCGCGGACACAACCCAGCTCATCAAACTCAAAGGCATAGGCTCAAAGTTGGCGGCTCGTATAGTAAAGTTTCGAGATGGTTTGGGTGGATTTATTTCGACCAATCAATATAATGAAGTATTTGGGCTTGATTCGTTGGCGTTGGCAGAGTTAAACAAGTTTAGCGTTGTACGGTCTGAGCCTCAAAAAATAAACGTAAACACTGCTACTGCCGAAATCCTCGACAGGCACGTTTATATTTCGGCCAAGCAAGCGCAGATTATTGTTCGGTACAGAGAGCAGCACGGTAGCTACAACTCACCAACTGACTTACTGAAAATCAAAATATTTGACGAAAAATATATTGACAAAATAAAACCTTATTTAGTCTTTTGAGTAGTAGTTTTATGAATGACAGTTCGCAACTGCGAAATATCATTCACAACATTATTTGTTTTTCACTATTCACTACTTCGTTCTTCGCTTGTGGCTGCATCGTTTGGCAGTTTAATCTCTTCTTCTGAGTCTTCGTTGTCCAATCGTGGGAAAAACGTACCCTGAAATACTAAGATAGTACAAACGCCAATAAAAATACACGAGTCGGCAAAGTTAAAAATAGGCATCGAAAAATAGTTGCCACCCCAGAGCGGAATCCAGTCGGGCATATATCCTTGCCAAAAATCAAAGAAAATCATGTCTATTACCTGTCCATGAAACCACGGCGAGAGCGAGCCAATCGGTGCATTGTCGAGCAATACTCCATAAAAAATGCTATCAAGCACGTTGCCGATTGCACCTGCAAAAATCATAGCCATGGCCCACAAAAGGCCACTTTTTGCATTGTGTTTGGCCAAATGAACAATATAGTACCCCAAAAATCCAGTAGCTATTAGTCTAAATATTGTCAAAAATATTTTACCCAGTGGGTGTTCGAGCCTCATGCCAAAGGCCATGCCTTCGTTGGTGATGTAGTGTAGTTTGAGCCAGTCGCCAATCAGACGGATTTCACCACCAGTGCCTTGGTACATGTATCGATGTACTAACTGCTTAGAAAGCTGGTCGATGACAATGAGCAAGATGGCAAAAAGAAAAAAGCGAGTTGGATTTTTGACTGGAAACATTCGGCTGGGAATATAAGAGTTGTGAAAGATGGGTATAGGGTATATGATATTTGATGTATTTATTATGCCATACATCAAATATCATACATCATTCAGTGCGCTTTTCGTCTTAGTACTTCTTTTTTGATAAGTAAAAACTCTCTGCTACTTTGGCCTGCAATAGATTTGTTTTCGGCAGCCCGACGGAACAGGTAAGGCATTACCGACTGAATGGGGCCATAAGGTACATATTTGGCAACGTTATAACCAGATTTGGATAAATTATAAGAGATATTGTCGCTCATACCCAGTAGTTGTGCAAACCATACGTGGTTATCGTTGTGAGCAATGTCCATTTTGTCCATTAGTTCGGCACAATACAAACAGCTTTTTTCGTTGTGTGTTCCCAAACAAAAAGAAATCACGTTACGATTTTGAAGACAAAACACAATCGAGTCATCAAAATCTCTATCAGTATCGGCTTTGGTGTTGTGTATTGGGTCTTTGTATTCTTCTTCGTGCGAGCGCAGCCGCTCTCTTTCAATATATGCACCACGCACCAGTTTGGCACCCAGTAGGTAGCCCTCTGTTTTGGCTATTTTTGTTGCTTTTTCCAAATTTCCCAGCATATCGGCACGGTACATTTGGTATGTGTTATAGACTGTTGTGGTCGAAGTGTTGTATTTTTTCATGGCACAATACGCCAAATCGTCAATCACGTCCTGAATCCAGCTTTCTTCGGCATCAATAAACAAGCGCACATTTTGTTCACAGGCTTTGGCACACAATCTATCGACACGTTGCTTTACGTTCTGAAACTGTAGCTTTTCGTCGTCTGTCAGTTCATAGTCTTGTTGGATTTTTTCTAATAGCTCTGTCGAAGCTACGCCAGTAATCTTAAAAACAGAAAAAGGCACGTCTTCTGACTGACTTGCCTTTTCGATTGTTTTCAAAATCTCTTTGGTAGTATGCTCAAAACTGCTTTCTGAGTCCTCGCCTTCAACCGAATAGTCTAATATTGTACCAACACCGCCTTTTGAGAGACTCTCTATGGTTTTGTTACATTCTGTGATAGTTTCGCCTCCACAAAACTGCTCAAAAATAGTAAGCCTAATGAGACTTTTGATAGGTAATTGTAATAAAAAAGCGAGTTTTATAAAAAAAGTACCTAATTTTACGACCCAAGCCTTGTTCATTAGGTTGAATAACCAATAGGCTTTTTGGAGTTGGAAGTTAGATTTGGACGAAAAAGCCACAGATGTGTCCTCTAATTCTATTTTGGCTCGGTGCGAAGTAGCAGTAGCTTGCATAACTTTTTGAACAATAATGAACTGTTAGGTTTGTTTGAGTTTCATAAAAACGGACTGCAAAGTTACAAACAAAAAAGTATTCAATTTGATTGTTAGACCTGTTAATTTTTTTATTTTTATGAGTGCAACCTTAGATATTGTAAAAATGAACTCGTGGATAGACACAAATGGCAAGCCGCTCATTATTGCAGGCCCATGTAGTGCTGAAACTGAGGACCAAGTAAAAGAAACTGCTCGGCAAATAAAAGCCGAGGGCTTTGCCAACGTGCTGAGAGCGGGCGTATGGAAACCACGCACTCGCCCAGGTTTGTTTGAGGGTATAGGAGAGCCTGCACTCAAATGGCTGGTAGAAGCCCGTGAAGAAACTGGTCTGCCGATAGCCATTGAGGTAGCTACGCCAAGCCACGTAGAGTTGGCACTCAAATACGGCATTGATATATTATGGATTGGCGCACGCACAACCGTGAACCCCTTTAATGTGCAAGATTTGGCCGACTCCCTGCAAGGTGTAGATGTACCTGTGTTGATCAAAAACCCAGTGAATCCAGATTTAGCTCTCTGGATTGGAGCATTTGAGCGTATCAATCGGGCGGGTATCAAAAAACTGGGGGCTATTCACCGTGGTTTTTCTAATGCCCAAGAAACCAAATACCGCAACTCGCCGATGTGGAATATTGCTATCGAACTCAAAACAAAATTTCCAGATTTGCCACTCATCGGCGATCCAAGCCACATGGCGGGCAAGCGTGAATATTTGTACGAACTCACCCAGCGTGCGCTCGACTTGAACTACGACGGCCTTATTATTGAGTCGCACCGTGACCCAGACAAAGCGTGGTCTGATGCGGCGCAGCAACTGACACCAGCCAAATTGGGCGAAATGTTACAAGAACTGCACGTTCGTAAACCAGAATATGGCAACGACTACCAGAACGAACTCGAAAACTTGCGTAGTAAGATTGATAATTTAGACCGTGAATTATTGGAAATTCTCTCAACTCGTATGTCGATGGTTGAGAACCTGGCTGACTACAAGCGTGAAAACAACGTGGCTGTTTTCCAGATGGACAGATGGAGACAGTTGCGTAAAAATCGTGCGGAGTTGGGCAAGCAGCTAAACTTATATCCAGATTTTGTAGAAGAACTTTTTGAATTGGTTCACATGGCCTCTATCAGAAAACAAACCGAAGTGATGGCTTCAGAGACGGCTTAGTTTTTTGTATTTGAGATAGGTATATCGGGCGTTGTCTTTGGCAATAATATAACCATAACGACCGTCTAAGAAGCCGAATCTAAAAATATATTCAGATAAAAAACGAAAGATTGGACTGAAATAAATTTTGTAAAAAGGGGCTTTCTTACCAAAGAAAGCCCCTTTTTGGGCAAATAGCGTGCTGTATCGGTCGGTTTTGGCATAAAACTGCTCAACGCTATCGACCGTATAATGATAAACGTAGCCGTTGAGTTTCTGTATTTGATGTTCAGGCTTCAAGGTCAGTCCTTCGTGTACGGCATCGGTGTTCCATTCTATTTTGGTTTTGTCAAACAACCTGACGTGCGCCTCTGGATTCCAGCCACCAAACTTGATTAGTTTTCCACAAAAAACAGTTCTAAACGGTAAATCAAAGGCATCAAAACCTGGCTCGACCTCAAAAGCCGCTTTGATATTGGCCGCCAGCTCGTCCGAAACTACCTCGTCGTCGTCTATCGACAACACCCAGCGGTGTTTGGCTTGCCGATTACCAAAGTTTTTTTGTAACGAATACCCTTCCCATTGTTTTCTGAAAACTCTTGCGCCTTTTTGGGCGGCTATTGCTTCGGTCTGGTCGATACTGTCAGAATCTATGACCACGACAATGTCATCGGTTAGTATTTTGAGGGCATCAATGGTTCGGCCAATTTTTTGTTCTTGGTTTTTGGTAATTATTACGGCAGAAATATGGGGCATTGGTCG
The DNA here is from genome assembly GCA_043777595.1 of Spirosomataceae bacterium. Taxonomy (GTDB): domain Bacteria; phylum Bacteroidota; class Bacteroidia; order Cytophagales; family Spirosomataceae; genus JAYVJH01. The sequence goes on from JAYWHT010000080.1 coordinate 8,192, forward strand.
AAAAGTAAATATACTTATTCTGAGATTTGAATATTTTTGTTTGGCAAAATCAGAGCCACTAAACAGGCTAATTGAGTCTATGCCGCCACAAATGTAAGCAGTCAGATTGTTATATAAAATAGTTTGAGGTATTGGGCGTTTTTCTCTTACAATTAAGTAGGTAGCCAAAAGTTATTGGACAAATGGCTATTATTTTTACTTTTGACTGGCTATTTATAATTTTTTTGGTTGCGCTATAAAATTTCTCAAAAAAATATTAAAAAATATTTGGATAATTAAAAAATAGCCTTTAGTCTAGCATCATCAAAGTAGCAACGGCTACTTTTTATAAAATATTATTTGCGTTTTTAGCTATACGAACCTGTACCTGAAAAGTCCAAAACGAAAGCACACAGGAAAAGTAAGCCAACGTTCACGTTAATGCGTGAGCGTTGCTTCACTTTGCGCACAGGGCTTGGACTCCCTCGGATGTGAAGTAAGGACAACGCCCACGCTTTTTTTATGTTATGTGGGCTACAAACACGATTGAACGTGCACACTCAATAAATAGGTATTTGCTGGGAGACCTATCAAAAACACTTGGCGCAGTTTTTTTCTAAAACAATTTTTCTAAACAGTTTAAACAATTACAATTATGAAAAGATTAGAGATTGAACAAATGGAAGTGGTGAGTGGGGAAGGGTATGCTGCTAGCTTTTGTGCTACGGTTACTGGTTTAGCCGCTGTGTCGGCGTCTTTCCCAACCGTGGGTGCAGCAGTAGCAGCCTCAGGGCCATGGGGAATGATTGCTGTCTTAGGTTCGGTAACTTATTGCGCTGGCTATCTTGCTGGTAAATGGTAAAAAATGCTATAACTACAGAAATATTATAAAGCCATAATGATGAATAAATATCCTAAAATAAATTTTTTATTATTGATTATTTCAATCGCACTTATGTGCCTTTTTTATAAAAACAAAGGGTTGGATTCCTTGAAAGATGATTGGAAAATGAGTATTTTAGGTGCATTGTCAGCAATTGGCCTGTTCCTATTTCTGACGAGAAAGTATTTTTTTACTAAGTAACTTACTATAAAACGCCCGTCCTGATTTTCGAATCGGGATTGCTATAGTGTGGCGATTATATCGCTATCCAAATAAAGCATTGACGTAGCAACACAATTTATTTATGGACAAACGATTATTATTCCCGCTTTTGGTGGGAACGGTGGCTCTATTTGGCTTTCTAAACAGTTATGTGCTTATTAACGAGGGGCTTTATTTCAACAATTTTGCCGAGCAACTAAGCTACGAGCAAATTGAGGATATGTTGGCCCAAGGCAAACGGTGGGAGTGGTTGGGCTATGCCATCATTCCTGTTATCTACCTCATCAAGTTGTCGTTGGTGGCAGCTTGTTTGAGTGTAGGTGTGTTTTTTGTTCACAATCGCTTTGAGTTCAGGCGGTTGTGGGGTGTGGCATTGGTAGCTGAATTTGTGTTTTTGCTGCCTATCATCATCAAAGTGTTATGGTTTGCTTTTGTCCAAACCAATTATACCCTCAAAGACCTACAGTTTTTTTATCCGTTATCAGCCCTTAATTTTTTCGACTACAAGCATTTGGATACTTGGTGGGTTTATCCGCTACAAACCCTCAATGTGTTTGAGGTGATTTATTGGGTGGTGCTGGCGTGGGGAATACAGCCCCCCCCGCCCCCGATGGGGGAGTTAAGTACAAATCAAAATAACTCCCAACCCATCGGGGAGGGCTGGGGTGGGGCGCTCAGCCTCGTCATGGGCAGTTATGGTGTTGGTTTGGTGTTGTGGGTGGCTTTGGTCATGTTTCTGACAGTGAGTTATAGTGCGTAGTACAATGTGCTGATGTGCCAGTATGCCAATGTGCCGATGGTTTTGGTATGAAAAACCAATCTTCTTTCAAATGATGAATCGAAAAAAAATTATTGTGTTGTTGTTGCTTTTGGTGTTTGTGGCAGCGGCTTGGCTTTTTGTGCGTACATCGGCCAAGATAACTCAAAAACAACAACTCGAAGCCAGTATTCAGACCCTACCCAACATATCAGTTTTAGGATTAGATAGTACACAAATAAACATAAAACAATCATTTAGTAACTCCCCCATCGGGGCGGCAGCCGTTGCTGGTCGGGGGGCGGTTTTTTACTTCGACCCCGACTGTGAGCATTGCCAAGCCGAGGCACAGGCATTGAGCAGGCAAGTAAAGGCTTTTGAGAACACAAAACTATGGTGGTTGTCGGTAGCGAGTTTGGCTAAGTTACGGGCTTTTGAGCGCAAATATGCTTTACAAAAAATCTTTGGTCAAAATCTTAAAATCGCACAACTGTCTAACGAGCAAGCCGATAAAGTGTTTGGGTTTAGGGTTGTGCCTACTATTTTAATCTATGACAGCCAGCAAAAATTAGTAAAAAAATATGTGGGGCAAACTAAGATAGAAACCCTTATAAAATGAAGTAAATGAAATGAATGAAGACAATGAAGAAATTATAAGCTATAAGAAAAACTCTCCCTTCGGGGGTAGGGGGCTTGCTTTGTTTATAATGAGTGCCGCTAAGGGGCATCTGAATGCCTCGTTTGGTTTGGCTCGGTTGGTTCAGAGAAGTAGTAAAGTTATCTTTGCAGCCCCTTTGCAGATGCACGCATACATTGGTCAGCAAGGTTTTGGAGCGGTGTCGTTGGAGGGTTTGCCTTTTGGCATCAATGGCGAAAAAGCCTTGGACGATATGGCGCAGTTGCAAAGGGTCAAGTATTTTGATAGCCTCATTGACCGTTTTTATGACAAAATATACACCACTCGCCGAGAAGCCATCGAGCGAATTGTTCAGCAAACAAAACCCGATTTAGTGTTTTTAGATTCGTTTCAAAGTACCGATTTTATACTTTTATATCCGTTATCAAAAAAATACAATTTTCAGATAATATTCGTCCAAACGATGTTTTCTTTTCGTCAGCAGCCCTGCAATTTACCCTTAGACTGTGCGGTTGTTGCCAACTCTACCACAAATTTTAATTGGTATTGGCAATGGTACTACTTCAAACGCAGGCTACGTTTTATACGAGAAAGCGTTATTTATTTGGGTAAGAGCAACAGGCGAATGGTCAGCGACGCCATCGCTCGGAGCGATGGCGTCGCTCAGGCCATTGACTACGACCAGTGTTTTAGAGTTGGCTTTAAGAATATTCCAGAGTTGATTATCGCTCCGCAGGGGCTGGAGTTTACAACTCAAAAACAACCCTATCAATATTATTTGGGTCTGATGGTAGATATTGAACGAGTAGAAACGGTCAGCGAGTCAGTACGAATATTTTTGAATAATCTCCCAACCGACCGCATACTTATCTACTGCTCGCTCGGCACACTCTATGCAGACTACGGGAACCAAAAACATATTTTGCGATTTTTTAAAAACTTACTCCAAACTGCAGTGCAACTCGCTGACTGTGAGTTTATTATTAGTCTGTCAGGGTTGTTTAGCAAACAGTTTATTGACATACCGCCCAATGTTCATTTTTTTGAATTTGTACCTCAAATTCTGATTCTGAAACGTAGTGCTGTTTTTGTTACACATGGAGGCCTCAATTCTATCAGAGAGAGCATTGCCTTGGGCGTGCCGATGTTGGTTTACCCCGTAGATTTACGCTGGGACCAGCCTGGCAATGCTGCCAAAGTGGTATTTCATGGTTTGGGGTTGCACGGCAAAATGGCCATAGACAACGCTAAGCAAATAGAAACCAAAATCAAGACACTTTACCAAAATCCCAGTTTCAAAGAACGTATTTTGAAGTTTAGGAATGAAGACCGTAGCGAAGCCATCGCCTCAATATTAAGTAAAATGAAGAAAATGAAATGAATGAAAAAAAAGTAAGTAATAAAAAAACTCCTCCACTGGGGGTTAGGGGGGCTACCCTCCAACACGACCAACGAGACTGCGGCGTAGCCTGTTTGTTGTCGTTGGTGCGGTACTATGGTGGCGATAGTAGCTTTGAGCATATCCGCCGCTTGTGTGGTGCCGATCTCACAGGTACAACGCTACTGGGCCTCAAAGAAGCCGCCAATCAGTTGGGTTTTGAAGCCGACGGTTACGAGTCAGACATTGCGGCACTCGTCGAACACGGCCAGCCAACGATATTACACGTAGAACTTGAAGAAGGGCGGCAGCATTACGTGGTTTGGTACAGCCCCGCGCGGCGTACCGTCCTAACCCCCGATGGGGGAATTAAAAAAACTCCCCAACCCATCGGGGGGGGGCTGGGGGTGGGGCTGCACCGCATCGGTGACCCTGCTCGTGGGGTTGTGGAGTGGACTGACGAACAACTGGCAAAATACTGGAAATCAGGTACGTGTTTGGTATTAAAGCCTACCGAGAAGTTTGAAACCGTGGGCAACTGGCGAAGTAAACAAAAGGCATGGTTTTTGGAGGTATTACGGCAAGATATTCCACTTTTGGCAGTTACGGCCACTATCGGTATTTTGATTGCGGCACTTGGCTTGGCCATGTCGGTTTATTCTCAGCAACTGATTGACAAAATTTTACCGTCCCGAAACACCGACAAAATCGTTATCTCTACCGTGCTTGTCGTAGTTTTGTTATTGGGGCGTGTGGGGTTAAGTATATTACGTCAATTTTTGTTGTTGCGCCAAAGTAAAGAGTTTGGGCTACGGCTCAACGCCGCTTTTTATGAGCCATTGCTACACCTACCCAAATCATTTTTTGATACCCGCAAAATAGGCGATTTTGTGGCCCGCCTCAACGATACTCAGCGTATTCAGCACACGGTCAGTGTGTTGGCTGGCAACTTGCTGGTAGATTTTTTGATGGTACTGACGGCCTTTGGGCTATTGTTTTATTATAATTGGCAAGTGGGCTTGTTGAGTTTGGGAATATTACCTATATATTTTGGGTTGATTTATGGCCAAAACAAAAAGATAATCGAAGCTCAAACCAATGTCATGGTGGCCTATTCTTTGAGCGAAAGCAACTATATTAACACTATTCAGGGCATTGCCGATGTCAAAAACAAAAATAAGCAACGATTTTTCAGCGACATCAATCGTTTGCTTTATGGTAATTTTCAAGAAAAAGCCTATCAGTCGGGTATCGTCCAAACACGTCTTTCGGCATCGGCGGGGGTAGTTTCGGTGTTGTTTATTGCAGTAGTTTTGGCTATTACTATTTTTCAAGTACAACAAAAGGTATTAAAAATTGGTGAAATGACGGCTATTTTGGGCATTATTTCAACCCTCCTGCCGTCGGTTACTAATCTTGCTTTGGTGTCAGTGCCGTTCAATGAGGCAAAGGTGGCTTTTAATAGAATGTATGAGTTTCAAGCCTCAGCCCCAGCCCCCCCCCGCCCCCGATGGGGGAGCTTGTAAACTCAGTTTTAGCTCCCCCTTCGGGGGCGGGGGGGGCTGGCAATCACTTCATCTTCAAAACATCGCCTTTCGGTTTGCTGGTAAGAAGCCACTGCTCCACAATGTCAATTTGAGTTTAAGCCGTAGGCAAATAGTGGCTATTGTGGGCGAAAGTGGTGGAGGCAAAAGTATGTTGTGCCAGTTGATACAAAAATTTTACGAACCAGAATCTGGGCAAATTTTGGTAAATGGAAATACTGATTTGTCAAAAATAGATACTGCCGACTGGCGAAATATCGTTGGCATTGTACCGCAACAAGTACATATTTTTAATGGTACAGTGGTGGACAATATTTGTTTTGGCACTACCCAACAAGAAATACAAACGGCTTTTGAATTGCTCACAACTTATGGTTTTATGCCATTTATCGATAAACTACCGCAAGGGCTTTATACAATTTTGGGCGAAGAGGGCGTTAATCTGTCGGGTGGGCAACGGCAAATAATTGGCTTGGCTCGTGCGTTGTGTTCTAAGCCACAACTCTTGATTTTGGACGAAGCCACTGCCGCTCTCGACCGACACTCAGAGCGTTTTGTGCTGGACTTGTTACTAAAACTCAAAGCCGAAATGGGCGTTTTGCTCATCACCCACCGACTGCATACCCTCAAATCGGTCTGCGACCAAATTTATGTTTTAGAAAACGGCACATTTGCCCACACAGGCACGCATCAACAACTCATGGCAGGTCAGAATATGTATAGTGAGTATTGGCAGGTAAGTACTGCCGACTTTATTAAAAATACTTAACAAAAGCACTTATAATTTTTTGAACAGTGGGGGTGTAGGGTGGGTACAAAAAGCTCATTGTACCAAAGTTACGTGTCATTACACCTCGCATATTTGAAAACTCTTGAAACCCAAAATATCCATTCGATTTGCCAATGCCACTGTTGTTTACTCCTCCAAACGGTATCTCGCTATTACCAAATTGTAGCAGTACTTCGTTGATGAGGGTGTCGCCAGCAGTGGTATTGTTCAAAAAATAGTCAATATTTTTTTGATTGCTACTATTGATATACAACGCCAGTGGTTTTTCTTTACTGTTAATATAGTCGATTACTTCTTGCTGGTCAGAATAAGTCATAATTGGCAATAGTGGCCCAAAAATCTCATCTTGCATCACTTTCATTTCGTCTGTTACGTTCGTTAGCAGTGTTGGCTCCATAAAATTGGTGTCGGCATTGGTCTGGCCGCCCATGTTTACGGTTGCACCTTTGGCTACGGCATCGTCCAAATAACTTTTGAGACGACCAAAATGGCGATTGTTTACTATTCGAGCGTAGCTGTCAGACTGCGCAACTGTTTGGCCGTCAGTTTTATACATTTTTTTGATGGCCGAGCCGTATGCTTCAATAAATTCGTTGTGTTTGCTCTGATGCACAAAAACATAGTCTGGTGCTATACACGTTTGGCCATTGTTGAGGCACTTGCCCCAAGCCATCACTTCGGCTGTCTTTTTGATATTGGCCGTTTCGTCCACAATCGAGGGCGACTTGCCACCGAGTTCTAACGTAACCGAAGCCAAGTGATCGGCGGCGGCTCGCATCACGATTTTGCCAATGGCGGGCGCACCCGTAAAAAAAATATGATTGAACGGCAGTTTCAGTAGTTCGGTAGCTACCGAAGCATCGCCCTCAAAAACCGCTACCTCGTTTTCTGGAAACAGGTCGGCTATCATATTTTTGATAAATGCCGAGGTGTTTGGGGTAAGTTCAGACGGTTTGATTATGACAACATTGCCAGCCGCAATAGCCGATGTGAGCGGTTTGATGGCCAGAGCTAATGGATAGTTCCAGGGCGAAATAATCAAGCAGTTGCCCTTTGGCTCATGCTTGATATAGCTCGATGTACCAATAACGCTCAACGGCGTAGGTACGTGCTGGGGTTTGAGCCAGCCACTGAGTTTGTTGCAGGTAAATTTTATTTCAGAATTTAGACCATATACCTCGCCAATCAGTACTTCGGCTCGGGGTTTGGCAAAATCGTCAAACATCGCTTTTTCTATTTCTGTCAAGTGTGCCATGATGTAGGCTTGCATACGTTTTAGTTTGGCAATGCGCTCTTTGGCAGTTGTGAGGGATACTGTTGGGGCATTGAGGCGTTGCGCCTCAAATACCCTTTGCAGGTCTGCGTAAGTATTGGTTTGGGTTGCGGTCATGGGGTTGTTGGGTTATATTTTAGTTGGATTATTCTAATTACCTCAAAACAAAAGTAACATAAAAACAACAAAGTTTCTTTAAAACCGAATATTCTTTAACTTTACTAAAAATTTTGTCATTTGGTATGAGCATTGTCAGTAACAACATCAAATATTTGCGGAGGTTGCATGGCCTCACGCAGGAGCAATTTTCTCGTAGAATAGGCATAAAGCGTTCTTTATTAGGTGCTTATGAAGAGTCAAGAGCCAACCCGAGCCAAGACAATCTGTTGGCCATAACCAGAATGTGTAATGTGTCGATTGACGATTTTCTAAAAAAAGACCTTCGACGGCTCAAAGACACGCCCGACCTCAACCTGATGGGAAACGGCAATATGTCTTCTACTTTTCAGCCTAATAATATTCCAGCATCGCCACTTATGAAAGACGACCCCAAACCGATTGCTGAATTGATAGACAAAGTATATCAGCCACCCAAAAACGTTGGGAGTTGGCCACCATCTACACTACCACCTGCTGCACCCAAGCCGCCTGAGCCACCCAAAGTTGTTTTGGCAGAGCCAGCGGTCATGCCACCACCAACGCCTGTTTTTCAGCCTGTGGCTTTTAATAATGTATATGAAAAAGGGGTAAATATAGTGTCGTCTCAGCCCATCGAAATACAAAAACCAATACAGCAGGCTATTCAGTTTGTGAGACAGTCGCAGCTATCTGAATATATTGACAAATACCAAAATATAGACTTTTTGCGGCAGTTACCTACTTTTCAGCCTCCGCTGCTACCCCAAGAAGGTCAGTATCGGGCTTTTGAGGCTGGCCAAGACTTTGCCTTTGTAGGCGCATTCTTGATTGGGGCTTTTGTCAAAAATTGGTACGAAATTGTAGATGGTAGCTACTATGTAATTATTGCTCGTGGGTTGGCAGGGGCGTACAGACGGGTTTTTAGTCAGGCGCAAGCCAAGGGAACTATATTGTTAAGCTCGGACAAAGCACAGGTACCGACCATAGAAGTACCTCTGAAAGAAATAATTGAAATGTGGGAAGTAAAGTCGTTTTATAGTACTACCTTGCCAGAGCCAACACTTTCGCTCGACTATTTGCAAAGTTTGAGCAACCAAATACAAGACGAACTCAATAGAATGAGCCGTTAGTTTCTACATTTATTGACATCAATGAAAGTAATTTTAATAACAGGTGCCTCGATGGGCATAGGCCGTTCGTTGGCTGACTATTTTAGCAAACAAGGCCACAGAGTGTATGGTACAAGCCGCAAACCAATGACCGAAGTAGTGTCGTTTGAGGTTTTGACGATGGACGTAACCAATGAGCAATCGGTGCAAAGTGCAGTTGGTCAGATAATTGAAAAAGAAAATCGTATAGATATTCTAATCAATAATGCTGGCTTGGGTATTATTGGTGCACTCGAAGAAGTACCCGAAGCGATGATTCAGCAAGTGTTTGAGACAAATGTTTGGGGATTGTTGCGGGTGTGTAGGGTGGTTTTGCCACAAATGAGAAAACAAAACGACGGCCTCATTATTAACGTTAGCTCGGTGGCGGCTACGATGGGTTTGCCGTTTAGAGGTATTTATAGTGCCAGCAAAGCCGCCGTTGAGATACTGACCGAGTCGTTGAGTATGGAGGTGAGTCCGTTTGGTATTAGGGTGTGTAGTGTGCTACCCGCCGAGGTCAAAACAAGTATTAACGACAACCGTTTGGTAGCCAACAGCAATACATCTTCGCCCTATCAAGCCATTATCGAAACCATGAATACCAAAGTCAAAGCTGCCATCAACTCAGCCGCCGACCCAATGTATATTGTGGAGGCCATCGAGCATATCATCAACAGTCCATCGCCTAAGCTACATTATGTCAAGGGGCCATTTTTACAAAAAGTATCTATATTGCTCAAAAAAATATTGCCCGACAGAGTCTTTGAACGAATCTTAAAAAATCATTACGGACTAAAATAGTCATGGGTCTATGGTCATGGGTCATTAGTCGTTAGTGTTTTTTTATTTCCACCTATCAATAATATTATGACTATTGACTTAGGTATTTATTCAGAACTAATACGGTGTTTTAGTTCTGATAATTTACTGATTAACAGCACTGTATTTAACTCATGACTACCTAAAAACTATGGAACTCACAATTAGTACGCCTGCTTTGTTGTTTTCGACGGTTTCGTTGATGATGATTGCCTTTACCAATCGCTATTTGGCTATTTCGAGTTTGATTCGTGAACTACACGAGAAGTTTCAGAAAGACCCACAGCAACAAAATTATATTGCCCAGATTCGTAGCCTACACCGCAGGGTTTATCTCATTCGGACTATTCAGATTATTATCGTCAGTAGCTTATTGATGAGTTGTATCTGTATTTTGTTTATTTATTTGATGCAGCAAGAAATTGCCAAATTTTTGTTTTTTGCGGGCCTACTCATGCAAATTTTGGCACTTGGGCTATCGGTTTGGGAAATATCAATGTCCATCACAGCACTACAAATAGAACTTAGTGATATGGAACAAAAACTACAAAAGCACCGATTGGGTATTTTTAGCAAAGAAACAGATCTTGACATATAAAAAAAACCGAAGCAACTGCCCCGGCCTTTTAGTTTCCTAACCTAACCTTTGAGAAAAAATCTTTTTTCTTCAACAAAACCTATCACAAATATTGCGCCTTTGTTTTGGCACTTTTAGCGTATAAATACCTGTTTTTGAAAATGCGTGTTTATACGGTGGCTTTTAAAATTTTGAATGTAAATCTATCAATTATGAACCTAAAATGCCAATAAAGTTATCTAACGGTTTTGAATGAGATATATTGAAAGTTAGTTTTGAATGTTTTTTATGAAATTTTAAATTTTAAACTCAATCAAAATGAAAGTAGAATCAAAAATATTGAATGGAAATTTATTGTCGAAAGCCGACGTAGATCATTTTAGAAGCCTCCGCAAAGCGCACTATGTAAGCGGATTTAAGGACGAGAAAGCCGATAAGCACGGAGTGCGTCGTGCCGAAGGGTTTAGTAAAGAAATTATAGAGCAACTGCTGCGTGTAGATGGCTGTGAAGGCTTGGCAATATGCTACGGTGCAGCACCAGAAACCGAGCATAAAATAGATAAAGAAAAAGGCAAAAATATAATGCCAAGATTATTGATTGTACCTGTCGATGCCAAAGGCAATCATCTGACTTTTGACATAAGCATACCCGGCCAAAAAGACGGTAGTGGTAGCTACGCTGGTGCAGGCAACGGTGCGCCATGCCCGCCCGAAAGATATTGCCCCCAAGACTAAATTTGAATGGATTTTTATTTATTCTTTCATTGGGTAGGGATAATTTCAGACATGAGCATTGTCTGCCCCCTTGCTATGGTTATTTATAGACGAAAATATTTATTTACATCTCTCGAAAATAAACTTTTGGGGGCATTTGTACTTGTTCTTTTTTTTAAAGTGATAGCATCAATCGTTGTGAGTAATTTGTTTAATCACCGAAATATATTTTTATATAATTGGTTTGGACAAATCGGGTGTTTGATAGTTGCGGCTATTTATTTTAATTGGTTTGAGGGTAAAGTCGCCAAATATACTATTTTTGCTGGCACTATACTGGCACTGATTTTTGCGTTACAAAAGCCAAGTACTTTTTTTAATTTAAAAACAATCGAACTAAATAGTTTTTCTATGGTTGTGTGGGGTGCTGGAATACTTTTAGCCGTCCTGTCATTTTTTTATGAACTAATAAAACAACTCAATGCACCCAGATTATTACGTTATCCTATGTTTTGGTTGAGTACAGGTTTACTTATATATTTCTCTGCCACAATTTTTTCTTATATTTATAGCGAATTAACCTTTAACAACAATAATCACACGCTTCGTATGCCTTCATGGACGATTGAGTTGGTTTTTGGATTTGTGTTAAATGTTTTTTTGGCACTTGCTGCTTGGAATACCAAATGGCGCAAAGAAATAAATTGAGATGGAGTTAGTTTTTATTGGTAGTACTTTCATGCTTTTGATGGCGGCGTTCATCGTACTTTTTGTCTTGTTTTACCAGCGCAGACAAGATGAACAGCGCCTCAAGATTCAGAGTATGGAAGCCGAGTTTCAGAACAAACTACTTGAAGTATCAATGGCCGCCACAGAGTCTGAGCGGCGGCGCATTGCGCAAGATCTACACGACGATATTGGGGCAATGCTCTCAATTACAAAACTTACGGCCAACGCACTACACGTAAGACTCCAACAAGACCCAATAAAATTGCAGTTAATGGCGAAAATAAAATCTACACTCGACGAAACAGTCGAAAACATCAGACGAATTAGCAGAGAACTTATACCAACCACACTGGAGCATTTTGGGCTGCCTGCTGCCATTCAAGAATTTGCCGCTATGAGTAATAGTTCTGACAATCTTAAAATTACTTTTGAATATGACGGCCCCGACCAGAAGAGGCTTCCAAATCGGACTGAACTCATGCTTTATCGCATAGCACAAGAGCTAATAAATAATGCCGTGAAGCACTCAGAAGGTACATCGATTCATATTCAGGCTATTTATTCAACGAATCAAATTTTGCTTATTGTAGAAGACAACGGCATAGGATTTGACTTAGAAAATGTTAAAAATAGACCAGTTCCTGGCTTAGGATTGGATAGTATCGAAGGGCGTTTGAGAATCATAAACGGAAAAATACAATACGAAACTACGCCCCACCATGGCTGTTGTGCCAGAGTTGTATTGCAACAAGGAAGTCTAAAATAAATAACCTAACAAAACAATGAGTACAAAACCAACCGAAAATCAAGTTTTTGATTTGACAGGTAAAGTAGCCCTCGTAACGGGTGCAAGTAAAGGCATAGGCGAGGGCATAGCCCGCTATTTGGCACAATTTGGGGCAAAAGTAGTGATAAGCAGCCGTCGCCAAGTCGATTTAGACCAACTCGCCGCCGAAATGCAAGAAGCTGGCGCAGACGTAACGGCCATCGAAGCGCACATGGGCGACATGGCACAGGTCAAAAAGCTATTCGATAAAACCGTAGAAACCTATGGCGGAATAGATATTTTGGTCAATAACGCCGCCGCTAATCCTTATTATGGCCCAACGCAAGACTGCCCCGAAAGTGCTTTTGACAAAATAATGGAAATAAACGTCAAAGCCCCTTTTGTGTTGAGCAACTTAGTACACCCCATCATGAAACAACGAGGCGGCGGTAGTATTATTAACATCAGTAGTATTGCAGGCTTTACCCCAGATCCAGGCTTGGGCATTTATAGTGTTAGTAAGGCCGCACTCAATATGCTTACCAAAGTCAATGCCAAAGAGTGGGGGCCAGATGGAATTAGGGTCAATTCGATTTGTCCTGGACTTATCAAAACCAAATTTAGTAAAGCACTCTGGGAAGATGATAAAAGCCTCAATCATTTTACCAAACGATTGCCTATTGCCCGTATGGGAACTGTCGAGGAGGTGGCATCGTTGGCGTTATATTTAGCCTCAGATGCAGCAGGCTATTGTACGGGTGGCCTCTATCCTGTCGATGGCGGCACGACAATTTGAGTACACTATTAAGTACTTATTCAAAAGTAATACGGTGTTTTAATTTTGATAACTTACTGATTAACAGCATTATATTTAACTCACGACACCGTACTATATACTCACGACTACTTAAATCCGTTCAAAAACTAAAAACGAAAACCGATGGGCATGATGCTCGTCGGTTTCATGGTTTTGTTGGCTCACTAACCGAAAATCTTTTGGTATTTCTGGAAAAAAAGCATCGCCCTCAAAATCGTCATGTACTATTGTCAGATGAATGGTTTGCGCCAACGGTAATACTTGCCTAAATATTTGCTCGCCACCGATTACAAAAACCTCTTCATCGGCCTGACACTTTTCGAGTGCTTCGTCCACACTACCAACTCGCTCAAAACCTTCGTCCATCGCAAAATCGGTCTGCCGAGTTATCACAAAGTTGCCTACATCAGAGCCAAGTCTGTCGGGGGTGTCGTAGCTTTTGCGCCCCATTATCATACGGCAGCCAGTGGTAACTCTAAAAAAATTGTCCCAGTCCAACGGTAAATGCGACCAAGGTAAACGGCCATTGTTGCCAATCACTCGGTTTTGAGACATAGCTGCTATCAAAGATATTTTCATTTTCAAATAATATGAGTTTCTAACTGTATGCCACAAAAGTAATATCTTTGCCCGATTTATGGAGTAAAAAAATCAAAATCCACTTGATTTAGTAAGTCTAAACTTTCACGACAATAATAATTTTATTTAATTTGAAAATATACATACTCGGTGCTGGCTCTTTGGGGTTGGCTTTTGGGGGTCTTTTGGGCTTATCGGGGCAAGATGTTACGCTTTTGTGCCGAACCCAAACACAGGCCGATGTCATCAATGCCCAAGGGCTGGATTTGACAATAGACTCACAAATTCAAAATATTGACATCAAAGCGGCTCTAACAAGCGAAGATTTACCAAAAGCAGATTTGATTTTGGTCTTTGTCAAATCGCAAGATACAGCCATAGCCATTGAGCAGATTTTGAAATTTGTCGATGCCAAAACGATGGTCTTATCGCTCCAAAACGGTATGGGACATGAAGATACGATAGCTAAATTTATACCCAAAAACCAAATATTAGGCGGTAAAACTTACGTGGGCGGTCAGCGACTTTCGGCCAATGGTGTACTGATAGGCTATAAAAATAAGTGTACCGTTGTTGGTGAATTTGATGGTACAAAGTCAGCACGTGTTCAGCAAATTGCGGCTATCTTCAATGAGTCCAACCTTCAAACTGAAATTAGTACGAATATTTTGGGTACAATGTGGGACAAACTTTTTATAAACGTTGCTACGGGCGCAGTGTCGGGTATTTCGGGGCTTTGTTATGGTGAGTTGTATAAATCTGACGAATGGCAAAATATTGCCGTTGGTGCAGTAGCCGAAGCCATGCAAATAGCACAAGCTCAAAATATCGACTATACCGTGCCAGACGGACGTGCGGCTTGGTTGATGGCTGGGGCTGGCTTGCCTTATGACTTCAAAGCCTCGATGTTACAAAGTTTGGAGGCTGGCTACCGTACTGAAATTGATTTTATAAACGGGTATGTGGTCAAAAAAGGACTTGAAGCTAATATTCCAACGCCAATCAATCAAACGCTTGTGGCTGCTATGAAAGGGGTTGAAAAGTGGGTATTGTCGAAAGAGTTGCCAAAAATATAGCTTATGAACGCCACAAATCAAGTTTTTGTCATCACTTTTGCCCTTGTTTGTATGGGGTTTTTGCTCAAACAATATAATTTTATTACTGAAAAAGACGGTAAAATAATTTCTAAGTTTTTGATGCACAGCACATTCCCTGCATTGATGCTTGTATCTACATCAACCCTAAAACTAAATGCTTCGCTGGCTTACATTCCGCTCTTTGCTGTTGCTTTGGGGCTTTTGATGTTGCTGATTGCATGGTTTTGGCTGTCCGACTACGACAATCGGTTGCGGGGTGTACTTACGATGGGTGTCGGTGGGTTTAATACAGGCTTATTTGGATTTTCTATTATTGAAGGTCTATTTGGAAAAGAATCGCTTTTGTATGCCATCATGTTTGATATTGGCAATACTTTCGTTGTGTTTTTTGTGATATACACCATCGGCTGTTATTTTTCTGAAAAACAATCGAGCCAAATAAAACCTTTTACCATTCTAAAACGAGTATTGAGTCTGCCGCCTGTTTTGGCAATGGTCATAGGATTGATTATTAACGCTTCATCGTGGCAAATGCCAGTAATTATGTTCGATTTTTTAGAAATTTTGGCCAAAGGTAATAAACCTATCGTATTGCTTTTGATGGGTATTTATTTAAGTTTTGAATTGGACAAAAAAACAATGTTTGCCGTTTCAAAAGTGCTGTCTATTAGATATTTAGTTGGTTCTTTGGTTGTTGCAGGGCTATATTATTGGCTGCCTAATCAATCAACAATGCGAAGTGTGCTGATGGTTTGTAGTATTTTGCCAATCGGTATGACCATCTTGCCGTTTTCGGACGAAATGGACTTTGACTCTCGCATCGCAGGCACAATGCTCAACTTATCGCTCCTCATTAGTTTTGTCTTGATATGGGCTTTGGCATTGGTTTTGAAATTGTAAGTAGATGCTTGTTTACTAAAACGACTTTTAGACCACCTGATTTATCTTACTCGCTTGGTTTGTAGGGCATAATCGTCTATTTTTCCAAACAATATCTTACCGTTTTCGTCTTTGCCTACTTCGGTCGAAGCCCAACTTTCGGCATCAACTTTGAGCCGTCCCGAAATATAAATCGGCTTACCGCGCCGCTCAGAGTTAAACTTACAGTCATCAACGCTACCCACAAACTGGCCATCGGTACATAGCCATGTGTCGGGGCAACCTAATGTAGTTTTCAAATCGTTTTGGGTCAATGAGTTTAGAGTGGTGCTATTTTTATAGAAATCAACAAACAGCGAATCGGTCTTGAAAGACATTGCCTCTGAGGTAATTGTTTTAGATAGTTTGTCATATTTAAAAACATACAATCGCTGCCGATATACCTTGCCGTTGGCTCTGAGCCACTTTACATAAAAAACAGGCGTATTCAAAAACGACAGTCTCACTGGCATAGCCTCAATGCCTACAATGGCCGTGGGGTCGGTTGGGGTAGTGGTAGCTTGGTAAGTACCCGAAAAAGTTTTGAGTAATTTTCTAAAATCTCTTTTGGAAGACTGGGCAATACCCAGATATGATGCAAACAGCAAGCAAATCAAGATTGAGTTTTTCATCGGTTGTTGGTTTGGGTATTTAATCGGCAGCCGACTCGTTGATAATCATTCGGATAACTATAAAACACAGTGCAGCGAGGAGTATATACAATATGTAAGGAACGTCCAGCATGCGGCTTGCATTGTAGCCAGTGTTGTGAAAAACCACAAACGTAACCATGACGAAATACATATAAGGGAAAAGCGTTTTTAGGAGTTTCATGTTTTTTTGGTTTGGGTAAGTAGTGAATAGTGAAAAACGGATAACGAAAAGTATTATAACATATTTTAGTCAGTTTTGTTCCGTGGCCTGTGTCTTCACAGGACATTTCCGTTCCATGGCCTGTGTTTCCACAGGACGTTTCCGTGGTCTGTGTCTCACAGACCACGGAAACGGAATGGGCAAATTAGTACATTGACTTATATTTATTCTGCAAAAATTTCGGACAAAGGCAGCTCTATGCCCGTAGCTGGGTCTGAAAGTATCATGCCAGAATTGAAAAATTGGTATTTGCCAATTTCTGAATAAACATAAATAGCCTGAAAAGTGGGATTGACCAACCAACAAGATTTGACACCCGCATTGAAATAGCGATTGATTTTTTTGATAAGCTCAGTATCTGTCTGTGAAGGTGAAATAATTTCGATAGCCGTTAAAGGCATTTGGGTCATACCTATTTGATCGTCAAAAAAATCAATTTTCAATTTTGGATAAATCGCAACATCAGGCACGGTATTGGGCTTTTCGGGCATGATGATGTCGATTTCGGACAATACCGTGTAGGTTTTTCGGTAAATCGTTTTTAGTGCAAAGATTAAATTTCCTTGAACCATTGAGTGGTTTTTACTTGGCATAGGTTTGTTACGTTCAATTTCGTATTGAGAAATTTCTCGATTTTCTGTTACGGTTTCGACTAATAGTTCCATAGTTCTGCGTATTTTTTTTGACAAATATAATCAACAATTTTCACATCTTTACAAAACTCACGGCACAGCCGCCGCCTTTGGCGAGTTGTAGGTTGAGCGTGCTTTGGTTGGTAACGGTTATTGTTTCTATGACGTAACTTTCTGGGTTTGTCTGCCAGTTTGCCGTTGGGCTGTCTCTATAAATGGTGGCTTGGTAGGTGGCGTTATTGTCCAAAAAATCTAATTTAATAGTCGTTTTGCGGCTATTTTCGTCTGTGATTGCTCCCAAAAACCAGTTAGGTTTGCCTTTTTGCTTGCGGACAGTTGTGATGTAGTCGCCTGGCTCGGCTTCAATGATTCGGGTATCGTCCCAATCTACTGGCACATCTTTGATAAACCGAAAAGCGTCTAAATGTTTGTTAAAATTGTCGGGAAAATCGCCTGCCATTTGCAAGGGGCTATAAATCGTAACATACAAAGCCAACTGTTTGGCCAATGTGGTTCGGACACGGGTTTTGCGGCTTGCATCGTACTGGTTGAGTTGAAAATGAAAGAAGCCTGGTGTGTAGTCCATCGGCCCGCCCATGAGCCTCGTAAAAGGCAAAATCGTTTCGTGTTCGGGTACAAGGCCGAGCGTAGGAGCATTGTTAAACTCATTGCCACGAGACGCTTCGTTGGCCAGCCAGTTGGGATAAGTACGGTGCAAGCCCGTGGGGTGAACAGGCTCGTGGGCTTCGACCATGATTTGGTACTCTGCCGCTTTTTGTGCTACTCGTTCATAATGATTGACCATCGACTGGCTGTCGTGATGCTCGCCTCGTGGAATAATCCTGCCCACATAACCCGTCTTGACGGTATTCATGTTGTGGTTTTTCATGAGCTGGTAGGCTTTGTCTATTTGCCGTTCGTAGTTGGCTGTAGAGCCAGAGGTTTCGTGGTGCATGATAAGCCGCAGACCTTTTTGTTTGGCATAATTTGAAAGCGAATCAAGGTCATAGTCTGAGTAAGGTGTTACGAAATCAAACACATTTTCTTTCCAGTTTCCAAACCAATCTTCCCAGCCTTCGTTCCAGCCCTCGACCAACACACCATCAAAACCGTGCAGAGCCGCAAAGTCAATATACGTTTTTACGTTGGCCGTATTGGCCCCGTGCTTGCCACCAGCTAACTGCCAAGTAGCTTTGCCAGTGTGCATTTCCCACCACATACCTATAAATTTTTGAGGCTTTATCCACGATACATCGGTCAATTTAGAGGGCTCGTTGAGGTTCAGAATCGTTTTTGAAGCCAAAATATCAGTCGCTTTGTCGCTCACTATCACCGTCCGCCAAGGGGTTTTGCAGGGTGTTTGCAAATAGGCTTTGTTGCCTACGGCATCGGGAACAAGGTGTGAAGTGAAGACAAACGTTTTTTTGTCGAGAGTCAGGTGCATGGCAGGATAATTGACCAACGCCGCCTCGTGAATGTTGATGTATAGGCCGCTGGCGGTTTTCATCATCAGCGGTGTTTGAATGGTATTTGTACCAATAACCGTTTTGAGGGCAATGTCTGGCTCACGAGCTGCCGCCCGCACGGCATCAATGTCGCTGAGTTTGGTGGTGTTGTATAGGTATTCGTTGGTGTCGTAGTCGCCTGGAATCCAGAACGTTTTGTGGTTGGCTGTCATATTAAACTGCGTAAGTTCGTTGGCTACCACAAAGTGTTTGAGATTGGGCTGCTCCCAAAATTCGTACCTAAAACCTACGCCATCGTCAAAAACCCTGAATGTTATTTTTAGTTTAATCTTTGACTTAGATTTATCTTTTAAAGTCAAAACCAATTCTTTGTAATGATTCCGAATTTGGCTCACTTCGCCCCAAACTGGCCGCCAAGTATTATCAACGACAGACGAATCAATTGAAATAATATCAAACTGGTTGAGAACAATCTGGGGATTACTCAACACAAAACCCAATGAAGATGACTCAATGACAGGCTGGTTTTTGTACTTAATTTGATACAACAATGAGCCGTTTGTATTGTTATTAACGCTCAAAACTACCGACTGATTGGGTGATGTGATACTTGCTCTGGGTTGGGCAAAAACTGAAAACGACAGTAATAAAAAAAGAACTAAGCTATTATTTTTTTTCATTTTGGGGAGACGTAAATTCAATTTTTCAAAAATACTATTTTTATTTTTTTAGTGTTATATTTGTCAATATGAATTTAACAGAAAATAGACTAAAAACAGGAGACGGCGGCATAATAATGACCACCGCCGAAGACCTGCTCAACTGGGCGAGGCTGTCGTCGATATGGCCGATGGGTTTTGGCATTGCTTGTTGTGCCATTGAAATGATGGGGGCTTTTGCCTCTAATTTTGACTTAGAACGGTTCGGTATTTTTCCACGGCCATCGCCTCGGCAGTCAGACGTAATGATTGTGGCTGGTACTGTAACTTTCAAAATGGCCGACCGCATCAGACGGCTCTACGAACAAATGCCCGAGCCTCGCTATGTGATTTCGATGGGAAGCTGCTCAAACTGTGGCGGACCCTACTGGGAACACGGCTACAATGTAGTAAAAGGTGTGGACAGAATTATACCTGTCGATGTCTATGTACCTGGCTGCCCGCCCCGCCCCGAGGCGTTGATTGGTGGATTTCTTAAATTACAAGAAAAAATAAGACAAGAACACCCAATTCAAAAACCCGTCAATGTGCCACAGTTGCTGTTAGATGTAGATAACAAACAAGGCTAAAATTTTATAAGTAATTGCGTAAAATTATTTGGGAGTAGAACTACCCACATCTTACATCTTATATCTCACATCTACTCGTATGCCCTCTATTCACCTTATCTTTCCGCATCAACTTTACAAAAACATACAGCATATCCCCGAGGGTTCGGTTGTATATTTGGTAGAAGAATATTTGTTTTTTAAGTACTATAAATTTCACAAACAAAAAATACGCTTTCATAGAGCCAGTATGAGCGCATACAAAGCCTATTTGCTTGCTCAAAATTTTAGTGTAACCTACTTAGAATCTACCAGCCCTTTGAGTGATGTTCGGTTGTTGATTCAAGATTTGCATCAACGTCGTGCTACCCAAATATCGTACAGTGAAGTGTCCGACGATTGGTTACAACGTAGAATAACCTCAACTTGCCAAAAGCTAAATATTGCCGTTACTATCTTTCCGTCGCAGTTGTTTTTGAATACTGAACGAGACATACGAGATTTTTTTGCTGACAAAAAGCGGTACTCGCAAACAGATTTTTATGTTCATCAACGAAAAAAGCACAACGTTCTGTTAGAAGCCGACCAAAAGCCAGTCGGTGGTAAATGGACGTTCGACACTGACAATAGGCTCAAATATCCAAATGACAGAACCCCGCCTGTGTTTGCCTTGCCGTCTCAAAATAGTTTTTATCAAGAAGCTACCGAGTATGTGTCAGCGCATTTTTCAGATAATTTTGGCGAGTTGTCCGACCATATAATTTACCCAACAACACACAAAGAAGCCGAAGTTTGGTTTGATGAGTTTTTAGAAACTCGATTTCATGAATTTGGTATTTATGAAGATGCAATCGTACAAAACGAATTACTGCTACATCATTCGCTACTTACGCCTGTGCTCAACGTTGGGCTACTCATACCACTTGATGTGATACAAAAAGCGGTATCTTTTGCAGAAAATCACGGTGTGCCTATCAATAGTTTAGAGGGTTTTGTGCGGCAAATCATGGGTTGGAGAGAGTTTATTCATGGTATGTATTTGATAAAAGGGGGCAAACAGCGAATCCAAAACTATTGGAAGTTCGACAAAAAAATTCCAGCCAGTTTTTATAATGGTACAACAGGCATAGCACCTATCGACGACTGTATTAAGAAAGTAACCAAGACGGCCTATAACCATCACATTGAGCGGTTGATGATTATCAGTAATTTTATGTTGCTTTGCGAGTTCGACCCCGACGAGGTACACCGCTGGTTTATGGAGTTTTATATAGATGCTTACGACTGGGTAATGGTGCCAAATGTATATGGCATGGGGCAGTTTGCCGATGGTGGCATTATGTGTACGAAGCCCTACATCAGTGGCTCAAATTATATATTTAAGATGAGCGACTATAAAAAAGGCGGAGAATGGGCCGATATTTGGGACGCACTCTTTTGGAGGTTTATGGACGTACACCGTAGTTTTTTCTTGAAAAACCCAAGATTGGGTATGCTCGTAAAAACGTATGACAAAATGAATGAAGACAAAAAAACATCACTTACTCGTACCGCTAACCGCTTTTTGGAAAGTCTGTGAGTAGTGAATAGTGAAAAACGGATAACGAAAAATGTTGTAATTAGCTAATAATCAACTATCTAAAATAAATTGAAACCTTATTTGTATGTAATTACTCGTAGCTAAAAAATAAAATTTAATTCCTAAATTAACCTAATGAAATTTAACAACAAAATAGTACTCATCACAGGTGCAGGCTCAGGTATTGGGCGAGGCACTGCGCTGGCATTTGCTCGTGAAGGCGCAACGGTCGTAGTGTCGGATATTAACGAAGCTGGTGGACACGAAACTGTCGAGATGATTGGCGAAACTGCGTTTTTTATCAAAGCCGATGTGTCTGACCCTGAGCAAGTTGAAAATCTGATTCGGCAAATTGTACTCAAATACAACCGTTTGGACGTTGCCATCAACAATGCTGGGGTGGGGGGCGTAATGGGCAAAATGCACGAAATGCCGCTTCATCATTACAAAAAAGTGATGAACATAAACTTAGATGGTGTGTTTTATTGTTTGCAACACGAGCTACGACAGATGTTGGCGCAGGGCAGTGGGTGTATTGTCAATGTAGCCTCGGTGGCGGGGTTGCGGCCTTTGCCCAATAGTGCCGCTTATTCGGCATCTAAGCATGCAGTAGTAGGTTTGACCAAAACCGCTGCCCTCGAATATGCCCGCAAAAATATCAGAATCAACGCCGTTTGTCCAGTTTTTACACATTCGGCTATGGTTCAGGGTATGTTTGACGTTGCGCCAGAGTTAGAACAAAAACTACTCAAAGCTATTCCGATGGGTCGCTATGGCCAACCCGAAGACGTAGCGCAGGCTATTTTGTGGTTATGTTCAGACGAAAATAATTTTTTGACAGGTCACGCACTGCCCATAGATGGAGGAGGGGCGGCTATTTGAGAAGTAATATTGAAAAGTAAGAGGTCGCTCAAAGCATCTTTGAGCGACCTCTTACTTTTCAGTGATCCCGCTGGGACTACATTAGTTTGTTACAATTATTTCAAAATCAGCACTTTGACAATATCAATTTTATAAGAGTACCCGACAATGTACCCTTGTAAACCATCTAATTAGCTATCTAAAATTATTAACACTCTGATAATCAAATAGTTATTGGTGTGCCCGATTCGTAAAAAGTGTATCTTAAATTATGAAGGCTCTAATTGATTCTTTATGATTTTGAGGAGTTCTTTTTTGTTGATGTTTGACTCCTCCGATTTGTCGAATATCGTTACCAAATACACAATGTCGCCCTCCGTTGTTTGCTCTACAAAATACGTTATTACTCTAAACCCTCCACTTTTGCCTCCGCCTTTGCTGGCTGTACCAAGTCGTATTTTACGAAGCCCTGCTCCAAGTGGTATGCCATGCGTGTAGTCGGTCGTGAGTGTGTCTATCAGCAAATCAATGTCGTTTAGGAGCGTTCGATATTTGCGGCACAAACGAGTTGTCTGCTTTTCAAATTCTGCAAGGGCGATAACCTTATTCATTGGCTAACTCCTCTCTCAATTCACTCAAAAACTCCCGTGCATCTCTACCCTGTTTTTTGCCGTCGAGTACCTGTTTCAAGTCTTGCAAACCCTCCACCAAAGACGAGAGGCACACCTGCACGTACTCATCGTTGTCTTTATTGATAAGTGCTACCAACTCGTTCTTTACTTTTGCGGGCAACACTTTATACTGTTCGTAAATAATTTGTGCCGTATTCATAGTCTCTATTTTGTTTATAAGTGTCGTATTGACATTTAATTTAATTATATCTCTCAAAATTATCTAAATAATAATCGTATGCATCTGAAATAGATTTTGGTAAATACTCGTTATAAACTGCATCTACCAAACCAACAAATGAATATTCATCTAACTTATGAATCGCCTCTGCTATTTGCTCTTGGGACATAAATAAACTCAAATCTTCATTTTCTACTAATCTTGTCATTGAACGTACCGACTGCCAAAGCCATTTTTCTACGCTCCCATTTTCTGAAAATTCGACAATTATATACTTTTCGTAGGATTCTTTTTTTGCAATGTTATTTTCCAAAGCACATTTTACAATACCATTCTCGATACCATCTTTTAAATTCCTAATCATTCTCAAAATAAAAACTTTCAAGTTACTTATTATCAAGTCTTTATCCTTAACCCTGTCCTCCAACTCCGCTACCCGTTTTTCTAAATCTGCTTCCCGTGTGCTATTCTTAACCGCCCCTACTTCAATACCCAACAACTCACTAACACCAACCCCCAACGTCTTAGCAATCTTTTGGAGTTGCTCAATGGTCAGTTTTTCGCCACGTGCCTCCAACCGAGAATAGTTAGATTGTTCTATACCAAGTTTTACAGCTACCTCTAATTGTGTTAATCCCTTACTTACACGGGTGTTAGATATGTTCTTAGATAATTCCATACGCAAAGTTATATACATTATATCAAAAATAATATACAAAATATTTGCTATTTAATATATCATATACGATATTTGTATTCAAATAATGATATAAAAATATATAATTTTATGAATAATCAAAAATCAAAAATCGCATTACTAATTGAGCAAGGCTCAAAATTGACATTTAAACCAAGTACAGAGTTTTATGAAATTGTGGCAATTAAACGTAAAAGGTGGGGCAAAATATACCGTGGTGAATCAGAACCGCTCCTTAGTGAGATAAACTCACTATCAAAATATTTTGAAATACCCACAGCAAATTTTTTTATTTAAACCCACAAAAAAAGCCCGTGGACTGCTGAAACAGGCCACGGGCGTAATCGAATTATTAACATTTAAACAATCAAAGGTAAATGAATCAAGACATAAATACAACAAAACGCCTCCATCACTACCGCATGGAGGTATTTTTTCATTTGAGGTATTCAAAGAAAAACAAAGACCAAGGTACAGTTTATGTACGGGTAACGGTGGACGGCACACGTGCGCCTGAAAAGTCATTGAACATCAAACTCAATAAAAACGACTGGGACAATACCAAACAAAACATACGGCCAAACAACGCTCAATGTCAAGCCCTCAATGCACGTATCAATCAAAGTAGGATAGACTTTGACGAAGCCTACAATGTCATCAAGCGTGGCAACAAGCCCGTTACTGCCAAACGCATTATGGCCGCCGTATTTAGCCCTAACGAAGACTTTGAAGCCTTTACGGTTATTGCCCACAAATACATCAAAGAAAAAGCCCTTACGCTATCTAAGCCGTCTGTTCGTAACCAGTACAAGTTTTTGAAATGTATCGAAGCCTACCACGTCCATAAAAACATAAAACGGCTTTACTTAAACGAATATAAGCGTACCGACTTTGTGGCCATGAACGAGTATTTTAAAACAAAGTACAAAACTGGCTACTCAAACAAAATAGCTACTTTTTTTAGGTCTGTTTTCAACTATGCACTTTCTCAAAAGTGGGTAGCCTACAACCCCTTGGTAGGTATAAAACTACCACGAGACGAAGAGTACATTACCACACACCTCACACAGGCCGAAGTAAAACAAATGCTCGCCTTAGATTTTGGCACTTTTGGCCTCAAATCTACAACGGCCAAAGCCATGGAGGAGGAGCGTGATATGTTTGTGTTTTGTTGTTATACGGGTATGCACCACGCTGACTACTCGGCCAAACAATATAAAATCTTAGAACACAATGGCCGTGTATGGATAAAAGGATATAGAGAAAAAACAGCAAAAGGTTCAAAATCAAAACCTTACGAATTGCCCCTACACCAGATAGCTATTGATATTATAACCAAATATGGCAGTATTGATGCCTTACCAATCCGCAACAATGCCCAAAGAAACCAGAACCTCAAAATAGTGGCTGCGTACGCAAAACTCAATATAAATCTCACTACCAAAATAGCCCGTAAAACCCTTGCCAACTATTGCCTAAACGACCTAAAAATGAGGCTCGAAAGTGTAGCAAGTGTGTTAGGCCATGAGAGTATAAAGTACGTCAAACACTATGCCAAAATTACAAGTAACAGTATTGACTAGGAAATGATTTTTAACTAAGCTAAAACCATGCAAATACCCACACCCACCACGGAGGCCGAAATGCTCGAAGACCTCCCCAACGACCCCGACCGCCTCAAAGCGTATATCGGCATATTGGCCACTCAAATAGGTTGGTTGGCTGTAACCAACTGGCTCACGGCCAATATGCTACGAGAAACCGAAAACGCCCTACTCGACATACAAACCAAAGCCGCTACAAGCCGCTTATAACAACAACAAAAAAGGGTAAGGACACCTCCTTATCCTTTAAAAATTTGCGTTTTTTAATAAAATTTTTAACAGTACAAATATATGAAACAATTACGAATAAACGAAATAGAGGGCTTTTTATTTGGCCGATTTGAGGTAAGAGTAAACATCATAAACAACTCACTCGAAAGCCGCCTCAAAGGCAGTACAGAACCCTTTGAACCAATAAACGAAAGCGACCTTAAATATAAGCTATTTAAGGAGGGATTTTCTAAGTTTGATGGTGAACTCAAAGCGATATTAGGCTCAAACATAGTAGCCAAATACGACCCGTTTAGAGAATACTTTGAGGGGCTACCGATTTGGAAAAATAACCAAACCGACCACATACAACATTTGAGTACGTTTGTAAAAACGACCGACCAAAAATGGTTTGAGTTGATGTTTAAAAAAATGCTCGTTCGAGTTGTTTCACAGTCTTTGGGTACGCCTCAATTTAACAAACAATGTTTTACGTTTGTAGGCAAACAGGGCGATGGAAAAACGTCTTTTTTTGATTTTTTAGTGCCTAACAAACTCAAAACCTACTACAAAAAAAACTACGACTTTCACGGAGGGAGGCAGTCTAAGTTTTCGTTAGTACAAAACTTTCTGATAAATCTGGACGAACTGGCACAGTTTGACAAGAAAGACCTCAATAACGAATTTAAGGCTACGCTATCAGAAAACTACGTTAAATACGCCCCTTTGTTTAGTAGTACGGAGGTATCGTTTGCACGGAGGGCATCTTTTGTAGCCACCACTAACGAGTGCGATTTTTTGAGTGATGCCACGGGGTCGGTACGCTGGGTAATATTTCAAGTGCTACAAATCAACCACGACAACGGAGGCGCAAATGGCTACGCCCAAATCAATATGGATAACGTTTGGGCGCAAGCGTACAGCCTTTATAATGACGGTTTTAAGGCCGAACTCGACAATGACGACCTAAACCAAAACAGCCTAATGAATAGGCAATTTATGCGTATATCGGGCGAAATGGAGGCCATAGCCAAACACTTCAAACCAAGTACCCAAAAAGAGCAAAACTCGGTATTTCATACGGCCAGTACTATTGAGATGCGTTTGAAAGAAAAAGGCTACAATAAGCTATATGTAGGTAGAATTGGGGGCGGCCTAAAAATGTTAGGATTCCAAGTTACAAGCAAGTGGAACGGTGATTTAAAATATACGGAAAAGGGTTTTTGGCTCGTAGAAGTCGATTTTTAGTTACTCGGTTACTCGGTCTATTATAAGTTATTGATTATCAATATATTATAACACTAAAAACCGAGTAGGTAAGTAGTTACTCGGTCTTACTCGGTTACTCGGTTTTAGCCCTATTTTAGCCCTATTTTGACCAAAACCGAGTAAGTACCGAGTAACCGAGTAAGTGGGTATTTACTCGGTTTTTAGACACTTAAATAACTGATATACAAGTAGTTAAAAACGAACGAGTAACCGAGTAGGTAAAATCGAAAAATTGCTCTACACCACACACACCAAAAAGCAAATATAAGATTGTATTATTCTAATATTCACCGATAGAAAAAAAAGCATTATGACAAAAGAAACCATACAAAAACTCAAAGGCATTTCGATAGAAAGCTATTTGACAACCCAGGGCCACGAAGTCCAAAACAGAACGGGCGGCCACGTTTATTTTAGTTCACCATTCAGGTCCGACCGTACACCGTCCTTTTTGGTCAATCTTGACAGTAACACGTTCAAAGACTTTGCCGAAAGCGAAAAGCCCGAAGACATTATCAAATTGGTTCAACGACTACACGGCCTAAGTTTTGGTATGGCTCTTGAACA
>JAYWHT010000081.1:0-35721 GCA_043777595.1 Spirosomataceae bacterium
GGGTTTTCTAAGTCAAGCAACGCAGCACAAGCCGAATAAACATAGCCTTTCAGTGAGTCATATACACCATGATAAATCATCAACCAGCCATACTGTGTCTCAATCGGTGGGCAGCCCCCTCCAATATAACTTACCTCGTGTTTGTGTTTGGGAGAGAGAACAATATTATCCTCAAAGTGCAAAAAATAATTTTGCCAAAACTCGGCAGTAAGTTCACTTAAATTATTGATACATACAATTTGAATATCTGGTTTGATTCTGTGTAAAAAGTATAATTTATTGTTGATTTTTCGTGGAAAGAACATCACATTTTTGTCCCACAATAGTACTTTGACTCCTCCATTTTCTACCACTCTTTCATATCCGTTATACCGAAGGTATTTTTCATTTAGTGGGTGCTGTGAACTGGCAAATCTACTAAATTCCTTATATGAAATCTGAGGAACTATAATGCCCTGTCGTTCCCAGTTTAACAAATCTTTAGATACAGACAATACCCCCAGAGCGTTTACTCCGTCATAGGCTGTGTAAGTCAAATAAAATAAATCGTCTATTTTGACAATCCGTGGGTCCTCGACACCGTGCGATTCATAGTCAAATTGTGGAAATAAAGTAGGAATATTCAGACGCTCTTCGACTACAAAAGGACTACTCAATATGCAATACCCTATGCTGGAATAATTGCCTTTGCTAACCGCTCTATAAAAAAGATGAATTTTGTTGCCCGACAAAATTGTGGCGGGGTTCATAACACCTTCATTTTCAAAACCATTCTCAGATTTTTGCATCAAAATACCTTCTTTTTTAACCTCTACCATGTCTTTTATATATTTTAAGTCAAACAATAATTAGTTAATTTTTGTGACTCTGAGCATATTTTTCTACCAATACCCTCAACGAATTGTAGTAGTCTGTCAATAATTGAGTATTGATTTGGGGTGATTTTACATTCGGAATCGTTACAGGCATCTCTGATAAATAGCCAGACAGTTCAGGATAATTTGCTTGAATCATCAACGTAATTCTTAAAATATCGGCATTGATTTGATCCTCGGTTTTCATGTTATTTTCTATCTAATTTTCTAAATGTCCAATATCATACTCAAAAGTTTAATAGTCAAAACAATAAACGTCCTTCAAAATTGAAGAACGTTTACACAAAACCTAAACCTATGCTATAATTTACTGTTTTGCAGATATACTAATCAATCAGCAAACTTCGCCTCACAAAGTTGGGGTATTTGCTTATGTGAAGTATTACATGGTTTTGGCAATTTTTTATATAATTCACAGTTTTTCATTGGTTTTCAAATACTTCTTTTGATAGTTTTTGATCCAAATTATATATATCATTTCTAAAATTCAGTTTTCCATTTACATCAACCCAGGCCGTAAAATACGCTATATAAACAGGCACGGTAGGGCTAATCTTTATACCCGTTTGTAGGTCTGTCTGTAAAACTTCATTTACTTTATTGGGTGTCCACTTGTTGTTGTTTCTGAGCAAATAATCAACTAATTTCTTAGGGTTTTCTACCCTAATACAACCATGGCTGAAAGCACGCTTTGTTTTTTCAAATAGCTCTTTTGACGGTGTATCGTGCAGATAGATATGAAAATTGTTGGGAAACATAAATTTCATTTTTCCTAAGGCATTGTTTTTCCCTGGTAACTGACGGTAGTTTCCATCAGTTACTTCTATGTTATTGTCAGCCAAATAATTAGAGTTTTGTACAATACGAGGCAATAGTTCATTCTTGACAATACTCGTCGGGACACCCCAGTAAGGATTCAAAACAATTTGCGACATATTGCCTCTAAATACAGTAGTTTGATTCATTTTTTTTCCAACTACTACGTTTGTATTCCAAAGTGGTTTTTCGTTTTCAAAAATATGCAACTTAAACTCAGGTATATTAACCAACAAATAATTTTGCTCCATCTTCATCGGAATCCACCGCAGACGTTCCATATTTACCATCATTTGTTTGATTCTGGCCTCTATCGGTTTATTGATTTCGGTAATGGTTTCTTGATTTAACTTACCGTTTTCTAATAACCCCATGCGCCCTTGAAATATTTTAAGAGCATTTGATGTGCTATCAGTAAAAACGATAGAATTGTCGTTGGTTTGAAGGTCGTTTGACAGTACCAAATATTTTTTCAAATCAAGTAAGCAAGAGTCAGAATCACCGACAGAAAGTAGTTTTTTTTGAGTAGCAACGCTCGGAAATCCACCTTTTTTTTGAACTGTTCTGTATCTTTTCAAATACGCTCTCAATCGAATATAATACTGATTTACAGGTTCTTGAAGTTTTTCGCAAAGCTCAGAACTTACCAATGAGTCTATAACAATTTGGTAGTTTTTCTTTTTTCTGGGTATGTACCAATTAAGGTTGCTGATTTTTTGGGTTGTGCCGCCATAAACTTTTTCTGCATACTTAAAAAAAGTAGTAGTTAGCGTCAAATCCAATAATTGAACTTTTTTTGGGTCGCCCAAAAAATGCTGCTCGTCTGTATCAAACTCTTTCATGAAAGTATCCAAATCAGCGTTATTTAGGCTTTTGTCTTCAAAATCGTGATTATAAGATTGTAATTGATTATAAAAATTGGGTGCAGCGCAAGTCATACCACCTTTGTTGAACCACCCTAATTGATTGTTACGATTGGTATAAAATGCAACAACTTCGTTTCTGATTGGCTCGGGGATAGGTGTTTTTTTTAGATAAATTACAATTTCTTGACTATCTATTTTTAATTCACTAAAATTTTGATTTGAATAAATACCCAAACTATTTGATTGCTCTTTTGTATTCTTACAACCAAAAAAAGCACTAAGCAGTGGCAAGAAAAAAACAATAGACATTTTCGTACCTCTAAAAAATTGCGATGATTTCATAAAATCAATAATTTTGGCCATATATAATTAGTTACAACATTTTCCGTTATCCGTTTTTTACTATCCGCCACTTACTTATCAAACTTTACACCACTTCGTTGTCGAGGGGTGCGTTATTTTCAAAATTCGTAAAGTTTTGTAAGGTCGTTTCTATAATCTGTTCTACGGCTTCGTCAGTAAAAAAACCTTGATGGGGAGTTATCAGCACATTATGAAAAGTCATTAGCCGCTCAATTAGGTCGTCTTGAATAATAATTTCGGACAAATTTTTAAAAAACAAACCCTCTTCTTGTTCATAAACATCAATTCCCAAAAACCCCAACTTTCCAGTTTTTAGGGCTTCAATGGCGTGCTTGGTGTTTATTAGCCCACCTCGACTGGTGTTGATGAGCATTGCCCCTTTTTTTATTTTATCAAATGCGCCCCTATCAAAAAGGTAGTGAGTTACTGGTGTGAGTGGGCAGTGTAAAGAAATAATATCAGACACTTTCAAAACACCGTCTAAGTCCATGTACTCAACGCCCTGTGCTTTCAAGTGGCCAGACTCAACGATGTCGTAGGCCACCACTTTACACCCAAAACCCAACATTATTTTACAAAAAGCCGTACCTATCTTTCCTGTTCCGACTATGCCCACCGTTTTACCATATAAATTAAACCCCATGAGACCTTCCAACGAAAAATTGCCTTCTCGAACTCGATTATATACTTTGTGTATTTTTCTGTTTAGGCTCAATATCAAAGCGACAGCCTGCTCGGCAACGGCCTGGGGCGGGTAGGCGGGTACTCTCAAAACCACAATATTTTGTCTTTTGGCAGCCTCAATATCTACATGATTGTACCCTGCGCTGCGTAAATTGATGAGTTTGACCCCATTTTTTGCCAATTTATCGATTGCCTCACTGTTCAGTCTATCGCATACAAATATACATACAGCCTCAAAACCTTTGGTCAAGTCGGCTGTATCAGCGTTGAGCGGTGCTTCAAAATAAACCAGTTCATGTTTGTTCTCGATGTTCAACATATCGAAATACCTGCGCTCGTAAGGCTGAATACTATATACGGCAGCTCTCATAATTGATTGTTTTGATTTTAGTTTTGGGTGCGGTATTGTTTGGTATTAGGAAAAAATCTCCAAAGTCAAAGCTCTGACAAATATCTGTACACACACAGGCCAAAACGTTATATTATTCTTAAAAATATTTGCAAGATTCACAGGTTTTTGGTTTTTTATTAGTTTTCCGATACCCTAATGTGTGAATTATATAAACAATTTACCAAATTCTGTAACTGTATCGGCTGGGATTTTATCAACTTTGTGGTATTATCCTTAAACTTACGTGCTAACTGTCAAATCGATATAATGAAATTATATATCAAATACATGGTCAGTAATCGATGTAAAATGCTGGTCAAAGAAGCCCTAAAAAATATCGGACTACATTTTATTGTCATTGATTTGGGGGAGGTAGAAGTTATGGAAGACATTACTTCGGAACAAAAAGAAATCTTAAAAACGACTCTAACAGAGGCTGGCCTCGAACTCATGGACGATAAAAGAGCGATATTGATTGAAAAAATAAAAACTGTAATCGTCGAGATGGTTCATCACTCGGGCGAATTACCGAAGACAAACTTTTCTAATTATTTGAGCCAACGACTAAACCATGACTATACTTATATGGCCAATTTGTTTTCGGAAGTGCAAGGCAAAACGATTGAGCAGTTTATGATTTGTCATAAAGTAGAGCGAATCAAAGAACTCATTATTTATGGCGAGCTTAACATGAGCGAAATTGCCCACAAAATGAATTACAGCAGTGTGGCACATTTGTCGGGTCAGTTCAAGAAAGTTACGGGGCTTACGCCATCGCACTTCAAACAACTAAAAGACAAGAGACGTAGCCCTATCGAAGATATTTAATTGCTTCGTAGTCGTAGGGTTAAGAGCCAATCAATTAAATAGTTTTTAGAGTAAAAACAAGAAACGAAATGACAAACTCAGATTTTGAATCTAAAATAAAAATTCTTACTGACGAACTCGCTGATTCTCGGAATGAAATCAAGGAAATGGAGCATCGATTCAACAACCTGATACGTTCTTCTGCATCAATGATTTCGGTTTTTAAGGGGCAAGACATGATTATCGAAATAGCTAACGATGCCATCATAGAAACTTGGGGCAAAGGAAAAGATGTATTTGGCAAGTCGTTGTTTGAGGTACTGCCCGAAATTGTTGAGCAAGGCTTTGTTGAAATCTTGAATGACGTATATACATCTGGGGAGACGTATTATGCTTACGCCGTTCCTGTGAATTTGACCAAAAACGGCAAATTAGAACTATTTCACTATACTTTTACCTACGAAGCCCATCGCAACACTGGTGGCGAAGTAGAGTGGGTGTCGATAGTAGCCAACGAGGTAACGCCTGAGGTATTGCTCAACCAAAAACTTGAGGAGGGGACGATAGCACTAAAACAATCGAATGAAAATCTTGAAAATAAAGCCGTACAACTATCGGAAGCCCAGCAAATGGGGCAAGTTGGCAACTGGGAATGGGACGTACTTTTAGATAAAATTACTTGGTCTGACGAGATGTACAGAATTTATGGACTACTACCGCAACAAATTCCGATAAACTACCAACGTTTTATTGATTTTATACACCCAGACGATAAAGAATACATAATTAGAGTTGTTCAGCAAGCATTGCTTGGCCAGCAACCATATACTATTTTTTATAAAATTGTACGTGAAGATGGCACAATAAGAATGTTGAACGGTACTGGAACGGTACTTACTGACAATCAAAAAAACTCAATAAAGCTGTCTGGTTGGGTGCATGATTTTACCGAAAAAAAAATGGCATCTGAATACGCCTACTCTCGAAGTTTGATTGAGGCCAGCTTAGACCCATTGGTGGTGATAGGTCTAGACGGAAAAATTACTGATACAAACGAGGCCATGGAAACCATTACTGGCAAGACTCGTGATGAACTAAGAAATACTGAATTTAAAAATTATTTTACCGAGCCCGACAAAGCCCAACAAATATACCAAGAGGTATTCGAGAGGGGTTTTGTAACCAATTATCCGCTGACAATGAAAGACCACATACTGACCGATGTGTTATTTAATGGCTCGGTTTATAAAGATGAGCTGGGCAATGTACTTGGAGTGGTGGTGGTGGCAAGGGATATTTCAGAACAAAAAAAAATCCAGAAAGAGATAAATGAAGCCCGAGTTTTGGCAGAATTGGCTACGACTGTCGCCGAACAACTACAAGGAAAAGCCGAGGAAGCGGCGAGATCTAAGCAGCAATTTTTGTCGAACATGAGCCACGAAATCAGAACACCGATGAACGCCATTATTGGTTTTACGAAGGTGGTGCTAAAAACTGATTTGACGGCCAAACAAAAAGAATACCTGACTGCTATCAAGATGTCGGGCGATGCGCTGATATTGTTGATTAACGATATTTTGGACTTGGCTAAGGTCGATGCTGGCAAAATGACCTTTGAGCAAACACCTTTTAGAATGGCGGTGTCTATGTCGGCAATATTGCATTTGTTTGAGACTAAAATTCAAGAAAAAAACTTGAAATTAACCAAAAAATATGACCCCACAATACCAGAAATACTAATAGGCGACCCTGCACGGCTAAACCAGATTATGCTAAATTTAATCAGTAATGCCGTCAAGTTTACGAGCAAAGGTGGAATTAGGGTAACCATAAAAAAACTGAGCGAAGACGACAACAATGTACGTGTTGGGTTTGCTGTCATAGACACTGGCATTGGTATTGCAAAAGATAAAATAGGGCAGATTTTTGACAATTTTCAGCAAGCAACCACTGGTACATCGAGGGTTTATGGTGGCACTGGTTTGGGGCTTGCCATAGCCAAACAGCTCGTAGAAGCCCAGGGGGGTACTATCAAGGTAAAAAGTATAGTCGATAAAGGCTCGGTATTTAGTTTTTCGCTTAATTTTCAAAAAACAAATATAACGCTGGAATTAGCGAAAGATATGCTGGAGCTGAACACTGAAATCAAGAATTTAAAGATATTGGTCGTCGAAGATATGCCACTCAACCAGCTATTGATGCGGACACTGTTGGACGATTTTGGTTTTGAATGTGATATTTCGACCAACGGAAAGATAGCCATCGAAAAATTAAAAACAAAGCAATATGACTTGATTTTGATGGATTTACAGATGCCCGAAATGAATGGTTTTGAGGCAACAGAATATATCAGACAAGTAATGAAGTCGGATATACCAATAGTTGCCCTAACGGCAGACGTAACTACGACTGATGTAGCAAAGTGCAAGGCCGTTGGCATGAACGACTACATAGCCAAACCCGTTGATGAGCAAATATTATACGACAAAATAACAGAATTAGTAAAAAGAAACGTAGCTAAAAAATCAGCAGAAATCAATGTAGTCGAAGCCAAAATATTAGACAAAATAAGGTACACCGATTTGGGATATTTGACCAAAAGAACAAAGTCTAACCATAAACTAATAGCCGAAATGATTTCTATTTTTTTGGAACAAACGCCACCTTTAATTCAGAGCATGAAACAGAGCATTATCGATAAAGATTGGCAACTGTTGAGCTCGTCGGTACATAAAATAATTCCATCTTTTTCTATTATGGGTATGAACGCCGATTTTAGTATAATGACCAAAAAAATTCAAGAATATGCCACTACACAAATCCAGCAAAATGATATTCAAGACATAGTCAGTGAGTTAGAAAACGCTTGTATGCAGGTTTATGAAGAATTGAGAGAAGAGTTGAACAAATATCAATAAAACAAAAACACAATGACAGACGATAAAAACAAAACCAAGCTCTTTTTGGTAGATGACGATGCTTTGTTGCTCAAGCTATTGGAAGTTGAGTTTTTGCAACATACTGACTTTGAGGTAGAAACCTACGCAACTGGCGAACTTTGTATTGAAAACTTAGCCCACAAACCAGACGTTGTAATATTAGACTACTTTCTTGACGGCATTGACAAAACAGCCATGAATGGTATCAAGACCTTAGATAAAATCAAGGCGTTCGATGTCAATATTCCTGTTGTGATATTGTCCTCGCAAGACAAAATAGAGGTCGCCATTGATTGTATGCACCATCAAGCCTTTGACTATGTAGTGAAGAGCGAAACCGCTTTTGTACGTTTGCGGCAGATTATTGACAATATTTTTAGATACCAAAAACTGGAAAAACAACTGAATTGGTACATGGAAAAAATGTAGCCGAAGCATAGCTTTTGTTGGCATCGACCGCAATGTGTGAATTTTATAAAGATTGACAATAATTGTATAATATGTTGCCGATTTAAAATTCTGACCTTTGTTGTATAGTTAAAATTGTACTGTAATGTCGGGTATTTCTACACGACAATATGGCAAAATAAAAAAAGCCGACCAAGATGAAAACAGAAATAGGAATCTCAGAAAAACATATAAGTAGTAGTGTTTTGCTTTTGTCGGTAGTGCTGGCCGATGAGATGGTTTTGTACGTCAAAACCAGAAAATTTCACTGGAATGTTTCTGGCGATAGTTTTATGGAACTACACAAATTGTTTCAGAGCCAATATACAGAGCTTGAAGAAATAATCGACGAAACAGCAGAGCGAATCGGTAAACTTGGCGGCAAAGCCATAGGTACAATGAAAGAGTTTGGCAAACTGACCAGACTGAAAGAATGCCCAGCCGAGGATAGCTCTCAGAAAGAAATGATAAAAGAATTGCTCAACGATCATAGTGCGCTAATCGTCGAACTCAGAAACGACATACTACAAACCGAACTAAATAAAGACGCTGGTACAACAGATTTTTTAACGTCTGTGATGCTTCAGCACGAAACCATCGCTTGGGTATTGAGGCGGTATTTGAGTTAATTATTGTTTTAATAACTGATTGTCAGACAACTACAAACCAACATATATCCTTATGAACACTATTCTTTTCCCAACAGATTTTAGCAAAAACTCTGTTCATGCCTCAAAATACGCTGGAATGTTGGCCGAGCAACTAAATGCCAATGTTGTTTTGCTACATATTTATTCAGTACCAATGACTACCGAATATCAACTGTCTTATGACGTCGATGGCCTAATGAAAATAAACAAAGAAGTGGCCGAAGAAAGCCTAAGGAAGTTTACGGCTCAGTTTCTCCAAAACACACACCTACCGCCCAATTCTGTTTCTCAAAAAGTAGATTATGGCTCTGTTGCCGATACAATTATAAGTACGGCCGCCGCACTAAATGCCAGCATGATAGTGATGGGAACAAAAGGCGCAACCGATACCTTAGACAGGTGGCTCGGCACCACTGCCCAAGGAGTGATGAACTCAGCCCAATGCCCCGTGTGGATTGTTCCAGCAAAAGCCTCGCTCGAACGCCCAAGACAAGTCATGTATGCGGCAGACTTTAAAGAAAATGAAATAGCGGCAACCCAAAAAATATTGTCTATCATCGACCCCTTGACAGCTACTTGCCGGGCAGTTCATATCAACGAATATTTTGAGCCAAACGTAGGCCACAAAGCAGAATACATGGCAGCCGACTTAAACTATGTTTTTGAAAACGAAAATATAGATTTTGTAAGCCTCAACCGAGACGATATTATTGTAGGTTTGGAGGCATATATCAAAACACACAAGCCCGATGTACTGGCCTTGGCTATATACGAAAAATCGTTTTTTGGCGATCTTTTCAGTACCAGTATCAGCAAACATTTTGTGCAAGAAGCCAATCTACCGCTATTGGCTTTCAGAAAATAAACTACGCCCTCGCCTGCGCTGGCTCAAATAAGTGGTCATGTGCTTATAGTCTGGTGTAGTGAGTTAAATACAATACTGTAAGTCAATAAGTTATCGAATTTGAAATACTATATTAACACTTAAAGCAAAACAATGAACAATATTTTTAAAGGATTGTTGGCCGGCTATGGAGCTTCAAGACTGGGCGGCGGGTGCTTCGGAACCATAGTCGTGTTTGTAATAATTTGGTACGTTTTGGGTCAATGTACCTAAGGTTCAAATATGTTGCTGGCAGTATTTTACAGATAAATGTAAGTCTTCATCTATAAAATTTATTGACATTTATAAACGCTATTTTGAGAACCTTACCACTGCCGCAGCCCTAAAAAAAGTACTGTAATGTGTGAATAATATAAATTTTTGTCAAAGTTATGTAACACCACCTTTCAAGACTTCCCCGACCTTTGTAATGTCAGGCATTAGTCGGTTTACTTCAACTATCTGACAACCAATTCACTAATTATAAAAGTTAAAGTTTTACACTTATTTAATCATAAAAATTCAAAACATGAAATCAGGAAATGTATTGTTAGGTGTACTGGGTGGCGTTGCCGCTGGTGCATTGTTGGGAATATTATATGCACCCCAAAAAGGCTCACGAACACGTAGAGAGATTGCAGACAAAAGCGAAGATTATGCCGAAGGACTAAAAGACCGATTCAGCGGCTTGATTGATACCATTACCAAAGAATATGACAGTATCAAGAAAGAAACGGAAGCGTTGGTGTTGGACGGAAAAACAAAATATGCAGAAATGATTGCAGAAGGAAAAATAAAACATGACGACGCCAAAAAGGAACTAAAAAGCCAGAACGCCTAAGTAGTGAATAGTGAAAAACGGGTAATGAAAAGTATTTAATTGAGTAATTGGATAAACTTGAACGGGATTTAAAATTTGGCGAACCGTCGCAGCGGCGAACCGTCGCAGCGGCGAACCGTCGCAGCGGCGAACCGTCGCAGCGGCGAACCGTTGAAAATCAAAGGTCTATTCAGTCAGTCATTCATAATTTTACATTACTACTTAATCTGAGTTTTGTCTTGTGTACTATACAGCCACAAATCACCCCAATGATAAACAAAAATACATCAATGACAACAACCCTGCTTCAAAAAACAGAAGACTACGGTGAAACATCATTAGAACTGTTGCGACTGCAAATAATAGACAA
The DNA here is from genome assembly GCA_043777595.1 of Spirosomataceae bacterium. GTDB lineage: Bacteria > Bacteroidota > Bacteroidia > Cytophagales > Spirosomataceae > JAYVJH01. The sequence continues at coordinate 10,912 of JAYWHT010000081.1, forward strand.
AGCTGCCGACACCGTCTCGTCTATGGTCGTAAAAATACTGGTTTTTCTGATAATCATCTTAATTGTTTTTATGCTCAGTATCGGTGCTTCTTTGTGGCTGGGAGAGTTGCTGGGCAAGCCCTATTTTGGGTTTTTTACTATTGCTTTTGTCTATGTTATTCTTGGATTGACTCTGAATTATTACCAAACTCGGCTAATCAAAACGCCTGTAAACAATGCTATTATCTCCAAAATTTTGTCTCTATGAAAAATTTAGACGATACAACTGTTCTAAGAGAAAAAATAGCTTTTTTGCAGCGTAAACAAGCACACGAATTGGCAGAACTAAAAACACATTTAAACTCAACTTATGAAAGTGTAAAACCCGTTAATGTTATCAAAAACACACTCCAAGAAATAGCTGCATCACCAGACATCAAAGACAATGTTTTTAATAGTATCATCGGGCTAACAACTGGCTACATTTCCACAAAAGTATTGATGGGTAGTTCTCATAATCCTGTCAAGCGAGTATTGGGAGTATTTTTACAATATGCTATTACCAATATTGTAGCCAAACACTCTGAGGGTATTAAAGCAACTGGCGTAGTTTTGTGGAATCGTATTGTAAGACGTTACGCCACAAAAAAACAGAGTAATTAGCAGGTATTGATACAAAAAACTATCCCAAACAAATATCAAAATTAGTTTTACAATTTCAGATTCTCCATCGGACTTGTCATTATGTTTTTTGTAATATGGGTTGTTTTGGGACAATATAATCAAATTTCAAGTAACTCACCATCAGTATTTTATAGACAAACATTGGTCTTTTATGTATAAAATCTATTGGCATTCGGAGCGGTATTTTGAAAAACTCACTTCTGCTGCAACTAGTATCTTGGGCAACTCTATAACATTTATTTTGGCGCTTCTTGCCGTCATATTTTGGCTCACCGACAGGCATCATCAAGACCTTCACAGCCAGATTGGCGACATTATATTGAGCGTTACATTTCTGAGTTTGTTTATTATCCAAAAAACAAACAACCACCTTTCGGCATCGCTACATCTGAAATTAAATGAGCTAATAGCCTCACACGAACCCGCCAGCAATACCATCATCAACGTAGAATCTAAAACTGAACTGGAAATTGTAGAGCTTTCAAAAGAATATACCGAACTGGCCGAACAACTCAAAGAACTTAAAAAAGATACAAAATAAGCACACTGAATGTGTGAATTTTATAAATTTTATAAATTATTGTATAACACACAGCACGCTAATTGAGCCGACCTTTGTACGAGTAATCAAAATAAATAAAAAACAATTTAAACAACCAAAACAATGGCTATTGCAACAGATTTGAAAGCAAACTGGAACGAAATGAAAGGCAAACTAAAGCAACAATTTGCGCTCTTGACCGACGACGATTTACTATTGGTCGAAGGTAAGCAAGATGAGCTTTTGGGCCGCTTGCAGCAAAAATTAGGTAAAACAAAAGAAGAAATCCAGCAGCTTATCACTGGGCTTTAAACAAACTATTATCCACCCATTAAAAAAAATTATTCGAATGAAAAAATCAATTTTAGTACTATCAGCAACTCTTTTTGTGGCAGCAACCGCCTTGGTCGGCTGCAACAGTTCTGAGAAAAAAGTAGAAAACGCCCAAGACAATGTTGTTGAAGCCAAAAAAGAGGTTGTTACAGCCGACAAAGAACTGGCAGTAGCCAATGAAGAATACATGGCAGACATGAACAAGTACAGGCAAGAGGCGGCAGAAAAAGTAATTGCCAACGAAAAAATTATCGCTGAATTTAGGACAAGAATTGCCACCGAAAAAAAATCGGCAAAACAAGAATATACAGCCAAAATAGCGGCCTTGGAACAGAAAAATTCTGACCTAAAAAAGAAAATAGAAGAGTACAAGGAAGATGGTAAAGTAAACTGGGAGAATTTCAAGGCCGAGTTCAACCGAGATATGGACGACTTGGGGAGATCGTTTAAGAACTTGACTACAAAGAAAAACAAGTAAGTAAACAATAATCAATCGTTTATAACAGCTTAAAGACATGAACAAATTAACTCTAACAATAACGCTGATTGCTATCACAGCAAGCACCAGTTTTGGACAAGAAACACGAGATAAGTTAAATTTTGGACTTAAAGCGGGACTAAATTTTTCAAATATTTATGACTCTCAAGACGACAAGTTTACGGCAAACGGTAAATTGGGCTTCGCAGGTGGTGCATTTTTGACAATCCCGTTAGGAAAAACTATCGGTATTCAGCCTGAGATTTTGTATTCTGAAAAAGGATTTAAAGCAACTGGGACTATTTTAGGAAGTACCTATGACCTCAACCGTACTACAACCTATATAGACGTACCACTTTTGTTTTCGATAAAACCTGTAAGTATCGTAACCTTGTTGATTGGCCCACAATTTTCTTTTTTAGTCAAAGAAAAGAGTGTATTCTCAAACTCTGCCACGAGTATCGAACAAGAAAAAGTATTTAATAACGACAACGTCAGGAAGAATACTTTTTGCCTAACAGGTGGCATAGACATAAATATTAACAAGTTTATAGTCAGTGCAAGAGCTGGATATGACCTCCAAAACAATAACGGTGATGGCACATCTACAACGCCACGATACAAGAACGCTTGGTACCAAGCGACAGTAGGATTTAGATTTTTTTAACTTGAAAAACTCAATTACAGCCACGAAAAATAGAGCCTATCACTTCTTGTGGTAGGTTTTGTTTTTTAATGACCTACTAATTATAATCGGGCGGCGTACCGTCGGGCGGCGAACCGTTTAGTTGCGATTTAATACAAAACCCCCAAACTACTGAAAGTTTGGGGGTTTTGAGCCTCTGATCGGGATCGAACCAATGACCTACTGATTACAAGTCAGTTGCTCTACCAGCTGAGCTACAGAGGCTTTTTACTTTGCCTACGAATCAGTTGCTCTATCGAATCGTCGAACCGCAACTGAGCTACAGAGGCTTTTTACTTTGCCTACAAGTCAGTTGCTCTATCGAATCGTCGAACCGCAACTAAGCTACAGAGGCTTTTTACTTTGCCTACAAGTCAGTTGCTCTATCGAATCGTCGAACCGCAACTGAGCTACGGAGGCTTTTTACTTTGCCTACAAGTCAGTTGCTCTATCGAATCGTCGAACCGCAACTGAGCTACAGAGGCTTTTTACTTTACCTACAAGTCGTTGCTCTATCGAGTCGTCGAACCGCAACTGAACTACAGAGGCTTTTTACTTTTTCTGTGGTGCAAAAATACGGCTAAAATTATTTACTGCCAAATTTTAACCGTACTTTTTTTTACTTTTTTATAATTGACCTTTCAATTCAGCCAGTTGCTTTTGGGCAGTAGCTATTTTCTTTTCAAAGTCTGCACGGATTTTTTCGCTGTTTTTTGACCTACCAAAAAACTCAATATTGTTTTGCCAAACACTTAGGTCGCTTTCTACTTGCGAAATCTTGCGGCGTACATCGCTGTCTTTGCGGTCTGCGCTTCCGCCAGCATTGCCTCCGCTACCGCCACGGTTTGAGTACTGGCCACCACCGCTTCTTGACGATGACTGTGTTGTACGACGCATCTCGCCCATTGACGGGTCGCCACCGATGGCTGATACGTAGCTATTTATGGCATCTACAAACTGCTTTTGAATAGCCTGCATGTCTTTGCGAGGCACGAAGCCAATTGTCCCCCACTCTTCTTTAAATGCGTTGAGTGAAGCTAAGTTTGTTTCGCCCGACTGTGCTGCTGCCACAACCCGAGCGCACAATTCTTGTTTTTGAGTTAGGTTTCCAGCAAACTCACTGTCGGCTTCTTTATTTTTATTTCGTTTTTGGTCAAAATAGGCATCACAAGCCTTTTTGAATCGCTCATAAATGCTGTTCTTGAACTTGTCCGCCGTTTGTCCTATCAGTTTCCATTCTTTTTGCAGGTCTATGATACGGTCGGTATTGGCCGATGTATCTTCGCCCGATGCTACAATGGCTTCTGCTTGCTCACAAAGTTGTGTTTTTTGGACTAAATTTTGCGCTCTTTTTTGCTCTAATTGCTTGAAAAACTCTGTTTTATTATTGAAAAATATTTTGAGAGTAGTCCAGAATTTTTTTGTCAGTTCCTGTCCTTCCTCACGCAACATAAGCCCTTTGACAGCGTTCCATTCTTCTTGTAATGCAGCTACTTCCTTACTTTTTTGATTCCACTCGTTGATACTGTTTGAGCTAAAAGCCGTGTAGGGTACTAAATTTTCGTATATTTTAGATCTTACTTCATAGTTTTGGGTTAGTACTATTTTCTGCTCTTCGCTTTGCGCTCGCCGAGCATCATAAATCACGTCCATCGCCATTTTGAGACGCTGCCACAACACTTCTTGCTCTGCTTTTGAAGCCGGGCCAATGTGCTTGTACTCTTCAAATATTTGGTTGGTTTTGTCGGTAATGGCTTTGGTGAGTGTGCCTGTTTCGACTTTTTTAGCCAACTCTTCTATTTTTTCGACCAACTCTGTTTTGAGTACTAAATTTTTCTTTCGGTCAAGGTCTTTTAGTTCAAAATAAATATTTCGGTTACTATAAAAACGGTCAATCAGTGCGTTGTAAGTGTCCCAAAGTGTGCTGTTGTGTGGCGACACCATGTTACCTGCGGCTTTCCATTCGTCCTGAATTTTTTTAAACTGCTGCCATATCGACTCTTGGCTTTGAGCGTCTTTTTCTTCTCTATCGACCAACTCTCGTAGTTGCTGTAAAAGTTCAGTTTTGACACTAAAATTTTTCTCTTTCGATTTTTCAAGATTCTGAAAGAAATTATTTTTGGCTTCTCTGATTTGTTTATACAGTGAGTCAAATGTCAATACATCGGCATCGGCTTTGTATTCAAACCCTTCTTCATTGCCTTCGTTATCGGCCAAAAATTTCTGACGAGCAATTTCTTTTTCTGCTCTTTTCATTTGGTCGAATGGAGGCTTGATTTCTTTCAAAACCTCATCGACACGCTTGAAATCAGATGGCTTGGCCGCCGACGTATTGACTACCGCCAACTGGGCTTCGAGAAGTTTTACAAAATCTGCTTTTGTAAAATGCTCATAGTCAATTACAGACACAGGCTCGGCAGTAGGCTCAAAGTCTTCAATGGCATGAATTTCCGCCACTTCCGTTTGCTCGGCTGTTGCTGCCTCATTAGCTTCTGGCTCTGTTGCATCGGCTATGGCCTCAGCGACTGGCTCATTAGCTTCTGGCTCTGCTACCTCGGCTATGGCCTCAACGACTGGCTCATTAGCTTCTGGCTCTGTTGCATCGGCTGCTTGGTCTGCTACAATTTCTGTGGGTTCAGTGATGGGGGCGGGTTCGGCCTCTAATTGTGGTACAACATTGTCAGCCGCTTCTGGCTGTTGTGCTACTTCGACATTGGCTTGCAATATCGGCTCTTGTTCGTTCAATTCAGTTTCTGGATTGGTCATCGTTGGTTTGCGTTCTTCTCAAAAGATTGGCAAAAATAATATATTACTGCATTTTAAAACACCTTTTAGTAATTTTAGGTTTATAAAAAAGCATTACTATCATTTGTTTTTGGGTACAAATAGCTACTTTTATTATACAACTAACTGATAAACAACACTATAAATAAGAAAACAATTTATTTTTATAATTAAATAATACCCAATCATTTTACAAAAAATCAATGAATATAAACATTGCCGACATCAGAAAAGACTATACGCTCAATGGTTTGGACATTTCGGAAGTTGCCGAAACACCGTTTGATCAATTTAAAAAATGGTTTGACGAAGCCATCGACAGCCAAATATTAGAACCCAACGGAATGGTTTTGAGTACAATCACAGAAACAATGCGCCTCAAATCTCGTGTTGTATTACTCAAAGGTTTTGATGAGCGTGGTTTTACTTTTTTTACAAACTACACCAGTACCAAAGGCCAAAACATAGCACACAACCCAGTGGCTTCTCTTAACTTTTGGTGGGTGGCACTTGAGCGACAAGTGCGTATTGAAGGCCAGATTATAAAAATATCAGAACAAGAGTCAGACCAGTATTTTGACAGCCGGCCACGTGGTAGCCAGATTGGGGCTTGGGTGTCTGACCAAAGCGCAATAATAGAAAACAGAGAAGTACTGTCTGATCGACAGGCCAAACTCGAAGCACAATATACCGACAAGCCCATTCCTCGGCCTGCACATTGGGGCGGTTACAGACTTGTACCCGATAGTATTGAGTTTTGGCAGGGGCGTTCGAGCCGCCTCCACGACCGCATCAGATACAGGCTCGTTGATAGTACTTGGGTCATTGAGCGGCTTGCACCATAAAACTTACTGCACCTTGGCCCAAGTATCTTTGAGACCAACTGTTCGGTTAAAGATTAGTTGGTTGGGCGTTGAGTCTGGGTCTATACAAAAATAGCCTTTGCGAATAAACTGGAACTTAGCCGCTGTACTGTCAGTGGCCAAAGCTGGCTCGGCAAAGGCTATTGTTGTTTGTAATGAGTCTGGGTTGAGGTATTCTTTAAAATCACCGTCTTCGACCGATATATCGGCTACCTTAAATAGGCGGTCATATTGCCGTATCTCTATTTTGAGCGCATTTTTGACCGACACCCAATGTAACACACCTTTGGTACTTACGCCCGATGTATCGCTCCCGCTTTTGCTGTTTTCAATATATGAACAATGTAACTCTACGATTTCGCCTGCTTCGTTTTTAACAAAATCATCGCATTTAATAATGTACGCTCCCTTCAAACGAACCATTTGACCTGGTGCCAATCTAAAAAATTTCTTAGGTGCGATTTCCATAAAGTCTTCACGTTCAATATAAATCTCACTCGAAAATGGAATTTCTCTCAGGCCACTTTCTGGGTCTTCGGGGTTGTTTTCGCTATTACAAATTTCGGTTTTGTTTTCTTCAAAATTAGTAATAATAACTTTCAAGGGGTCAAAAACCACCATTCGGCGCAGGGCAATTTTGTTGAGATGTTCTTTGATACAAAACTCTAACAAACTGACATCAATGAGATTTTCATTTTTTGTTACACCAATTTTTTCACAAAACAGCCTCAGCGACTCGGGAGTGTAGCCACGGCGACGAAGCCCCGAGATGGTTGGCATTCGTGGGTCGTCCCAGCCCAATACGTGTTTTTCGTTTACCAACTGTAACAATTTACGTTTGCTGGTGATGGTATATGACAGGCTCAACCTCGAAAATTCGTACTGCCGAGACGGGAATATTTCTAAATTTTTGATACACCAATCGTACAGTTCACGGTGTGGTACAAATTCGAGGGTACAGATTGAATGGGTGATGCGCTCGATGGCATCGCTCTGCCCATGAGCAAAGTCGTACATTGGATATATACACCAAGCGTCGCCTGTACGGTGATGATGTGCAAATTTGATACGGTACAGCAGTGGGTCTCGCATGAGCATATTGTTAGAGGCCATGTCTATTTTGGCTCTAAGGGTACGGCTTCCTTCGGCAAACTCGCCTTTTTTCATGCGCTCAAATAAGTCCAGATTTTCTTCGACAGACCGACTCCGAAAAGGACTATCTTTGCCAGCTTCGGTAGGCGTACCTTTGAGAGTGGCTACTTCTTGTGCGCTTAGGTCATCGACATAAGCGAGGTTTTTTTTGATAAGCAGAACGGCAAACTCATATAATTTATCAAAATAGTCGGAAGCATAAAACTCATTGGCCCAGTCAAATCCCAACCATTTGATGTCTTCTTTGATAGACTCAACGTACTCGGTGTCTTCGGTTACAGGATTTGTGTCGTCAAATCGTAGGTTTGTTTGGCCGCCGTATTTTTGGGCTATACCAAAGTTCAAACAAATAGACTTTACGTGGCCAATGTGTAAATAGCCATTTGGCTCTGGTGGAAATCGTGTTAGTAATCGACCCTCGTTTTTGCCTTCGCTGAGGTCAGTTTCTATTATTTGCTCAATAAAATTAAGGCTTTTTTCGATGGTTTCGTTGATATGGTCGTTCATTGGTGTTAGTTCGCCCTGTGCGTTACACAGGGTTGTTATATTTCGCCCTTGCAGGGCTTTATTTTTTTACAAAATTACAAGATATTTGCCAAATTATAAGCCCTCAAAACTAATCAATCCGTATTTTCGTAAGTGATTGAAACAAAGCAACTCAAATTTTCGTTATCAAAACTTACACCAACTAATATGAAACGTAGAAACTTTATGCAGATTCTTGGCGGAATCTCTCTCAGTAGCTTGGCTGCTGCCCAACAAACTCAAAAACAACAAAAAGTGATAAAAACAGAAGCCGAGTGGAAAAAATCACTCACGCCCCAGCAGTTTTATGTGATGCGTCAAAAAGGAACAGAGCGTGCCTTCACAGGCCCAAACTGGGACAACCACGACAAAGGACTTTATAAATGTGCCGGTTGTGGCACGCCATTGTTTGAATCAAAAACAAAGTTTGACTCTGGCACAGGCTGGCCGAGTTTTTATGCCCCACTCAAAAAAGAAAACGTAGCCGAAAAAACCGATGGTGCTTTCGGAATGACTCGCACTGAGGTACTTTGTGCAGTCTGTGATGCTCACCTTGGCCATGTATTTGAAGACGGCCCCAAGCCAACGGGGCTTCGCTACTGTATGAATGGGACTTCGATGACATTTGAAAAAAATAAATAATTGCTAAAATATGAATTGTTCGCTCAATGTTTGATCCTCAAATCAAGTCTCAATTTAACCTTGACCCAAACGTACATTTTTTAAACTGTGCTACTTGTGGGCCATACAGCAAAGGTGTAGAAGCCGCTGGTATAGAAACCATTAGTAACTTTACGGCACATTTGCATAAGCTCAAACCCAACGATTTTTTTACCCGAGCATGGTCTGTCAGGGCTTTATTTACAGAGTTAATTCACGGTTCTGATTCTGAACGAATCGCAGTTGTTCCGTCTGTATCTTACGCTATGGCTATCATGGCCAGAAACCTACACCGCAAACCTAACCTCAAAGCAGGGCAACATATTTTGATAGTGGGTGGCGAGTTTCCGAGTGATGTTTACGCTTGGGATAGGGTTTGCAAAGAGCTATCGCTTGATGTGATAACTGTACCGATGCCACAAAATGTATCGAATCTAACACAAACTTGGAACGAGCAACTGATAGCGGCTATTGACCACAACACCGCACTGGTCGTAGTGCCGCACGTCGATTGGCAATTTGGAACAAAGTTTGACTTGATGGCTATTTCAACAAAAACAAAAAGCGTAGGCGCACTCTTGGCCATTGATGGCACGCAGTCTGTCGGTGCATTGGACTTTGACGTATCGGCCATTCAGCCCGACTTAATGGTGGCTGTAGCTTACAAATGGCTCATGGGGCCGTATGCAACGGGGTTGGCTTATTTTGGTAATTTTTTTGACGACGGTATTCCTATCGAAGAGCATTGGGCGTTACGCCAAGACAGCAATCTGTTTCATAAACTTACTGACTATCAGCCGCTTTATCAGCCAAAAGCCTTTCGCTACAATATGGGTCAGCACTCGCAGTTTGTCCAGATGCCAATGCTCGAAGTGGCGTTGCAAGAAAAGTTAGAGTGGGGTGTAAATAACATTCAAGCACACTGCCAAGGGCTATGGGCAAGTATAGTACCAGAGTTGCAATCGTTAGGAATAATCCTCGAAGCCGAGCAAGATAGAACGCATCACCTTGTTGGGTTGCGCCTCCCCGCCTCTACCGATTTGATGGCTCTGGCACAGAACTTGGCCGCTCGTCAGGTTTTTGTGGCAGTTCGTGGGTCGGGGTTAAGGGTATCTCCCAATATTTATAATAATTTTGACGATATGGGTGCGCTGGTTGAAGCACTAAAATTAGCATAAATGACCTTTAAGTAGTCGTGAGTTAAATACAATGCTGTTAATCAGTAAATTATCAAAATTAAAGTGCCGTTTTAGTTTTGAATAAATACTTAATATTAAAACAATGCCCCATAAACATACAAATCGGCTTGCTCTCGAAACTTCGCCCTATCTGCTTCAACACGCCCACAACCCTGTTGATTGGTACGCCTGGAACACTGAAAGTTTAACAAAAGCGCAGGTCGAAAACAAACCAATATTGGTGAGTATTGGCTACTCGGCCTGCCACTGGTGCCATGTTATGGAACGTGAGTGTTTTGAAAATGAACAAGTTGCTGCCGTAATGAACGCCCACTTTGTGTGCATAAAAATAGACCGTGAAGAACGCCCCGACGTAGATGCCGTCTACATGGACGCACTACACGCCATGGGTGGACAAGGGGGCTGGCCTCTCAACGTGTTTTTGATGCCCGATGCAAAGCCTTTTTATGGTGTAACCTATCTGCCCGCCCAAAACTGGACACAGCTACTGCTCAGTATTCATAATGCTTTTGTCAATCACCACCAAGATTTGGTAAAATCGGCTGAGGGCTTTACCCATAATATGCAGTTTTCTGAAAGCCAGAAATATGGGCTTATAGGTCAAGAAAGTAATTTTACCAAAGTCGATTTAGATATAATTTTTGACAATCTTCAAAGACATTTCGATACCCAAAAAGGTGGCCTCGACCGTGCGCCTAAGTTTGTGATGCCAGCTATTTATCGGTTTTTGCTGCGCTACCATGCCGTTTCTAATAATTCGGAAGCACTCAAACAAATCAAACTATCGCTCAACCGCATTGCATTGGGTGGTATCTACGACCATGTAGGCGGTGGCTGGGCCAGGTATTCGGTTGATGATGAGTGGTTTATACCTCATTTTGAAAAAATGCTCTACGACAATGGCCAACTTTTGAGCATCTATGCCGACGCATACACTTTGACCAAGAACGACCTCTACAAAAATCGGGTTTATCAAACCATCAACTGGCTCGAAACCGAAATGACCAGCCCTGTTGGCGGCTTTTACTCGGCCTTAGATGCTGACAGCGAAGGGGTTGAAGGTAAATATTACGTTTGGACTGCACAAGAATTAAAAGAAATATTAGCCGATGACTATGCTTCATTTGCACAGCTTTATACTATTTCTGAACAAGGAAACTGGGAACATGGGTTAAATCACTTGCATCTTCCCCCAGATAAATCTGGGGGCAATTCAGATAAATCTATTCTTGAACTACCTCTGTTTTTAAATAAAGAACTTGAAAGACTATACACTGCTCGGCAAAGCCGAATTAGGCCGGCCTTAGACGACAAAATTTTGGCTTCATGGAATGGCCTTATGCTCAAAGGTTTGATAGATACGTTTAGGGCTTTTGGTGAAGAGCGATTTAGAGAAATGGCCGTCAGAAATGCCCAATTTATCAAAACCAATATGACCAACGGCAGCCAGCTTTGGCATAATTTTAAAGACGGGCGAGCCACAATAACTGGTTTTTTGGAAGATTACGCCGCCGTAATTGACGGATATATAGCACTTTATGAAATAACGTTTGATGAACTTTGGCTCGACGAGGCTACGGCTTTGATGGCTTATTGTCTCGAAAATTTCTTTGACCCCGAAGACGCCTTTTTTTATTTTACCGACAAAAATAGTGAATCACTGATTGCCCGAAAAAAAGAAATTTTTGACAACGTAGTACCCGCCTCCAACTCAATGATGGCGCACAATCTATATTTGTTGGGACTACTCCACGACCATGCAGACTACATAACACTGTCGGACTTGATGCTGTCAAAACTCAAAAAAAATCTATTGTCAGATTCTCAATGGGCTATGAACTGGGCAGCACTGGCTACACTCAAAGCCAAACCAACTGCCGAAATTGTGATTGTAGGTCCAAACCGTGAAGCATTCAGAGCAGAGTTAGAAAAGCGATACTATCCAAACAAAATAATGGTTGGTGCAGCCGCCAATCACAACTCAAAACTACCACTGTTGCAAGATCGTAACGCCATCAATGGCCAAACCACGATTTATGTTTGCATAAACAAAACCTGTCAGCTACCTGTTTTTTCGACCAGCGATGTCTGGGCAATGCTACCTTAGGACATCTCAGTCTATACCTAAACATCCGTTAATTTGACCTCTACTAAAAGACATATAAGTATGCTCTTTAAGCAATAATATTGTTCAAAAATCGTTACTTACTTGGCCTAAGTACCGTATATGATATAATACAACTCTTAAAACTGTCTTGAAATACACCTTTATTTTTTTATTGTTGCACTTTGTCTCATTTGTGTTCGGAACGACTAACGGTAGCCGTCACAAAACCGGGGCCAATAAATTAATGTTTTGTGATGAAGTTGTGCCATTTGACCAAGTTCATGTAACAAAGCAGTATGAACAAGTTTTGAAAAAAATCAAAAGTTTGTCAATTAGACGAATGAAAGACCACGCCGAAAAGTACTTTACGGTTGTAGAGCCTATTTTAAGCAAATACCACATTCCCAACGACTTTAAGTACGTGGCTGTCATAGAGAGCAACTTTGTGGCCAATGCTACGTCATCGGCTGGGGCGCATGGTTATTGGCAATTTATGCCCGAAACGGCTCGCTCAATGGGGTTGGTTGTCAATAAAAAAACAGACGACCGTCGTAATCTTATCAAATCTACACATGCTGCCTGTCGTTATTTCAATCATCTATATGACTTACTCGGCTCGTGGTCGTTGGTGGCGGCAGCATACAACGCTGGCCCAGGCAAGGTAGCCGTGTATATGGAAGCAGCACAGAGCATGAGCTATTTTGACTTCAAAGCCAAAAAAGAGACACAAGAATATGTGTACAGAATTTTGGCAATAAAAGCACTATTTACAGGGCAAAAGTTAGACTTATTAGTATCGAAAAATGAAGTAAAAAAAACTGATGGCTTAGTTAATAAATTGCCAACTCCTCAAGTTTTAGAAGTACCAATTATTACAAAAAAAGCACTATCTCTAAGCCAAACACTCAATACACAACTCTTGGAGGGGGGCGTGGCTCAACGAGGCCAAACGTGGGTATTTGAAGTCATTGAGAGTAGTCAGATTGGTGAGGTATTTTTACAAAAAAATGATAAGTTGTATGCAACAATAGAAGATATAGATACAAAACACAACCGCATTTTTTTGAGAACCATACGCTTGTATTCGCCTCGCCGCCACGAAATGTACTCAATTCCACTCATGGCTACCAGCAACGACTCGGTTGGCGTTTCGTTGAGCATCACCAAAAACTCGGTTTGCAAATGGAAGAAGATATAAACTCAGCCAACTTTCTGACAATTTAAGACACAAAAGAGCCTTTCAGTACTGCTCAAACCCCTTTAAGGCAGTACGAAAGGCTCTTTAATTATCATAGGTTAAGCGTACACAAATTATGCTTGATGCAAAGTTGTGCAAAGTTTTTCGTATTTAAAAATACTTTTTGCTTTTTATTGCAAATAACGATGCTACAACATTCATTTTTGGGCTTTTGGTTAGAATTAACTATTTTTTGGCTTTCGTTATCAAATATATATTATAATCAACAAACGTAATGATAAACGTCGCAATCGTTGGCTTGGGTTTTGGAGCAGAGTTCATACCTATTTACCAACAACACCCACAGGCCAATATGTATGCTATTTGCCAGCGAACCAATACCAAACTCAACGCCGTTGGCGATGCTTTTGGCATTGCAGTACGCTACACCGACTATGATACACTTCTCAACGACCTCAATATAGATGCCGTACACATCAACTCGCCTATACCAAACCACGCTGAGCAAACCCTCAAAGCATTGTATGCGGGTAAACATGTAGCCTGCACAGTGCCAATGGCTACATCGGTCGATGAGTGTATGCAGATAGTGAAGGCATGCCAAGAGACAGGCAAAAAATATATGATGATGGAAACCGTGGTGTATAGCCGTGAGTTTTTGTATGTCAAAGAATTGTATGAAACAGGCCAAATGGGTAAAGTACAGTTTCTGAAAGCCTCGCACCAACAAGATATGGAGGGCTGGCCTGACTATTGGCCTGGACTACCACCAATGCACTACGCCACCCATTGCGTTGGGCCAGTAGCAGGTCTGCTCAAATTAGAAGCCGAATACGTATCGTGTTTTGGGTCTGGTACTATCAGTGATGACTTGGCTCAGATACACAATTCACCTTTTGCGGTTGAGTCGGCGCATATCAAGTTCAAAAACAGCGATCTGAGTACTTACGTCTATCGGTCGTTATTTGATGTGGCACGTCAATACCGTGAAAGTTTTGAAGTCTATGGCTCGTTAAAGTCTTTTGAATGGCCACTGATAGAGGGCGAAGCTGCGGTGGTTCATACTGCCAAAAAAGCCGAACACGACATTCCATCAAAAGTTACTGTTCCTGACTACGCTCATTATTTACCAGCCGAAATCCAACACTTTACAACAGGGGGAGTGTATGATACAAACGACAATCAGCATCTTTCGTTTGTGCAAGGGGGCGGTCACGGTGGTTCGCACCCACATTTGGTGCATGAGTTTATAACCGCACTCACCGAAGGACGAGAACCGTTTCCGAGTGCAGTCCAGTCAGCCAACTGGACGAGCGTAGGAATCTTGGCGCACGAGTCGGCTATGCAGGGCGGAAAAATTATTTATTTACCTGAATTTTAGAGTACTACTTATTCTGCTATCACTTATTTTTATGATATTGTATTAATAATTTGTAGAATGTAACAAATATACGAACCATGAAAACAAAAAAATTACAATTACTACTACTTAGCTGCTTTGTTTTTCAGCTTGGCTGCTCCAAATCAACCGATAGTCCGCCTGCACCAACACCTGTGCCTGTTGTGCCGCCTGCTGTCGTCAAAACTGACATAAATTGGTGGCTTACCAACGGCAACCAAAGTGCATTGCTCGAAAAACAGACGGCTGGCCTTGTTTTTGGTACGGTGAGCAATTCGTATCTTAATATTGATGTCGATACAACAGCTCGGTTTCAGACCATCGATGGTTTTGGATATACGCTCACTGGTGGTAGTGCATTTGTTATCAACCAAATGAGCGTCTCTGCCAAAGCGTCTTTGCTTCAAGAGTTATTTGGCTCTGGCGACGGTTCAATCAAAGTAAACTATCTCAGAATCAGTATGGGGGCATCAGACCTTAGTGCATCAACTTTTACATACAACGATTTGCAGGCTGGGCAAACCGACCTCAATTTGAGCGGATTTAGCCTCGGCCCCGACAAAACAGACTTGATTCCGTTACTGAAAGAAATATTAGTCATAAACCCCAACATCAAGATTTTGGCTACGCCTTGGTCATCGCCTGTTTGGATGAAAGACAATGGTAAGTTTGTAGGTGGTAGTTTACAGACAGGTTATTATGGCGTTTATGCACAATATTTTGTCAAATATATTCAGCTTATGAAAGCCGAAGGCATTACTATTGATGCCGTTACACCGCAAAACGAGCCGCTCAATCCAAACAACAATCCAAGTATGTTAATGACCGCTTCACAACAAACCGATTTTATCAAAGATAATTTAGGCCCCGCTTTTCAGATGGCTGGTATTAACACAAAGATAATTTGCTACGACCACAACTGCGACAACACAGGCTATGCCATAACGATTTTGAGTGATGCCAAAGCAAAGTCTTATGTCAATGGTTCGGCGTTTCATTTGTATGCAGGCAGCATCAGCGCACTTACTACCGTTCGTAATGCCGCCCCCGACAAACAGATATATTTTACAGAACAATATACTGACTCAAAAGGCGATTTTGGTGGTGATTTGAAATGGCACTTAAAAAACGTGATAATCGGTGCAACACGTAACTGGAGTAGAAATGCCTTGGAATGGAACTTAGCCAGCGACCCTAACTTTGGCCCGCGTACAGTTGGTGGCTGCACAACTTGTAAAGGTGCGCTGACGATTTCGGCCTCGGCTGTTACACGCAATGTATCGTTTTATATTGTTGGCCATGCTTCAAGGTTTATACCTGCGGGTTCGGTCAGGGTTGGCAGTAACATCAGCGGTAATTTACAGACGGTAGCCTTCCAGACTCCCGAAGGCAAAAAAATACTAATTGCTGAAAACGATGGCAACGATGCACTGACGTTCAATATAAAATTTAATGGCAAATGGGCTACGGCCCAACTATTGGGCGGCTCAGTGGCTACTTATGTTTGGTAACAAGATTGATGTGTACTATGGAATATAACACTTGGTAAGCGACTTCCTGAAGCGATAAGAAACAACTATACCCGAAAACTTATATCGGTCGGTCTTGGATTGGTTCGCAGCCTGACTGATACCATCAAGATAGTCAGAGAAAGTAATTCTAAAACCTGCCTCCAGCCCTATCGTCCACAATGGAGCAACTCGGTACTTGATACCTAAACCAAAAGGAATTACTATTGTTTTTGTCGAATAGGTAGCGTTTAGGTCGGCCTCAATACCTTTGGCTATCTCTGGCTTTACAACAATCATATTTAACAAATCGGCTTGGGGGTTTGCCGAAGCTACGCCAATACCCACAAAAATATAAGGTCGTACCATAGGATCGAATTGACGAGGGAGTTTGGACATCTGAAAAGCCCATGGCTGATACTCCATCTGTGCCGAAAAGTCGTTGATAGTACTTTGAGTAGAAAAATTACGGAAAGCTCTGTCAGGATAGTTGCTGTCGTGCCCTGTCAAGTTACCTCTCGAGTAAGCCAGCTTCACGGCCAGTTTAGGCGATACATTGTATCTACCAAAAACGCCATACGCAAGGTGAGGTTCTTTCGAGAACCAGTCAGATTTGTTCAAATCTCCCAGATAGCCAGACATTCCTACAAAAGTACCAGCTTCGTAATTACTAAACCATTTATTGTTGGCACGCTGCGAAAACGTAGATAGCGAGCAAGCCAAATACAATACACAAAAGATAACTATACGGATATTTCCCATTTTTTTACTATTCCATAATAACGACGGTAAGTTTATTTGTTTATTGAAAAGTAATTAGTGGTAATATGGGATAGTATAGATTTCAAACTCATTGGTAGCCAAACGCACTACTACCATTAGAAATTGTATGGCTTCACAAAATCTTTCGGTTTGTTAGCCAACGGTACTTATTTTATAATTATTTCGATTGTTGCACGGCGATTTTGTTTGCGGCCTTGCTCTGTGGTATTAG
Organism: Spirosomataceae bacterium; assembly: GCA_043777595.1. Taxonomy (GTDB): domain Bacteria; phylum Bacteroidota; class Bacteroidia; order Cytophagales; family Spirosomataceae; genus JAYVJH01. The sequence goes on from JAYWHT010000081.1 coordinate 28,001, forward strand.
ATGCTACGGGCATTTTTTCGCCAACTCCACCAAACGACATTCTGTTGGTGGCTACCCCTTTACTCAACAAATAGTCAAAACAAGCCTCGGCACGCTTTTCTGATAGCTTTTGGTTGGGTTCAGTACTACCTATTTCGTCTGCATGGCCAGCAATTCTGAGATTATAGGTTTGGTTTGCTGCCATCGTTGCGGCCACACCGTCCAATATTACCGCATACATTGGCTGAATTTCTATTTTATTCAACTCAAACAAAACAGTGGTTGTTGTCGAGTTTGGTATTTTTGATGCTACCATTGGTAACTTCAATTTCTCTTCAGCTTTTGTTAGTTTAGCCAATGTTGGGGCATCGATAGCACCTTCAAACTCTGGCTTGCCTGCCACAGTTGGTTGTCTATCTTTCGAGTCTGGCACACCGTCTCCGTCTGTATCTGGGCAACCATTAAAAGCAATGATTCCTGCTACATCTGGACACATATCGTCTTTGTCGGCAATGCCGTCTTTGTCTGTGTCTGGGCAACCAGCCAATGTACCCGCTATTGTTGGGCAGGCATCGTCCTTGTCGGCCACACCATCGTTGTCAGTATCAGGGCAGCCTTTCATTTGGGTTGTTCCTGCCAAAGTTGGGCAAGCGTCATCTTTGTCGGCAACGCCATCTTTGTCTGTGTCTGGGCAGCCGCCAAACTCTACCAAGCCTGCTACGTCTGGGCAAGTGTCGTTTTTGTCTGCAATACCATCTTTATCTTTGTCTGGGCAGCCTTTCATTGTTAGGCTTCCATAAGCGTCGGGGCAGTCGTCGTTTTGGTTGGCTATGCCATCGCTGTCGTTGTCGGGGCAGCCTTTGAGCGGAATCAATCCAAATACTTCGGGACACTCATCGTCTTTATCGGCCACACCGTCTTTGTCAAAGTCTGGGCAGCCATTGAGCTTGACAGACCCTGGTTGTTTGGGGCAGCCGTCGGTTTCGTCTGGAATACCGTCTTTGTCGGTATCTTTTTTGTCAAATCTATATGTAACTGTCAGTCCCGATAGCTTGTATTTATCATTTCGAGCGGGATTTGCACCTTGGCTAATACCGTCTAAATAGTCAGAAAATGCAAATCTAAACCCTGCTTCGAGCGCAACAACAAAGTTTTCGTTGATGTCGTATTTTACACCAAAACCAAACGGTACTACAATGTTAGTACTTGAATATTTGGCGGCTTGGTCGGCAACTGCCCCCTGCCGATAGATGGCCAGCGTGGTGGGAGTACCAGTAAAATCTGCTTTGGGACTGGTAAATCCTAAACCCAGACCTGTAAAAAAATAGGGCGAAAGAGTTCTTTTGAACTTGACTTGATAGGTGGCGGTGTCGTAACTAAACCGTTTTTTACCCAAAAAATCCCATTCGACGGTAGCCGAAAGGTCGGTGATGGGCGACGAAGTCTTGAAACCCCGCCCCGCACGATCTGCAAAATTGGCATCACTACCTGTTAGTTTACCAAAAGTCAATCCGCCTCTAAATGTCCACCGTTCGTTATAATAATAACGCCCCAATAAACCCACACCAGCTTGTGGTTGTTTGGAGAAAAAATCGGATTTGTTGAGGTCGCCCAAATAGCCCGAGTTCCCTACCAATATTCCGAGTTCGTATCGTTTATTTATTTGCTGGGCATACGAAAATTGTGTCAAGGCACAGCAAAATATCAATAGTAATGTAAATCTGAATCGCATGTATAGAAGTTTTGAGAAATAAAATTAGTGCATTATTACAAAATAACCAAAAAATAAATGCCCTTGTGACGTAAATTTTATCAATAAATAACAATCATGCGAATAGTTGTGCAAAAAAACATTGATATTGTGCTAAAAACAACTAATATTACTGGTAGTCAAATATAAATTTTATCGAAGTTGTGTTACTTATTTTTCAACACCACTTATTAAGTAAAAATATTTATCATGCAAAATTCAAACTTAGATTACGATGTCGTTATTGTTGGGGCGGGTTTGTCGGGTATTGGTACTGCCTATCATTTACAGGCCAATTGCCCCCAAATTAGATTCAAAATTATAGAAAGTAGGGCATCGATTGGTGGTACTTGGGATTTGTTCAAATATCCAGGCATACGGTCAGACTCTGATATGTACACTTTTGGGTTTGCCTTTAATCCTTGGAAAAATAAAAAATCAATTTCGGACGGCAAAGCCATTTTGGACTATATCACTGAAACGATTGAGACATTCAAACTCAATGAAAAAATACAATTAAACTCAAAACTAACAGATGCCGCCTGGGATTCAACAAATGCCACATGGATATTGAACGTTGAGCAAGCCGATACCCAAAAGTCAGAAAAAATCAGTTGTCGTTTTTTGTTTAGTTGCACGGGCTACTACGACTACGATAACGGCTACCGCCCACGGTTTACCAACGAAGAAGCCTTCGCAGGCATTATCGTTCACCCACAACACTGGAATACTTCCTTAGATTATGCTAATAAACAAATCGTAATTATTGGTAGTGGTGCTACGGCTATAACCATGGTACCAGAATTGGCCAAAAAAGCACAAAAAGTTACGATGCTACAACGCTCGCCCACCTACATTGCCAACCTGCCGAGTGAAGACAAAATTGCTGATTTTCTCAAAAAAGTATTGCCCAGTAGCGTAGCACACAAGGCTATTCGTAGAAAGAACGTATTGTTTAGTATCGGTTTTTATCAATTAGCCCGCAAGTTTCCAAAACTTGTAAAAAAAATATTATTGGGCGATATTAAAAAATACTTGGGCGATAAATATGAAGAGCGACATTTTTTGCCCCATTACAAGCCTTGGGATCAACGCCTGTGTGTTGTGCCTGACAATGATTTTTTGGAAGCCCTAAAAACCGATAAAGCCCAAATCGTTACCGATACCATCAAGAGTTTCAATACCACGGGTATTATGACAGATTCAGGACAGCAATTAAATGCCGACATTGTAATTACGGCCACTGGTTTGGTATTAAAAACTTTTGGTGGAGCAAAAATGACGATTGACGGCCAAGAGTTAGTCAATTCCCAAACGCACCTATACCGTGGGGCTATGTTGAGCGGTGTGCCTAATTTTGCAACGGCGATTGGCTATACCAACGCTTCATGGACGTTGAAAGTAGATTTGGTCGGTCATTTTGTTACCAGATTACTCAATTATATGTATCAAAAAGACTACAAAGTTTGTACGCCAGTGTTTGATGCAAATCAATTTGAAAGCCAACGACTTTTAGATTTTGATGCAGGGTATATTTTGCGAGGGCAGGATATAATGCCAAAACAAGGCTCAAAAAAACCATGGAAAGTGTATGAAAACTACATAAAAGATTTCTTTTTGATAAAAAAAGGAAAGCTGAATGATGGTTTTTTGAAATATCAATAAACCATAACCTGACGGATTTGACAACCCTTCGAGGGTTGTCAAATCACAACATCAAATCTAAATATTCTAAAAACAATGTCATTTTTAATATACGGGGCCAATGGCTACACAGGCAAGCTGATTGTTGAATTGGCCATTAAGCAAGGCTTGAAGCCCATACTTGCTGGGCGAACAGAGCATAAAATAAAACCCGTTGCCGAAAAAATGGGACTCGAATATTTAGTTTTTAGTTTAGACAATCAAACAGAATTGGTTAATAACCTCAAAAAATTTCCATTGGTACTCAACTGTGCGGGGCCATTTAGCCAAACAGCCAAACTTATGGTAGAAGCCTGCCTGATGGCCAAAACACATTATTTGGACATTACGGGCGAATTAGCAGTTTTTGAAATGGTAAAATTATACGACGAGCAAGCCCTAAAAAACGAGATTTTACTCATGCCAGGCGTGGGTTTTGATGTTGTACCAACCGACTGTATGGCCAAATACCTACATACACAGCTTCCCGATGCTACACACCTGCAATTAGCTTTTGTGAGTGTAGGTGGGAGCATTTCGCATGGTACGCTGACTACTGTTCTCGAAAACTTGGGTGGCGATGGGGCTGTACGAGAAAATGGCGTTATTGTGGCCAAACCCAACGGACACAAAGGACAAGAAATTGATTTTGGCCCGTTTAAACAATTTACCATGACCATTCCTTGGGGCGATGTTTCTACGGCTTATCATACTACGCACATTGCCAATATAGAAGTATATACTGGCGCAGCCAAAAGTGCGTACTTTGCCATGAAATTTCAGTTTTTGTTCAATCCAATTCTAAGAACAAATCTTGTCAAACAACAATTACAGGCATACATTGACAAAAAAATAACAGGCCCAACCGAAAGTCAAAACCAAAACGGACAATCGCTGATTTGGGGTAAAGTTACCAACGCCCAAGGCACAAGCATAGAAGCAAAATTAGAAACAGTAGAAGGCTACAAACTAACGGCTGAGGCATCGGTACATATTGCCAAAAAAGTACTGGCAACAAAAGGGGCAGCAGGCTATCAAACCCCAGCTGGTATGTTTGGGCATAAACTGATTTTAGAAATTTCGGGGTCAAATGGTTTTTTTTAATAAATGGCTTATCATCAACAAAGTACAAATACCCACATCTTGCAACTAATTAAGCTATGAATTACAAGGCAATTTTGACATACGACATTGAGCAATTACTAACACAACCCAACGCTGTTTTGATTGATGTAAGAGACGAATGGGAGTTTGAAGAGTTTAACGTTGGTGGTGTCAATATACCAATGCCCGACATCAGAGCCAAGCGGCATTTATTGACCAACTACGACCATATCGTTGTGGTATGCGCCAATGGTGTGAGGTCTCGTATTGCAGTCAAAGATTATGGTAGGGCTGAGGAGTTGGCCAACAAACATTTTTACCATGTCGAGGGTGGTTTGTTGGGTTTTGAGTGAAATGTCGTACCTTTGCGGCTTAAAACAAAAAAACAATGCAATCTATCCGTAATATTGCCATTATTGCGCACGTTGACCACGGCAAAACCACACTGGTCGATAAAATCATTCATGCCTCGAAAATTTTTCGTGAAAACCAACAATTCGACGACTTAATATTAGACAGCAACGACTTAGAGCGTGAGCGTGGTATTACTATCACTTCCAAAAACGTATCGGTTCGGTACAAAGACGTAAAAATCAATGTTATAGACACCCCAGGCCACTCCGATTTTGGTGGCGAAGTAGAGCGTGTCTTGAAAATGGCCGACGGCGTAGTGCTATTGGTAGATGCTTTTGAGGGACCAATGCCCCAAACTCGTTTTGTGTTGGGCAAAGCCCTCGACTTGGGTTTGAAAGTAGTCTTGATTGTCAATAAAGTAGATAAACCCAACTGCCGCCCAGACGAAGTACACGAAGCGGTGTTTGACCTGATGTTTAACCTCGGTGCTACCGAAGAGCAACTCGACTTTGTTACCGTTTTTGGTTCGTCAAAACAAGGTTGGATGGGGCCAGACTGGAGAACTCCAACAACTGACATTGTTCACCTTTTAGATGTAATCGTGGCAAGTATTCCACCCTCGCCTGTCAATGATGGCGAGTCTCAGATGCAAATTACATCGCTCGATTATAGCTCGTTTGTGGGGCGTATTGCCATTGGACGTGTGCATAGAGGTACTTTTAAAGAAGGCCAGCAAGTGGCCTTAATGAAAGCAGACGGCAGCATAAAGCGATCGAAAATCAAAGACGTGCAGGTTTTTGAAGGATTGGGCAAACAAAAGGTAAGTGAGGCATCGTCTGGTGAAATTTGCGCTATTACTGGTATCGAAGACTTTGATATTGGCGACACGCTCTCTATCATGGACAACCCGCAGGCACTACCACGTATTTCGGTCGATGAGCCTACGATGAATATGTTGTTTACGATTAACAATTCACCGTTTTTTGGTAAAGATGGCAAGTTCGTAACCTCTCGCCACCTACGTGACCGACTAATGAAAGAAACCGAGAAAAACTTGGCCTTACGGGTAGAGCCAACCGATACCGAAGACAAGTTTTTGGTCTTTGGTCGTGGTATTTTGCACCTATCGGTACTCATCGAAACCATGCGCCGTGAAGGCTACGAACTGCAAGTAGGCCAGCCACAGGTGATTTTTAAAGAGGACGAAAATGGCCATAAATTAGAGCCAATCGAAACGTTGGTAGTAGATGTACCCGAAGAGAGTGCGGGGAAAGTAATAGAGCTCGCTACCCAACGCAAAGGTGAACTACTGATAATGGAACCCAAAGGCGATTTACAGCACTTAGAGTTTAGTATTCCGTCTCGTGGCTTGATTGGCTTGCGCTCAAACGTACTTACTGCTACACAAGGCGAGGCCGTGATGTCGCACCGATTTACGGCCTATGAGGCTTTTAAGGGCAATATACCTGGTCGTATCAACGGGTCGATTATATCAAAAGGTACGGGTGTATCGACACCTTACGCCCTCGACCGTTTGCAAGACCGTGGTCGTTTTTTTATTAGTGCCTCCGAGGACTTGTATATGGGCATGGTAATTGGCGAACACAACCGCCCCAACGATATAGTAGTAAACCTGCAAGAAACCAAAAAATTGACCAATATGCGTGCTTCGGGTACCGACGACAACGTGAGGATTGCACCAAAAATCAATTTTTCTTTAGAAGAATCAATGGAGTATATCCAGAAAGATGAATATTTAGAGATTACGCCACTTAATATGCGAATGAGGAAAATTTACCTCGACGAAAACGAGCGTAAACGCAACTCAAAAGACTTTGATTTGGGATAGACCAAGCAAGTTAAAAAAGTAAAATCCACGGTTTTGTCGGTCAAGATATTTTATCAAGACAGATAAGACCGTGGATTTTTTGTGTAATCCTGATATTTGGCTTACGGTTATAATGCCATTCGATAACTTAAATATAAATTTAGACTGAAATATTTGGAGGTATTGACAAAAAATACTTTATTTGTGGGACAATAGTAGAAAGAACAAATGAAAAAGTACGACAGATATAATACAGCATAAAATTGGTATAGTACCAAACAATTCAAAAAAGTACGACAAAACTTTCGCCTATTAACATGTTGCCTGCTATACAATTTTGCCGCAAGGTGGTTTTCAATATTTACATTACCTAACGGTGGGAAATTATTGCTTTGGCTTAGACTTATCGAAACGGCTTGAATCTATTGCCAAGGCTAGGACTTATTGAAACGATTTGAATTTTTTGCCACGGCTTAGACTTATCGAAACGACTTATATTTATTGCCACAGCTTAAACATATCATAACGGCTAGAATTTATTGACACGGCTTAGACTTATAGAAACGACTATAATTTTTTGCAACATATTTAACTTATCGAAACGGCTAGAATTTATTGACACGGTTTGAATTATCGAAACGACTGAGACTTATCGAAACGGCTAGAATTTACTGCCACGGCTTAGACTTATAGAAACGGCTATAATTTTTTTCAACATCTTTGACTTATCGAGCGGCTAGAATTTATTGACTCGGTTTGAATTATCGAAACGACTGAGACTTATAAGAACTGATAGAAATTATTCGCAGAACTAAAACTTATAGACACGGTCAGAATTTATTGCTATAGCTTGGACGTATCGAAACGCCTAGAATTTGTTGCCACATCTTACACTTATCGAAAAAGCTAGAATTTGAAACGGTTTGAATTATCAAAACGACTTAGACTTATCGAAACAGTTAGAATTTATTAACACGGTTTGAAATATCGAAACAGTTTAAAATATATCGAAACGGCTAGAAT
>JAYWHT010000082.1:0-35401 GCA_043777595.1 Spirosomataceae bacterium
TAAGTAGGTCATTATAATTAGTTTAGATTATTTTGTAATTTTGTCGCATGGGACGAGTAAACACACCAATATTAGATACAGCGGCTAAAAATGCCTTAGAACATGGTTTTAAAACAGGTAAAAAGCACGCATTTCGAGTTAGATGCCAATTAGTTCTGCTTAAATCAGAAAATCGGACATCCAAGGAGGTTGCCCAGATTGTAAAAATGTGTGAAATGAGTATAAATAATTGGTTAGTTCGATATGCTGATGAGGGTATTGAGGGTTTAAAGACTAAAAAGGGAAGGGGTCGTAAACCATTAATCAACAAAACTACAGACGAATCCAAAGTTTTAGAATCAGTGAAAGCAAATCGCCAACGATTACAAACAGCCAAAGCTGAATGGGAAGCCCAAAGTGGCAAGTCTGTTAGTAGAGATACGCTTCGGCGTTTTTTAAAAGCCTTGGCGGACGATACAAACGAATAAGAAAAAGATGCAAAGGAAAACCGTGTCCTAAATTGTATGATTATAAGGTAGAAAAGCTGGCAGAACTCGAGAAAATGTCTAAGAATGGCTTGATAGACCTCTTTTATGGTGATGAAAGCCATGTGTGTAGCGAAGGATATGTTCCCTACGGTTGGCAATTCCCTGGTGAAAAAGTATCTATTTTGTCTGAAAAAGGACATAAAATAAACTGTTTTGGGTTAATAAATCGTTGCAATCAATTTCATTGGGCAACCACTGAAGAAAATATAGACTCTTTATTTATAAAGATTTTTTTTGATGATTTATCGCTTAAAATTAAGAAAGAAACCTTTTTAGTTTTGGACAATGCGAGTATTCATAGGGCAAAAATAATTCAAGAACGTATTCCATACTGGGAAAAAAGAGGGCTATTTATCCTTTATTTACCGCCCTATTCACCTGAACTAAATCTTGCCGAAACAGTTTGGAGAAAAATGAAAGGAGAATGGATAGACCCTGAAGACTACCTTGAAAAAGATTCCCTTTTTTATGCTGTTAATCGGTTTTTAGCTAATTTAGGTAAAAATGTAAACATCAATTTTTCTGAATTTAATCTAAACTAATTTTACCCAAGCACTTACTGCTAATAGTCTTTTACCTTCCCAAAGTTTTACTCGCTCATCATTATGAGTATAAAACTCATTAACAAAATGACGAAGCCCATCTCTGAAAAACATAGGTCTTAGCTTTTGCCGACTTTGACAAAAAGCAATAGCCGTTAGTGTTGTCTGTTTCTCCTCCAGAGCCATTGAGACCAAGTTTTCATAGAAACGGGCAACTTCAAGGCTTATTTTCTTACGAAGGGACTTGAGCATAAAGGTTACTAAACGTGGAAAAGGTAGTTTACGATTACGAGTAAAGTCTGTTGGCTTTTGTTTGTAAATTAGAGAAACTTCTGACAACAACAAAAAAGCTCTGAGGCTCTCAATAATAACTAAATTGGTCTTATTTTGCATCTTACAAAATTCAACCTTTTTTTTAACTTAATGACATTGGCCGAGCGATTGCATAAAGAGGGGGCATTTATCTGGTTAGATAAATGCCCCCTCTTTATTATTACAATTCATAAAAACTACAACTTATTATCGGCTTTTAGATAAGACTTGTTACCACTCGAATTGATGTAATACTGACCGCCACGAGGGCCCTGAAAAATAGTACGGCCTTTGTCATCTTTACCGATTGATTTGTCGGTACCAGCCACTTTGCCACGAGTAGTGGCATTGGCTTCAGTACCATCATCGTCTTTTGATGATTTACGGCTTACCTTTTTGTCGGCTTTTTCTACTGGTAGTGGCTTATCGTTGGTACGGTCGGCGGTGCTACCTTTGTCGGCTTTGTCTTTTTTAGGCTTTTTGTCGGCTTTGTCTCCGTTGTCATCGCCTTTGTCTGCTTTGTCTTTTTTAGTTTTTTTGTCAGTCTTGTCGCCGTCGTCAGTTTTATCTTTTTTAGATTTTTTGTCGGCTTTGTCTCCGTTATCTTCTTTGTCTTTTTTAGACTGCTTCTCTTTTTCAGGTTTGGCTTCCTTTTCTTTTTTCTCTTTCTTTGGTTTGTCGCTGTCGTCTTTTTTGTCAGCTTTTTCCTTTTTGGCTTTCTTTTCTTTTTTCGGCTTGCTATTGTCCTGAGCTACCGACTCTAACACAACTCCGAAGCTAAAAAATCCGAAGCTAAGGAGTGCAATGAGCATTACAAGTACTTTTTTCATTGTTTTATTGGTTTTAAGTTAATTATGGATTTGACTTTCGCCATTCAGACGAAATGATAGCCCGAAAGTTACAGTAAATTATTGAAAAATCACAAAAAAGGGAGACTTCACTTGAGGTGAAGTCTCCCCCCTAAATCGCAAAATATTTATTTGGCATAAGCCACCGACCGCATTTCTCTAATAACAGTTACTTTGATTTGGCCTGGGTATTGCATTTCTTTTTCTATTTTTTGCGAAATATCAAACGATAATTTACTTGCTTGTTCGTCCTTGATGTTGTCAGAATCTACAATGACTCGTAGCTCACGACCTGCCTGAATGGCATAGCATTTTTCGACACCCGAAAAATTCAGAGCCAGTGCTTCCAAGTCTTTGAGACGTTTGATGTACGACTCCATCATTTCACGGCGTGCGCCTGGACGAGACCCCGAAATGGCATCACAAACTTGAATGATAGGCGAAATAATAGTCGTCATTTCGATTTCGTCGTGGTGTGCGCCAATGGCATTACAAATATCTGGGTGTTCTTTGTACTTTTTGGCCAATTCCATACCCAGCAATGCGTGCGGGAGTTCCGACTCTTCGGGCCAAACTTTGCCAATGTCATGGAGCAGTCCTGCACGTTTGGCGAGCTTGGTATTGAGGCCCATTTCAGCGGCCATATTTGAGCATAGTCTGGCTACTTCTCGTGAGTGTTGCAATAAATTTTGGCCATAAGACGACCGAAAACGCATACGACCTACCATCTTGACGAGTTCGGGGTGCAAGCCATTTACTCCCAACTCTATAACTGTGCGCTCGCCAATTTCGATTATTTCATCTTCGATGTTTTTCTTGGTTTTGGCCACTACTTCTTCGATTCGTGCAGGGTGAATACGCCCATCTTGTACCAAACGGTGTAGCGACAATCTGGCGATTTCACGCCGAACGGGGTCAAAACCTGAGATTACGATGGCTTCGGGGGTGTCGTCCACAATGATTTCGCAGCCAGTAGCACTTTCTAAGGCACGGATATTACGCCCTTCACGGCCAATGACTTTGCCTTTAACGTCATCTGATTCGATATTAAAAACCGATACGCAGTTTTCGATGGCGTGTTCGGCGGCTGTCCGTTGGATTGTCTCAATAACTATCTTTTTAGCATCTTTGGTAGCAGTCAGTTTGGCTTCGTCAATGATGTTTTTGATGTGTGTCGAAGCCTGTGCATGAGCATCGGCTTTGAGAGCGTCTATCATTTGTTCACGGGCTTGTTCGGCTGTGAGGTTGGCGATTTTTTCTAATTTATCGACCTGTTCTTTCCGTAGTTTTTCAACCTCTTCGGCTCGCTGGTCGAGGTCTTGTTTGCGCTTTTCAAATTCTTCCTTGCGGCGTGTGGCCGCATCGGTTTGTTGAGTTAGTGTATTTTTTTGATTTTCTAACTCTGTTTCACGGCGTTTGTTTTGCTCAATCGTCTGGTTGATTTGCTGCTCACGCTGCTTGACTCTCTGCTCGTTTTGGGCAATCGCTTGTTTTTTTTGATTGCTGTCTTCTTCAAATTCTGTTTTGAGTTTCAAAAAATTCTCACGAGCTTCGATGATGCGGTCTTTCTTGATGTTCTCGCCTTCTTTTTTGGCGTTCCTTACTACTTCTGCGGCACGCTCTTGGGCATCGGCCTCTATTTTTTTGGAGTTGTCTTTGTTAAAGAACCTTGCGGCAAATAGTCCAGTCCCCCCCGATACGAGGGCAACTACTAATGTTAATAAAATGTCTGACATTTGTATATCTGTGATTTTAGAGTGAAATAATAACCCTAATAAACAACAGACCGAATAAAATTAAGTGGATAAGAAAAAGTTGGTTTATATTTACTTTGCTGATTCCGAAGGATTCATTATTTCACGAATATGCTCAATATTTTTAAATACAACCCTTTGAAATTCAGCTACTTGATCGTCCCCTTTGAGGCGAGCCACCAAGCTGTCGAATGCAACCATCATCAGCGCATCGGTCATATCATGACCTTGACTGCGGTATTCTGTAATCTTGGCGTTAATCATATCTGCTGCCAAGCGTACATTGGGTATTTCCTCGGGTGATGACACTGTTGTACTTTGACTCCTATCGGCGATTTTAAAAGTAATAATTCGTTTTTCTTTATCTTCTTTCATACCATCATTATATCGTTTTTAGAAGTAGAATCGTCTCTTCAATGTATCGAATATAACTATCTAATTTTTTCTTTAATTCGTCTGTGTTGTCTATATTTTCTGGGTTTTTTACAATATTAGGAAATTCTTTGTAATTTTTTAAAGTTTTGTTTAGTGTTTTTTCATTTTTTTCAAATTCTTTTACTTTTAGCTTCAAATCTTGCAGCTCTTCTTGCTGTCTTTTGATTTGCTCGGCTTGTGTTGATTTTTTTTCGGAAAGGGCTTTAATTTCTGTTTTTTGCCGTTGAACTTGTCTCGTCAATCGCTCAACGCTTTCTATCACAGACTCAAAACTACGGGCTACTTTTATGCCATTCTCGGCAGGATTTGCACTCTGAAATACCTTTGAATCGTTAGCCATGACAGATGTGCGATTTTATTTTCTAATTACTGCCCCGAGTTCTTTTTCAAAGCCAAGCATCAACTTTTGCATCGTTTTATCGATTACTTTATCTGTCAAGGTTTGTTCGGTATCTTGCAACACAAAACTGACTGAATACGATTTTTTGCCAGATTCTATTTTTTCGCCTTCATAAACATCAAATACATTTACGTTGGTTAGTAACACTTTTTCGTATTTGTGGGCTACTTGCTTGATTTGGTCAAACAACACGGTTTTGTCTAATACCAACGACAGGTCTCGACGCACTTCTGGAAAACGAGGTACTTCCTTGAATTTTACACGGTCGCTGTATTGTTTCAATAAATATGCCCAGTCAAAGTCGGCATACCAGACAGGTTGCTTGATGTCGAGTATTTTGGCGAGTTTGCCACGCACTTGTCCAAAGGTTACAATCGGTTTTTTGTTGATAATATAACTCAAACCAAAGTCAAAAATGGCATTGTCTTTTATTTCTTGTTTTTCAACGTTGGCTACTCGCATCGTAGCCAAAATGTTATGCACTTGCTCGGCCAAATTATGAAAAGCCAATTTTTTGTCGGCGGCCAACCAGCTTTCTGACTGCTCATTGCCTACCATCATCAACATCAAGTGTGCTTTTTCAACGTATTTACCTTCAATTTTATGATACGTTTTGCCAAATTCACAAATTTTCAAATCTCGCTGACGGCGATTGAGGTTATGACTCAACGATTCAAGCCCCGAAAACAACAGCGTTTGCCGCATCACAGACAGCTCTTCGCTTAGGGCGTTCAAAATCTTTACATCTTCGCCAACCAAACTATTTGCAATAGCCTGACTATAAGCTGGTTTGGTCAAAGAGTTGTTCATTGCCTCATTAAAACCATTGGCGGCCAACGTGGTAGCAATCCGTAGTTTTTGTTTGTCGGCATCAACTTTCGGAAAACCCGACAACGACTCGGCTGCCAAATGCTCGGACAGTTCGATATTGTCAAAACCATAAATTCTTAAAATCTCTTCAATCACATCAGCCTCACGGGTTACATCTACTCGGTAAGGCGGCACAGAAGCCACAAAACCCTCATTGGTCTGGGTATGTAGCTCAATATCAAGACTATTCAGAATCTGTTTCATCAGGTCTCTATCAAGTACCTTGCCAATGAGTCTATCCACGTTTTTATATTTGACCGAAACCTCAAAATTTGGGATTGGATTGGGATAAAAATCGGTAATGTCAGAGGCTATTTCACCACCAGCTATTTCTAAAACCAACTGCGTACAGTAGTTGAGTGCATCGAGCTTGGCGTTGGGGTCGGTGCCACGCTCGAACCTAAACGAGGCATCGGTTTTGAGGCCGTGCCGCATGGCCGTTTTGCGAATAGTGGCAGGGTCAAAATACGCACATTCCAAATATATACGGGTTGTAGTGTCTTTGATTCCTGACTTTGTTCCTCCAAAAACACCACCAATACCCATTGGCTCAGTGCCATTACAAACCATCAAGTCGGTAGCGGCCAATGTGCGCTCTACTTTGTCTAAGGTTGTAAATTTAGCCTCTTGGTTGGCATATTTAACAACGATTTGCTGGCCTTCGATGGCGTGCCAGTCGTAGGCATGCATGGGCTGGCCGAGGCCATGACAGATATAATTGGTAATATCCACCACATTATTAATGGGATTTAGGCCAATGGCTTTGAGCGATTGTTGCAACCAATCTGGTGATGGCTTGACTGTGATGCCGTCAATAGTAACACCACAAAAACGAGGACAAGCCTCGGGGGCCTCAACAGTGAGAGCGATGGGAAAGTTTTTGGTGTATGATGCATGATGTATGGTGTCTTTGTTTCCGAGGTCTGTGTCTTCACAGACCTGTGCAGTTGAGTTCTGTGAAGACACAGACCTCGGGAGCGATAACTGATAATTGATAACTGATAACTGCAAAGCTGCTTTGAGGTCTCGTGCTACGCCCAAATGTGAGGCGGCATCGGCACGGTTGGGGGTGAGGCCAATTTCTATGCAATAATCAGCTTCTAAATTAAAATATTTGGCGGCAGGAGTGCCGTTGGGTAAGTCAGTATTTAAAACTAAAATACCATCGTGGCCTTGACCCAGTCCGATTTCGTCTTCGGCACAAATCATGCCTTCTGAGTTGTGGCCATAGACTTTGCGTTTGCCTATACTAAACGGTTCGCCGTTGGTTGGGTATATCGTTGCGCCTACGGTTGCTACTATTACTTTTTGGCCAACTCTTACATTGGCTGCACCGCATACTATCTGTGTAAGCTCGGCTGTACCAATGGCTACGGTTGTGAGGCTTAACTGTTTTTCTGGGGCGGCCTCCCGCTTTATCATAAACGGCTCGCAGGTAAGCACTTCGCCCACTACGACTCCGTCGAGGCCGCCTTTGACGGTCTCAATTTTTTCTATGGCTTCCACTTCTAAGCCTGTGGCTGTCAATATTTTACCGATTGCTTCGGCAGATTCTTCAAATGTTATGAATTTTTTAAGCCAATTATACGAAATTTTCATTCTCTCTGTTTTGTGGAAGCGGAGCCTTACGCTCTTGTTAAAAGCGCAAAGTTAATGATTTTTCGGGAATTTTAATGTGAGACTTCGTAGGCCGTGTAGGGTATTTCAATCTAACAACCGAGTTTCTAAAATTTCTCTAAACTTGCGAAGAATGGCAATAATTTGGAGTAGATTATTGGTATCCATGCTGTCAAAAGCCTTTGAAACACAGTAGTTTCGCCCTTCCATTGTAACAAAACGCCATGTAGGCCCAATGACTTCGCAACCGTAAAGCGGTTTTTTATCATCATTTTTGACTTGACCAATCAAAAAAGCCTCTAAAAGCTGTGCCATAGAGTCGCCTGTTGGGTTTCGTTGTGGTTTATACTCCTGAAAATGAAAAAAAGGCCGTTCCATAAAGTCCAATAAACCTTTTGCAATTAGAAAGTCGGCTCTTACTGAAAGCGGATAATCATCAACTTTGGCTTCTAATTTTTTATCAAAAAATGAAGCAAAATGTTTATTTTCTAACACTCCTGCTAATTCTAATATGGGACTAATAAATTTCATTTTAAGATCCTCTTCACTCCAACTCATTACTCGATTTTTTTTCTCGACAAGCGTGTCAAAGTTTTTTTGTTCCCAATCTTCAAATTGAGGTAACGTAACATCGAGCCACTCGTTCATCAAATCGGTATAAGGCTCATTGATTTTATTGAGCTTGAAAGTCAAAATCATTTCACCCTCCCGCCATTCTTTTTTTTTTGCCATGATTTTATTTTTTTACAAATCTACTAACATTTTTTGTTTAATAATTTCGCTCGCCAGCTTCGATTCGGGCGTTGAGCGTGTTTTCTGGTGGCGGAATCGGGCAGGCGTAGGTGTGGTTATAAACACAAAATGGGTTGTAAGCCTTATTGAAATCTATTGGCAAACGGCCATTGCTTGCCATGCCGAGGGGTATGTCCAAATAGCGACCGCCGCCGTAGGTTTCTTTGGGTGCAGTCAAGTCTTTGAAAAATATCATTAGCGTTTTTTCTTTTTGATATACCAATAACTGAAATACCGTGTCGTGCAGATTGAACCGTGCGAAGCCAAACTTCAAGTACGTGTCAGTCGTGCCATCGCTTAGTTTGATTTTGGTTTCTATGTCGTCTTCGGTGTAAGGTAGTAATTCTGCCGAAACGTTATAATTAGAGTCTATTGGAAAATAATTTAGACTTTTAAAAACAGCTTTGTCTTCGATGGGCGACTCGTTGCTGGTTCTGAAAAAATCGTCTTTTTCTGCACGTTCTTGGGTTATTTGTCTGGTATAATTACCCGTAATTTTGGGCTTTGCGCCAGAGAGTTGTGTGTCGTCATTCAAAAAAGTATAAGCTACCGTTGCTACCACAACGGCAATGATGACAAACAGAAATATTTTGTTTTTGAACATAGGTAAATGTGTCGATGTGCCAGTATGCTAATTATAAAGGCTAATTGAAAGAATATTTTTGACTAATGACTAATTTTCTACCTCCTCAATCGCCCACCGACGTCGCCATTGACGATTGCCATAACAGTAGGTACGTCGGCCAAGTTGGCATCGCCCTCAATGGTGTGTTTGAGTGCCGAAGCCGCTACCGCAAAGTCAAGGGCGGTTTGTTCGTTGTCTAACTCCGTGAGGCCATAAATCAGACCTGCAATAAAGGCATCGCCACCACCGATTCTGTCGATGATTGGATTTATTTCAATGTTTTGGGTTTCCAATAACTGTGAGCCATTCCAGAGTGTGGCTTTGAGTAAATTGTGGCTTGCGCTCACAGAAGTACGTTGGGTGTCGGCTATTTTCTTTATATTTGGATAAACCACTTTTAACTTTTGGCAAGCATCGACAAAACTGTCGTTCTCAATACCAAATATCGTTTTGATATTGTCTTGATTGGCAATTACGATGTCGGTATATTGGGTCAATTCTGGTAAGACTTCGCTGGGTCTTTTGCCATAATTCCACAAATTACTTCTATAAAAAATATCTGCTGAGACTGTAATATTGAGTTTTTTAGCCATTTTTACTGCTTCCAAACATACATCAGCCGCACCTTGTGAGAGTGCAGGCGTGATGCCCGCCCAGTGAAACCACGTTGCACCGCTCAGTACCGACTCCCAGTCTATCATGCCTGTTTTGATTTGCGAAAAAGCCGACCCAAAACGGTCATAGACTATCTGACTGGCTCGCATCGAGGCTCCATTTTCGACAAAATAAAGCCCCAATCGGTCGCCACCGAGCAAGATAGGTGAGGTGTCGAGTAGGTGTTCACGCATGAATTTAATTGCTCCACGACCTAATAAATTGTCAGGAAAACGAGTAACGTGAGCGGCCTCAAAACCAAAATGAGCCAACGAAATAGCGACATTGGCCTCGCCACCACCATAAACGATATTCAAATTGCGAGTTTGGTCCAACTTAGCAAAGCCATCGGCTTGTAGGCGCATCATCACCTCGCCGAGGGTAACAATTTTTTGTTTCATACTGAAAAATATTTTTTGGCATTGTCATAACAAACAGCTTGCACCAACTGGCCGAGCCATTCAATATCGTTGGGTAGTTCTTGATTTTTGACATCGTTTCCAATGACATTACACAAAATTCGTCTAAAATACTCATGTCTCGGGACAGACAGAAAACTTCGTGAGTCGGTTATCATTCCTACAAAACGGCTCAAAAGCCCCATGTTCGACAGTGCATTTATTTGCTGCTCCATGCCATCTTTTTGATCCAGAAACCACCAACCCGAGCCAAACTGAATCTTACCAGCCACCGTACCATCTTGAAAGTTACCAATCATAGTTGCAAAAACGGCATTGTCGGCAGGGTTCAGATTATACAAAATCGTTTTGGTGAGTTGATTGGTTGAATCTAATTTATTCAGAAACTTTGAAAGGCTACGGGCCTGAGCAAAATCACCAATAGAATCAAAGCCTGTATCTGGGCCTAACTGTGCCAATAGTCGTTGGTTATTGTTGCGGAGTGCGCCCAAATGAAACTGCTGAACTAAGCCGTGAGCATGATTTTGATGCCCAAACCAAAGCAACATAGCTGACTTAAATTGTAAGACTTCGTAAGACGTTAGTGTTTGATGGTCAATAACTTTACTAAAAATTTTTTTGATTTCGGTATCGGTAAAATCTTCGGCATAGATTTGCTCCAAACCGTGGTCGGAAGCCTTGCAACCCAAACTCACAAAGTAAGTATAACGGCCTGCGAGGGCTTGCAGAAAGTCATCAAAATGCTGAATCGTAACATGGCTCACTGCCGATAATTTCTGGACGTATTCGTTAAAAGCCGTGGCGTTTTCGACCGCCATTGCTTTATCGGGACGAAACGATGGCACCATGCTACCGCCAAAAGAAGGCTGGTTATGTAGTTGTTGGTGGTATTCGAGCGAGTCGGTTGGGTCGTCGGTTGTGCCAACTAATTTAACGTTCATTTTTTTGAGTAAATGCTGGACACTAAAATCGGGTTGTTTGAGTTTGGCGTTACATTCTTGGTAAATATCAAGGGCTGAGTTTTTATTTAACAAAATATCAACATCAAAATAGCGAAGCAACTCTAAGTGTGTCCAGTGATAGAGCGGGTTTCGCATTGTGTAAGGCACGGTTTCGGCATATTTTTCAAATTTTTGCTGGTCAGAAGCATCGCCCGTACAAAAACGCTCATCAATGCCGTTGGTTCGCATGGCTCGCCACTTGTAATGGTCGCCGTTGAGCCATACTTGGGTGATGTTTTCAAACTGTATATCGTTGGCTATCTGACTCGGAATGAGGTGATTGTGATAGTCTATTATCGGCATTTGTTTTGCAAAATCATGATATAGCCTCTCAGCGGTGTCAGATTGTAGCAAAAAATTATCAGTAATAAAAGTTTTCATTTCAAGTAGTCGTGTGTCGTGAGTTGAATACAATTAGGCACTTAATTGGCACATTGGCATATCAGCACATTGATTTTAGTATAATGATTTGGAAATACCTATTTCGAGGCCACGCAACTCAGCCAATCCTTTGAGGCGACCGATGGCGGTGTAGCCAGGGTTTGTCTTTTTTGAGGGGTTGAGGTCGTCCAACATTCGGTGTCCGTGGTCGGGTCTGAATGGTAGTCGGTAGTCGGCTCGGTTGGTGGCTATTCGTTTATTTTGTTCTGCAATCAAAGCTTTCATTACGCCATACATATCTACATCGCCAGCGAGGTGGTCGGCTTCGTGAAAATTGCCATTATTGTCTCGTTCAGTAGCCCTAAGATGCACAAAGTTAATGCGGCTACCCAGCCGCTCGACCATACCCACCAAGTCGTTGTCGGCACGCACGCCGTAGCTGCCCGTACAAAAACAAAGGCCGTTGCGGGGACTGGGAGCGGCGGCCAAAAGTTGTAGCGCATCGGCCTCTGTACTTACTACTCGGGGCAAACCCAAAATTGGAAAAGGTGGGTCGTCGGGGTGAATGGCCAGATTGATACCCACAGCCTCAGCTACGGGGACGATTTGCTGTAAAAAAGCATAGAGATTTTGTCGTAGCTCGCTATCGCCAATATGCTGATAGGTGGCTACTATTTCGGCAAATTCTTGCACCGTAAAACTTTCTTCGCTACCCGGCAAACCTGCAATGATGTTTCTGACTAATTTTTGAATATCGGCCTCTGTGGCATCATCAAGCCATTTTTTAGATTTACTTAATTGTGCCTCAGAGTAACCTTGCGAAGCGTTGGGTCTGTTCAAGATATAAACATCGAAGGCGCAAAAAGCCGTCATCTCAAACCGTAGGGCTGTTGAGCCATCGGGTAGGACGTAGTCCAAATCGGTACGTGTCCAGTCCAAGACGGGCATAAAGTTATAACAAACTGTATCTATGCCACAACTGGCCAGATTGACGAGGGACTGTTTGTAGTTTTCGATGTATTGCAAATAATTACCGCTCGCTTTTTTGATGTCTTCGTGTACAGGTACGCTCTCGACCACCGACCAGCTAAGGCCAGCGGCGGCTATTTTGGTTTTGCGTTTTTGTATTTCTTCCATTGGCCACACCACGCCATTCGGTATGTGATGCAGTGCCGACACAATACCCGTTGCGCCAGCTTGTCTGATGTCGGCCAGACTGACGGGGTCGTTGGGGCCAAACCAGCGCCATGTTTGTTCTAATGCCATTTATAAATAGACGTGAGATTTTGGGTGTGTGATATAAGAAATAAAGCACAACAAGCCATAAATATACTATTTTGGGGCTGTTTTTAACAAAAATTCTACCCCAAATCTATACCCTAACAGGCCACAACCGACAATAATACCAGCGGCTTTGGCCGAAATATAAGAATGGTGTCTGAAAGGTTCTCGGGCGTGTACGTTGGAGATATGCACCTCAACGACAGGGGTTTTGACGGCACCAATGGCATCGGCAATGGCTACCGATGTGTGCGTAAATGCGCCAGCGTTGAGTACAATGCCCAGGCAGTCTGTATCAAAACCTACCTCATGGATTTTGTCAATCAACGCACCCTCGTGATTGCTCTGAAAATACTGCAACTCGACTTCTGTAAATGTTGCTTGTAAAATCTGAAAATAGTCCTCAAAAGTTTGGCTACCGTAAATATGTGGCTCTCGTTTGCCTAATAGATTGAGGTTGGGGCCATTTAAAATTAGTATCAGCCCCCTAACCCCCGAAGGGGGAATTGATTGTTCGGAAATAAAACTATTTTTGGTCATTTTTATGAAATATCTGATAAAATTATAGAAAACAGATTTTAAACTCCCCATTTGGGGGCTGGGGGGCTAAGGGTATCGTTATTTGCTCAATAATGGCTTTGGTTGCGGGCCGCACACCTCGCCACCATGCAAAGGCTTCGGCGGCTTGCTCCACCAACATACCCACACCATCTTTGAGTAGGGCGTTGCCATTGGCTTCGGCCAATTTCAAAAACTCTGTTTTGCCTTTGCCGTAGCTCAATTCATAGGCTAATGTTGCATTCTTGAAAACCTGTGCTGGTATGGGCGGCAACTCGCCAGCCAAACCGCTCGAAGTGGTGTTGATAACCATATCAAAGCTTTCGTTAATCAAATCATCATATTGACAAGCCGAGATGTTTCCAAAATCTAAATGAGTCTCAGATATTGCTTGCGCTTTTGACAAAGTCCGATTGGCAATTACAATTTCATAAGGATTGGCTTCTAAAAAAGGGGCCAAAATACCCCGAGCCGCACCACCAGCACCCAAAACTAATATTCGTTTGCCTTTGAGCGGCATTGCCAAGTTTATTTCTATGTCTTTCAAGAGTCCGATTCCATCAAAATTATCAGCAACAATCTGTCCATTTATCCATTTTAGCGCATTGCTTGCACCAGCTATTTTGGCACGGTCTGAGGCTACATTTGCCAGAGCCAAAGCGTCTAATTTAAAGGGTGTTGTAACGTTTAGTCCTAATAGTTTACCAGACCTAAATAAATTCAAAACTTGCTCCGTAAAAGCCTCGGGATTGTTGGCCTCCAATCGTCCTTCGATAGCTATGTAGTCTAAATTTTGGTTTGTATTTTGGGCAAAAATGGTATGAATTAGCGGCGATTTACTTTGTGATATAGGATTACCAATTACGGCATAGTGGTCGGTCATTGTGTTTGTTTTGATACTATTATTTTCCCAAAAATATTTTCAAATCGTCTGTTAATGTCTTGTTAAATGGAAATTCTTGCGGAATCCAACGTTTGACAATCTGACTGCTTTCGTCAATCAATACAAAAGGGTAGGGGTTGCTGGCCAAATAGTCGTTTTTGAGTTTTTCTGCTACTTCGGTTGGGGCATACAGGTACAGCGCACCTGCACGACTGGCAGCTATGTTGGTTTGCCAGTACTCAATGGGTACCGACGACATCAAATTGATATAGACAATCGTCAGGTCGTTGGCATATTTTTCTTCGGTTGGTTTGAGTGTCAGTTCGTGTTGTTTGAGATTAAAACAAAACACCAAGCATAGTTTTTTGTTTTTCAAATCGCTCAAAGTTATGTCCTTACCGTCTTTGTCTTTGAGTTTGAAATTAGGTGCCAAATTGCCTATTTCGAGTTTACTTTTACCATTAATCTGTGTATCAAAATAAGCGTTAATGGCGGCTTCTGGATATTGCTGCCGATAGTTATTTGACAGCGTTTTTGCCGTTGTCATATCGGCCAATAGCGAGGTGGCGTAGTCGAGCCAGCGGGTGTGTATGTATTGCCGTTGGTTGGGGTGGTCGTTGAGGTAACTGTTGGTAAAGTCATAAGCAAATTTTAGTGCCTCATCGCTCAAAAGCCATCTTTTGGCACTATCGACAGGGTATTTGTTTGTTACCTGAATTAGGGCATAATTAAAAAGCTCATTGCGGTAGCCATCGCTCAATAGGGCGGCATCGGGCAATATTTTAAAATTTTTGAGTGTATAATCGCTCAATTTTTCGTCTTGTGGTTTGGTGAGTTTTGTGCCGCTGTCTTTTCGCATACTTTTGGCGGCCACTATCTCCCTGACCAAATAAGGGTCGGTCATCATTTCGGCCTGAACGTAGGCATTGAATGACGAATCGACCTCTGTTTTTTGTTTCAGTTCTTGGTAAGCCGCTTTGCGTTTTTTTTGTAGATTGTCAATCCCCGTTATTACTTCTTGGTTGTCGTAACTATTTGGATTATAGCCCAATTTGGGTAAATATTGATAGACATTTTCTGCAAAATGGTCTTGCAAAAAATCGTTATATTGTGCCGTACTTCCCGCAAAAATAGCCCTACCACTGGCATCAATCCTGATGCCGACCGTTTCGTTGGGTGCTACAAAAAGTCGTAAAAATTTATTTTTGGCCTGCCGTTCAGACACTGACCCATTTTTAGGTAAAATCACCAAACTCAACACCTGCGGCGTTGTTATTTTGATAGAGGTAGTGAGCGTTTTGTCCACCTCGGGGTCAAAACTTGTTACCGATTCAAAGCGAGTATCTGTCAAACCACCTGCTGGTGCTTCGGTAAATTTGACCTCGTACCATTGCAACAAAACCGTACAGTCGCAACTACCGTTTGGGTCAGCCTGAAAACTAATGCGAGTGCTTTGGGCAAAGGCCGTGTTAGTAAACAAAGTCAATACTGCCAAATATACCAAATGTACGACATATGATGTACGATGTAGGGTGTTTTTCATTTTTTTGAGTGATTAAATATGTTAGGGAAGCCTTCGCTTTGAGCGGAGGCTTCCTTTTTTTGCAAAGCCAATATACCAAATGTATGATGTACGATGTAGGGTGTTTTTCATTTTTTTTGAGTGACTAAGTATGTTAAGGAAGCCTTCGCTCAAAGCGAAGACTTCATTTTTTGTAGTTTTTACGGCCAAAGTTTTACTATTTCTAAGGTACGAGCAAAGTTTCTGGGACAATATAAATGTATGTTAGCCAACATTTTAGATACGTCTTGCTCAAAGTCCACATAAAAATCTTCGTCCAATTTCTCTAAATTTTTCAAAACTGTTTGTGCTTTTTTGGCAATATACTCAGCACAGGAGTCAGATTTGCTGTTATGTACCCGCAAATGCTCTAACTGATGGTCAAAAAAGGCATTGAGCATCAGCAAATTTAGTTCTATTTCGCCATATTTATCCTTAGTTGTTTTTACGTGCTGGCTAATGTCGCCGCTGAGGCTTCGCATATCCATCATCATCCAGCCTGGCGTGTAGTGGCTTGCCTGTGCTGTACGAGTTATCCGAGTCTTGATTTCGTCTCTGCGACTTTGTAGTGTTTCGCTGCCTTCTATGAGTTCGTATTCGAGTTTGAGTACCAGATTTTTGTCTTTGGCCACGAGCCGCAGCAAGAGTTTATCTTTTTCTTTTGGCGGCATGAGCAGTATCGCCTGTTTGAGTTCGTTAGAAATCGCCATGTTTTTATATTTATTTCAGTTCAACACGTCTGTCAAACACATCTTTGAGCCGCTGGTCGTGTGTTACAACCACAAGGCTTGCCCCAATTTGTTCAGACTGAGCTTTGAGTAAGTCTATTACTTTTTGGCAGTTTTGGTCGTCTAAGTTTGAGGTTGGTTCGTCGGCCAATATCACTTTGGGGCTGTTCATCAACGCTCGGGCTATGCTCACACGCTGCTGCTCACCTTGGCTGAGTTGATTTGTTTTTTTGTATAAATGTTCAGTAAAACCCAACTGCCCGGCCAAATCAATTGCACGGTTTTTGTCTTGATTTTTGTTAGATAAATAATTGGCCATTAGCATATTATCTAACACACTGAGCGAACTCACAAAGTGCGCTCGCTGGTAAACCATACCAATTTCAGCGGCCCGTACCGCCGCCGCTTGCGCTACCGTCAGCGGTGCAATGTCATGATTGTTTACAATGATTTGACCTGACTCTGGTCTTAGTAGCAGAGCCATCAGGTGCAATAGCGTAGTTTTGCCTGTACCCGATTTGCCCAAAATGAGCAGCGCTTCGTTGTCGTTACAACTTAGGTCTGGAAACAAAAAATGTTTTTGGGGGCTATACGAAAACCTTAAATTGGTACAATAAATCATGGTATTTGGCTTTAAGAAACAAAGATAGGAAAAAATATTTCGTTCTTTTTTTGAAAATTGTGTAATATTACCCGTAAGTTTCGGTCATAATCATTAAAAACCAATGACAGCACAAGATCTTATCAACTACTCAATACCCGTTTTGAGGCCAACCGATACAGTAAGTCGGGCTTTGGACGTGATGCAAGACTGTGGCGTGCATCAGTTAGTGATGATTGAAGACAACCAACTTTTGGCTATTTTTTCGGAAGATACCCTGCTCAACTGGCTCAATGACGAAGACGAACTGGCTATGCTACCCCTCGATGCCAAACCAATTAGTGGCAATGTGTTTCAGCATATTTATGAGCTTATAGGTATAGCCAACGGCCACCAGCTACAACTTTTACCTATCTTGGACGAAGACAATTCTTATGTGGGAGGTATAGTTGTGGCCGAGATGCTCGCCCAATTTGCCAATCAATTGGGTGTGCAAGATGCGGGTGCGGTAGTAATATTGAAAATGAACGATTATGACTATTCATTGACCGACATTAGCCGACTGATAGAGTCTAACAACACAAAGATAATGAGTAGTTTTTTTGCAAAAAACCAACTCGGTCTTGCAGAATCTACACTTACCCTCAAACTCAACAGAACCGATATTTCACCAGTCGTGGCCACTCTTCAACGCTTTGGGTACAACATAGAGGGCACTTATGCCGACTCAGGTACTGAAAACATCGACCAAAATCGCCTCAACTCGCTACTTCGCTATCTGGAAGTATAATTTTAAAATCTGTAATGAAAATAGTCGTTCATGGTCGTAACTTCAACGAAGCTGCCCAGCCCTTTATCCAATTATTGTTTGATACATTTGCTTTAAAAAACTTTCAGATTCAGATTTCAGCTTCTTTTGTTGAGTTTTTGGCCAGTGTCGGAGTCAGTTTACCCAGTTTTTCTGTCTATAATCATTTTTCTGAAATAACAGATGCCAGTTTTATGTTTAGCGTGGGCGGTGATGGTACGCTTCTCGATGCGGTGTCGCACGTTGGCGCAAAACAAATACCTATTGTGGGTATCAATACTGGGCGGTTGGGTTTTTTGGCAACGGTATCTCCAAACGAAATCGAAACAATGCTCAATGCACTTTGGAACAACCAGTATGAAATCGAAAAACGAACATTGGTGAGCTTGCAGTCAGATAAAGATTTGTTTGACGGGGCTAATTTTGCACTCAACGACCTGACGATTACCAAGACAGATATTTCGTCTATGATTACGGTTCATACTTACTTAGATGGCGAGTTTTTAAATTCGTATTGGGCCGACGGACTCATAGTATCGACCCCGACAGGCTCTACTGGCTATTCGCTCAGTTGTGGTGGGCCGGTGTTATTGCCCCAAAATCAAAATTTTATACTTACACCTGTCAGTCCGCACAACCTCAACGTTCGGCCAATGATTATACCAGATAGCAGCGAGTTGAGTTTTAGCGTAGTGAGTCGTAGTAATAATTTCTTGGTCTCGCTCGACACTCGCTCTAAGATTGTAGATGGCAGCACCAAACTTACCGTAAGACGAGAAAAATTTAAAGCACATTTGGTACGATTCAACAAAAATACATTCTTGAATACACTCCGACAAAAACTCAACTGGGGCTTAGATGTCAGAAATTGAGTGGCCAGACCAATACTCTGGCTCTATTTTTGTTATAATATTGGGTAGAATATCCAATAAAAAGTACCATTTTTGCGTTGCTTATCAAATTACTTTTCTTTAAATATATGAAATTAAAAGCGTTGTTTATATTTGGCATAGTCGTCATTATGTCAGGACAATCGGCAGAGGCGCAAAACAAAAGAATGTTCGAGCCTTATTCAACCGTTGGCTTTGGCCTTGGCACATCGACATATATTGGCGAAATAGCGCCTTATCGGTTTCCTATCCAAACACTCACCCGAACCATACGCTGGAACATAAACGGCAGCTACACACGGCACTTTACGCCGAGTTTGGCGGCTCGGGTGTCGCTCACGGTGGCTCGTATTGCTGGCGACGATGAGTACTTCAACCGTGGTGGTAAGCCCAATGCCAATAATTACATTCGTAATCTACATTTTCGTAACGACCTCAAAGAGGTGTCTGTTGTAGGTATTTATCAGATAGTACCAGACGGGAGAAGTTCATCGAGAAGAGCTAATTTTACACCGTATATTTTTGCAGGAATTGGTATTGTGGCACACAACCCCAAAGCACTTACGCCTAAGCTTTATGATAATCAAGAATGGGTAAGCCTTCAGCCGCTCGGCACAGAAGGCCAGGGGCAGCCAGGCTATGAGAAGCCGTATTCGTTAGTAACTTACTCAATACCAGTAGGTCTGGGTTTTAGATATAAATACAATCAGCGGCTTAATGTAAGTATTGAAGGTGGTTTTAGATTTACAGGCTCAGATTATTTGGACGATGTGAGCGGCAAATATGCTGACCCTAACGTACTCAAAAGCGACCTTGCACAATACATGGCCAACCGCTCACTCGAAGACGTTGCGGCTCGTACCGGAAAAGACCGAAATGCAACAGCTAAACAGCTATATCCAGACCTGCAAGATCCATTTGCTCAGAATATTACCAATTTTGACGTAGGTGATTTACGTGGCTCACCGTCCAAAGACGATGCCTACTTTTTGGGATCGGTACAGATCAACTATGTTTTGCCAGGCAAAATCAAATGCCCGCCTTTGAGATAATATTTGCAGTTGGTATCAAGTTTGATGAACATGCGTTATAAATTCTTTCTTTTAATTTCATTGTTGTTTTTTACAAATAGCTACGCCCAAAAAATAAACATTGGTGGTGGCTTGGGGGGTATGAATTACAAAGGGGATTTCGCCCCAAAGTTTGACTTTCGGCTTTACAAACCAGCTATCAGTGCTTTTTTTAGGTATAATTTTAGTCAAGCTATTTCTGCAAGGGTAGGTATATTGACAGGCCAGATAGGTGCAGAAGACCGCCTCTCTAACGACCCGCTGATTCGGAATAGAAATTTATCTTTCAAGACCAGTATATCTGAATACAGTGTTATTGGCGAATATAATTTTTTGAACTACAAAAATAAAGCCCGATACATCAACTGGACTCCCTATTTATTTGGCGGCTTGGCCTATTATAACTTTGAACCCACTGCTCGTACTGGCGACTACAAATTGAGCCAAATAGCGATTCCGTTCGGGGCTGGCATCAAATGGGAGTTTGGCAAACCATGGAGTCTTGAGTTTGAGTTTGGTACTCGCAAGGTTTTTACTGACTACTTGGATAATTTGGGAGCGAATGTGCCTACAACTCAAAAGTTTAAAACAGGAAACCCATCGCTCAACGATATGTATTATTACAGTTCAGTTTCGCTGAGTTATACTTTTTATAAATTGGTTTGTCCTGTCAATTAGAAATGCAGCTCATCTTACACCAGTTTGACCTACAACTACGGCATACTTTTACGATTGCACACGACTCTCGAAACCTACAACCTACCCTCGTTGTAGAGCTACGAGACGGCAGTCTGAGTGGCTTTGGTGAGGCAACTTCCAATGCTTACTACGGCATCACGATACAGTCGATGGTTCAGACATTAGAAAAAAATAGAACCCAAATCGAAAAATACGACCTACAAAACCCTACTGATTTTTGGGTGTTTTCAAATCAATTTCTACAAACAATTCCCTTTGCACTTTGTGCCTTAGATGTAGCTGCCAATGACCTTTGGGCAAAAAAAAGAGGCCAAAAATTGTATGAAGCGTGGGATTTGTCGGCAGGCCATAACCCGATTACTGATTTTACAATAGGTATTGATGGCATTGAAAAAATGGTGTCTAAAATGAAAGAATTGCCATGGCCGCTTTATAAAATCAAACTCGGTACTGATTACGACTTGGCTATTGTGCGAGAATTACGCAAACATACTTCGGCTACGTTCAGAGTCGATGCCAACTGCGCTTGGACAGCCGACGAAACAATAGCCAATGCTTTGGTGTTGAGAGAACTGGGGGTGGAGTTTATAGAACAACCGCTCCCAGCCAACGACTGGGCTGGTATGAAAAAAGTGTATTCAGAATCTGTACTGCCCATCATTGCTGACGAAAGTTGTATCGTTGAGGCTGACGTGGCTCGGTGTGCGGGTTATTTTCATGGTATAAACGTTAAACTTACTAAGTGCGGAGGTCTTACACCTGCCCGCCGCATGATTGCCGAAGCCAAAGCACTCAATATGAAAACGATGGTGGGCTGTATGAACGAAAGTAGTATAGGCATTTCGGCTATTGCACACCTACTGCCCCTGCTCGACTACGTGGACATGGACGGCTCGTTGCTTATCGTCAATGACCCCGCCAGTGGTGTAACTTTTGATTTTGGGCGGGTAATTTATAGCTCAGAAAATGGAACAGGGGCAAAATTGATAACTAATGAATAGACTTTGCCATGACACAATACCAATACAAACCCGAAAACTTCGCCCTTTCTGATACTCCCAAATACAACGCCAGCAATCTAAAAACAGAAGAAATGGTGCTGAATATCGGCCCTCAGCACCCTTCTACACATGGTGTGTTGCGGCTCGAAGTCGTTACTGATGGCGAAATAGTAGTTGATGTAGTGCCGCATTTGGGTTATTTGCATCGCTGCTTTGAAAAACACGCCCAGTCGTTGCCTTTCAACCAGATTATTCCGTATGTCGATAGAATGGACTATATGGCCGCCATGAACTCCGAACACGCTTATGTAATGGGCTTAGAACGAATGTTGGGTATTGACAAAGACATACCAAAACGAATAGAATACATCAGAGTACTTGTGGCCGAACTCAACCGCCTGGCTTCACACTTTTTGGCCATCGGCACGTATGCCCTCGACATAGGTGCTTACACGCCTTTTTTGTGGCTCATGCGAGACCGTGAGCATATACAGCGTATGTTGGAGTGGACTTGTGGGGCCAGAATGTTATATAATTATATTTGGGTCGGTGGGCTATTCTATGACTTGCCCGTGGGCTTTGAAAAACGCTGCGCCGAATATATCAAGTACCTCAAACCCAAACTCATAGAGCTACAACAGTTGGTGATAGACAACAAGATTTTTATTGAACGTACTGCCAACGTTGGTGTGTTGCCGCTGCCTGCGGCTATTGATTATGGTTGCTCGGGGCCTGTATTGCGTGGGTCGGGCTTGCGATGGGACTTACGAAAGGTCGATGCTTACTCGGTTTATCCAGAACTTGACTTTGACATACCAATTGGGCAGGGGCAGGTTGGTACAGTAGGCGACTGCTGGGACCGAAACAACGTCAGAGTACTCGAATGTTGGGAGTCTGTCAAGATGATAGAACAATGTATTGAACAATTAACCAAAAAATACGAACGCACCTCCGACTTTGACCCGCAAGCATTAGTACCCAAAAAAATACGCCCCAAAGCCATGGATTTTTATGTTCGTGCCGAAAATCCAAAAGGCGAACTTGGTTTTTTCTTCCGTACCGATGGCCGTTCAGACGTACCCGTTCGCTGTAAAGCCCGTGCCTGCTCGTTCAATAATTTGTCGGTCTTATCTGAAATTGTACGTGGGGGTTTTATTGCTGACTTGGTGGCCACTATCGGCTCTTTGGATATGGTAATGGGCGAAGTGGACAGGTAAGGTAGGGAGCAGTTATTGCTCAATGAGTTCATCGCCAGTCCGATAGGGTACAAAATATAGTACCATTTCGAGCATCTCTGCTGTTGAGTTCCAGCCATAAGTTACGTCTCGGGCAGGCTTAAAGGGGTTTAGTAAATTATCGGGGGTATTGTCAAAAGTGGCTTCGGCCATAATTGTTGAGCCTTTGGGAATATGTAATAATGTCTGAAATTGATAGGTCATTTGCCAATTAAAATCCCAGTTGTCAATCTTGACGAGTGGCACTACGTCGCCATCGGGTGTGATGGCAAAAGCCCTAAACGACTTACCCAACCAATGCAGGTGCGGCATGACTGATATAGCCGAAATATCTTGCTGGATTGGCCCCAGAGTCATATAAAAAACTGGTTTGGTGTTGGCTTTTATCAAAAAAGGCTGGTTCGATATATTTTCTTCGGTCAATATCAGCGACTTTACCTCTCGTTCAACAGGTTGCTTACTTACATAAAAATTTACTTTTGACTGATCAGTTTGGATTTTGGCCGATGGCGAATAATGTAGATTCATTACCAGATTAGAACCTGCTTTTACTTTTTTGGCAATACCTTTCGGAAACTTAATACGATCGTTGCCAGGTACCCAACCATACAAAAACTGGTCGGACATTGGTATTTGCTGAAAAGTCGCCAGAGCGGGGTCGTCGGCTTTGATGCCCTCTATTTTGGCCATTCGTCCGCTTGTATCTACCATTACTCGGCTGTGGTGCAACACTTTGCGATTACTGGGCAAAAATTCAATTTCGGACACATAAATATCTTTTTTTAGATAAGTCGGCACATAAAAATACCTAAACTCTTCCTCCGCCGTGTTGGGAACAGTAAATGGTTTTTGCATCTGAAAAGTATAGTCGGGCTTGGTTGTGGTGGTCTGTGAGGACGAAGACGGCGGCGG
The DNA here is from genome assembly GCA_043777595.1 of Spirosomataceae bacterium. Taxonomy (GTDB): domain Bacteria; phylum Bacteroidota; class Bacteroidia; order Cytophagales; family Spirosomataceae; genus JAYVJH01. The sequence goes on from JAYWHT010000082.1 coordinate 23,405, forward strand.
TTTGATAACTGACGACTGATAAACGGTTCGTTGTTCGCTGTTCAACGGCAACTTACCAGCCCACAACTGTATGGTCTGGATTTCGGCCTCAGTTAGCCCCCGTTCGTTGGCATAATGCTGAAAGCCACGGTCGGCAGGAAACGGGGGCATGTACTTAATAGCCGTTACTTTGGCAATAAACTGTGAGCGTTTTGCTACGTCTTCGTAGTTGTCGAGCCTAAACGGCCCAATTCCCCCAATTTTATGGCAACCCACACAATTTTTCTGAATTATTGGCTGGACGTACTTTGTGTAGTCAGATTTAGATTGACAAATTGCTAGATCACACTGTAAAAACGACAACAAAAGCAGGTAACATACACGCATAAACTACTTACATTTTTCCGTGATTTGTACGAAAACTATGGCACGATTGGAGCGAAAAATCTATTCTGAAAACAATACTACAACTGTGCCACAATCAAAACTCTATATTTTTTTAGTTTTTGGGGCCAATGAATTTATCCATTTTGCTATTTTTAGGGCCTCGTCCTTTGGTACATTTGGCAGGGCGGCCATCGGAATATAGCCAGGCCAGTTGGCAGGCTGTGGTTTGTAAATCAGTTCAACGATTTTTTCGGGTGTGTATTTTTTGCGGGCTACGGCCTTGTACGATGGCCCAATCAACTTGATGTCGGCGTTGTGGCAAGCCAAGCAGGTATTTTTGGAAAGCAATGCCTCAATATCAGCAGGGATTTTGGTGGCTTGTGCCTGAGATACAACCGCCGAAAGCATAATTAACAATGAGATACCAAGCGATAATGTTACTTTTTTCATAATTAAAATAAATACAAAGTGGGTGGATAAACAACGACAATAACGCAAATTTATGTTATAAAGTTTATATTTTTATAGATTCCATTTTTGGGGTCAGCCAATTGATTATCAGTAAGGCTATCAAGTAAGACGAGCCAGCGATAATAAACAAAGGTAAATAGCCAAAATGAACTCGAATAGGGCCAGCGACTGCCGACAGTAAAATGCCTCCAACTGCCCCAAACATACCACCAATACCTGTTACAGAGGCTACGGCACTTTTTGGAAAAAGGTCAGAGGCAAAGGTATAAATATTGGCCGACCAGCCCTGATGTGCAGCCGTTGCCAACGAAATGAGCGCAATGGCTATGTAAATATTGTGCGTTTGGGCTGCAAAAAAAATCGGAACAACACAGAGCGCACAAATCAACATCGTGGTTTTGCGGGCTTTGTTGAGGCTCCAGCCAGCCTGCATAAACCGAGACGACAACCAACCAAAGAAAATACTACCGCCATCAGAAATAATATAGATTACCAAAAACGGTAGCCCGACTGTTTTTAGGTCTAATTTTTGGTCGAGGGCTTCGTTTGAATTGAAAAAATCGGGTAGCCATGTCAGATAAAACCACCAGATGGGGTCGGCCATAAACTTACCGACAATCATAGCCCAAGTCTGGCGATAGCCCAAAAGCTGGGCCCACGATAGTTTGGTTTGGTTGAGTTGGGTTTCGTTTTTTTCATCTTGACGTATGTACGCAAGCTCTTCGGTATTGACTTTTGGGTGGTTGTCGGGGCTGCGGTAGTTGAGCCACCAAGCCACCAAAACCAAGAAACCCAGCAAACCTGTACTGATAAACGACACTCGCCAGCCAAAATGAAGCGTCAAGTACGGAACACCGATGGCCGTGGCAATGATACCCACATTGGCCCCAGCATTGAAAAGTCCGTTGGCAAAAGCCCGCTCTTTTTTGGGAAACCACTCTGCCACCGATTTGATAGCCGATGGAAAATTGCCAGCTTCGCCAATACCCAACAAAGCTCGAGTACCCATTAGCCCACGCAATGAGCCTACAAAGGCATTGGCCACGCCAGCTATACTCCAAATAAAAATGGCTACCGAAAACCCTTTTTTTGTTCCAATTTTATCAATCAACCAGCCAATAACTATAAAACCAATGGCATAGGCTACCTTAAAGGCCGTGTCCACCAAGCCATACTGAATCTTGAAAGTATCTAAGTCGGCTTGTGTTAAGATATGGCTGATAGGCAAGCCGAGCATTTCTTTTCTAAAAGTCTCATCTATCATCGTAAACGACAGTACGTTACGGTCGATGTAGTTGATGGTGGTAGCAAAAAAAAGCAGTAAAACGATTCGCCAGCGAAAATTGGTCATAGAAAAATGGTTTAGGTAAACACAAAGGCGATTTGTATCGAAAACTACTTTTAAGAGGGTCTGTCTATCAAAAACGCTTTGATTGTATCGATTTCAAAAGGCTTTTCGCCGCTGATAGTCAGTAAGTTGGTATCTAAAAACGATGGCTGTCCGTATTCAATAAAACTGTTCCAAACATGACTGACAAACCAGTCTGGTTCTTGTCCCCAGCGAGTTTCTGCGGCTCGGCGTTGTCTAAATGTTATTTCTGATAACTGAATAAAAATTTGATAATCAAATAGTTGTTTTAAATTAAAATCTGAAAAAACAAAATGCCCCTCCAAAATAACAACCTCAAAATATTGATTCAAATAAGCTACTGTTTGGTACATTAACTCAAAATTGAGCGAAGCGGGGCTATCCCAATCGGTTCGGTCGTTGATTGTTGGAATGTCATTGATGTTTAGCACAAAATCGTCTTGCGAGAGCGCAATAGCTCGCTTGTTTTGATTGCGAAAATGCCAAACTAAGTCCCGAGCCAATGTACTTTTGCCCGAACGGCTACAACCGCCTATACCTATAATCATCGTTGTTTGAGAGTTTGAGTTTGTGGTATAGTTTTGTGAAACGGCAAAATATTTTTGAAACCTAACACTAAGCCAAAGTATATCTTTTGAATGTGATATATTTGTGTTTTATTCAATATTAAAAATCACTAAATTGGACGTAAATATAACACAATAACGACCGTACTCAATGAATAATAGCGATGATATTTTACAATATTATACTCCGATAACATTATCTAAAAAACGATTAGATGGCTACTTGGCGGCGGGCTGGTTTCGGTCAGGGGCTATGCTTTTCAGAGCCAAAATAACTTGTTTTGAAAATAATTTATATACACCAATCAATGTCAGAATAAGGCTTACAGACTATGTGATGTCAAGAAGCCAACAAAAACTTTATAATCGCAATAGTCGCTTGTTTAGATTTGAAGTTAGAAAAGCCACTATTACCGAAGAGAAAGAAAGGCTTTTTAGTGGGCAGCAGCAGCGGTTTAGAAGTTTTTTGAATAATAGCTTGGAAGAATTTATGTCGATGAGTCATCGTTTTGACACACACGAAGTGGCCGTTTATGATGAAGACCGATTGGTAGCTGTTAGTTTTTTTGATATTGGCCACAACAGTATTATGAGTTTGCTGGGGCTATTTGACCAGTCATATTCAAAATACAGCTTGGGTATTCAAACAATGCTCGTTGAGATGCAATATGCCAAAGAGGCAGGCATGCAGTGGTATTACCCTGGTTATGTACACGAAGTACCGTCGATATATGACTATAAATTAAAATTGGGACGATGCCAAATTTTTGACTGGGACACTCGCCGATGGAAGTATGGCGTAGAGCCTACACAGTTTACAACACAAGCGTTGGACATTAAACTAAAAATCAGTAAATTGACTGAACATTTGACCCAAAAAAATGTTAAACATACAACCAAAATATACATTTACTTTGGTTGGCCTTACTACAATCCCAACTTTTTTTATTTGGTCAAATACCCCATTTTAGTTTTACTCAACGATGGGCGGGTGTTGAGCTATGACTATGAGTTAGACAAGTATGTTTGCGTTAGGTTAGAGTTGTATTTGTTGCTCAGAGACATCAATATGGTTTTTGCCCCAGATTTCGACCATCGCTTACACCTTACCGATGCCATGCAAATAGCCGAAACACTATTTGAAACAACAAGTACAAAAAGATTAGTAGATTATGTATTAAAATAAAAAAAAAGGATATAAATTTAACAAAAATACAAACTCAAAACACTCGCTTGGTAGAAAAAACAATAAATTTAGAAACAGTATCGTTGGTTGATTTTTTGGGAGTAGAAAACAACAACATCAAAGAAATAGCAGCAGCGTTTCCGACCAGTAAAATCATTTCTCGTGGTAGTGAGATTCGGGTTATGGGTGCAGAAACTGACATTGTTAGAATCACAGATATATTAGAATCGCTGATTGTGCATTATCAAAGATATGGTAAAATCACTTCTGAAAACGTCAAGACGTACTTGAAGACGGGTGTGAAAACTACTGGCAGCAATCCAAATATATTGCCAGTTGATAACGACGAAGACGTAATAGTGTATGGTACAAAGGGCAATATCATCAAAGCCAAAACAGCCAATCAGCGGCTGATGGTCGAAAAAGCCAAAGAATTTGATTTGCTCTTTGCCGTTGGCCCGGCTGGTACTGGCAAAACTTACACTGCTGTGGCTTTGGCGGTGAGGGCATTGAAAGAAAAACAAGTAAAAAAAATAATAATAACAAGGCCAGCCGTAGAGGCAGGCGAAAGTTTGGGTTTTTTGCCGGGCGATTTAAAAGAAAAAATTGATCCTTATCTTCGACCAATTTATGACGCATTAGACGATATGATTCAGGGCGAAAAACTTAAATTTTATCTCGAAAACCGAACCATCGAAATCGCACCGCTGGCCTATATGCGTGGCCGAACACTCAACAATGCCTTTATACTGTTGGACGAAGCCCAAAATACGACTCCTATGCAAATGAAGATGTTTTTGACTCGTATGGGGCCAAGTTCCAAGGTAATAATTACGGGCGACAAGTCGCAGATAGATTTGCCAACCAAACAACGCTCGGGCTTGATTGATGCACTCGAAATATTGAAGAATATAAAAGAAATCGGATATGTCGAACTCGACGGCAGTGATGTGGTCAGGCATAGATTAGTCCGCAAAATCATTGAGGCGTATGACAGGCAGTGAACAGTTATCAGTAAACATTTATCATTTATCATTTATCAGTTGTGGGTTGAGCAAAGTTAGATTTGCTGCTCGCCTACCTTACGTTGTTTACTTTTCGTTTTTCGTTTTTCACTTTTCACTTTCTCAAGAACGCTGCGCTACGATGAAGCGGGACTCGCTGGCGGCTGTCAAATACAGGTCGTGGGTGCTACAACGCAAAACACTCGAAGACTCGGTTCAGGTAATACAACGAAGAAACAAACTGGGCGACCGCAACGCCCGAATCGGTGCCGCTTGTGATGTCGTCCGTATTCCTGTTGTCGTTCACGTCATACACGACAATATGGCTGGTACAATCGGTGGCATTAACAATGCCAATATCGCAGATGTGCAGGTTTTGAACCAAATCAGGGTACTCAACGAAGACTACCGCCGCAGACCCAACACCAAAGGGTTTAACAAAAATAGCGTTGGGGCAGACTTACAGATTGAGTTTTTTTTGGCTACCACCGACCCCAGCGGCAAAGCCACTAATGGCATTACAAGGCATTATTACACCGACAAACGTAGTTTTGATATATATTCAGACGAAGGCGTTTTGGCCGATATAGTAAGCTGGCCTACCGACCGTTACCTCAATATCTGGGTTGTTCGAGCAACAAATACTTCTTATTTGGGCGTGGCGCAGTTTCCATCGGTATCGGGTATTGCGGGGCTTGACAACAGTAGCGAACTACAAGACAAAGTCGATGGTGCAATCATAGACTTTCGGGCATTTGGTACGGGCGGGGCCATTATTACCAGACTGTACTATTTGGGTCGAACGGCTACCCACGAGATTGGCCATTGGCTTGGGCTATTGCACACTTGGGGAGATACTTTTTGTGGTACTGATTTTTGTAACGATACGCCCATTTGTGAAAGTGGCAATGCAGGTACAAATTGTGGTCCAAAATACTCAAATTGCAGCGGCACTCGTACCCTAAACATGACCGAAAACTATATGGACTACTCGCCCGACTCGTGCATGAACGTTTTTACGGTCAATCAGTCGGAGCGTATCAGAGCTGTTTTGGAGGCCAGTCCTCGCCGTGCCAAGCTCGTTCGGCTGGCTTGTACGCAGTTGGCATATAGCACCAGTTTACAGGTAGAAGTCTATCCCAACCCAACCCCCAACGACTTGAATGTCAAGGTGATGCTGCCTGCATTTGGTGATTTTGATATAGAAATGTTTGCTATCACAGGCCAACGAGTATATCGTGCGCTTTACAAAGGTTATCCAAGCTGGGTTGTGTCCATTCCAACAATCGACATCGCCAACGGCCAGTATGTAGTCAGAGTAAGCACGGCCACCGAAAAAATCACAAAAAGAGTTATTCTTAACCGATGAACACCCTCCTGCGCTTTACAGTTGCCTTTGGTTTGGGCATTTGGGCAGGGCAATATTTTATACTTCCCTTTGAAATAGTAGTTGGTATTTGTCTTGGTTTAGGGTTGATTGTCAGTGTTTTAATACTTCTAAAAAAAGGGAATAGGCTCGTTCTTGGTGCGCTCACGCTCTTGCTTGGGCTGAGTGCTGGGTATCTCAATCGGCAGTTCAAAGACGAAACCCGTAACGCAACTCATCTTAGTCATTTTGTACTTGATTCTGTCGGTTATTACCGAGCCAAGGTACTTTCGCCACCCGAAGCCCGCCGTAAAACGTATAAAGTTGAGGTTGAAATCTTGGACCTAAAATACAGCGATAACTGGACAAAAGCGACAGGAAAAATAATAATATATCTTGAAAAAACAGCTTCACCACCCCAATACGGCCAAGTAATTGTTGTCAGAAATGGCATTAGGCCAACCGAACCGCCCCGAAATCCAGGCGAGTTCGACTACCAACGGTTTTTGAGTTATCGGCAGGTTTTTTATTCACAATATGTCAAAACGACCGATTTCAGAATCACTACCGAGAGCCAAGCCGTTTGGTATAAATCGTGGGCTTACAAAATTAGTCAATGGTCTGACAGTCAGCTTAAAAGGCTTGTTGTTTGGCCACGAGAATATGCGGTAGCCAAAGCCATGGTGCTGGGTATCAGAGACGAAATAGACACCGATTTGGTTCAGGCATATTCAGTGGCAGGGGCTGTTCATGTGCTGTCGGTTTCGGGTTTTCATATTGCTATTTTTGTCTGGATTTTGAGTAGATTACTCGGTTTTCTTGAAAAACGTAAGCACGGTCGTTGGCTCTATTTGGCTATTACGCTCCTCACGATGTGGTTTTATGCCGTGCTGACGGGGCTTTCTGCTCCTGTCGTTCGGTCGGCTTTGATGTTTAGTATCTATCTATTGGCCAAGCCTTTACGCCGCCAACAAAACACCCCAAACGCACTCTTTGGCTCGGCTTTGATATTACTTGCCTTCGACCCGCTGCTTATTTATTCGGTCAGTTTTCAGTTGTCGTATTTGGCGTTGAGTGGTATTATTTTTTTGCAGCCAATGCTCTATCAGTCTGTTACGTTCAAAAACAAAATAATAGATTGGATTTGGAATATTACCGCCGTTGCCCTTACTGCCCAGTTGGCTACATTTCCGTTAGTGGCTTTCTATTTTCATAAATTTTCTACCTATTTTTGGGTGGCCAATCCTGCCGTAGTTGGGTTGTCGTTTGCCTTGCTTCCGTTGGCTTTGGCAACCATTGCCCTGTCGTGGGTGCCAGTGGTGGCGCAGGCTTTGGGTTGGGTCACGGCTGCCACTACGTGGCTTCTCAACGAAACCGTTATTGCGGTCGATTCGCTCCCATTTTCGGTTTTGAGTGGTATTTGGTTTACAAAAATTGAGCTGATTGCTGTCTATTTTATCATTGGTTTTTTGTTGGCGTTGGTTTATTATCAACAAAAAAAGTGGCTCTGGCGAGCAGTTGCCATTAGTTTGGTATTATTTGGTTATCAAGTAACTGAACTAAAAAATAGCCAGAATCAACATAGTTTAGTTGTTCATAATGTGCCACATCAAACAGTGGTGAGCCTCATCGAAGGGCAGCGGGCGTGGTTGGTAGCTGACAGTGCTTTTTTTGAGGCCGAGCGAGGTTTTAATTTCTATTTAGACAATTTTTATACCGAACAAAATATTCGGCACGCCACCCAAATAGCCTTAGAAGTACCCAGCCCGTTGGTTCAAGACTTGAATTTTGGAAAATTGATAGTCTGGAAAAACCAAAAAATTGTGATTGTCGAGCAGCCCATTACAGCGTTTCCTATCAAAGCCGATCTGATTATTGTCAGAAACACGGCTTTCAAAGATATTGGAAAACTATATCAAACATTTGGAAACCAGCAGGTTATTGTCGATAATTCCAATAAGTTTTATGCCCAAAATAAGCTCCATGAGGCCGCTATCGAGTGGGGATTGGATTATTATTTTACTAATAAACAAGGTGCTTTTGTTGTTAAATTTTAATCTCGCTGAGAGGCAGAGGTCGCTGAGTTTTTTTATCCTAACACATTAATTATTGCCTCCAAAACCCTCGAGCGGTCGTTGTCGGTGAGGTTTGAGCCTGACGGCAGGCATAGGCCGTTGTCAAATAGTTTTTCGCACACATCAGAACCATAATAGGGTGCATCGGCAAAGACAGGTTGTAGGTGCATGGGTTTCCAGAGCGGGCGAGTTTCGATGTTGTGAGTTTCGAGAGCGAGGCGTATATCTTCTCGGGTTGTACCTATTTTTGGGTCAATGGTTATACAGCTTAACCAGCGATTGGAAAAACTACCAGCGGCTTCGGGCTGAAACGCAACACCTTCAATGTCAGATAGATGCTGTGCGTAAAAGTCAAAATTAGCACGCCGCTGCGACACCCTGGTGTCAATTACTTCCATTTGCCCACGACCGATTCCTGCACAAATATTACTCATGCGGTAGTTGTAGCCAATATGCGAATGTTGGTAGTGTGGAGCAGCATCACGGGCTTGGGTAGCCAAAAATCGAGATTGTTTTATCAAACTTTCATCGTCTGAGACAAGTGCTCCGCCGCCCGAAGTGGTAATTATTTTGTTGCCATTGAACGACAACACGCCCAACTTTCCAAAGCCACCCATTCGCTGTCCATTGTAAGTAGCCCCTAAGGCTTCGGCGGCATCTTCTACAACTGGAACGCCATAACGAGTACAGATTTCAATGATTTCGGTCATCTTGGCGGGCATACCGTAAAGATGCACAACAATAACGGCTTTGGGTTTTTTGCCTTTGGCAGTTTGGTCTTTGATGGCCGTTTCGAGGGCATCGGGACACATATTCCAAGTGTCGGTTTCGCTGTCAATAAAAACAGGGATAGCACCTTGATAAGCAATCGGGTTGGCACTTGCCGAAAACGTAAACGACTGACACAATACCACATCGCCAGCAGCCACACCGAGCATAACGAGCGATAAATGCAAAGCCGCCGTACCCGACGACAACGCCGCTGCATGCCCCACGCCTACATAACGGCACAAATCTTGCTCTAAGCCGTCCACATTTGGCCCCAATGGCGCAATCCAGTTACTGTCAAATGCTTGTTGCACGTATTTTTGTTCTGTACCGCCCAAATGTGGGGACGAAAGCCAAATTTTAGAAAAACTCATTTTTAATTGTAAATGTAAAATACTGAAAATCAAGACATTGTTTTATCGGTGCTATTTTGCTTACAAATATAATACTTCTTTGGCTAAGTGCCGACAAAAGCCCCCAATTCGACCGAATTGGGGGCTTTGGAGTTTTAATTAGACGGCTCTATAAAAATACGCTTCCAATCAATTCAATGGTATTGGGGTTGCAACCCCAAGGCAAGTCAAAATAGTTTTTTGAGTAATTATAAAATTTGAAATTTACTTACTTTTTTAACTCTACAAACATATTGCTTCCGCCAGCTTTGCTTTCGATGGTCGAATAAACCGTTTGGTGGTCGATTTCTAATGGCTCAACGATGCCTCTACGGGCAGGGCGGCTACCCAAAATCTGAAAGAATGCTTCGTTGAGCAAAGGGTCTTTGAGGTCGCCAAAGGCTACCATGGGTTGAGCCAACGATTCCACAACGCTCATGTCTGGCTTGAAACCCGCCGTAAATTCTGACTGATTGGCCGAGTTAAAGGTTTTGAGAACGATGGGCTGCATTCCCCACTTTATAACATTTTTATCGTCTTTGATAGTAATTGAGCCTACGTTTTTGCCAACTGTTACATCGCCAATCAAAAACACCGACATATAAGGCTTCAGGGCATTGATAATCATCTCGCTGGCCGATGCCGACCGCTTGCTGGTCAGTATAATAACCCGAGAGAGGTTGCCACCTAAGTTTTCGGTTTTGTCTAAAAAATTGGTAACAAAAAACTTTTCGCCGTATTGCTTTGTAATGTCGGGCGTGGCCGTTTTGTTATATTCAGTTCGGTACATGAGTTTATTACTCGAAATTCCCCGTCCAATCAAACTCGCTAAGTTGAGTGCCGACGACAAATACCCGCCTGGGTTGTAGCGCAAGTCCAGCACCAGTTCGTTTACGCCAGCGGCTTTGAATTTAGCAAAAATACCGTCCATTTTACGGTCATAGAGCGAGTTGTTAGTGCCGTTTGGTTCTTTAACAAACTGATTATAAACAATATATCCTATTTTTTTATTGTTTCTGACATAAACCGAATCCATAAAAATTGGGTCTTCTTGCAAGACCAGCGTTTTGGCGGTTTTGGTGGTAGCAGTTGCGGCAAAACCATTGGTGGCATCGTAAGTGCCAATCGTAAAGGCAATCTCTGCGCCACTCGTCAGCACACTCGAATAGTTTGTAGCCGTTATTATAGTGCCATCTACCACCATTTTGGCGACTATATCGCCCCGTTTGAGACCAGCTTGTGCGGCGGGAGTGTTTGGAAAAACATACAAAATCCGTGCAGCCAGTTCATCACTGTTGGCTTTGCGATATAACTGAAACTCCGCACCCGTACTTTTGCTCTCGCCCGAAAGCGAAGCCGCAAGTTCAGTGGCACTGGGGTTTATCCACGAAAAACGATCACCATCAGGTCGTAATGAGGCATCATATTTATACAACATTGAGTCAAAATATTTGTCGGGCGTAAGGCTTTTGTCGGTATTGGTTGGTATTTTGTCGTTCCAATAGTACCAATATTGCATATTGCCCAAAATCCAGTCATTGACGGCGGCATCGCCTGTGGGCGCAACTTCTTTGGTTTTACAGCCAACAATTTGTACCAATACAAAACTTAAAGCGGCTATTTTGATAAGTATCTGTTTCATAGTTTTTGTTTTTGAGAGTGCCATTGTCTATCACAATTATAGTATAAATTTGTAATAAACAAAAGCAAATGCTCATATAAACGGTTTTTGTACCTAAAAGATTGGAAAGATGCTGATAAATTTGTCTTTGGGAGCAAATTTTTTCATTTCAAGCTGTGAAGGGGGTACCTTAAAAATGTAAGAAAAGAAGATTTAGATTTACTTTGTCAATCATTGACTTCATCAGTCAAAACATATCTAACTTTTAGGTTTATATTGTTTGTAGTATAAATTAGCTAATTTTGTAGTTCAGAGCTTAGTAAGTATTTGCATCGTGATTATGACCAAACGCCAGTAAACTGAAATGAGTACACGAGACAGAAAACAACGAGAAAAAGAAAATCGACGAGAGACCATTCTGGATGCCGCCGAGGCTGTCATGCTTGCCAACGGCTTGCACGGGTTAAATATTGACCTCATTGCCCAAGAAACCGAATTGGCAAAGGGTACTATTTATTTGTATTTCAAAAGTAAAGAAGAAATTTTGAGTATACTAAGCATTAAAGCACGCCGACTGTTGCTTAAAGAATTTCAAAAAATAGAACAGAAAGGCATTAGCCCCATTGAGCAAATCAAGGAGTTGGTACGAACAAACTACGAGTTCTACAAAACAAACCCCCTTTACTACGATTTGGTGTCGCTTTATGAAGTAAACAATACGCTGACAGAAACCGAAGAGATGCACGAATCAGGCCAAGATATTTCCAATCTGATTGTTAATATTGTTAATAAAGCCAAAGAAGATGGCTCGTT
>JAYWHT010000083.1:0-9478 GCA_043777595.1 Spirosomataceae bacterium
TTTTGTAAAATTAGTTATCATTTCTTGCCTCGTAGCCTCGCCCATTGCCTACTACGGCATGAGCCAATGGCTAAAAGAGTACAAAGACTACCAAATTAGTATTGGACTGGGCGTGTTTGCAGTTGTACTTGCTTTGGCTTTGTTAATTACTTTATTGACAGTAAGTTATCAAGCTATTCGAGCGGCGCTGATGAATCCTGTTAAGAGTTTGAAGACTGAATAAAAGTAGCCCCGTTAGTGTTTGTTTTTATGTCAATTACACTTTCCAACTTTCTACCCTCGAATTGCGTCTTTAAGAAAACTAAATGAAAACCAAGATGAAAAAAATCTGTTATTTACTTTGTCTTTCTTTGGGGCTTTTTCAGTGTCAGACAGAGCAGGCATTACCATCGGCATCAGCTACTGAGCCACTGATTAGCGAAATCAGAACCGAGGGAAAACTACAAACGGCATTTATGTACAATGCCCAGAACCAACTGATTGAGCTACAAGAGTACTTTGACGACGGCCAAAGTCTTTGGGAATCTACCCGATATACGTGGGTCAATAACCGTGTAGAAAATATCGAATTTTGGTCATCTCACCCAATGTTTTTGAGTTCGTCGCCCAAACCTGGCAAGCCGCTGACTATACAAAACAGCGTTGCCTTTGAGTACGATGCACAAGGGCGTGTGGCCAAAACAAAAAACTACCTCGGGGCAAACGACTTGCGTACTTATTCAGTTTTGAAGTATGACAATTTGGGACGAAAAATAGAAACCAAAACCTACACACCCGACAATAAAGAAACCTCAACAGATACTTTTGACTACGACAACCGCAATAATCTAACAAAATGGGTTACTTCTTATTGGGAACATGACGATAAGCCAAACCCGTTTCGGCTACTCAATGTACCCTCGACAGGCTTTAACGAACAATGGGCAAGTACCAACAACGCCATCAGTAATTTTGGCAAAGACACCAACGGCAACAAAACCAACCTGTGGCGCTATGAATATACCTACAACGACAAAACCAATTTTCCGGCCACTATGAAAACCATTTTAGGCACCCAAACCATGAGCCAATCGGTGTTTGTGTATCGCTAAAACACCATCTGAGAACAACAATAACTGTCCGATACTACTCAAATATTGTCCGATTTTGGACAATATTTGAGTAGTATTTTTTTGTAATAAACTGATTTTTAGCGAGTTGTTATTATGGCATAAAAAATGCAATATAGTTGTAGTCTATTCTACAATTACCCAAAATTATGCTACGCAACTACATCAAAATCGCTTTTAGAAACCTGTGGAAAAACCGCACTTTTTCTATCATTAACATTACAGGTTTGGCAGTAGGTCTGGCGACTTGTCTTATTATTACGCTTTATGTACTCGACGATCTAAGTTTTGATGCTCACCAACCACGTGCCAATCGCATAGGGTTGTTTCAGCAATTTGCCAATTCGTCATCGAGTGGGTCGGCATTTGGGGCTTTACTTCGCAAACAAACGGGTATTGAGGCCGTTACGCAGGTTTCGCCTAATAGGGCTTTGGTTTCTAAACTTAACTTTGCGGCCTATGAAGCCCGTTTTTGTTTTGCCGACTCCAACTTGACCCGTCTATTTGAGTTTCCGATGTCAGAAGGTAATTTGCAAGATGCACTAAAACTGCCTAACAAAATAGTGATTTCTGAACGAATGGCGACAAAATACTTTGGCGACAAAAACCCAATCGGCCAAACTATTGACGTACAACTGACCAATAAAGCTACGTTTTTGGTGGTCGGCATTATGCAAAACACCCCCGACAATACACACCTTTCCATTGATTTTTTGGCATCGTCTCAAAATACCAAAACCCTACTAAACCCTCAGCCCGAAACTTTCTGGGATTTTAGGGGCATGACTTATTTATTGCTATCTAAAAACAATGTATTTACCCAAATAAAATCACAACTACTTAACATTCAGCAACAAACCAAAGACCCAAACGCTGCCGCATGGAAGTTAGACTTAATAAAACTACGTGATATTTATCTCAAAAACCGTACCGACAACCGCATCAAAGCCACCAACGCCATTGAGTTTGTACGAATCTTTGGGGCTGTCGCACTTTGTATTTTACTGTTAGCTTGTTTCAATTACCTCAATTTGTCGTCGGCACGGGCTACCTTGCGAGCAAAAGAAGTGGGCGTTCGGAAAGTGATGGGTGCAGAGCGTAGCCAACTTATCGCTCAGTTTTTGGGGGAGTCGTTTTTGTTTACTTTTATTGCTGCATTGTTGGCATTGATTTTAGTACAAATTACGCTACCATTTTTTAATAACTTTGCCGAAAAAAATCTAATATTCAACCAATTATTTACGCCATTGCACTTTGGTTTTTTGGTAGGCTTTGTTTTGCTCACGAGTTTACTTACGGGCTTGTACCCTGCGTTTGTACTGTCTGGGTTTAGTCCTGTGAGGGTTCTCAAAAACTATCTACTACCCAACAGCGGTGCGGCTTACTTTCGGCGTGGCTTGGTGGTATTCCAGTTTGTGGTTTCGGTAGTAATGTTGGTGGCTACTTTGGTGGTAATGAATCAACTGTACTATCTTCAACACAAAGATTTGGGCTACCAGCGTACCCAAATCTTGACCCTTGCACTACCCAACCAAGCTACCAACAACCAACGAAATGCGTTACAAGAAGAACTGCAAAGACAGGCTTTTGTAAGAGATTTGACACGAGTTTCGATTTTGCCTGGCAGCGGTGTTGGGTTCAACAAAGTATCACCCCAGTCGCTCAAAAATCAAAACGAAGATCCCACCATTGGCCAACTCTATACCGATAGTGAGTTTCAATCAGTGTTTGGTATAAAGACCATTGAAGGGCGATTTTTTGAAAAAAATAACATAGCTGACCGCAACAGTTTTGTGGTAAACCGTGAAGCTACAAAGCGTTTTGGCTGGAAATTAGGCCAGACTATTGGCTACGTTACTTACCAGTACAACGCCGACGGTAGCTATGGCGAAGTGCCAGTAAACGGCCCGATTGTAGGAATTGTAGAAAACCACAATCAGATGGATTTGAAAAGCCCTATTTTTCCGCTGATGATGATAAACAATAACAGTGGTTGGGGACAATTTGCCATCAAACTACAAGGCGCAACAGCCACCCAAGCAGTTGAGAAAGTAAAGCAGGTCTGGAAAAAACAATTTCCCGATTATCCGTTTGAATATAAATTTTTGGACGACGACTTTGACAGTACCTACCGCAAGGAAGCCCAAACGTCACGGGTTTTTGCGTTGTTTGCAGCCTTAGCCATTTTTATTTCTTGCCTTGGGCTTTTGGGCTTGGTAACGTTTGCTGCCGAGCAACGCACCAAAGAAATCGGAATCCGTAAGGTATTGGGCGCATCGGTGAGCAACGTAGTGATGTTGCTATCAAAAGATTTTTTAAAATTAGTACTCGTTGCCATCGTCATCGGAAGCCCGATTGCCTACTATTTGATGACCAAATGGTTAGAAAGTTTTGCTTATAAAACCCAAATCAGTTGGTGGATTTTTGTTTTGGCAGGTACGCTGGCTATCGGCATAGCGTGTTTAACGGTTGGCTATCAGGCCATTAGAGCGGCGTTGATGAACCCTGTTGAGAGCTTAAAAACAGAGTAAAAGACATAGTTAGTTGCCAAACAAATCGCTAAATTCGACTTCAAAACCAAATATAGGGTCTTTGATTGTACCCTCCGAAAAGGTCGCAGTCTCGTTGGTATTAGTCAAAATTTGGACGAATTGTAAAGTAGGAATCACAATCCAAACCGATTGAACACCTGCTGGAAAGTATATAGCAATGGTTTTGTCGGTCAGGTCTGATAGGGCTTGACGAGGAGACAAAATTTCGATAGCAACCAGAGGAGGTGTTGTTAATCGAATAACATCATTGAGCCAATTAACTTTCATTTTATTGTAAATACAAATATCGGGCTTTGCCCTGCCCGATTGAAGTTCTAATTCAAGCTCAGGCAAAATACGGTATTCTTTGTCATATTTTGATAGACTTTTGGTAAGATTATACGACACAAGGGAATGATTTAATGACATTATATCTTCGGTTTGGAAGTCTTCGAGTTCTAAAACGGTATCCATAGTACTTTTGATTTTTTACAAAGTTATAAAATAAACAGACAAACAAACAATCCATGCTACGCAATTATCTAAAAATCGCTTTCCGTAATTTATGGAAAAATAAAACCTACGCCAGTATCAATATTTTGGGCTTGGCGGTGGCATTTGCCTCGGCTATGTTGCTGTTTCTGACGGCCCACTTCGAGTTATCGTTCGATGATTTTCAAGAAAACAAAGACCATATATTTAAGGTTTATCGCAAAGTTATCAAGCCCGACAAAATAGCACTGGGAACTACACTACCCGAGCCATTTTTGCCTGCATTACGTGCTGACTTCCCTACCAAAATCAAATATGCTACTCGCATCAGAGACGGCAGAGTGCAGATTGTGATAGGCAATAAAACCATAGACGAAAGCCTCAATTTTGTTGATGCCGATTTTTTCAAAATGTTTTCGTTCAAACTCCTCAAAGGCAACCGCAACACCGCCCTCAACGACCTGAGAAGTGTAGTAATAAATCAAGAAATTGCCCAAAAAATATTTGGACAAAAAGACCCAATCGGCCAGACCATTAACCTCAATCTGGGCGGCCAGATACAGGGTTTTATTGTATCGGGAGTTACCGAAAAAGCCCCCGACAATTCAACCATCGAGAACGCCGTCATGCTACGTTTTGAGATGGACCCCGAATACCAAAAAATGAAAGGAAACTGGAACGCTCAGTACCATGATGTGTATTTGCAACTGACCGACAACGTAAATGCTACGACTTTTGAAAAACAACTAAAAAACTTCACCGTCAAATATTATGCTAAGGAAATTGGCCAACTCAAAAGCGAAGGCGCAAAACCAGACGAGCGCAACGAAGTGATTAGTACAAGGCTGCTATCGCTGACCGAAGAGCATTTTACCGAAAAAATCGGCTCACAAGCCATTGCCAAAAGCTACCCCGTTATGTTATTGATTATCTGTGGGTTTGTTGTTTTGATTGCCTGTATCAATTTTGTCAATTTGTCTATTGCTCGCTCGCTGACCCGCGCCAAAGAGGTGGGTATGCGTAAAGCATTAGGAGCATTGAAAAGCCAAGTTGTAGGTCAGTTTTGGGGTGAGGCATTGCTGATTTGTACCGTTGCTTTTGTGTTGGCCTGTGCGGTAGCGGCTCTGCTGATGCCTCAATATAACGCCCTCTTTCGTAGTCAGTTATCGTTTGAATATTTCAAAAATCCTGTTATTGTAGCAATACTCGCACTGGCTTTTGTGGTCATTACGTTGGTGGCGGGCGGCTATCCTGCTTGGTTGGTGGCGAGGTTCAATACCGTAGAGGTACTCAAAGGGAAAATCAGAGTTAGCGGTCAGTCTGGGGGTATTCGCAATACACTCATCGTAGTTCAGTTTTCGATTGCGGCCTTGCTCGTCATCGGTACGCTGGTAGTCTGGAATCAGATTGAGTTTATGCGTAACAAACCCTTGGGTTTCAACGAGGCGCAGGTAGTGAGTATTCCTGTCGGCGGCGAAGTATCGGGCGAGCGAACGCTCGAAATGATGCGAAATAAACTCGCCAATCAACCCAATATTTTAAGTTTGACAGGCTCTGACATAAACTTAGGCCGAGGCAAAGATGGCTCGGGTTACAAGTCAGTTTTTGGGTTTTTGATGAACGAAAAAAACTATACCACCAATGGCCTCAATGTAGATTATGACTATATCAAAACATTAGACATGAAGCTGTTGCAGGGGCGAGATTTTTCTAAATCTTTTGCCGACAAAAACAATAGTATTGTCATCAATCAGACCATGGCCAAACAATTAGGTTTCAAAAACCCCATAGGCCAACAAATACCTTTAGACTCCAGCAAGACGATTGTGGGTGTGGTAGCCGACTATCATTTTGAATCATTGAAAAACAAGATAGAAGCCATGACTTTTTTCTTGCAAAGCGACTTTGGTATCAATTATATTTTCGTCAAAATTGCCCCAAATAATAGTGTTCAGACGATGGCATTATTAGAAAAAACTTATAAAAAAATCTCACCCAAATCTGAGTTTCTGGGTTCGTTCTTAGACGAAAACACCAACAACCAATACCGCAAAGAAGAGCGTATTTCCAAGATTTTTGTGTCTGCCGCCTCTTTGGCTATTTTGTTGTCGTGTTTGGGGCTTTTTGCTATTTCGTTGATGATGGTGCAGCAGCGAGTCAAAGAAATCGGCGTGCGTAAAGTGCTGGGAGCGAGCGTGGGTAGTGTAGTGCGGTTGTTGTCGAAAGACTTTTTGAAGTTGGTTTTGATGAGCGTGATTATTGCCAGCCCAGTAGCCTATTATTTTATGGACTTGTGGCTCGCCGACTTTGCATACAGAACCAGCATCAGCTGGTGGGTTTTTGCAGCAACGGCCATTCTGTCGGTGTCTATTGCATTGCTAACGGTGGGCTATCAGGCCATTAGAGCGGCATTGATGAACCCTGTTGAGAGTTTGAGAAGTGAGTAGGGGCAAAAAAAGCATTTAACTAAAAACCTCAGACAGATTGAGTTCGATATCGAGAACGGTATCTTTGATTATCTCTGTGCCATGAAAAAAAGTATAACTAAAAGGGCTGTCATACACAAAAACGCCCTTGAACTCTGGAACGACAATCCAGCATGATTTGACACCAAAATAAAAATACGGCTCAAGTTTATCGACCATATCCTTACTACTTTGAGATGGCAACTGAATTTCTATTGTAAGCAGTGGTGCATCAGTACGACGAGCTGGATTGTTTTTAAAATCTAACTTACCAGCAGGGTACAAGACCAAATCGGGTGTGCTACCATAGGGTTGTGTGTCTAAGGTTACTTCGCTTGCAATACGAAATTGATTGGGGTACTTTATTTTCAATTCAAATCCAATATTGAACTGAATGGCTCCATGAATAAGTGTTGGCATAGGTTTATGTCTTTCGATTTCGTAGGCAGAAAGCTCTCTTTCTTCAACCACTGTTTCGGTTAGTAATTCCATATTGCTGTGTATTTTTTTACAAATATAATAAAAAATAAATTTGCTACACAACTAAGTAAATAACCAGCCGACCAATAAAGGGCGTACCTTTGCGCCATGGAAAACACAAAAGAACAACAGGCTCAAATATTATTAAATCTGGGCATCGATGCACTCAACCCAATGCAAGAAGCCGCTCAAAAGGCAATTTTAAACACCAACAATACACTACTGCTGGCTCCAACGGGTTCGGGCAAAACGCTGGCTTTTCTGATGCCGTTGGTACAAATGTTAGATTCTAAACAAAACTCGGTTCAGTGCCTTGTACTTACGCCCTCACGAGAGCTGGCCATACAAATTGAGCAGGTATGGCGCAAAATGGCGACAGGTTTCAAGGCCACTGTGTGCTATGGTGGCCACTCGATGGCTACCGAAATCCAGAGCCTAAGCACTCCGCCCGCCCTGCTGATAGGCACACCTGGCCGTATTGCCGACCACATCAGCCGCCAGACATTTGCCTTAGACGGTGTTCAGACTTTGATTTTGGACGAGTTTGATAAGTCGTTGGAGATGGGTTTTCAAGAACAAATGTCAATCATTGTGAGTGGACTTAATGGCCTCAACAAACGAGTATTGGTTTCGGCTACTTCGGGCATTGATATTCCTGATTTTGTAGGGCTGCTCTTGCCTACTCACGTCAATTTTATTCCAATCAACGAAGTCAAAACTGCTCTAACTACCAAGGCCATTGTTACCAACGACAAAATCAGTACACTTTTTGACTTGCTTTGTTCTCTAAATTCTGAATCGGCATTGATTTTTTGTAACCAACGTGAAACAGCCGAGCAAGTCAGCGATTTTTTGAACAGAAACAAAATCGAAGCAACGTTTTATCATGGTGGCATGGAGCAAATTGACCGTGAGCGAGCCTTGATACAGTTTAGAAACGGTAGCGTTAATTATTTGATTACGACCGACTTAGCTGCCAGAGGCTTGGATATTCCAGAGATGAAGCACGTCATTCATTTTCAGTTACCACTCCACGAACACGAATTTGTACACCGCAACGGTCGAACTGCACGAATGTACGCCTCGGGTACGTCATATTTACTTTTGGGACAAAATGAATCTCGCCCTCATTACATTGACGACAATATTCAAACCATCAAAGTATCGGCCAATAACCCTTTGCCCAGTCCACCCGAGTTTATAACGATTTATGTAAGTGGAGGCAAAAAAAACAAACTCAATAAGGTGGATATTGTTGGTTTTTTTTCGCAAAAAGGGCAGTTAGAAAAAAGCGACTTAGGACTAATCGAAGTCAAGGATTTTATTTCTTTTGCAGCCATCAAGCGATCAAAATACAAAGGGTTTTTGGACAGAATTGAAAATGAAAAAATGAAAGGCAAAAAATATAAAATCGAGGTAGCTCGCTGATTCAAAAAAATTATTGTGTTGTTTTTAAAAAATAGCCTGCTGCATAATGCGGTATGATGTTAATAGACTGAATTTTTTCATGCTGTAACAATCTCGTTGCAACCCTAATTTTTAATTTCCACAAAAATTGCTGATTTGGAAAAAAGTTAGACCTTAAAAATAAATCAATGATTATGGCGTGGATGAAAGCGATTATGGAAGATGAGAATGGTGAAGCCATTACGAGTAAATACTATGATTTAGGTACAGATTTTAGTAATATTGATAAAGTTGAAGACTCTGTTCTGTCTATTTCTGGAAGTGTATTGATAGATATTACTCAACATCTTTTAAGTATGGAACAAGATAGATTTAAAAAAAAAGCGAGTACAAAACTAACGGTAAGTACGCAGTAAATATTAGTACGACACACGGGAGTTTTCCTTTTGAAGTATGTCGGATAAAGAAAGGCTTATCGGGTAGTAGTTTTTTGAAAGAGAGTGATTTCACGGTCAGTCGTTATAGCAAGAAACTAACGGCATTTGTTCTCAAATATGCCACTAAAATAAGTTATGCTTCGGTCAAAGAATTAGTGAGTAACACTTGTGGAAATACCACCCTAAGTAGCCAGCAAATTTGGCGATTAGTCAACGATAATGGCCTTAAAATAAGTACTGTTCAGGCTAAACAAATAGAAGCCTTTAATGCTTCTGATGCTGAGATTAACTTACAGAAAGTGGACATTTATGACATAGAAGCTGCTGAGGTGCTATATTTGTGTGATGATGTTTGTGTAAAAGAGCAGAAAAGTCAAAGAGATAAAGTAGCCAAAGAAGAAAAAAATTTTTGTAATACCTGTGTTAGTATGTTGCAAAAAGCCGATGGGTCATACCAAACAATCGTTGTGGGTTTAGGCATTGACAATGTGCCCTATAACAGAGTTATATTGTGGGAAAATTATGGCGAAAAATAACTACCTATTGTGGCTATTTCT
>JAYWHT010000084.1:0-9455 GCA_043777595.1 Spirosomataceae bacterium
ACATTAAGTGAAAACGTATAGCTTTTGGGAATACCACCGTCCCACGAATCTATACCCCGAGTCCAGGCCCAAGATGCTCCCGAAGCCGACGAACCGTTAGTTTCTGACTCGACATCATAAGCACCGCTAAATTTGGTATAAGTAAACAAGTTGGCACCCGTAAAACCCAAATTTAGACGTTTGATGTAGCGGCTTTGCTCCAAATATTGTTTTGGAACAGTGTAAGAAAGCGTAAGTTGGCGTAGCTTAATAAAATCGGCACGTTGTACCCAACGGGTTTGGTCATTGTAGAGCGCAGTCAAGTCGGTAGTTGGCAAACTCCAGTAGTCTTCGTGTTGGCGTTTGGTTGGGTTGGCCATGTCTCTGGCAGTTTGGTTATATTTAAAAAAACCCGCTTTTCCACCAATCAGTGCCGAAACCGTAAAGCCTTGATAGCTCAACGAAGTATTGAAATTGCCCTCAAACTTAGGCTGTGTATTGCCCATATAAACCCGTGCTGGGCCGCCAGCCACAGTAGCCACGGCAGGTGCATCGCCAGCCGAACTAACAGGTACGCCAGCCCAAATACCACTAATTGGGTAGCCTTCACGAATCTGAACAATATTATCGATACCACCAATGATTGGCGTAGGCGGAAACGGCATCTTTGTTACTTTGTTTTCGAGGGTTGAGGCCGTCAGACTTACGTTCCAGTTCCAGTCTTTGGTCTGAATCACGGCGGCGTTGATAGTCATCTCCAGACCTCTATTGTACATTGAGCCTACATTTCTGATACCCGAAACCAAGCCCAAGTTGAGTGCTGGGTTTATTGAGGTATTTAACAGCAAGTCTTTGAACATTTTATTGTAATAGGTCATTTCAATATTGATACGCCCTTGCATCAGACTGGCATCGAAGCCAAACTCAATTTCGGTTTGAGTTTCTGGTTTTAGGCCATCGGCATTTGGTGGGGTATTTGGCACATAGTTTGTTGCACTGCCGTTATAGCCACCCGCCACACTCCTGTATGTTGGGGTCGATTGGTACGGTGCGGGTTGAGTACCAGACATACCATAAGCCCCTCTAACACGTACTGTTGGTGCTACTTGATAGCTCACCGAAGCTCGTGGATAAAAAAACGTTTGCTCAACAAACGACGTAGAGCGGTCGAAACGACCACCTAAGTTCAAAAACAATTTACTGCCAATACCGATTGTTTCATTGACATAAATACCTAATGTTTTGACCAATGGCGCTACCTGAAAAAACGCCGCCCGCTGGGGTGCATTGTAAGACAAACTGTCTTTGTAATCACGCCCTACGACAAGACCTTGATAACGAGCATAGTCATAAAAACGGTCATTTTCGTCATATTGCACTCCCACTGCCGACTTGACATAAAACTTTTCTGAAACCTGTAATACATGATTGAGACCAGCAGTAAAGGTTTTTTGAGAAAGTTTTTCATAATCACGATCTAAACGGCCAGTAGGGAAAATTGACACCAGACCCAAAGGATAAACCATAAAGCCGTCTATTTTTGACTGATCAATACCTGCCGTAACATCTACGCTTAGGCTTTTAAATATTTTATAATTTAAGTTTCCAGAAACAGTAACTCGTTTCGACATATTTTCACGTCTTATGAGTGCATAGTCGTCAGACGACTTGACACCCGCTACGTTTGTTTTGGCATCGGTATATCTCATAAATGGCATTGTGCCTGTGTCGTTGGCCCAACGATTGGGAACAAAAAAGCCTGGTGTACCAGAGGCAACCTGAAAACGGTCGGCATCTTGGTAGTTGATGTTTAACTTCAAACTAAGCCCTGTAACAGGCTCACTGCTCAAACTCAACAAAGCCCCTTTTGTATCAAATTGAGTACCTTTGATGTGGCCCATTGTATTTTGCAAATTACCCGAAAAATAATACCCAAATTGCTTAGTACCACCTTGTACACGCACGGTATGGCGAGAGAACGTACCCTTGCGAAATGGGTCCATGGTGTAGTCCATAGTTGGGTTAATTTTGTACTGGGCAATATTGGCATCGGTATAAACGCTCTTAGTTGGGTTAATTAAATTAGCCCATTGATCAATTTCGTTTGCAGTCCATTGTGTTTTATATTTACCTACATTCCGAGATACTTCCATTGAGCCAATGTCCAGCGAGTAGTCGAGTTTGAGTTTGCCGTTGCCACCGCCTTTGGTTTTGACCACAATCACACCCGATGCTGCCCGTGAGCCATAGAGCGAAGCCGCCGCCGCCCCCTTCAAGACTTCGATAGACTCAATGTCTTCGGGATTGAGTGCGCCCAAGCCTCTTGTGCCGTTGGCCATGCCAAAGGTAGCCGCACCTGTGGCATTGTTGCCCCCAGCCGCACCCGTAACGGAGTTACGGTTGGCATTGTCCATAAAAATACCATCAATAATTACCAGCGGTTCAGACGCCCCCGATATTGAGTTGCCACCACGAATCCTAAAACGAAATCCGCCACCAGGCGCACCGTCGGTAGTAAATGCCTCAACACCAGCCAAGCGACCTACCAACGCATTTTCGACAGATGGCGCAGGCAGACTTTCGATAGTCGATGAGTTAATGTTCGACCGAGACGTACCCAATTCTTTTTGTTTGGCATTGATAGAAAGCCCCGTTACTACCACTTCGTCCAAAAACTTAGCGTCATCTTCGAGTTCAAAGTTAATAGTAAGCGACTCGCCACTTTTGAGTGATAGCGTTTTGTTGGAGTTTTTAAAACCAATACCACCAGCCCGCAATGTAAATGATGACCCAACTGGCACATTATTGATTTTAAACTTACCATCGGCATCAGAACTGGTACCAATAGTTTGGCCAACGACCATCACCGATGCACCAGGTACAGGCTCACCTTTGTTTGTTACTTTGCCCGAAATAGTGGCCGTTTGAGCCAAAAGTATGCTCGAATAGCTGCAAACGAACAGAAAAATAAGGTAGATTTTTTTTCTCATTAGTATCAGATTTGTTTAAGTTTATTAAATTGTGTTGAATAGTTTGTAGGTTTTTGAAGTGTTAAATTAAACAAGATTTTTGAAATTATTATAATTTTTCAAGAAATTCATCAATTTATGCAATTTCAAAACATTTATTAGTCTCAAAAAACAAATAAAACATCTAAATTTGTCGAACCAAATACAAACCAGTAAGCCAAAACATTACAGGCACTTAGTTAGTTTTGAAAAAAGCAATACCAAATAGCTTAACACAATCCTGCTATTTTTGTATTTATAAATTGAAAAAATAAATCGGCAACAAACTACTGTACCCTGCCTCAATCAGCAAAAAATCACTCAATAATACCATGGCAACGCCTATTAACCTCCCACCCGTTCACAGCAAATTAGCCAAACACGGGGTATTTCCAACTTTTGACCACGACGAAACGGCTCGCTACAATTTTTTAACCAATCTCAACAAGCACTTATCAACGGTGTTTTCGCCTGGCAATAAGGTTGTTTATGAAAACAGAATAAAGCCCAAATTCGAGGCCGAACACGGTCGTAGTTTTGAAAAACGAGACGAACTCGAAGCCGCTATGCTGGCCGACTCGCACTTTCAGACGTGGTCGGCACTGCGCCGCTCAACAATGGAAATGCGCCAACAGGCTGGGCGAGCCACGGTATTGCGGCAGGCAGATGAATTAGCCCAAAAAGTAGCCCAGTTCAATGCCCAAAGCCCCAGCACGCTCCTACTCAACGACAGCGTACAAGTACCTCATTATATGTCAATGTTCGACAGCCACATTATGCCAGGCAGCTACCATACCGAGCAGTTTGAGGGCGATGTGTCTAACGCCGCCAGCTACGATTCGGGGCTTTTTGTAACAAGTGCGGGTATGTTGGGCAAATATACAGATGGCGGAGGCAAAGCCCTAACTACTTGGTTAAAAGCCAATTACCCAGACTTTAAACCCAAACGAATCTTGGACGTAGGTTGTGGCCTTGGTCATAATACCCTTCCACTTGCCTTGGCGTTTCCTGATGCCGAGGTGATTGGTATTGATACAGGCGTACCGATGCTACGATATGGCCATGCTCGGGCAGTATCGTTGGGTATCAAAAATGTAATATTTATACAAGCCGATGCTACACAAACGGGCTTTGAAGCGGAGTCTTTTGACTGGATTCAGACTACGATGTTTTTGCATGAAACTTCTGGGAAAGCCATGGAAAAAATCATAACCGAAATTTACAGAATGTTGCGCCCCAATGGCCTAAGTCTGCACATTGAGCAGCCACAATATACTCCGCAAATGTCAATGTTTGAGCAATATATCAGAGACTGGGACGCACTTTATAACAATGAGCCTTTTTGGGGAGCCATGCACGACGTGGACGTAAAGACATGGATAACATCGGCAGGGTTTGAAGAAGAAAATCTATTACAGTTTGGCGCAAAAGCCGAAAATGACATGGAATACCCAAAAAACCCAGATGCCATCGAAGCCGAAGACCACGGCCGTAGCCCAATTTGGAACGTTTTTGGGGCTTGGAAATAATCAATTTTGAATGATAGAATAATCGAATGGTCGGGTATTTTATAAACTTATACATTCTTTTATTCAATCATTCTACCATTCAAACATACAATCATTCGACTATGCTAAACGACATATTACTATCATCGAACAAAGCCAAAGGAAAGCGTCCGTACTTTCTGGAAAACCCCGAAGTAGAACGAGTTATGAACATTACGATGGCTGTGGCCATGGAACTGGGCGTAATGCATGAACGACTTGATACCATTGAGCGGCTTTTGGCCAAAAAAAATATACTACAATCGTCAGATATTGAGGCTTTTGAGCCTAACAATGAAGAGGTTATCGAACGCCAACTTTGGCACGCACGCTACATAGCACGTGTGCTACGCATCGTTCAGCAAGAACTCGAGGCCCTACAACAAGACCCCGAAAGCAACCTCAGCATGGCCGAAGTAGCCGAAAGATTGCGGTATAGTTAAGGTCGTGTATAGTTGATGTTAATTGCCGATGAACCCTGCGTGGTTTTACTAATGGCTGCCAGTAAAATATCTATAGTAACCTTTGACTGCACTACCATAAAAACAGGCTCTGCAGACAGTGCGTAAACCGTCAGCACGTATAGCTTTGCCCCCGGCCCCTGCGAGCAAGGCGGCGAATAACTCGTTTTTCCATTTACGGTATTGACCCCAAAAAGCCCAACTGTACTGTTGTTTTCGGTTAGTAAACTGGTAACCGCTGGAATGTTATACAACAAATAATATACATGTTTGTCGCCTGTGGGTGGTATGTGGTGCATTGTTACGGCAAAACTTCTCATACCCGATGGTGCGTTTGCCCAGTTGATTAGCATCGAAACACCACTCCCGTCGCAGGTATATTTGGCAGCCAATACACCATTGGTTACACCCGCACTTTCGGCCTTGAAGATGCCATCGTCGGCTAAAATTATGTCTTCTTTTTTACAGCTCAATGTACTGACAATCAAAGCTATGACAATTAAATTAACTCTTCAAAAAATAGTAGAACTTGGTTTCGGTGGATAATTACAAGTCTCTATCAAACTTTGACGGACAAAAAATACGGCCACCAACCACACGGGCGGCCCCGATGAGATTGTGGCAAGTGGGTGGGGCCGCCCATGCGGGCTGACGGAAGTAACTGAATCGCACGAGCAGCCCCGACAAGTAATTTATATCGGCGGACGAGTCGCTTCGGCACCCCAATTCAAATTTCCCCACCTGACCATAAGCCCTTTGCGTTGTGTGCAACCTTATTACGACAATTTCCGACAGTAAAACGCCAAAATAATTTGACAATTTTTTGACAGTTGTTCACTACTTCGTTACCTTTGTTTAATGAATCGGACAATTTAGACATACGGTAAATATTTTCTTGACTTTTATTCTGAATTGGACGAGGAAGTACAAGCGAAAATTGACTACGTCTTTGAATTAGTGAAAAGTCTCGACGTTATCCCGACACGATTTTTCAAGCATTCGGATGACGGATTTTCTGAAATTAGGGTAAAATTTGAGAGTAATATCTATCGAATATTCTGTTGCTTTGACACGAGACACTTGGTTATCTTGCACAACCCTTTTTAAAAGAAAACTCAGAAGACCCTGAAACAAGGACTGAAATTAGCGAAAGAGTTGAAAAAGCGATATTTTATTGACAAACAAATAGACGAGAAAGATGGAAAACGAAAAAAGATCAAAAAATGAAATTGTCCCGTGGGACAGTCATTTGGATAAAAAATATGGAGAGCATGGGACTTCTTGTCGGACAGACTTCGAGGTTAAAGTACACACTTTTATAGTTGGAGAAGTTTTGAAAGAAGAACGAACAAAAACTCATTTGACACAAGCTCAACTTGCTGAAAAGACAGGAACAAAGAAGAGCTACATTTCAAGAATTGAGAACGGTCGTGCGGATATTCAACTTTCGACTTTGTACCGACTTATTGAACAAGGACTGAATCGAAAACTCAAATTCTCAATTAGCTAACGACAAAAAAGGTAGCACACAACCGCACGGGCGGCCCCGATGAGATTGTGGCAAGTGGGTGAGACCGCCCATACGGGCTGACGGAAGTAATTGAATCGCACGAGCAGCCCCGACAAGTAATTTATATCGGCGGAAGAGTCACTTCAGCGACCCGATTCAAATTCCCCACCTGACTATAAGCCCTTTGCGTTGGCGATCATTGTAGTGCGACACCTCACGACCTCAAAGTGTGAATGATGCAACCATTTCTCAAAATTGTGTAACACTTCTCATGATTTAAGACTTGACCTTTACAGAGCGCTAATTGTACTGTACTCAAAAACAAATAAAATGAGAAAATTAAAATTACAAGTGCAAACAACCATTGACGGTTTTATTGCAGGAGCAAATGGAGAAATGGATTGGATGCAGTTTCCTTGGACAGAAGATGTAACTAATTATGTAAAACAAATTACTGAGCTAGTTGACACCATCATTTTAGGCAGAAAACTTGCAGAAGGTTTTATTCCACATTGGGAGAGTGTTTCTAAAAATCCAAGTGACCCAGATTTTGAAGGTGGCGTAAAATACACTAACACACCAAAAGTTGTTTTTACCAAAACTCTTGACAAATCAATTTGGAACAATACCATTTTAGCAAAAGGTGACCTTGAAGAAGAAGTTAATAGACTTAAAAGTCAGACAGGAAAAGACATTATTGTTTATGGAGGCGGCACTTTCGTTACTTCACTAATCAAAGCAGGGCTTATTGATGAATTTCATTTGTTCATAAACCCATCTGCGATTGGAAACGGTATGACAATTTTTAAAGGCAGAGAAACAAAGCAAAAGATGAACCTTAAGCTTGCTCAACAATTTGACAACGGAATTGCATTACTTTGTTATGAACTAAAAAATGACTAATAAGAATACAAGGGTTTTTGCAATTTTCTTAATGTAATTTGACTGACGACAAAAACAACGACCGCCAACATGGGTTTGTGGCAAGTGGGGGCGGACGGAAGTGATTGAACTTTGGGAATTCTTTTGTACTTTTGTTTCGGCAGACGGAAACCTACTGAACATTTGTAAGTAACTCATCCGCACGGGCGGCCCCGATTAGTAATTTATATCGCGGGGCCGCCCGTGCGGACGACGTTCGGGCGGACGAGTTTCAAATCGCAGCGGCGAACCGTCCCCCACCTGACCACAAGCCCTTTTCGTTAGCGGCAAGCAAAAAAGACAAGAAACATGGAACTACTGACAGAGATTCAAAAGGAAAAATTTTTAAGTATTTCAGGATTTGAATTTACATCTAATGAACTGAGAGGTAGCTTTACAACATCATTCCCATACAACAATAGAGAATGGAAATTATCGCCTTGGTTTTTTAGTTACATAATAGAAGATACTGGAAACTTGATTTGTGAACTTGAACATAGGATGACTAACAATCGCATTTATGGGTGGGATAAATTAGGGAATGACTTGCCTGAAAGCATTTTGAATAAATATTTTACACCACATTTCTAAAATGAAGATAGAAACTATTAAATCTATGCTTTTCGGAGTCGCTGTTGGAGATGCACTTGGAGTTCCTGTTGAGTTTGAGAGCAGACAAACCATTAGCCAAAATCCAGTTACGGAAATGAGAGGTTTTGGAACTTATAATTTACCAGCAGGGACATTCTCTGATGATAGTTCTTTAACATTTTGCCTTGCAGAAGCATTGACACAAGGTTTTGACCTAAATGTGATTGGACAGAATTTTGTAAAATGGTGCTATCAAAACTATTGGACATCAAGAGGAAATGTTTTCGACATTGGTATTGCAACAAGACAAGCAATTACCAGACTTGCAAAAGGGGAACGACCAGATTTAGCAGGTGGTTTCGATGTTTCATCAAACGGAAATGGTTCATTAATGCGAATTTCGCCTTTACTTTTTTACTTGTTAGACAAGCCTATTAATGAACGATACGAAATAACAAAGCAAGTTTCCTCAATTACTCATGGACATATTCGTTCTGTAATTGCTTGTTTTTATTATCTCGAATTTGCGTTGCAACTATTTGAGCAAAAGGATAAGTTTGAAATATATAAAAACTTACAAACGGAAGTAACAAATTATTTAAACTCTCTTTTAATCAATCCGACAGAGGTTGCATTATTTGACCGTTTGCTTAAAGGTAACATTTACGAACTTACTGAGGAAAATATTTTTAGTAGTGGTTATGTATTGCATACACTCGAAGCAAGCATTTGGAGTTTGCTGACAACTGACAATTACAAAGACGCTGTTTTGAAGGCAGTAAATTTAGGCGAAGACACAGACACAACAGGAGCAGTTACTGGCGGACTTGCAGGGCTACGCTATGGACTTGCAAACATTCCGTATAATTGGCGAAATCAAATTGCAAGACATGATGACATTGGGAACTTGGCAGAACGACTTGCAGACAAAATTGCCTGCCGCTAACATGGGTTTGTGGCAAGTGGGGCGGACGGAAGAGATTGAACATTAGTAATTTTATTGTACCGCACGGTCGGCCCCGTTTTGTTTCGGCACGGTACGCCGTTGCGGGACGGAAATCTATTGAACTTTTGTAAGTAATTGAACCGCGCCGCAACGGCGGACCGTGAGCTGCCCCGATCAGTAATTTATATCGGCACGGTTCGCCGTTGCGAGACGTTCAGGCGGACGAGTCGCTTCGGAGGTCCGGTTCAAAGCCCCTTTCTTCATAAATACTTTTACATTGGCGGAAAGGCTAACCAAGTTGAAATTTATCACCTTCAAAAGCAATCACTTATAGACCATCTCCCATTCTTTGACACAAATAGTGTCACCGTAAAGCTCAATTTAAAAAAAATTGCTCACCACATTGATCAAAGTGGTAGTAGCGGCAAAACTTTCGGACCACCTACCAAAAAAGCAAAGTCAATAAGACATTCACTTTCTGGACAATTCACT
>JAYWHT010000085.1:0-34477 GCA_043777595.1 Spirosomataceae bacterium
ACTATTATAGGCATTGAGGGTGTTTGTTTTTTCTTGTCCATTGCAGGAAGTAAAAACTGTCAAAAAGCTAAAAAGTAATATTTTGTTTAGTGCCACAACTATAATTGTTACAATTTTAATACACTCAATTTTTTAATCTATTCTAAATAATGCGCTACGAGTTTATAAATTTGAGGTTCTACTGTGATTTCTACGGAGATGCTGCTTGAAGCCGAACCGAAGCCATCGCTCCAAGCGATGGCTTCGGTAAACCCGTATAAATCAACGAAGAACCAAATTTGATAACCTACGTGATTGAGTTATTAAGCGCACATTATACTTTTCAAGCCACAAAGATAAGGATAAAAACGAGGCTTTGAGCATAAAATTATGGTCAGGTGGTCGTGCGTATTGGTTTCATTTGTACCTTGCGGCCTATTCTACCAAAAATCAAACTAAGACCTGTTATGAATCAAAAAATTCGTCGTGAAGATGCCCTTTACTACCACTCCAAAGGCCGCCCCGGCAAAATCGAAGTAATACCAACCAAAGAAACCAACAACCAACTCGACCTTTCGCTGGCTTATTCGCCAGGGGTAGCAGAGCCTTGTTTGGAGATTGCTAAAAATGTAGAAGATGTTTATAAATACACGGCCAAAGGCAACTTGGTGGCAGTTATCAGCAACGGAACGGCCGTATTGGGCTTAGGCGATATTGGCCCAGAGGCAAGCAAACCTGTGATGGAAGGCAAAGGACTATTATTTAAAATATATGCTGATATAGACGTTTTTGACATAGAACTCAACACCAAAGACGTAGAAGAGTTTATTCGTACTGTCAAAATAATGGAGCCTACTTTTGGGGGCGTAAATCTCGAAGACCTCAAAGCCCCAGAGTGTTTTGAGATAGAAAGACGACTCAAAGCCGAGCTGAATATCCCAGTCATGCACGACGACCAGCATGGAACGGCCATCATCAGTGCCGCTGCTATGCTCAACGCATTGGAGTTGGTTGGCAAAAACATCGGCGACATTCGCATGGTAGTTTCGGGGGCGGGTGCTTCGGCTATTTCATGCTCAAAGTTGTATGTGGCATTGGGCGTAAATGTCCAAAATATTGATATGTTCGACAGTAAAGGCCACATAAACGGCTCACGGACAGACTTAGACGAGATGAAAAAAGGCTTTGTGTCGCCCCGTGGTTATGCTTCATTGGCCGATGCGTTGGTTGGTGCTGACTTATTTTTGGGACTCTCGAAGGCCAATATCGTATCGGCAGATATGGTGCGGTCTATGGCAAACGACCCAATCGTGTTTGCAATGGCCAACCCCGACCCCGAGATTCCGTACCCAGATGCTATCGCAGCCCGCCCAGACGTAATCATGGCCACAGGTCGGTCCGACTATCCAAATCAGGTTAATAATGTATTGGGTTTCCCGTATATTTTTAGAGGAGCGTTGGACGTGCGAGCCAGCGAAATCAACGAAGCCATGAAACTCGCCGCCGTGCGTGCCTTGGCCGAACTCACCAAAAAACCAGTACCAGACATGGTAAACTTGGCCTACAATGAAACCAATTTGACCTTTGGCCGCACTTATATTATTCCCAAACCAGTAGATCCACGTTTGCTGACGAGCGTTGCGCCAGCAGTAGCCAAAGCGGCCATTGAGAGCGGTGTAGCCAAACACATCATTACCGACTGGGAGGCATACAACGTACAATTGGACAAACGCCTCGGCAAAGAAGACCAGATTTCTAAGTTTATTATCAACAAAGCAAAAAAAGCCCCCAAACGAGTGGTTTTTGCAGATGCCGAAAATTTTAAGGTACTCAAAGCCGCTCAACAAGTGCAAGACGAAGGAATAGCGATACCTATTTTGTTGGGTAACGAAGCCAAAATTCGTAAGATGATAGCCGACAATGCCTTGGAGATGGACAGTATCGAAATCATTGACCCAAAAACACCTCAGCAAGAAGCACAGATTGAGCAGTTTGCCGAACAATTTTACCAAAAACGCAAACGCAAGGGTATGACCCCAATCGAAGCCCGCAAAACAATGCAATACCGTAATTATTTTGGGGCAATGCTCGTAAACAGCGGCCAAGCCGATGCCCTGATTTCGGGCTTGACCAGAAATTACCCAGATACTATTCGCCCAGCGTTGCAAGTCATTGGCAAAGCATCTGGTGTTGATAAAGTATCTGGAATGTATATTTTGCTGACTAAACGAGGCCCGTTATTTTTGTCTGACACAACGGTAAATCAAAATCCAACTGCCGAGCAAATAGTCGAAATAACAAACCTCACTGCCAAAGCAGTGCAGCAATTTAACATCACGCCACGCATTGCGCTACTGTCTTACTCAAACTTCGGTAGCGCCAAAGGCGACGACGCCGCCAAAATGGGCGAAGCATTGACTCTACTAAATGCACAAGAAAATAAACTAATAGTAGATGGCGAGATGCAAGCGCACCTGCCGTTTAATATGGAACTGTTGAACGAAAATTATCCGTTTTCTACCCTCGCCGATGGCGATGCCAACACGCTTATATTTCCGAACCTTTCGGCCAGTAACATTGCCTATAACTTACTAAAAGAAGTAGGCGAATATGAAGCCATTGGTCCTATATTACTTGGTTTGGCCAAACCCGTTCATGTATTACAGTTGGGTAGTTCGGTCAGAGAAATTGTCAATATGGTGGCTATTGCTGTTGTAGAAGCCCAAAGGTAATTATGATGTAAGATTTGATGTAAGATTTGACAATTTTTTAAAAAGTTGTCAAATCTTACATCATACTACTGAAAACCACTTAACAATGAACAACCCATTTTTTGCCCGATTAGAATCTCAAAACCATCAATATATCTATCGACTACCGTCTTATAGCGATACTGGTGAATTTGTAAACGACTTGATGCGGTTTTTGTTTCCTATTACCCAAGACTGTGCCTCGATTACCTTCAATCTGCAATCGTCGTACTTGGTACTAAAAGATAAATTAGACTGTATTCTCGGCCCACTACATAGCCATTTACCCGATGGCCAGTTGGTATTGGTTGAGGCATTTTTTGAAAAATTACCATCAATTTACGAAAATCTACTACTCGATGCCAAAGCCATTGCCGACAACGACCCCGCTTCGGCGGGTATCGAAGAAGTAATAGCCGTTTATCCTGGGTTTTATGCCATAGCCGTTTATAGATTGGCTCATGCACTAATTGAGTTGCAAATACCACTCTTGCCCCGAATGTTTACTGAATATGCCCATCAAAAAACAGGTATTGACATTCACCCAAAAGCACAAATTGGTCAGTCGTTTTTTATTGATCATGGTACGGGCGTAGTCATCGGTGAAACAACCCAAATAGGCAACAATGTTAAGATTTATCAGGGCGTAACGCTGGGGGCATTGAGCGTTTCAAAGTCGTTGGCCGAAACCAAACGACACCCAACCATCGAAGATAATGTTGTGATTTATGCCAATGCAACAATATTGGGCGGCAATACAGTAATAGGCCACGACTCTACCGTAGGTGGCAACGCTTGGCTAACAGCCTCAATCCCCCCCTATTCGCAAGCATACCACCAGTCCGAAATCAAAATTAAATCGGTTACTTTGTAAAATTAGTGGGTAAATTAAGTAACTGAATGAACCAAAGGCGTTGGTTGGAGCGCGAAAACAATACCTGTTTTTGTATTATCAAATAAAAATATTTAACTTGGTACTGAAAAAGTCCTAAAAATTTAACAAATAGTCAAACTCTTAAACAAGTTAAACATGAAAAAAGCCCTGTTATTGTTACTATTATTGGCAACAACGCAGCTTGTATCTGCCCAAAAGAAATCAAAAACTGCACAGCCTCAACCACCTATGGAACGGCTTAGTTTGAACAATCCGACCGATGCCATAAAGATGAACCGCAAGGTTACGTCGAGTTTGACCGATGCCGAAAACTGTTTTTATTTCTGGTCGGGTAATATATTTAGTCGTGTACCAGGCGAAAAAGACCGTCTGCTGTTTACTTACAACGGCATGAATGTACGAGCCAGTAAAACAGTCGTCGATTCGATAAAAGGCTATGGCTGGAGACACGTATCTCGTGAATTGTTGTTTTACCAAGACCCACAAACAGGCGAGGTACTCAAAACTTGGAAAAACCCATTTACAGGCAAAGAAATAGAAGTAATCCATATTGCCAACGACCCCGTCAATGGCCGTGGGCCGAGCTATGCGATGGGCAACGATGGCAAAACGCCATTTAAACTAAAAGGCTACGAAAAAGATGGTTACTGGTTTGACCTCACAGAAGTACCGCTTTTTTATACCAATCCACTCGGTGGCGACTATCAAGACCAAATTGGCGGAACGTATCAGGCGATGGAGATTTTTCAGACCATTACGCCAATGTCTGAACTAACCGACCCCAACACCACCAAGTCGGTCAATAGCTTGATTGGTTGGACTCGTGTATCAAAATGGTTGCCTTGGCTCGATATGGGCGACAAAGCTGGCCAGATGATTTTTACGGGTATTGGCAAAAAAGTAAAATCGTTTGACGACCTACCACAAATACTAAAAGACCAGATTAACACTAACTATCCAGACTATAAAGTCGCTCCGCCAGTTGATGACACTCGGCCCAACGAAACATCGTGGACTTATTACAAGAAATTGATGGAAAAGAAACGAGCCAAAAAGTAGTTTTTACATTGTTCTCAATAATTTTACTAAAAGCCTCGCCGACTGGTATGCACCATGAGTCGATGAGGCTTTTAGTTTGGTAATTGGCTCGCCTTGCTGGTTCAATAGGTGTTTCCATTCGCCCTCTGTTGAGCGATCGGGGTAGTGAAGCCAGGCGTAGTCGTGGGTGCGTTGCCATAGTTTTTCTATTTCCAAATTATTTGTTGTCGGGCTTATTTTTTGTAAAGCCACCAAAGCTGCCAACTGTACTGACAGTGCCTTGTTTTGGTATTCGGCATCGATACCGTCTCCACTTTTGATGTCCATAACCGAAAAATACCCGCCATACTTTTCGTCCCAAGTGTTGTTGGCTATATAAATTACTTGATTGGTGAGTTTCTGAACTATCCTTTTCTTTTTTAGAATCATCGCCAAATCTATAAACACCACTGCCGCCTCAAAAATTTTACCAACATTGACACGCCTCCCCTTGATACTCTCACAATAGCCCCCTGATAGTGCTACGTTTTCGAGGATTATGTTGGCTCTTGGCTCCCAAAAATGACTATCTAACTCGCCCAATAGCAACGTTGATTTTTCGATAAAGTATTTTTCTCCAACTATCGCTCTGGCTTCAAGTAGTGCTTTGGCTATGGCAGTAAGTTCGCCGAGGTTTTTATGTTGCCGTATTTCTGTGTCAAAAATGGTATATTTTTTATCTCGTTTTTTGAATAATTTTAGTAGCGTTTGCTTGGCGGCGGCTACATACTTTGGTTCGTTTGTGAGGTCGGACATTGCGGCCCAAGCCAAAACACAACACGCCTCCGCTTCGTAGTCGTTGGCTATCAGAACGATACGGCCTGTTCTATCTACTGTTTTAGGCCAGTCATTTTTTTGATTTTCAGTTATTTTTAGTAAAAAATCAGCCCCAGATTGAGCATAAACCAAGAAGTCAGGTACGGAACTATCGTATCGGAATAATTCAATAAAAGTATAGCATTGTTGCGCCTGCCAGACAATGTCTTTGTCGGCCACCACAACTTCCCCTTTTGAGCTAATGACATTAAAATACCCCCCCCAAATACTGTCTGAGCTATATTTTAACCAAAAGGGAATAATTCTTTCTGTTAATTCGTGACTAAACTGTTCTTTTAAACGTCCTAAAATCATGTTGATTGACTGTTAGTCAGATTTGTGAAAATAAAAAAGTGAGTACAAAAATAGCATTTATCAAGCATATTTTATTGGACAAATCGCCGTTAATGAAAATGTTGTTTGGTATATCTTAGAAAAATCATAATTAAATGGCTAAATTTGCCCTCAACAAAAATACATAATATCAATAAATAAGTAGATAATGATGATTTAAAATTCATCATTCATCGTTCATCATTCATCATTCGTTTATAAATGTCTTCTAATTTTGATTTTTCGGGTTTGTTCATTTTTGAAATGGCAAACAACCACCAAGGAAGTGTAGAACATGGCGTTCGTATTATCAAAGAAATGGCGGCCATAGCCCGTCAGCATGGTGTTAAGGCAGGTGTAAAGTTTCAGTATCGAGACCTCGACACGTTTATTCACCCCGACTACCGCCACGACACCAAGGCAAAACACATCAGTCGTTTTTTGAGTACTGAGCTTACAGCAGAGCAGTTTGAGGTAATGGTCGAGGCGTGTAGGGCCGAAGGGCTAATAACGATTTGTACGCCATTTGACGAACGCTCGGTAGATTTGATTGTCAAGCACAAAATCGAGATTATTAAAATAGCAAGTTGCAGTGCCGACGACTGGCCACTCATCAATAAAATTGCTCAAACTGACAAACCTATTATTGCTTCGACAGGAGGAATCAACATTGACCAGATAGACAGCGTTGTGTCGTATTTTGAACATCGTAACAAAAACTTTGCTATTTTGCACTGTGTGGGTATTTATCCAAGCCCCAATGACACCCTCAACCTTAACTTTGTTAAGAAACTCAAAGCCCGCTATCCTAACATTACGATTGGCTACTCGGGCCACGAAGATCCCGAAAATACAAATGTGGTACAGATAGCGGCTGCCGTTGGTGCTGAGATTTTTGAGCGCCACGTAGGCGTGCCAACCGATACCATTACGCTCAACAATTACTCAATGAACCCCGAGCAAGTAGCAAAGTGGCTTAGTGCTTACCAAACTGTCAACGTGATTTTGGGCGAAGACATCAAGGCATTGCCAGCCGTTGAGTCGGAGTCGTTGCTGTCGCTGAAGCGTGGTGTGTTTGTCAATCGTACTGTCAAAAAAGGCGAAACGATTTTGCCACAAGACGTATATTTTGCCATGCCATGCCAAGAAGGACAACTCACCTCTGGTGAGTTTGGCCGTTTACGTGCCAGATTTGTAGCAAGTCAAGATTACGCAGTCAATAAGGGTGTTTTTGAAAATTATACCGAAGATAGCTACCACCGCATCAGAAAGTACATTCACCAAGCCAAGGGTATGATGGCCGAAGCCGGGATAGTACTCAACGAAAAAGCCGAGGTAGAGCTATCGTACCACTACGGCGTAGAACGATTTGAACAATTTGGTTGTGTGCTAATCAATCTGGTAAATCGTGAATATTGCAAAAAAATAATCGTGATGTTTGCAGGCCAACATCACCCAGAGCAAAAGCACCTCAAAAAAGAAGAGACCTTTCATATCATGAGTGGTAGCTTTACGCTTATCCTCAACGGTATCAGTCGTACACTTTCAAAAGGTGATATCATTACCTTGGAGCGTGGCGACCTACACGCTTTTTACTCTGAACATGGCGTGATTTTTGAAGAAATATCAACGACACACTTCCGCAACGATTCATTTTATACAGATAAACTAATTATGGAGCAAGATCCTTTGCAGCGTAAATTAGTTGTAGAAGAATTTTGATATATAACCAGTAGTAAAGTTGGTAATATGCCAAACTTTACTACTGGTTTCAAATTGGTAAACTGACCTATGAAACTCATCGACGCTTTTTTATTTAGCGAGCCTTACGAAAAAGAAATATTGCTCATTAAGCTCATTTTGGGCGGTAACTACATCAGTGAGTGGATTATTGTCGAAAACGAATACTCTTTTCAGGGCGAGTACAAAGGTGTGTTTGCACAAGAAGTGATTGATTCGGATGCTCGCTTTGCACCATTCAGAGACCGTATTCATGTTATATCTGGAAGCCTCAAACACGAGGCAATCGACTACTCGTCAGATACAATCGACAAACAAGGTATGGACTCAGAGCGAAGACAGCGGTCGTTGGCTCGGCAGTATATTATTGACAAATATAGTGATGACGTATGGGTGTTGCTTTCAGATGCCGACGAAACGATTGACCTGATTTCTGACCCCGCCAATTATGAACTTTTAGAGCAAAAAGTAAAGGCCAGCCAAACAGGAATGGTTTTTGTGCCACGCCGCCGATTTTGGTACGACTTTGATAACCTCTGGCACGCTGTTCGTTCTACTCCACTCGTTACAGTTGCGCAAATCAGGGCTGCAACAGGCGAATTAGACATGGGCTTGCTGCGGTCAGACCATATTGGCTACTCAGACCAATGGCACAAAACACTCATCTTTGAATATTCATATTGCTACAACAGAGACTACATCATTCGTAAATTTAGAACCTTTCCGCATGGTGGTATAACAGACGCCGAAATTGAGCAAAGTATGCGTTGTAATCATATTCCGATTTCGGCATTCAGAGGCAAAAAAATAGATCTACACAAAGACCTCTGGATGGAACACGTTGTACTAAACGACACCAATGCCCCACGCTACATTCAGCAAAATTTAGATAGACTCAAAACAAATGTGGTTGATTTTAACTATTTGGCCAATAGACAAGCTGACTATTCGCAACTTTACTCACCACTTTACAAAACCCGTTTCGCAATAAGACAATTCATTAAAAAAACACTTCGCTCAATCAAATCATAGGTGGCATTAGACTACAAAAATATTGGCAAACTGTTTAGCCTCAATATCATCAACATCGTTCTGAATTTTGCATATTCGACGTTGATGATATATCTCTTTGGTACGTCCCGTGAAATTGAAGCCTTTTTTGCGGCCTCGGTCTTGGGTACAGCCGTTTCGAGGTTTGTTCAAACAGGCCAGCTTGTCGAAATCATTGTACCCAAATACCACAAAGTCAAGTCAGAAATAGGCAGTCAGGCTGCCATGTCTATCATATCTATGATGGCCAACTATATGTCG
Organism: Spirosomataceae bacterium; assembly: GCA_043777595.1. GTDB lineage: Bacteria > Bacteroidota > Bacteroidia > Cytophagales > Spirosomataceae > JAYVJH01. The sequence goes on from JAYWHT010000085.1 coordinate 8,902, forward strand.
GGTATTGCATTTTTGCTTGTCTTGGTTTTTATAGCAGGTGGTACGTCGGTGGTTAATTTATTAGTGCCTGGTTTTGAAAAAACAGCCCAACAGCACGTCTATCAGATATTTTGTGTTACTGGTTTTCTGATGCCCATTCAGATAGCAACCAATCTATTTCAGGGAATGTTGAACGCTGAAAATATTTATGGAAAAGTAGAAATCACCAACACTGTCTCGCTTCTCGTCAATCTACTGATTCTTGTCATTTGGGGGCAGAGCCATACAGCCGACATTCTGGTCGTGGGGCTTGTTTTTAGTGTCATTATGCAGTTTTTGACAACCCTCTATTACTTGCGGCAGGTGGGTTATAAGCATAGTTTTGCTTTTAAGAGCCAATATTTACCTTTCAAAGAAATGTGGCAAGCCATCAGTGCCGCTACTTTTTATATGGGTGGGGTACAGGTGTATATGTTTGCTTTCAATGCCGCTTTATCGTTTTTGCCAGCGGGTGTTTTTGCTACTTATCGCTATGTTGAAGTTATTTATGGTAAGGTAGCCAACGTATTTATGATGCCCATAAGTACGGTGTTTTTCAATGAAATTAACCGTTTTTTGAATCAACAAAACAGTAGTAAAATCAAAGCCTTTGTTACCCAAAATCTCAATTTTTCGTATTTCATTGGCTTCATGATTTTTATACCTTTTTTGGCGGGTGGCCAATACCTCATCTGGACGGCTTGGGGTGGAACTAAGTTTGATGCCAACGCCGCCCAAAGAGTCTATGAACTACTTACGATTTTCTTTTTGGGAATGTTGCTCACAGGGCCTTATATGATATTTAGAAAAATGTCCGTCTCTGTTACACGGCCCGACTTACAGTATTACTTTTGGGGTGTTACTCATATCATTTCTGGGCTGATTTCATATTCATTACTTCAACGTTTTGGGTTTAAGGGGCTATTAGCACAAATTATTATTCACAACATTATTACTACATCTGTACCGATATTAACTGTATATTTCCTAAAAAAACAGTATTTTGCACTATATAGCTCTACGGAAGTCCTGAAAATAACGTCTTCTTTACTACTTTCTTTGGTTATTGTATGGCTTATGAAGTCGTATTTTGTAGATTTCAAATATACGACCAAGTTTGTAAGTGCTCAGATAGGGCTTTTTGTGGCGACAGTGTCTGGTACGATATTTATATTGCTCTGTTATTTTTTGCAAGTTGAAGAAATACAGATACTCAAAACAAAACTGCAAGAAACACTCCGCCGATTTACTATTTTTCGTTAATTACTCGAAAATACTATCAGTAACGTTTTAGGGCGTTGCGAAGGTGGAGAATTAGAAGTACAAATATTCAATTTAGCATAAATGTTGATAAGAATTTCAATATTCAAATTTAGCACTTCTGCCCCTATTTTGCCAAACCCTTGTTAGGCGTATATGCCTTTTCGGTCTATGCAAATAGTTCAATTTGTGTATTTTTTACAGGTATCATTTCTTCTATAAAGTTGTTCCACAAACAAAGTGTTAAACTGAAATTATACATTTTATTAATTCTTTGTATTTCTGTGTCTAAATAATTTTTGTCGATTGTGTTTGCTAATTCTAACAAGTCTATTCGCATCAAAATATCTTTTGTAAAAGTTCTTTTAGCATCTATAAAAGTAATTGATTGCAAAAATTGAACTGTTGTTTCTGAATTTAAGAGTATTAAAGCATAAACGGCAAATTCAATTTTGTCAAAACCAATTAAATAGCAAGTGTCATCAAGCATTACTGGTTTTTCATTTTGGGGTAATATTAGCGTAAAATGAAAAGTCTTGTAAAGCCCTGAAATCGCAACTTTGTATGGTTTGAAAGAATAATCACCAATACCAAAAATAGAAAATGCTGGTTTGTTATTATAAATACTTGATTTTCGTGCATTAAAACTATCTTGGTGGGCTGTCAAGTATTGAAATGTCTGTGGAAAATTATCTCTAATATACTTTGTTTCCTGTCCTACTTTTTTTTGAGTAACTATTGTATATTTTCTTGTTTGATTGATTACGGTGTTTTTTAAGTCTGAACTTTTTAAAAGTCCATAAACTAAATCATCTTCTAATTTTATTTCTTCGTTTAAACCATTTACGAAATGTCCATTCACTTTGTCTAATTCCATTATGCTTGAACAGTCGTGCTTTAAGCCCTGTCGCCAAACAAAAGGACATTCTCCATCTATGTTTTTTGTATGAAAATAAGTATCGATGTTTGATACAAATTTGTCATCTAACCAACCAAATTGTACTATTGGGTTATGATTATTATAAAAATTATATTCCGTACAAAAGTTTTCAGAAGTTGATTTTAGTTGGCAATACAAAAGTGATGCTTCAACCGAAACGTTAAATTCTTTTTTGCTATCAATACAATGTTTCTCTATTTCTGAAATAGAATATTTGTTTTTTGTTTGGTCTGAAACGATATTTTTAATGACAGAGTTTTTGACCAATAAAAGCAAATGCCCTCTGATGTTTTGAAAAACATCAAGCATTTTCAAAGTGATAGATTCGCCAATATCAAAATTGCCTTTACCTGTCATTGCATCTAATCCACTATGATTTTTAAAGTTTGACTTTTTAGGTAAATTCAATGAATTTAAGGCACTTAATTTTGAATTTGTTACCCAAGGTGGATTACCAATAACTAATATTTCTTTTTCATAAAATTGTTTGGCTAAATTCTTGAAGTCATAATCAAAAATATCGCAATGAATGATTGAAATTTGTGGCGGGCGGCGTTCCACTTTTTGTTCTTGTGGATTGTTCAAATAAAATTCAATGATGTTAAACTTCGTTTCCCAGATATATGGCTTGTAAATTTCAATACCAAACACGCACTCAATATTTGAAAAAGTAGATAACGAGGCAACAATAAAATTGCCTTTTCCACAAGTTGGTTCAATAACAATTTTAGGATTAACCTCTTTATTTGATAAAAATAAAGTAACTTTTTTGGCTAAATCTTCATTGGTTTGAAAATCGCCATATTCGGCTCTATCAGGCTCTGAAACTATGTTGTTTGATATAGAAATAGTTTCTTTTAAGGTTTCTAATTCGTCATTACTATCAAAAAAATCAACGATTCCAAAGTTGTTGAATAATTGTTGATTGGCTACTTCAAAAGATGAAGCAAGCCTAAGACTTTCATTTAAGAAAACCAAAACTTGGTAAGTAATATTTGCTTCAAATACTTTCATCAAGGTTTCATTCTATCAATGATTTTATTAATTCCTTTTACATTATCTGAAAGCGTTACAATTCTTTGATATTGTAATCTCCATTGTAACGCATTAGAAACTGTCAAATAACCTTGTTCTGGTGGTGTTTTTAGAATTTGTTCAGCTAATTGTTGCAACGTGATTTCATCGGCTGGAATACTTTTATCATTTAGATAAGCGATAATATCTTCAATATTAGCTTTGTCCTTAACCATTTCACGAAGTCTAAATGTCGTTGTATAATCGGCAGTTCTTTCTTTTGAAACTAATGAACAACTAACAAAATTTAGATTAGCTATTTTACTTTTGGGATCATCAACTTTATCATAAACAAAAACAAGTAAATGATAGCCAAGTCCAAAAATTTTCTGTTTAGCGTCTTAGAATGGGCAAGAAGATTGAGGTTGTTTGATTGAAGTAACTTTTATGTCAATATCAACCGAAGGTAAATCAATTCCTTTTGCAGAAGAACCAATTTTTAGTTCGTATTTGTCTGCAAGATGTTGTTGAAACTTATGCTCGATATGAGTTCCAACGGCTTTTCCGTCGGTTACTCCATAAAGTTCTTTGTTTGGTATCTTTGATTGAGCAATACAAAATGTCTTTGCTTCAATAATGACATTTTGTATTGTCAAATTCTGTTTCATGGTACAAATTTACAAATTTTGTCTTGGTTGGTTAGTGTTATTATTATTTGTTCAAATGTCGAAGTTTGTACGGTCGCCGGTGGCATTACGCCCAACGTATTGGTTGTTGTGATAAGACGTGTATTGGGTGTCAGATGATTGATAACACAGTAATTATCACAAATTCTTTTTCGTCAATTCATCAACTGCATACTTGGCTGCTCTCGCTGTAAAGGCCATAAAAGTCAGCGAGGGGTTTTGAGTTCCTGTGCTGGTCATGGCTGCGCCATCGGTTACAAACACGTTTTTGCAGTCGTGCAACTGATTCCATTTATTGACTACCGATGTCTTGGGGTCTGCGCCCATTCTACACCCTCCCATCTCGTGAATGTCTAACCCTGGGGCTTGGTGGCTGTCGTTTTGTCTGATATTCTTAAATATTTTGCTTTTTTCGAGCATTTCGGTAGCCGAATCTTGAAAATGCTTCACCATCTTTTCATCGTTTTGGTCGTAGCCAATCGACGTTATGATTTGCGGCAACCCAAACTTGTCTTTTTGGTCGGCACTGAGTCTAATGTGGTTTTCATATTTGGGTATTGTTTCGCCTTGCATCATCACAAACATATTCCAAGGACCAGGTCGTGCGTTGCGTTCTTTCCAGTCTGCGCCAAAGCCTTCTTGCCCACCCGCTGACCCCCAGCCTGAACGGCCTGCACTCAAAGCCACAAGATAACCCCGCAAAAAGTCAGTTTCTTGTTTGTCCACATTTTGGTAGCGAGGCATAAAACCTGTCGTAGGTCGCCGCCCATAGTAATATTTATCTTCAAAACCTTCTACATCGGCATTGACAGTTCCTCGATATAAATGAAAAGCAATATACCGCCCCAAGGTACCGCTGTCGTTGCCGAGCCCTGCTGGAAAGCGGCTCGATGTTGAATTTAACAAAAGTGCATTGGAGGCTATTGTAGAAGCATTTACAAATATTATTTTGGCAAAATACTCCGTCATTTCTTTGGTTTCAGAGTCGATCACCCGCACGCCCGTTGCTTTGTTGAGTTTTGGGTCAAATATAATAGACTGAACGAGCGAATTGGGGCGTAATGTGAGCTTGCCAGTACGTGCCGCCGCAGGCAACGTAGCCGACTGCGAACTAAAATAAGCACCATACGGACAGCCTCGGTAGCACAGGCTACGGGCTTGGCATTGGCCACGACCCAGGTCAGTGTGAATCTTATTGGGTTTGGTCAAATGGGCGCAGCGGCCAATAATCAAATCTCGGTCTTGGTATTGTTCTTTGAGCGTTTTTTGGAGGTGTTTTTCTACACTGTTTAGCTCAAAAGGGGGCAAAAACTCACCATCGGGCAGGCCAGCCAAGCCGTCTTTATTGCCACTTATGCCCGCAAAGCGTTCGACATAACTATACCACGAGGCCATTTCGTTGTAGCTTACAGGCCAAGGCACAGCGTAGCCATCTCGGGCGGGGCCATCAAAGTCGTATTTTGACCAGCGTTGTACTTGCCTCGCCCACAGCAGCGACTTGCCGCCCGTATGATAAGCCCGAATCCAGTCGTAGGGTTTTTCTTGAATATAGGGCTGTACGTCGTCCATCGTAAAAAGGTGCTTCGTGGACTCATCGAGTGCATAGCACTTGCTTACTATCGGGTTGGCTTCACGAAAAGCTGGCGGCAGACGATTGTGATGTGGTAAGTTCCATGGGTCGGTCATGGCAGTTGTGTAGTCGGTAACGTGCTTTACGTCATGGCCTCTTTCTAAGACAATGGTTCGTAAGCCTTTTTCACATAGCTCTTTGGCCGCCCAACCACCCGACATACCAGAGCCGATGACGATGGCATCGTACTGGTTGATTTTATGTTTTTGACTGATATTCATACCGCTTTACCTCAATTTGATGTTGTGGTAAATATAGTATTTTTTTGATTATTTTTATAAATTTATAATCAAAAAAATATCAGCGATTGTCAATCAGAATTTTTTTGGTTGCCCTAAACGCCCCAGACGTAATTTCAAGAATATACTGGCCCGGTGGCAGCATACTTAGATCTAACTGTTTGCGCTCGTCAAAATCGGGTATAATATTTGAAAACACCAATCGGCCTGTCATAGAATAAACCGTGGCATTGGCGTTTTTGATGTCGTTCAGCGTTTCTATATTCAAAATACCCCTCGTAACTGGATTTGGATATATACCAATACCAGACACAGTACCATCAACAACATAATTGACGACAGAAGAGGCTTTTGAAAAACAAGTGAGCGTAGGGCTGTATTTGATTGTTGCTTGTGCTTGATATTGTCCGTCTTGTTTGGCCTTAATAAAGTAGCGTGTATCGGTCAGTATGTTATTGCCTAATTTCCAAATATACACACCTTGTGCCACTGGGTTTGTTACTTCTATCGAAAATATACCTGCTTTTTCAATCATTGGCGTGGGCGGAAGTGGTTTTACATCGACTTTGGTGGCTGCCGTAAACGGCGACAGACAACCATTACTGTCTCGCACTCTGGCTGCATAATTTCCTGTTTGTTTTACTGTAATGGTTCTTGTGGCTTCGTTTGTATTCCAAATCACTGAATTGTTACTGTTTGCCGTCAAATTTACTTGGTCTCCATCACAAAAAGTCGTTACCCCGCTTGCTACAATTACTGGAATGGCAGGCAGCCCATTGACCCTAATAAAAGTAGGAACTGAATACACAGAGGTACAACCAAACTGATTGGCAACTCGAACGCTATAATTACCCTCTGTACTTACTGAAATCGTTTTGTTATTTTGTTGAGGTAGCCATTCATAAACTACCGCTGTTGGTTCGTTGGCAGTGAGAGCCACTGTTTGGTCGGCGCATATTGTTGTGCTGCCGCTTGCCGAAATAGTTGGTTGAGATGGCCGTGGATTAACAGTAACAGTAACTGCCTCTGATGCAGACGACGTACAACCTGTCGATAAACTCGTTACGGTAGCTGTTATGGGGCCTGGCTGTCCAACGGTTATTTTTTGGGTATTTTGTCCTGTACTCCATATAAAACTAAACAATGCTGGCGACAACGAAAGCGATAGGGTGGTATTGTCATTTTGGCAAAATGTGGTTGGTGTTTCGTTTATGATTCGTGGCGCAGTTGGTAGCGAATTGACCGTAACAAAGGTATTGTCGGACGTTGATTCGCAGCCTTTGGCATCTTTGACTTTGACATTATAAGACCCCGTTGTACTGACCGATATTTGTTTAGACGTTTCAAAGGTAGTCCATGTATTACCACTGCCGTAGTTGGATTCTAATTTGACGGCTTGCCCTTGGCAAATAGTGGTAGCACCAGAGGCCGTGATAGTTGGTTTGGGAGGGAGTGGATTGATTATGAGCGGAATAGTATTAGAAAAAGGCGAAAAACAACCATTGGCATCTAACCACCGAACAGAATAAGTACCAGGTAAATTGACGGTGATACTCTGTGTGCTGGCACCGCTGTTCCAAGCATAGTTGTTTTGAGAATTTGAACTAATCGTTACGGCCTCGCCTTGACAAACTTCAGCGGGTATTTTACTTGACGAAATAACAGGTGCCGCTGGTAAGGGATTGACTTTGACCATTAGATTTGATGATGAAGGCGATTTGCAACCATTGGCATCGGTTACGGTAAGCGAGTAGGCACCTGAGTTGGTAACGTTGATGCGTCTGGTAGTTTCGCCTGTGTTCCAGTTATATCCAAAGGCATTGCTGGCAGCTAAGATAGTAAAGTCGCCAGCACAAAAAATAGTAGCTCGCTCAGGGTCGATAAACGGTGCAGCAGGTAGTGGATTTACTTTTACTACTACATTGTTAGAGACGGCCTCGCAGCCATTGATGTCTCTGATACGAACATTATAAGTACCCGAGCTATTGACTGTTATGTTGTTAGCGGTTTGGCCTGTACTCCATACGTTGGCACTCGAATAGTTTGAATTGAGTTGTACTTGCCCCCCTTGACAAAAAGTGGTAGCATTTTGTGGGCTAACAACAGGGGGGTTGGGCAAGCTAAATGCCTGTATATAAAGCCGTGCAGGCGACGACGTACAGCCTTGTGAATCCACCGTTTTTACTTCATAGGTGGCAGTATTGCTTACAGTAATCGACTGACTTTGCTCACCAGTGGACCAGCGATAGCTACTGTTGGGGCTTGACGTGAGCGTAACCTGCCCGCCTAGGCAAAACGACGTAGCACCCGAAGATACAATGGTGGGCGTGGGTGGTGGTGGTGTAGGCGAAGTACTTACGTTGATTGACGAAGAAGCAGAACAACCGTAGGTATTGCGAGCCGTAACGGTATATGTACCTGCCGAGGCAACGTCAATCCGCTGGGTTGTAGCACCTGTGTTCCAACTAATGCCATTACTCATATTTGAGATTAACCCCACACTTCCGCCCTGACATAATTGCAGACGGCCATCGTTGCTAATTGTAGGTGTGGCTGGTGTAAGCCCATTGGGTACATTGAAATTAGGTATAAAATATACGTTACCACTACCGTCTCTGGCCTGAGCTTGATATGAACCAGGACTCAGGCTCACCGAGCCATTATTAACACCATGACTCCATTGGACAGATGCCATATTTTGAACACCGACATTGAGATTATTGCCTCCCGAGCAGGCTGCTACAATAACAGGATACGAGCCAGTGATGGGCGTACAATTATTGAAAAAATTTTGGTCTAATGCGCTATTCCAAGCGTTGGCAGCGTCTATTAATCCCTGATTTTGAAAATGAACACCATCGGGGCGGGGTATTTGTACACCATCTGTAAACGGACCACCAAAAACCTTACCTGTACTACCAATAACTGTATTTTGAGCATTGATTATTGTTGAACTTGTACCAAAATTAGGCCCCGCATAAGAGTCTCTGGCAACAACCCAACCCATGTTTTTGCCATAATCGGCCCGAGACTGGGCTATGATGGCTTGTAAGTCTGCAATATAATTGGCTGATGGGGTACTAAGTTCGTTATCGCTTTCGCCCTGATGCCACAACACGGCTCTCACACCCGACATCGACGCATAATAATTGAGTGCCAATCGCAAATTGCCATAAGGCTGGCCTGCCGGATAGTTAGCCCCAGTCCATGGGACGACGGTCGTACCTCCATTTTTACTTTCTTTCCAACTCTTAATAATTGTACCGTCCCATGAGGCATTATAAAACATCACAGGTACGTTATATCGGCTTGCAATCAGGTCGCCGAGCCGACCCCAACACCAAGCCGAAAGGCCATAAGGGCTTACGTTGGCATTGGCATCTAATTTTTGGAAAGACGGCTGTGGTAGGCTCGAATTGTTGCCAGAGCCATTGAAATAATTAACACAGTTTACCCGATCGTCGCCTGCGCCCGGTGCGCCATAGTTGAGCCAACCCCTACCATTTGACTGGCCTGCAACCAAAAACACTTCACCTACACCCACTCGCTGAATATCGTTATTGACCACAACATTACCATTTAAAATGCCCCTGACTTCCAACTGATACCAGCCCCCTTGAACCGTAAGACTACCCGAATACCAGCCACCTTGTGGATTGTTCAAAATCGTTTGCCAGCCCGTTTGAGTACCGCCCTGCATAGGTACAACCCGTGCCTCAATTCTGTCGAGTGCTTGTTGGTAGTAACCAGTTATAGGAATCGTACCGTTGTTTCCATTATCACGCTGAAAAACCATCCGACTTAATGGAAAACTTATCTGAATCTGCGAAAAAGCCGAAAGTGCCAACAACAAGGCTAAAAGTGTCAGAGTAAGTTGTTTTTTTACTATAATTCGTAACATTCTTATTTTTTTATTCTATTATTTTACTGATTGTCCACTACTATTTTTTTGGTAGCACGATAGGCCACCGCCGTTACCTCTACTATATACGTGCCTGGCGGTAATGTTTGGATATTTATCTGTGTATTTTCGTCAAATATTGAGACGGCATTGGCTTGAACCAGCCTCCCAGCCATGCTGTATATGGATACTGTTGCATTTTTAATTGGTTCAAGCGTTTCAATTCGTAATATTCCTTTGACCACTGGATTGGGGTAAACGCCTAACCCATTTGCTAATCTATCGACCAAATACGAAAAAATGACTGATGGCTTAGAAAAACAAGTCAGTACCGAACTATGCTTTACACTTGCTTGGGCTTGGTATTTTCCGTCTATCGTTGCTTTTATGAGTGGCTTGATGTCGGGCAATATTTTTTCGTCTAATTTCCAAATATAACTACTTTGGTTGTTGGCATTGGTTACATTGACTGAGTATATACCAAATCTATCAATGACTGGGGTTTCAGGCAAAGGTTTTGCCTCTACTTTTGTTGTATTTGAAAATGCCGAAAAACAGTTATTAGTGTCTTTTACCCGTACCAAATAGTTTCCTGTTGTTTTGGCTACAATCGTTGGAGTGTTTTCGCTTGTATTCCAAAATGGGGTATTTGTAGTTTCTACTTTCAAAATCACTTGGTCGCCATCACAAAAAACAAGCGGGCCGCTGGCCGAAATAACTGGTGTGGCTGGCAATGGATTGACTTTGACAAATGTGGGTTTTGAAAAAGCCGAAGTACAGCCAAAACGATTGCCTGCTCGAACGCTATAATTACCCTCTTTGCCTACAACAATCGACTTACTGTTGATTTGTAGCGACCATTCATATACAGTTGCTGTCGGCTCGTCGGCAGTTAATGTTACGCTTTCTTGTTCGCATAAAACAGTAGTGCCGCTTGTCGTAATGGTTGGTTGTGCTGGGTTAGGATTGACAGTAATAGGCACTTTTGACGCCGCCGCCGATGTGCAGCCTGTTGCCAATAAAGTAACGGTTGCCGATACATCACCAGCAGTTTTGATTATTGTTTTTGAGCCACTTTGGCCATTGGTCCAACTAAAACCATACTGAGACGAGGGCAAAGAGATAGACAGAACAGTACTGTCGTTTTGGCAAAAGGTCGTTGGCCGCTCGTTTAGTATCTGTGGGGCTTCGGGTAATGGATTTACGGTTGTCGTTATTGGGTCAGAGGCAGACTCGCAACCGTTGGCATCACGATAAATAGCCAAATAAGCCCCCGCCTTTGATACTGTAATTTGTTTTGTGGCCTCGCCTGTATTCCATCTAACCGAGTTATTATAGTCTGACTCTAATCTCAAGGTTTTGCCTTGGCAAAATGTCGTAGAACCATTTGGAACGACAATAGGTTTTTTGGGTAATTGATTGACTGTAAGTGAGATTACATTAGACGGTGATGAAATACAATTATTGACATCGACAGCTCTAACAGAATAAAGCCCTTCTTTGTTTATCGTTATACTCTGAGTTGATGCACCTGTACTCCAACTATAATTAGTTTGGGCATTGGCCGAAAAAACAATATTTTCGTTGGCACAAATAACTGGTGTACGGTTGGCACTCAAAATTGGAGCAGCAGGTAGCGGGTTGACCACAGTCTGCACACTACCAGACACAGGCGACGTACAACCAGTAGAAAACTCTGTAACAGTAGCCGACACAGAGACGGCATTGGCTATTGTTATTTTTTGAGATGTCTGCCCCGTACTCCAATTATAGCTAAACTGATTTGACGGCTGAGGAATAGCCAGAACGGTATTGTCGTTCTGACAAAAAGCAAGTGGTTTTTCGTTCATAATGCTCGGTGCATTGGGCAAGGCATTGACCCGTACCGTTATGTTATCAGAAATCGACTCACAACCTTTACTATCTCTATACCTGACATTATATTCTCCCGCAGCACCTACTACAATTTTTGATGAAACCTGGCCACTACTCCATGATAGATTAGAGTCATAGTTTGCACCCAAAGTAACCTCTTGTCCTTGGCACAAAGTGGTAGATTTTGAAGCCGTAATGATGGGCTTATTGGGTGTTGCATTGACGACAAGAGCAACGGTATTTGACGGTGGCGATAGACAATTATTACCATCGACAGTTCGTACATTGTAATTGCTGGCTACTCCTGCTCTAATACTCTGACCAAAAGAGCCATCGCTCCAAATATAATTATTTTGAGTATTTGATACAATCGTCAAAAAATCGCCCAAACAAATTTCAGGAATTGCTCTGTCTGCCGTTATAGTTGGTGCTGGTGGCAAGGCATTTACTCTCGTTGTTATGGGCGCAGAGTTGGGCGAAGTACAACCATTGCCATCTGTAACAGACAAAAAGTAAGTACCCGCTACTGACGTATTTATACGCTGTGAGTTTTGGCCTGTGTTCCAGTTATATCGATTTGCTCCGCTTGCGGCAAGGGTCGTAAAGTCGCCACTACAAAACGTAGTAGGCCGCTCTGGACTAATGTTGGGTGTATTTGGTATTGAATTGACCGTTACCGAAATCGTATTTGAAAACGCATCGCAGCCATTTACCCCAACTATTCTGACATTATAATTGCCAGACTGACTAACCGTTATGGCCGAAGCCGTAGAGCCCGTATTCCAGATATTATTGTTTGGTTGGTTGGATTGAAGCATAACTTGCCCTCCCTGACAAAACACGGTACTACTTTGTGCCGAAATAAACGGGGCATTAGGGGTAGTTCGTACATCGACATTGATTTGTGCCGCTGCCGACAGGCACCCTTGGCCATTGACAGTTTGTACGCTGTATGTACCCGAAGTACCAACAGTTATGCTTTGGGCTTGCGACCCATTAGACCAACGGTAGCCATTACCGCCACTCGAAGTGAGTGTTACCTGCCCACCAGCACAAAAGGTAGTCGGCCCCGATGTTGAAATACTTGGTGCAGCCCCAGAACCCGACACATTGACATTGACAGAATTAGAAGCCGACCCACCACCACAGCCACTTACGGTACAAGTAGCTGAATATATGCCCGAACTACCAACTGTTATGCTCGAACTTGTGGCACCGTTTGACCAGCTAAGACTGCCGTTGCAGTTAGAAACAGACAAAACACTGCCCCCACAGTTGGACTGAACAGAGATATTAGGCTGGTTGGCACCGCCACCGCCACTCGAAGCGTTGGGCATAATAGGCACAGTGGCATCTAAAAAGCCTTTGGTAATACTTTGTTCCCAATATTGAGCGGCTAAGTTTTGACCATTTTGATTGTAATGTAGCCTATCAATACGCCCTGAATTATCAATTTGGTTGAGATTGGGACCTCTAAATACGTTCGGATTATTGTTTGTGAGTTCCAACTGTCCTTGATTGATAAAGTCCTTAACACCGTCATCATAAGCAGAAATCGCTACCATCCATGCCAAGTTGGGGTTTCCCGAATCTTGACGAGATTTATTTATTACCGTCTGATGATGAAATTTAATAGTATCTTTTGAGTTAGATGCTAAGAATGCGTCATTGATTCCATGCCCCGACAAAATCGCTCTAAGACCAACAACAGGTGTATATTTAACAAATGTATTGCGAATATTTACGTAAGGCATTCGCTGATTGTAACTTATGAATGGGTGTGTAAAAGGCTGGTTAGTAGCCGACCGATAGTTGTGCCACATAGAAGTACCACCAAAGGCCGCACTAAAAAACAAAACTGGGACATTAAACTTAGCGACTAACTTATCACCTAATTTTCCCCAAAACCACGGATTTTCATTGAATGGTGCCATACCACTCGATGCTCCCAACTGGTCGAACCGAAGTGGTAAGTCGTTGGCACTACCCGAAGCCTCATAAGCCCTAAGCTGCGAGGACGGGTTGGCAATATCTACGCAACTCACTCTGTCGTCTGCCGCTCCTCCAATGTTGGGGTAGCCATTGCCCTGTGCGTTTGAGTGGCCTACTATCAAAAACACCTCGCCGACACCTACTCTATCTATGGTTGCATTGTTGGTTATGCTTCCATTTTTCCAGCTACGAATCTCTAAACTATACCAGCCACCAGCGGCGGTCATTGTACCACAAAAATTACTGTTTGTGATGCTCTGCGATATTCGCTGCCAGTTTACAAGCGTACCCTGACCCACTACTCGTGGCACTAAGCGAGTCTGAATACTGTCGGCAGTACCCGTAAAAAAACCCGTAACATTAAATGTGCTTAGATTTTGATTGTTTCGCTGAAAAACAATCCGATTGAGTGGAGACGTAATCTGAATTTGTGCAAACGCATTGGTAGCTAATAATATAACTGCTACCATGGTTATATATCTTGCTATTGAAAATTTTCGTATCATAAGATTTAAGATATTATAAATTTGACAAAATATTAAATTCCAAATCGAATAGGGTAATTTTTAAAACAAATATGAAGTTCAAAATCTAACGAATTTGAACTTGTGGGATATTGGCTAAAATTATATTTTTTGTATTTTCAATTTTAAAAAGTGATATGTTATACAACCCAGCATCAATATTTGTTTTGGGTATAGTTGTTTTGTAATAGCTGTTCCAAATATGCTGCGTTTTCAAGAAGTTGATAATAGAATTCCGAGGAGCAGTCATAAACAATAAATAGCTTTTGTCTTTTGATTTTAATCTCAAATACAACCCATTAACCCCAACCATTGAGCCATTGAAAGGAAGTAAATAATCAAAATTAAAATAGCTTTGATTTTGACTCAACTTAATATGACTTGTATCTTGGGGGTTTGTGAGTAAAGTAAAGTCAAATACTGAATCGGAAGCCAAGAAATGCTTTGCAGTTGGTTCTGTAAAACAATTGGCTGCCATGGCATTGGCTTTTTTCAGTATATCGCTACCCTTTGGATAATACACAAGGGTTTTGTTGTTCAAATACGAGTACTGGTCGCACAAGGAGGCTTTGTAATAGTTTATTACACCATTGGCGGCTATAAAATTACTGTTGATGGCAAACAAAACAGCTACCGCCAGACTTGTAATAAACAACGTCTGGGTCTGTATGCGGTTGATAAAAACATCAATCAACGAAAAATATAGTAGAACCAAAATAACAATACCATTGATTTTATATCTACTCAAAAACATCGCCGTATGTGCTTCATCAGGTCTCATACAACTGACGGCCAAAGCTGTAATAAAATAAAAACAAATCGATAATCCTATAAATAAACTCGAATTGGTGAGTGCTTTATTTTTGATGTCAAGTCCTATTTTTATAACAAAAGACACAAATATAAATATACCAACAGACAAATGAACTGGCAAAACTATCCACGAATCGTATATTTGAGGATTTACAAAAGATTCGTACCCCAAAAAAACATTCATATCAGTTACTGGTAAACTAAACGTATTGCCCAAAAAATAGAAAAAATTTTGAATCACCATCATTGGATTTTTAAGCGTTTCGCTCACAGGTGGAATCCAGCTTGGTTTCGTGTAGTTGAATGAATAATACATCAAAATTACAAGTCCTACCACACCACCATAAACGAAGACTTTTTTGTACTCTTTCTGAATCAATAACCCCAACAATAGTACCAAACTCAAAATAATTCCGTTGCCTGTTGTAAAAATGGATAAAACACTAAGGCCAATTATCAATAATAGATTGTATTTTAATCTGAAAACAAGACAGTAAAACGCCACCATGGCAAAAACATGGATAAAAACATTTGACACTGCCGACATCGAAAAAAATATCGCTTGGTGGTATTGTAGGTTCAAAACTATAAAAAATACAGGAACAATGAATATAGTTGGTTTGCCAGTGCGCAGCAAAAATTTATAGAAGACAACTATCAAGCCCAAAATACCAACAAATGCCAATACCATTTGCCATCTCAAATCTACTAAACCGACTATATCTGACAACAAAAAAGTCAATCGGGCAAATGCGATACGATGCTCCATGTGTTGCTCAAAAAACAGCCGTATGACTTCGGCAAAACCATTTGTAGGGTTTTTGAGGTCATTTACTGTTTTCAAAACAAAAAAATCGTCCCAAAAAGGAAAATCAATAGACTGCCAATATAGTGCCCAACACATAAACAGCAAGGGTACGGCACAGGCCACCAAATAAGCTGATTTGTGATACTTAGTCATAGTTACTACAATATTTAGGGTACTACTTTGTTTTGTTTTCTTCTTGTAAAGTAGTCCAAATCAAATCCTTTAATTCGATAAGCCCATATTTTGTGATTGATGCAATAAACAACGAAGAAACACCTTCTGGTATTTTTTTTAGAATTTTTTTCTTTGTTTTTTCATCAATCATATCTGCTTTTGATATGGCTATGAGTCTCTTTTTTGAAGCCAATTCAGGATTGTATTCAACGAGTTCTTTCAGTAATGTTTCATATTCTTTTTTAACGTCGTCGCTGGTAGCTGGTATCAAAAACAAAAGTATAGAGTTTCGTTCGATATGTCTTAAAAACCTTACACCCAGTCCTTTACCTTGTGCAGCACCCTCTATGATACCTGGTATGTCGGCCATTACAAACGACCTAAAATCTCGATACTCAACTACGCCTAAGTTGGGTACAAGGGTTGTAAACGGATAATCTGCAATTTCGGGACGAGCTGCCGACACTACCGACAGCAACGTTGATTTACCTGCATTTGGGAAACCCACTAAGCCTACATCAGCCAATAGTTTGAGTTCCAATACTATCCATTTTTCAACAATAGGGTCGCCTGGCTGGGCATAGTCGGGTGCTTGCTTGGTCGATGTCTTAAAATTATGGTTTCCCAGACCACCACGGCCACCTTTCAGCAAAATTACTTCTTGGTTGTGTTCTGTTACTTCGGCCATAATTTCGCCTGTTTCGGCATCTTTGGCTATTGTTCCGAGCGGTACGTCTAAGTAAACATCTTCCCCTTGCGAACCCGAACATCTTGCACCAGAGCCGCCGTCACCCGAGGTTGCTCTGATGTGTTTTTTATATTTGAGGTGTAATAACGTCCATACTTGGGTTGTTGCTCTCAAAATAACGTGTCCTCCCCGACCTCCATCACCGCCATCGGGGCCGCCCTGATCTACAAATTTTTCTCGTCTGAAATGCGACGAGCCTGCGCCACCTGCCCCCGATTTGCAGTTTATTTTGACGTAATCTATGAAGTTTGAATTGGCCATAATGCTGTGATATTGGCACAAATATACTTCAAAAGTACCGTATTTTACCAAAAAGCGGGTAGTTTTTCGAGTTATCGGTTTTAATTAGCCACAAAAATTTCATAACTCTTTAAGTTATTCCTAATTTTGCCAGTTCATAATTATAACTGAATATCAACAAACGATGTACAAAAACAAAAGGGTTGTAGTAGTAATGCCAGCCTACAAAGCAGAAGCCACATTGGAGAAAACATACAAAGAAATTCCGTTTGAGTTTGTTGATGAAGTAGTATTGGTAGATGACTCCAGCCCCGACGGCACTGTCAAAGAAGCGGAGCGTTTGGGCATTAGGCACATAGTCAAACATGATGTGAACAAAGGCTACGGAGGCAATCAGAAATCGTGCTACAAAAAAGCCCTCGAACTCAACGCCGACATTGTCATTATGCTACACCCCGATTATCAATATACGCCACATTTACTGACGGCCATGATTTCGATTATCGGCAATGGTCTGTATCCTGTTGTTTTTGGGTCAAGAATATTGGGCAAAGGTGCGCTCAAAGGCGGCATGCCGCTCTATAAATATGTCGCCAATCGATTTTTGACTTTGTTTCAAAACATAATGATGAATCAAAAACTGTCAGAATATCACACAGGCTATCGTGCTTTTTCGAGAGAAGTTTTAGAAAATGTGCCGTTCAATAAATGCAACGACGACTTTGTGTTTGACAATGAGATGATTGCCCAAATATTCTGGAAAGGCTACGACATTGCCGAAGTAACTTGCCCCACCAAATATTTTGATGAGGCATCCTCTATCAATTTTGTCCGAAGTGCTGAGTACGGTTTGGGAGTATTACGGGTATCAATACGCTATTTTTTGGCCAAAATAGGTATATTAAAGTGGGACTTATTGGTTTCTTAGATTTTTATTTATCAATCGCCACACACAAATCGTCAAAAATACGAGCTATTTCGCCAATACCATCAACAACAACAAGTTTGTGCTGGGCTTCATAATGAGGCAATACATGAACCGTTTTGGTAAAATATTCGTCAATACGCCTTACGAGTTTGTCGGCATCGTCATCGGCACGGTTACTTATTTTTTTGCGCTCGGCTATGCGGTGTTTGAGTTCATCTTCGTTTACGTCCAACTGCAACACGACTTTTAAAGGGGCATTTTTAGATTCCAAAAATACGTCTAACGCCTCGGCCTGCGCTACTGTGCGTGGGAAACCATCAAAAATAATACCCTTTGCATCTGGTTTTTTTTGTACTTCTTCTTCTAACATATCTATAGTGATAGAGTCTGGTACCAATATACCATTGTCCAATAAATCTTTGACACGCTTGCCCAGTTCGGTTTGGTCTTTGATATGCATTCTAAACATATCGCCAGTTGAAATATGAAATAGATTATATTTATCAATCAATTTGGCGGCTTGTGTGCCTTTACCTGCCCCCGGTGGGCCAAATATTACAATATTTAACATTTAGAAATAGTAGGTTTGGTTGTTCTGAACCACAAATTTATCATTTACTGACATAAAAACAAAAAAGAAACACGGCCAAACAAATTACTACTTGCACAACCAATACAAAGTTTTAGTTTTGTGAACAAATTTGAAGTAAAAATCAAAGGTTTCTTTGCTTTAATAATAAATTTGAAAATTATTATCAATGAAAGCGTTTTGAATAAATTATTCTTTCATTCAGCCATTCCATCATTCAAAATTACACAAACAATCTATGCAAAAAATAAAAGTAGGAGTAGTAGGAACAGGTTTTATTGGGCCTGCACACATTGAGGCGTTACGCCGATTGCCAAATGTAGAGGTGGTCGCTCTGTGCGAATTTTCGATGGAATTGGCCACTGCCAAGGCCGCACAGTTAGGCATTGAGCGAGCTTGTACATTTGACCAGCTACTGGCCATGGACGACATCGTCTGTGTGCATATTTGTACGCCTAATTTTTTGCATTTTTCACAGTCTAAGGCCGCACTATTGGCTGGCAAGCACGTGGTTTGCGAAAAACCATTGGCCAAAGACCTGCACGAAGCCAAAGATTTGGTAGCTTTGGCCGCCCAAACGGGACTTGTCAATGCCGTACATTTCAATTTGCGGTACTATCCGTTGGTACGCCAAATGAAAACAATGCGTGAAAAAGGCGACTTGGGCGATGTTTATTCTATCATTGGTTCGTATCTGCAAGATTGGTTGTTTTATGAAACCGACTATAACTGGCGGCTCGAACCCGACAAGTCGGGCGATAGCCGTGCTATTGCCGACATTGGCTCACACCTCATGGACGCTCTCGAATACATCACAGGACTAAAAACCGTTGCCGTTTGCGCTGATTTTAATACCGTGCATCAGTTCCGTAAAAAGCCTCTGAAACCCGTAGAAACGTACTCTGGCAAGATGCTCACGCCCGAAGACTACGCTGATGTAGCCATCAATACCGAAGACCACGCCAACGTAATGTTAAAATTTGACAACGGCAACCGTGGCGTAATAACAGTGTCGCAAGTATCGGCAGGGCGCAAAAACCAGATGAAATTAGAGATTTCGGGTTCTAAAAAAACAATGGCTTGGAACTCCGAAAGCCCCAACGAAATGTGGATAGGCAACAGAGACGGCTACAACCAACACCTGATGCGTGACCCATCGTTGGCCTACCCCGAAGCCCGTGCCATTATGAGTTTCCCAGGTGGCCATAACGAGGGCTTTCCAGATACCTCAAAGCAAATGTTCAAAGAAGTATATGAAGCCGTAGTGGCTGGCAAAATGCCTGAAAATCCCACCTTTCCGACCTTCGCCGATGGCTACCGTGAGTTGCTGATTTGTGAGCGAATTTTGGAAAGTAACAAGGCGCAAGGCTGGGTGAATGTATAGTTGGCGAGTATTTTTGGAATAAAAATTGAATTATGTGTAAATTTGTGTAGAAATTAACCCTAAGATTTATGACACTCCAGTTAGAAATACAATCAGAAAATGATTTGAAATTGTTTTTATCGCTCGCACAACGCTTGAAAATTAAAACCAACACTATTGAACTATCGAACTATGATACCCTATCATGGAAACAAATAGGCGATAGATTAACTATGGCCGAAAGCCAAAACGGTATCTCTTTTTCAGATTTTAAAACCGAATTAGAGTCATGGAAATAGAGTTTGAAATCGAAATCAAGCCCCAGTTTCAAAATAACTTAAAATCAATAATTGATTTCATTCGTTCAAAGTCTGTTCAGAATTCAGAACGATTCAAAAAAGACATCGTGGAATTGATATACAAAATAAGCCAATATCCAGAGTCGTATTCTATCCAATATAAAATCCCAACAAAACACGAATATAGATATGCGATTTTTAAAACGAATTATCATATCTATTTTCGTATTTCGAGGCAAACAATAATGATTATGGATATTTTTCACGTCAAACAAAATCCATCAAAAATCAAAACACTTGATAAAATTTAGTCTTTCAGAACTTAGTCGAAGGTCATAAAAACTACTAATTTGTGAGTGAATTTTGGAAAGTAACAAGGCGCAGGGCTGGGTAGCGGTGTAATTTTTTTAATCATGACAAAACCAAACATATCCAAAATTGCGTTTTGGGACGTAAATTTTGACAAAATAGATTTCAACGAAAGTAGCGTTTTTGTGATAGATAAAGTGCTAAACCACGGCATGTGGGCTGATATTGTCGAAATTATAAAATATTATGGTTTAGAAAGAATAAAACAAGATGCTGTATCGGTGCCTTATTTCAAGTCATCGGCTTTGTCTTTTCTTTGCCTTATTCTCGAACTAAACAAAACGGATTTTATAGCTTACCAGCGGCGACAAATCAGAATTTCTAACTGGACTTACTAAGTTAAGTAATAATGTAGAATTATGAATGATTGAGTGAATAAATGTTTGATTTTTAATAATTTAGCCGAATTTCAAATTACGTTTAAATTTGCTCAGTTACTTATGCTATATCTAAATACTGTAACCCCTAGAACCTACGAATTGCTCAAAACACTGATGCAAATAGACGAATTGGGTGATTTTGCATTAGTGGGTGGTACGAATCTATCCCTAAAATTAGGACATCGCCTTTCAGTAGATTTGGATATTTTTACCAATATACCGTTTGATAGAGAAGAAGTTGAAAGAGCCATAATCAAAAAGCTACCACAGACCATCAAGTTAGACCAAAGAAAACAAAGTATTTGGTTTAATATTGACGAGATTAAAGTGGATATTATCTTGCATGAGTACAAATACATAGAACCAGTTGAAACCATAGATGATATTCGTTTTGTATCTATTGCCGATATTATTCCGATGAAATTGGAAGCGATGGCAACGAGAGGCGTGAAAAAAGATTTTTGGGACATTGTAGAGCTACTAAACCACTATTCGCTGGCTCAAATGTTGGCTTTTAGCAACGAAAATATCCAAATAGCGACATTGGGCATATAGTCTTGTATATGACTTATTTTGAAGATGCCGAAAAACAAAAAGAAAATCCTGAAGATTTGAGAGGTATAACGTGGAAAGAAGTAAAAAATAAAGCAAAAAAAGCAGTAGAAACTTTTGTGAAAACGCAATTTTAAAAATATTTGTAAAAACAATGAAAACAATCAAAGGACCGGCCATATTTTTGGCACAATTTATGGGCGACACTGCCCCATTTAATAGCTTAGATACCATCGCCGACTATATGGCTGACTTAGGCTATAAAGGTTTGCAGCTACCTGCTTGGGACGGGCGAGTGATAGACCTCAAAACCGCCGCCGAAAGCAAGACTTATTGCGATGAACTCAAAGGCAAATTGGCCGATAAAGGATTGGTTATTACCGAATTATCAACACACCTACAAGGGCAGTTATTAGCCTCGCACCCTACTTACAACGCCATGTACGATGCCTTTGCACCTGCCGAAGTACACGCCAACGAGCCTGCCCGCCGTGAGTGGGCCAAAGAGCAGTTGATTTATGCGGCTAAGGCTTCAAAAAATTTAGGGCTAACATCGCACGTGGGCTTTTCGGGGGCGTTGGCTTGGCCGTACTTATATCCATGGCCGCAGCGGCCTGCTGGACTCATCGAAACTGCCTTTAAAGAATTGGCCGCTCGCTGGAAACCTGTTTTGGACGTGTATGACGAATGTGGCGTGGACTATTGCTATGAACTGCACCCTGGCGAAGACCTCTTTGATGGGGCCACTTTTGAAATGTTTGTCGATTATTTGGGTGGCCATTCTCGTGCCTGTATCAACTACGACCCCAGCCATTTTGTATTGCAATGCCTTGACTATCTGTCATTTATAGATCTCTATCACGACCGTATCAAGGCTTACCACGTCAAAGATGCTGAGTTTAATGCAACAGGTCGTCAGGGTGTGTACAGTGGTTATTCGGGTTGGGTCAATCGGGCGGGGCGTTTCCGCTCCTTGGGCGACGGGCAAGTGGACTTTGGCTCTATTTTCTCAAAACTATCGCAATACGGCTACGACGGCTGGGCAGTATTGGAATGGGAATGTTGCATTAAGTCATCGGAACAAGGTGCAGCCGAGGGCGCACCATTTATCGAAAGCCATATTATAGAAGTAGCCACCCGTGCTTTTGACGATTTTGCAGCCACAGGTGCAGACGAAAACGTAAATCGCAAGGCGTTGGGGTTATCATAGGTTTTGTGTTATGAAACGAGATGATAGTTTGTGGAAAGCCATTTTGGAAGATGTATTTGATGATTTTCTACGTTTTTTTGTTGTAGATGCCCAAGAGTTGTTCGACTTCTCACGTCCATTTGAGTTTTTGGACAAAGAATTAGAGCAGATTTGTCCGTCAGACCCCGATGATTTTTCGCCGAGATTCGTAGATAAATTAGTAAAAGTATTTACCAAAACAGGCAACGAGCAATGGATATTGGTACATATCGAAGTACAAGGAAGCACTGACAAAGATTTTGCCCAACGTATGTTTCAATACTTTTATCGAATTTATGATAAATTTCAAAGACCTATCACAGCCTTTGCTTTGCTGACAGATACCAATAAAAAATTTAAACCGTACTACTTTGAACAAACGTATTTGGGAACAACCTTGCGGTATGATTTTAATAGCTACAAAGTTTTAGACCAAAACGAAAATGCACTATCCGAAGACAGCAATCCCTTTGCAATGGTAATTTTGACAACTTTGTTGGCCATCAAAAAAGGTAAAGTATCTGAAAATGAATTGTTTGACAAAAAAATAGACTTAGCAAGGCGGCTTTTAAACAAGCAATTTGATAAAGATAAAATTAGAGTTTTAATGAACTTTTTAAAGTTATATGTTCGTTTTGGGAATAGCGAAAAGAGTGTTAGATTTGAGCAAGAAATTGATATTTTGAACAATCAACCAAAAAAAACTATGGGTATCGAAGAATTTGTTATAGACCGAGCCACAAGAATAGGGCTAAAGCGTGGTATGGAAAAAGGTATGCAGAAAGGTATGCAGAAGGGTATGCAAAAGGGTATGCAAGAAGGTATAGAGCAACAAAAATATATTTTCATAAAAACACTCTTGACTGACACCGATTTTGATGATGTCAAGATTGCCAGCCTAACATCTGCTTCCTTGAAGTTTGTTAAACAAGTGCGTAAACAAGAAAATTTATAATCATGTTTTGCGTATCTTTGTAGCCCAGAACAAGTAAAAAACTCACAATGATAGTTGTTTATCCGAACGAAGAATACAGAGAAATAGAAATAGAAAAGTCGCTAAAACTTCGTTATGCCATTTCAAATACAGGCAAACTGATTAGTTTTACAGACAAATTCCACGATGGACGAATCTTGAACGGTAGCCTAATAGAGGGCTATCGGATATTTAGATATAGATTCAATCAAAACGGCATAACGATACGCAAACACTTTTTTTATTTTAGATTAGTAGCCGAGTATTTTATTCCTAAAGATTCCGACAATCAGACTTTTGTATTACATCTTAATTATGACAAAGCCGATGACCGAGTAGAAAACCTGCGCTGGGCTACAAAAGAAGAGATGGAAGCCCACGCCACCAAAAGCCCTCATGTGATGTTGGCTATACAGCGAATGAAAGAGCATAAAATCAAGCACAAAGGCCGCAAACTAACAGCCCCAAAGGTGATGTTTATCAGACGGTTGCTCAAAAACAAAAAAACTCGTACCAGAATTATCGCCAAGCAGTTTGGAGTGAGCGAAACCCAAATAAAACGCATTGAAAGATACGAAAACTGGAAAGAGAGTGTAGTTTAGCATTTCAGTTACAGCATTTTATCCAACCCCAAAACTGCCAAATAAAACACTACCTCGCTCACTTGTTGCGTAGCGCCGAGGCAGTCGCCAGTGTAGCCGCCAATGTGTTTTTTGAAATAATAACCCAAATAAATTTTGGATAAATAAGTGATAGGAAGCACTAACAAAAAACGCCAATCTTGAAACAATATAAACGGCACAAGCGTAATGGCAGCACTGTAAACCATCTCCGACAACGAAAGCCGCTGAGAAGCGATGGGTTTAGATTTTGATACGTCCAAGTCTTGCACGTAGTCGTGGGTATGGACAAAAGTTGAGGCAATAAAACGGCTCGTGGTGTGGGCATTGATTATCACAAAAAATAGTAGCGTGCTATCTTTCTGGGCAATTTCTGCCAAAGCTAAATATTTGAGCAATACCAACAACACCATACCTATTACGCCATAGGCGCCAATGCGACTGTCTTTCATGATGGTCAAAATCTGGGCTTTGTTCCAGCCCGCCCCAAAAGAGTCACACACGTCCGTGAAGCCGTCCTCATGAAAAGCCCCCGTCGTCCAGACACTCGCCATGATAGACAACACAATACAAACAGACATTGGCAACACAAACGAAGCCCCCCACAATATAACTGCCGACAGCCCGCCGACAATCCAGCCAATTAGCGGAAAGTATTTACGAGATTTGTTGAGGTAGTGGTCGCTATGATCCACCCAACTTGGGCAAGGAATACGGGTAAAAAACATAAGGGCCGTAAAAAAATAGCGAATTTCTGTGTTGAGCATGAGTATTGAATAGTGAAAAACGAGTGACGTAAAAATATTGTAGTTAGCTATAGAGTGCGACATAACTATTCAGAAAGTTGAATAGGACTTTTCCAGAAAATGACATTCCAGAAATCTTCTATCCATTTTTTAGCAAATGATAATGAATCAGATGCTTTTTTGAAAGCATTGTCAATGAGTTGATTTAGATGCTGTAAATTTTCAATAAATCCAGTTTCCGCCAGCACTGTTTTAATAGATTTCCAAAGCCTTTATATGGGATTTAGATTAGGCGAATAAGTCGGTAAATTCACGATGTTAATACCGAGTAAATAAGCTTTTTGTTCAATGGCTGGTGTGGTATGAGCTTTATGATTGTCCCAAATAAGAATGATTCCATCGTACTGTAAGTGTTGTTCTTTGATTTTGTCAAGCATGGCTAAGAAAGTTTGTTCATTCCCTTTCTTTATGGGTATCAAAAGACTTTTCCCTCGGATTGCATAGAAACCAAAACAGTTTTGTTTGTTTCGGTTGGTATTTTCCTTACGAATTAATCCTTTGTTAAAAGACCATAATCGGGCTGAATTGCCATAAGTTTGAAAGGTGGACTCATCAGCAAAGCCGATAGACATATTTTCTAAATTTTTAGTACCCATTCCCAAAACGT
>JAYWHT010000086.1:0-34448 GCA_043777595.1 Spirosomataceae bacterium
TATTATTTCGACCCACCCGAGAACTCGTAAGAAATTAGAGACGATGGGCTATGAAAATACTAATCCATTGATTCAATTTTCTAAGCCCTATGGCTTTCACGAATATAACCACCTGCAAATGAACGCTTTTTGTGTTATCTCAGACAGCGGTACGATTGCCGAGGAGGGTTCTATTCTAAATTTGCCAGCTATCACAATTCGACAAGCTCACGAGCGACCCGAAGGAATGGACGAAGGTACGCTCATCATGTCTGGGTTGAAAAAAGGGCGAGTGATTGAAGCTATTGATGTAGTAACAAAACAACACAGTACAGAACGTAAAATGAAAATGGTGAAAGATTATGATGTAGATAATGTTTCCAAAAAAGTTCTACGTATTATATTGTCTTACACCGATTACGTGAATCGTACTGTTTGGCATAAAAATTAAAAGAAAGATGAAAAAAATATTGTTGTTGGGTTCGACAGGAACATTAGGACACCAGGTTTATCATTATCTCCACTCTTTTAATGATAACAAACTGTTTAATGTTGTTTATCGGACGAAGTTGAATGAGGATAGTATTATTCTTGATATGAAGAATCTCTCACAATTAGATAATTTAATCACAGAAATAAAACCTGATTATATTGTTAATAGTGTTGGAATTCTAATTGATGGTACAAATGAATCTCCAGAAAATGCTATTTTCATAAATGCTTACATACCGCACCATTTAGTCAAAATAGCAAATGAAATCCAAGCCAAACTAATTCATATTTCCACAGATTGTGTTTTCTCAGGAAAAAAAGGACGGTATGTTGAACATGACGAGCAAGACGGGTACACAATGTACGCTAAAACCAAAGCCTTAGGTGAAATTAGAGAATTACCTCACCTAACATTACGAACATCCATAATTGGCCCCGAACTTAAAAGCAAAGGAGAAGGGCTTTTTCATTGGTTTATGCAGCAAAGTGGTACGATTAAAGGCTACACGAAAAGTATTTGGTCGGGAGTAACCACATTGGAGCTTGCAAAAATAATAAAAAGAGCGATTGACCAGAACACCACTGGGTTATATCATGTAACAAATGGACAAAGTATCAACAAATATGACTTGTTGAATTTATTTAAAAAATATACTGGAAAAGACATTGAGATTATTCCAGTGGAAGGTGTTGTATCTGACAAAAGTTTTATAGATACACGCAAAGAGTTTGATTATCAAATACCCGATTATGACACAATGGTTAAAGAAATGATTGAAAATATTAAGAATAACCAGACTTTATACGCTCAATATCGAACAATATATGAAGATTAATGGTAAATTTTGGATAGTTTCAGAGCTGTTTTATCCCAATGAAACCTCATCGGGATACTATCTTACCGAGATAGCAGTATATTTAGCTCAATGGCAACAAGTGAATGTTATTTGTGGGCCATTCTGGGACGACAACAGGGGAAGTATTCAAGATATTTCAAAAAATATAATTCTTCATAGGCTCAACGTAAAGCCATTCAATAAAAATCAATTACTCAAACGTATTCTGGGGTTGCTCCACTTGACCCTTTCTTTTACTTACCAAATACTGATACGGGTAAAAAAAAATGATAGTGTCTGGCTGGTTACAAATCCAGCTTTTTTAGTTCCAATAATTACTTTAATTTCAAAAATAAAAGGGTTTCGTATCGCTATACTTGTACACGATGTGTTTCCTGAGAATTTAGTACCTGCTGGTTTGTCTAACAATAAACAATGGACTTATCAATTTATAAAATACATTTTTGATAAAGCGTATTCTCAGGTAGACAAAATAGTGGTATGTGGCCGAGACATGGGATTAGTTTTTGAGAAAAAAATAGGTGTAACGAAAATAAATAAAATTAATATCATCGAAAATTGGGCAGATATAGATACCGTATATCCATCTACAGTGAATAAAGAAGAAGTATATGGTATTGAGAGCCTCAACGACAAATTAGTCATTCAGTTTGCAGGAAATATTGGGCGACTACAAGGTTTAGAATTGTTAATCGAAATAATAAAAAATATCAAGAACGACTTGCTACATTTTGTTTTTATTGGAGATGGAGCAATGAAAGAAGAGTTAATAAAGCAGACCGACAACCTAAAAAATGTTTCGTTCTTGCCCCCATTTAAACGAGATAAACAGTTATTGTTCTTAAATGCCTGTGATATTGCCATTGTATCACTGTACGAGTCTATGACAGGATTAGGCGTCCCCTCAAAGTCTTATAATATCATGGCTGCAGGCAAGCCAATATTGTATTTTGGAAGTAATGATAGCGAAATCGGAATGGTAGTTAAAGAAAATCAAATAGGCTGGCAGTTTAGTTTTTCAGACCGTGATAAAATCAGATTATTTTTTAATAATCTGAATGATAATACTGAAATAGATAGAATGCAAATGGGCAAAAAAGCACGAAAAATTGCAGAAATTGAGTACAGTAAGCATATAATATTAGAAAAATACCAGCATTTATTCACCTCCCCACCTTACTCACCACCGTCCAAACCGTCATGATTGCTATTTTTGTTTCGAGCCACAATGACCAGTTTTTGATATAATAGAGATCGTACATGAGTTTGTGGCGAGCATCTTTGAGACCAGCACCGTAAGGATACATGACTTGGGCGTAACCCGAAATACCAGGCTTGACAACGTGCCGCTGGGCATAGTGGGGTATATGCTCCTCAAAGGCATCGGTAAATATTTTGCGCTCTGGCCGTGGTCCAACTAAAGACATTTCACCTCGCACGATATTCAGTAGCTGCGGCAGTTCGTCTATACGGGTGGCTCGCATAGTTTTGCCAAAATTAAAAATACGCTCGTCGTTCTTAGTAGAAAACTGAGCCCCATTGGCTTCGGCATCGAGCCTCATAGATCTAAATTTAGTACATTCAAATTCGATTTCTCTGATACCTACCCGCTTTTGGCGATAGAACACCGGCCCAGGCGACTGCCGCCTGATAGCACTATGAGCCACTAACCATACAGGAAACGTAACTGCCACCAACAGTCCTCCTACACCCCAGTCCATCGCTTTTTTGATAAGCCGCACGCCAACAGAAAAATATTTTAGGTCAAGCACAATATCTTGTACGTCATTAACAGATTCTGGAATAAAGATTTTTTTGAGCGTAGCCTCACAAAAATCGCTCACTGTTGTAGTCTTTAGGGTTTTGCTGTTTCCTAATATAATCTGATAAACTACTTGGTGCTGCTCGTCGTATATGGGGTTATTGACTAAGTGAATATTTTTGTAGTCGTTAATAATACGACCAACGGTTTCGCCCAAAAAATAATCGTCATTAACAGAGCGAGGTACTAAAATAATTTGCCGATAGATTTGAAGTAGTTTTATAAAATCGTTCCTTTGTAAAAAATAGTCATAGCCTGTTACAATCAAAACACGCTCATTAGTTACTGTTTTAGAGGTGAGAGTGTGAATAAAGGGCTTTTTACTTGTATTTTGTACAGAATTTAACATATATTTTTTAAATTAAAATAGAGTATGAAAAAATTAGTTGAGGTGTCTTTGATGATTCTGACTGCGTTTTGTTTCAATAGTAGCTATTGTCAGACGACAAATTTAGTTAAACCAATTAGATACAGCACCGAGTCGGGCATTTATTTATCAAACGGTATTACCACTTTTTGGCAGCAAGCCAATCAATACGGTACAGTACCAACTACTGGCTCATACCTTACGGTTCAAGGGTCGCTGCAATCGGACTACAAAACAGATAGTGTCCGAAACCGTCAACGGTTTTTTGGCTGGGGTGGGGCCGTCAATATTATAGCCAACGCCACAACCAAAAGCGAGATTTTGATTCCAGAAGCCTATCTAAAAGCACATGCGGGGCCATTTGAAATTTGGGCAGGGCGACGAAGAGAAATACACGGTCTGGTAGCAGACAGCTCGCTCACAATGGGGGCCTATAGCTGGTCTGGTAATGCTTTTCCATTATCCAAAGTTCAAATCAACACCTTGGGCTATGTAGATGTGCCGTTTACTCAAAACCTACTGGCTTTCAAAGGTACATTTTCGCACGGTTGGTTTGGCGATATTCCGATTGGCCTCGAACCCAGGCACAACATTACTTACTTACATCAAAAAACTTTCTTTGGTCGGCTTGGTAAACCTACTTGGCCGTTTAGGTTGTATGGAGGTTTTATACACAACGTGATGTGGGGCAATGAAGCTAATTTTTCTAATTTTAATTTGCCACTATCTCAGGCTTATTTGGGGGTTATCTCTGGAGACTCGTGGGCGAGTAGTCGTATTGGTAATCATTTGGGAAGCATTGATTTAGGTTTTGACATCAAAGGCAAAAACTGGAATTATGTATTTAGCCGTCAAACATTTTTTGAAGCAGGGGCTGTGTATTGGCTCAGGGCCATTCCAGACGGACTAAATAGTTTTGCAATGACTCGAAAAAATAAGACAAATATTCATCATTCATCATTCATCATTCATCATTTACTTTTTGAGTTTTTCCATTCTGTCAATCAAGGCGGTGATGTATGGGACTGGGATAAAGGTATTTTTGGCCGGGAAACCAATTTTAACCATTATATTTATACCAATGGTTGGGCCAATCGAGAACGTATAATAGGTACGCCGTTTATTCAGCTCAACAACACACGGGTTTATGGTTATCATGTTGGGCTGGCTGGTACATACAACAAATGGAACTGGCGCACCAAATGGTCATTGACCCAAAACTACGGCAACTATGAGGCACCATTTACCCCTGCACCGCTACAACTCTCAACGATTATCGAAGCCTCAAAACCCGTTCGACTTTTGGGCGGTGCCGAACTCAGAACGGCGCTGTCTTTTGATATCGGCAAACTTTATCCCAATACCGTAGGGCTTTATGTGGGCGTTCGTAAAAATGGTTTTTTGTCTGGTTCAAAATGATGTTGTATCTTTGTGGTCGCAAGTAGTGAAAAGTGATAAGTGAATAACGAAAAACATAGTAACTAACTAATAATTAGAATCTTAAAATAAATCAAAACGTTGTTTATCTATAAGCATTTACATAAATAATAAAATATTTTAACATTTACCTCAACAGTAAATAAAACCAAGAACAACACCCATGCCTTTTACTCAATTTAAAAATATAGGCGAGGTGGTCAAAAAGTACCAGTTAAGTTATGAAGTTGCCGACTTTGTGCTGGCCGATAATTTATTGAACCCACCTGATCAACTTAAAAAAGATATTGATGAGGTGCTGACGGAGCTACCGTTTGATGTGTCCGAAATTTCTATTGGCGAAACACTCATCTACCCCATTTTAAAAAGCGTTTGGCAAGCAAAACGAGAGCATATTTTACTATGGAGCCACCCTACCATTTTTGCCGACGAAGACCTAAGCGGTATACCCGACTATGTTTTTGCAGGAAAATCCAAATACGGCAAAGTAGTTTTAGATTTTCCACTCTTGGTAATGGTAGAAGCCAAAAAAGATAATTTTACAGAAGGCTGGGGGCAATGTATGGCACAAATGATGGCAGCCCAAAAACTCAATAATAATATAGCCCAAACAGTACATGGTATAGTTAGTAATGGTGAAACATGGGAAATAGCAAGGCTTGATGGGGTCAAAATTCAAAAATTTAAAAATATCTTTACAGTATCAGATTTGAATGAACTGTACAATGTTTTGGTTGCTATTACTAATTAAATGACTTAGACATGAGAATCACAAATGAACAACAGGCTTTTACCAAAGCGTTTTGGACAAACCAAAACGCCGAGCCCTATTTGTTTGGTTCTCGGGTACACGACGACAAAAAAGGCGGAGATATAGATCTACTCATATTGTCTGACCACAAGATAACGATAGATGACAAAATGCAGTTTTTAGTGAACTTTTTTGAAAAATTTGGTGAACAAAAAATTGATATTATCGCCTATCTCAAAACAGACATAGATACTTTTAAACAAATAGCACTCTACAATGCTGTGAAGTTATGAGCAACGAAAAAAATATTATTTCAGAATTACAAGAAGAGCTACAATACCTCATCAAAGGTATATCTACGCTCCAACACGCCTATAACCATTGCAAACAAATTGGCTTAAAAACAGAATATACGTTTGATGAATTAGATAAATGGGAGGCATTAACGGCCCGATTTGCCCGATTGAGTGATATTTTGACACAAAAAGTGTTTAGTTCAATGATGATAATACTAAACGGACACGCAGGCTCACTGATAGACAAAGCTAATTTTGCAGAAAAGTATGGCATTGTTACTCATTCACAAGATTTTACGAAACTAAGATTGCTACGCAATTTTATCGCCCATGAGTATGCAAAACAGAATACGAGTGAGGTTTTTGAAAAAGTATTTGATAACTGTAGGGTTGTAGAATGTATGATTTTAAATGTTGAAGCGTTTTGTAAAATACAGATTTTTGATAAAATATAAACCAACCGAAAGCCCAAGTTTACATTAAACGTAATTTGAATGAAATATAAATTGATACCTACTACCAATACCTTTTGTCGGGCCGCCATTGCGGTTATCGCAATCATGGTGTTACAAAGCCAATCTGTTGCCCAAGATTCTACCAAAACCTATTCTGTCAAAAACCAAATAGGTCTAACTACTTGGCTTGGTAATGGCCCAACGCCATTTTGGTTTAAGGCCAATCAATACGGTATCGTACCTCAAACAACGCCTGCCGTGTCGGTGTTTGGGCGAAGCGTTGGAGAGTTTAAATCAAAAAAAATAAACTTGGGCTATGTGGCAGAGGTCGTTGTCAATGCAGGCAAAACGAATCAAGTAATCGTTCCAGAAGCTTATATCAAAGCACGATATAAGATTTTTGAAGTTTATGCTGGCCGCCGCCGAGAAACCTTTGGCATTTCTGATACCACGCTCGGTACTGGCTCTTATGCTTGGTCGGGAAATGCACTGCCGCTACCCAAAATACAGATTAGTATTCCAGACTATTTTCCAATTAAATTTACCAAAAACTGGGTCTCAATCAAAGGCACTTACTCTCATGGCTGGTTTGGGTCCGAGGTTTTTGTAAATAATTATTATTTGCACCAAAAATCATTTTATGGCCGCTTCGGTAAACCCAATTCTAAATTCAAACTCTACGGAGGCGGTAACCATCAAGTACAATGGGGTGGTACTACAAATTATGAATCTAAATTGGTGATAAACAACACCTTACCGTCGTCTCTTCGAGACTACATCTATATCGTTACAGGTGCATTGGGCTATAAAAACAATTTTGGCACATTGGACACAACCAAAGTACCAACTTTCGATACAGAAAATCGGCTTGGCAATCACTTAGGAACAATAGACATTGCATTTGAATATGAAACCAAGCGTCACCGTATAATGGTCTATCGACAAAGTATTTACGAAGATGGTTCGCTCTATTATGGAACAAATATCACAGACGGATTACATGGCTTGAGCATCAAAAAAATATATGCCGAAGGGCAAAAGGGCAAAGTCGTTGTTACAGGTCTAAATATCGAAATGTTAGATACTCGCTCGCAAGGTGGACCAACTGCGGGTGACGGCGGTGCTTGGGGACAAGACAATTATTTTAATCATGGGCAATTTAGAGATGGTTGGTATTACAAAGGGAATATTATGGGAACACCTTTTTTGACAAATAGAAACGACACAAGAGCGGGCTATCAAGAAGAGCCACTATACAATGGCTTTCAAAATATCAATAACAACCGAGTAAAAGTATGGCATTTGGGGTTAGAGGGTTTTGTGGGTACAAGCATACATTTTATGAGCAAGTTTTCTTACAGCACAAATCTGGGAACTTATAATCGACCTTACACAAACACTCCCAGACAGATTTCTACTTTGTTACAACTTGACGGCAAGACCAAAATGTTCAAAGGCTTTGATTGGACATTGGCAGCCGCCTATGATAGTGGGCAGTTGTTCAAAAACACAATGGCTATCAGAGCAGGAATCAAAAAGAATTTATAATTTTAACGAAGCCCTCGAACTGGGCGTTCCCCTCTAAGCGAGGGCTTCGCTTTCTATACTTTATATATTTTGAATCATATCAAATCTATAATCCAAAACTCAATTGATGTCAAAGCCAAATTATTGGCCGACAATACATTGATTGGCGGTATTGAAAATATTGCCGAAGCCATGACCGTAGCTTTTCGGAACAATCGAAAGGTGCTGTTTTGTGGTAATGGTGGTAGCGCAGCCGATGCCCAGCACTTAGCGGCAGAGTTTAGTGGCCGTTTTTATTATGACCGTCCGCCGTTATATTCCGAAGCCCTGCACGTCAATAGTTCGTACTTGACGGCCGTAAGTAACGACTATGGCTATGACCACATATATTCACGAATGGTGGAGGCCATGGGGCAAACGGACGATGTGTTGGTTGGAATTTCGACATCTGGTAATTCACCTAATATTATCGAAGCCTTAAAAGTTGCTAATCGTAAGGGTATGATAACAGTTGGAATGACTGGTGAAACAGGTGGAAAGATGCGAGAGCTATGTCAGTATTTGCTCAATGTACCATCAACCGATACGCCTCGAATCCAAGAATGTCATATTTTGATAGGCCACATTATGTGCGAAATCGTAGAATCAAATTTATTTCCAAAACCAATCACTATTTAATGTTATTATCAGGAAAAACTGCTATCGTTACAGGTGCTTCTCGTGGCATTGGTCGAGCCATTGCTACTCGTTTTGCCCAAGAAGGGGCCAATGTAGCTTTCACTTATTTGTCGAGCATCGAAAAAGGGCAAGCTCTTGAAGCTGAATTAGCCGCTTTTGGTACAAAAATAAAAGGCTACCGCTCAGATGCTTCTGATTTTCAAGCTGCCGATGACCTCGTAACACAAGTGATAGCCGACTTTGGTACGATTGATGTAGTAGTAAACAATGCAGGAATAACACGAGACGGCCTGCTGATGCGAATGAGTGAAGAAAATTGGGACGAGGTGATACGTGTCAATCTCAAATCGGTTTTTAACCTTACCAAAGCGGTCACCAAAGTCATGATGCGTGCCAGAACTGGCTCAATTATCAACATTACGTCAGTAGTGGGGCTAACAGGTAATGCAGGACAAGCCAATTATGCAGCTTCAAAAGCTGGAATGTTGGGTTTTACAAAGTCGGTTGCCAAAGAACTTGGGTCTCGTAATGTACGCTCAAATGCCATAGCACCTGGGTTTATTGAAACCGAAATGACCGAAGAATTGAACCAAAAAGCGATTGAAGAATGGAAACAGACCATTCCACTCAAACGGGGTGGCTCACCCGAAGAGGTAGCCGACTGCGCTGTATTTCTGGCTTCGGATATGTCAAAATATATAACGGGACAAGTTATACAGGTCGATGGTGGAATGGTGATGTAGAAATAGATTTAGGTGTTTAATGGTGAGTTTAAAGTAGAAAAACAAACACTCACGACTAAATACCCAAGACCCAGCGAATCGTCGCATCGAACTAAAAATATGGAAATAATCTTTCAAAACTCTTACTGGTACA
This sequence comes from Spirosomataceae bacterium, assembly GCA_043777595.1. Taxonomy (GTDB): domain Bacteria; phylum Bacteroidota; class Bacteroidia; order Cytophagales; family Spirosomataceae; genus JAYVJH01. The sequence goes on from JAYWHT010000086.1 coordinate 9,538, forward strand.
TCGGACTTTGCCTACTTTTGGGGGCTGGTTATGCTTTTTTGATGTACCAACCCAAACCGCTCTGGAGCCGAAATCTAAACATTGGCCTGTCGTTTTTGCGTGGGGCTTTGATTAGTACCATTGCCTTTTTGTTGTTCAATCCGCTCATCAAAACCATTGAAACCATTATCGACAGACCCAAAGCTGTTATTGCGATAGATAACTCTGAGTCGGTCGGTAGTTTTGGACAAAAGATTTTGCCCGAAATTCAAAAACTACAACAATCGCTCAACGATGAAGGGCTGGAAGTGTCTGTACAAACACTTGACAATCAAAATTTTGGAGAAAAATTGTCAGAAATAAAATTCAACCAAAAACGAACAAACTTGGCTGGATTGATTGGTAACATTAAAAATAATTTTGAAAGCCAAAACTTGACCGACGTTATTTTATTGACAGATGGTATCAGCAATGAAGGACTTTCGCCGACTGATGGTAAGTATACATTCAAGATTCATAGCATTGGACTGGGAGACACTATTCCCAAAAAAGATGTTAGTGTTCGCTCGGTTGTGGCCAATAAAATTGCTTATTTGGGCAATCAGTTTCCAGTTCAGGCCGATGTTGTGGCCACTGGCTTTGCTGGCAAAGCGGCTAATGTTGTACTCAAACAAAACGGACAGACTGTTAGTAAGCAAACTGTTACGTTTAAGCAAAATAATGATTTTCAGCAGGTTACATTTCAGGCTTCATCTAATGTGAGCGGTGTTCAGCATTTTGTGATTGAAGTCGATGCACTTGCTGGCGAGTTTACAACTAAAAATAACCGCCGAGATGCGTACATTGATGTCATTGACGGCAAAGAAAAAATACTGTTGCTTGCGCTTGCCCCACACCCCGACCTCAAAGCCATCAGAAGTATTGTAGAGCGCAATGCCAATTATGAGTTAGACATCAAAATCATGGGGGTCAATCCGTCTCCGTTGCTTTTTACTGACCAAAAATACGACTTGATAATCTTGCATCAACTACCCGACTATTTTAATACTGGTGGTGAAATTGTCAAAAAATATATCGAAAAGGCCAACACCCCGCTTTTTTTTATTTTGGGCAATCAGTCAAGTGCCAATGCCGTCAGTGGCTTGAATGGTGCAGTGGCCATCAATGCCAATGCAGGGCAAATTGACCAAGTTACGGGTCGTTTCAATCCAAACTTTAAGCTACTTAATTTAGATGCTGATAAACTCAGTATCATCGAAAAACTACCGCCACTCACTGTGCCTTTTGGTACTTACAAACCGCTAACGGGTAGTGAGGTGGTGCTTTATCAGAATGTTGGAAACCTAAAAACCGACCGACCACTTTTGGTTTTAAATACAAGTACGACTCGAAAAACCGCCGTCTTGACAGGCGAAGGCTTGTGGCAGTGGCGATTGGAAGAATACAACCTGACCGACAAGCAAGAAGCCGTTGATGAACTGTTTGAAAAAACGATGCAGTTGATTTCTGTCAAAGACGACAAACGTAAATTTAGGATATATTCACTTGATAATGAGTATGATAGCGGCCAAAAAATAGTACTCGAAACAGAAATTTATAACGATATTTATGAAAAAACCTACGGCCAAAATGTGCGCTTAGATCTGACAGACGAACGTGGCAAAACCAAAACATACAGTTACGTCAATGCTGCTGGCGCACGGTTTGAACTCAGCGGACTGGCCGAAGGTGCATATCGATTTAAGGCCACTACGACCATTAACAACAAAGTAGAAAGCATAACGGGGCAGTTTATAGTCAGAGACTTACAGTTAGAAGCTCTCAACACTACGGCAGACTTTGGACTACTACGGCAGTTGGCTACTCAAACCAATGGACAGTTTGCAATGGCCAATCAGATAGAAAATCTCAAAACGTATTTACTAAAAAACAAAGCTGCCAATCGCCTCGATAGTACCGAAGATTTGTCGGAACTGATACGCAAAAAGTGGCTATTCTTCTTACTTTTACTATTGGCCACAGCCGAATGGGGCATCAGAAAATGGCAGGGAGGATATTGAGTTTAAGTTATCTGCTATTTTTTGTTTACCCCAAAACAGCTAACTTTGTAATACTCAATAAATAACACAATGGTACAAAAATATCCTGTTGGTTTACAAGACTTTTCAGAACTACGCTTAGGTGGGTATGTCTATGTGGACAAGACGGCGTACATTCATAGACTTGTCAATCAAGGCAAATACTACTTTCTATCCCGCCCTCGTCGATTTGGTAAGTCGCTGTTTGTGAGTACAATGGACTATCTATTCAAGGGTCAAAAAGAACTTTTTGAGGGTTTATATATTACTGACAAATGGGACTGGACAAAGACCAATCCTATTATTAAAATTTCGTTTGCGTCTATTAGTCATAAAGAAAAAGGGCTTTGGAGCGCTATCAATGACCAATTAAATAATATAGGAGAAGAGTATGGAATAACTTTTGGCGAAACCACTATCAGTGCCAAATTTAAAGAACTCATCGAAAAACTATCAACTCAGCATGGAAAAGTAGTGATACTGATAGACGAGTACGACAAACCTATTATTGATTATTTGGGTATAGACGAGGCTGCTATGGTTGTTGCGAAAAAAAACCGAGACGTACTCAAATCGTTTTATTCTATTTTGAAAGATGCCGACCCGTACCTAAAATTGGTCTTCATTACGGGAGTTTCTAAGTTTTCCAAAGTGTCTATTTTTTCAGATCTGAACAATTTGAATGACTTAACGCTTGATGGCCAATATTCGGGTATTTGTGGCATTACACAATCAGAATTAGAAACGACTTTTACCGAGGAAATAGCCCTATTGGGCAGCGAAGCTATCAAACGTTGGTACAATGGATATAGTTGGAAAGGTACAGAAAGTGTCTATAATCCTTTTTCGTTACTCAACTTTTTTTCTAAGAATGGCGATTTTCAAAATTATTGGTTTGAAACCGCTACTCCAACTTTTCTGATTAACCTCACCCAAAAAAAATACCTGTATAATTTTGAGAATCAGCGTATTACGCCAAGTCAGTTGAGCGCATATAGTTTAGAAAATCTACAAATTTTACCTTTGATGTTTCAAACTGGCTACTTAACCATCAAAAACTTTGACGAAGAGGGTAATATTTATACTTTAGACTATCCAAATTTAGAGGTACGGAGGTCGTATTTAGAATCATTGGCCGATGCTTATATCCAAAGTGAGCAAGACCAGAGCGGTGTATTAGTCTATGACATTAGGCAAGCGTTGATGACTTGCGATATGGCTAAATTAGAACGTCTTATCAATACACTTTTCAAATCAATTCCATATACTCTGTGGCAAAACGAAAACGAACATTTTTATCATGCCATACTACACCTATCGTTTCGACTGCTCAATATTTATGTTGAGTCAGAAGTACAAAGCTCAGATGGACGGCTCGATGCGCTGGTTCGCTTAGACAAATTTGTTTATTGTTTTGAATTTAAGTTAGATGGTTCTGCCGAGGCCGCCCTGCAACAAATCAAAGACAAGGGTTATTTAGTTCCTTATCAAAATCAAGGTAAAACCTGTATAGGAATTGGTCTCAATTTTTCGAGCCAGAACAAAAAGGTAGAAAAAATACTATGGGAAGAAATACAGGTAAATTAGTGTAATATTTAATGAAAAGCATAAAATATAAAACAAGACGACGATTGTTAAAATGTTTTTCATTTTTCGTTTTTCACTTTTCACTTTTTATTTTTCACTTTTCTCAAGCCCAAGACAGCACCACTGTACCAGCACCTCGCCCCAACTACAAGGCTTTACATTGGTTGATGGCCGCTGAGGCTGTTGCCTATCCGAGCGTTGTTTATGGCCTGAGTTCGGCTTGGTATCAAACCAACAATACTTCTACTTTTCGAGTTATTGACGACAGCCACGAGTGGTTACAGGTTGATAAAGTGGGGCATTTTTATACTTCTTATCAAATTTGTAGAGCCTCGGCGGCGTTGTATCGAAATACGGGTGTAAGTCAAAAACAAGCCGCTATTTATGGCGCAATTTCTGGATTTATGTTTCTGACACCCATCGAATTTTTAGACGGCTTTCAGTCAGATTATGGCTTTTCACCATCAGACATGGTAGCAAATGTACTTGGGCCGACCGCTTTTTTAGGCCAATATGCGCTCTGGGGCGAAACCCGAATACAACCCAAATGGTCGTTTCATAACACAGCCTTGGCAGCCATACGCCCCGAACTTTTGGGACGAAACAACTCAGAGCGTTGGCTCAAAGATTACAATGGCCAGACTTATTGGTTTTCGGCAAATTTATATTCTTTTTGGCCAAAGTCTAAGTTGCCAAAATGGCTCAATATAGCCGTAGGTTATGGTGTTCAAGACATGGTTTCGGCAGAAGTATCTAAGAGTCAAGCACTTGGTTATAGTCCATATCGGCAATATTACTTGTCGTTGGACGTGGACTTTACCAAAATAAAAACTAAGAAACGTTGGCTCAAAACGATTTTCTTAATGGTCAATTCACTCAAAATACCAGCACCAGCCATAGAATTTAGTAGAAATGGTGTGACGCTACACGGATTATATTTTTGAGAAAGACAGAACGGTCATAAAAAGTATGGGGCAATACAAACTTGTATTGCCCCATACTTTTTAAAAACTAAATATGAATTTTTACATATTGTTCGAGCTTATTTTTGCCCCAAAGTATTCACGATTGAGGCGAGCAATATGAACTAACGATATTGACTTCGGACATTCTGCCGCACAAGCACCTGTATTGGTACAAGCACCAAAACCCTCTTCGTCCATTTGTGCTACCATGCGCTCGACACGCTTCATGCGCTCGGGCTGACCCTGTGGCAAGAGCGATAGCTGCGACACCTTGGCCGAAACAAACAACATAGCCGAGGCGTTTTTGCAAGATGCTACGCAAGCACCACAACCAATACAAGCTGCCGCTGAGAAGGCCTCGTCAGCATCTTCTTTGGCAATCGGCAAGCTGTTGGCATCTCGGGCATTGCCGGTATTGACAGATACATAACCACCAGATGCGATGATGCGATCGAAAGCCGACCGATTGACTACCAAGTCTTTGACAACTGGAAACGCTGCCGCTCTCCATGGTTCGACAACGATAGTATCCCCATCTTTGAACGACCTCATGTGTAGCTGACAGGTAGTTACGCCGTGCAACGGGCCATGCGGCTCGCCATTGATGTGCATACTACACATACCACAAATACCCTCACGGCAGTCGTGATCGAAAGCGATTGGTTGCGTACCTTCGGTAATGAGGCGTTCGTTGAGTACGTCCATCATTTCCAAAAACGACATATCTTCTGAGATTCCCGACACGGGGTAAGTCTCAATTTTGCCCGATGTTTTAGCGTTTTTTTGTCGCCATACTTTGAGCGTGAGGTTCATATTTCCTTGCATATTTTTATTATTGCAGAAATCAGTATGTCAATGTGCCGATGTGCCAATGTGCCAATGGTTTTAATTGACACTTGGAAATACATCAGTTATTCTTAGCCGAACTGATTATTTTTGTTAATATTTTTTAAATACTTTTTAATTCTAATAAAATCTCTTTGCAGTCTGGATAATTGGGTGCCCTATTACACAAAATAAGCCAGTACTCAGATTCATCTGCTTCTTTGGCAGATATTTTCATTTTATGGATAAAGTCTGCTCTACTTTCGGCACTTTGAGCCTTCCAAGCATTTGCACCGACAGAGGTACCAGACCTAAATAACTGATTTGCGATGACTTTTTTATTTTTTGCAGAAAGTAATTCTGTGAATTCTATGATTTTCAACGAAAACTCAATCGTTTTATCAACTATTAGATTAGGCTTTTCATTTTCCATAATAGAGTTTAAATCTTAATGACCGGCACATAGGCACACTGGCACATCGGCACATTGATATAAAGTTCAACAAACTTTCAAATTAACAAACCTACTTATAATTCCGCTGTGCTATTTTGATGTTTTCATATACCAATTCTTCTTTGTTGAGCTCCCACTTGCTTTCGCCTGCAAACTCCCATGCCGATACATACTTATAGTTCTCGTCGTCTCTTTTGGCTTCGCCGTCAGCTTCTTGGTATTCGGTGCGGAAGTGTCCACCACACGACTCGTTACGGTCGAGGGCATCTACACACATCAGCTCACCGAGTTCAATAAAGTCGGCCACACGGCCAGCTTTGTCGAGTTCAGGGTTGTATTCGTTTATATCGCCCAGTATCCGCACATCCGACCAGAATTCTTTTTTGAGATCCTGTACCTCTTTGATTGCACCTCTGAGGCCTTCGGCACTGCGGGCCATTCCACACTGCTCCCAGATAATTTTTCCCAAGCGTTTATGGAACGATTCGGGCGTTTGTTTACCCTTAATACTGAGTAGTTTATCAATACGCTCTTTGGCACTTTTTTCGGCAGCCACAAACTCGGGGTGGTCGGTACTGATGGCTTTTACCGAAATTTCTTTCGATAAATAATCCCCGATTGTATAAGGAATCACAAAATAACCATCTGCCAAACCTTGCATCAGTGCACTTGCGCCCAATCGGTTGGCACCGTGGTCAGAAAAATTGGCTTCTCCCAATGCGTATAGACCTTTTACGGTTGTCATTAGGTTATAATCCACCCAAAGGCCACCCATTGTATAGTGAACGGCCGGGTAAATTCGCATGGGTACTTCGTAAGGGTCTTCGCCCGTAATTTGCTTGTACATATCAAACAAATTGCCGTACTCTTCTTTTATTACCTCTTTGCCGAGTTCAACTAACGTGGCTTCGTCTGGGTTTTCTATTCCTAATTTTGAAGCCTCAGCACGGCCATATTTATTGATAAGATTAGACCGAAAGTCTAAATAAACGGCTGTCTTTGTTGCACCCACGCCATAGCCTTCGTCGCAACGCTCTTTGGCGGCACGGCTGGCGATGTCTCTTGGCACAAGGTTTCCGAAGGCAGGGTACCGGCGCTCTAAGTAGTAATCTCGCTCGGCTTCTGGAATATCATTGGCTGGCCTACTGTCGCCTTTCTTTTTGGGTACCCAGATACGGCCATCATTTCGCAATGATTCTGACATCAAAGTCAGTTTTGACTGATGGTCGCCTGATACAGGAATACAAGTTGGATGTATTTGAGTAAAACATGGATTGGCAAAGAACGCACCTTTCTTGTGCGCTTTCCAGGCTGCCGTTACGTTGCTACCCATGGCATTGGTAGATAGATAAAATACGTTACCGTAGCCGCCAGTACAAAGTAACACTGCATGGCCAAAGTGCCGTTCTAATTCACCTGTTACCAAGTTTCGGGCAATAATTCCACGACATTTTTCGTCAATCGTAACGGTTTCGAGCATTTCGTGGCGAGCGAACATTTTGACATTGCCGAGCCCAATTTGTCGTTGTAGAGCCGAATAAGCCCCTAACAATAACTGCTGGCCTGTTTGTCCTGCCGCATAAAAAGTACGTTTTACTTGTGTACCACCAAATGAGCGGTTACGCAACAAGCCGCCGTATTCACGTGCAAAAGGCACACCTTGTGCTACGCACTGGTCGATGATGCTGGTTGAAGTTTCGGCCAAACGATATACATTTGCCTCTCTCGAACGATAGTCCCCACCTTTGATGGTATCATAAAACAACCGATAAGTACTATCGCCATCGTTTTGGTAGTTTTTGGCTGCATTGATACCGCCCTGCGCCGCAATCGAGTGCGCTCTACGTGGTGAATCTTGGTAACAAAATGCCTTGACCTGATAGCCTTGCTCAGCAAGTGTGGCCGCTGCGGACGCACCGGCCAGACCAGTTCCAACAACGATAACCTCTAAGTTTCGTTTATTGGCTGGATTTACTAATGCCGTTTTCGAGCGGTAGTTAGTCCATTTTGTTTCGAGTGGACCTTCTGGGATTCTGGGATCTAATTTTGACATGATATTTATTGACTTTTCACGTGAGTTACAATTATGGTATCTCGTGGTTAGTTAGTATTTTAGAGTTTATTAACGAAAAACGACTTTCATTACTATTTTATCCAGCCCAAGTACATAGAAATTGGCATTAGGGCAAATACAATAGATACCACAACTGAAAATCCTGCACCCAATTTTTGGACGAAAGGGGTATATTTTGGGTGATTCCAGCCCATTGTCTGGAATGCAGACTGAAAACCGTGCAGCAAGTGATAGCCCAACGAGAGGCAACCCAGAACGTATATCACTACAATGATGGGGTTTTCAAATACTTCTACCATTTCACCAAAGAGTGTTTCACGTCCGCTTGTAATCTCGTCTGTAAGGCGGCTCACGAACCAAAAATGACGAAGGTGGAGTATCAAAAAAATCAAAAGTAATGTACCGAGCAATCCCATTGAGCGTGAGTACCAAGTGCTATTGGCCTCCCCCTTTGACATTACGTATTTTACGGGACGCTTCTTGTTATTGTCGTACCACAGGTACAAGCCATCGGCGATGTGTAAAAGCAGTCCTGCAAATAGACCGATTTCGGCAGCTCTAATGAAAAAGTTATGACCCATAAATTCGGCGGCAGACTCAAATGTTTTACCGCCATCGTTCAAGAAAACGCAAGCGTTGATGCTGCAATGAACAGTAAGGAATAAAATAAGTGAGATTCCCGTCAATCCCATAATTAGTTTTTTACCTATCGAACTCGAAAATGTTTGCGAAATCCAAGACATATTTATTTATTTAAGTTAAAAACTTTGATTTGTTGTTTCAAGTCCCAAAATTAGGTGTGAAACAGTTGTAATGCAATACTTTTTAGTATCAATTTCAATAATAAACTTCAAATTAGCGTATATGGTTTTGTGAATTTTGAATTTTTATCTGATTTATAACTTATCTCGACAGAGTTTCACGATTCCTCTATTTTATTTCTTCCCAAATTAGTTTTTCGACTTTTTTGGTAATCGTAGAAAAATTTAGACCAATGCCAATACAGGTTTTATTTTGCTGTAAAAAAGGCTGTAAATATCCTTTGTCTTTGATTTGTTGCAGAGCCAGTTCTGCGCTGCCATCGAGTTTGAACTCAAAACAATATACATAGTTTTGAAGCTGCACCAAGGCATCAAGCCGTCCATCGGCACTTTGTACCTCTGATTCTGAATAAATGCCCAACAGTCTAAACGTCAAATGTACGAGTGCGTGGTAGTAATGTTCGTTTTCGTTTTGCCAAATCTGATATGGAATACTTTTGAAAATAGAATTGATGATGCTTTGTACTTTATCAAAATCGGCGATATTCAATGCTCTACTCATTTGATTGGCCAATATCAAAACCGAATCTACTTTGCTGTTGGTATAGGCATTTGCCAAAAACTCTATATAAGACTTTCGCACTTCTTCGTTTGGGTAGCCTAATTGGTAGATTCCAGTTTCGGTGTCGTAGTTTTTTATAGTCAAATAACCAGTCTGAAACATCAACGGTATGAGTTGCAGTTGTTCTAAATCGTAGGCATCGAGCTGACTGGGGGCTATTTCTACACATTCAAAATCATATTGCTGGTATTGTTTAGATAAATTGACCAAAAAAGTAGGTGTGCCAGATGCAAACCAATAATTGATAAAATCGCTGCTGGGCGATGCAAAATAATTGAGTAATGAAAATGGGTTATAGACGCTTTCGCTACCTCGCCAATTATAACCGTTGTACCATTTTTTGATTTTTTTCTCGTCGTAGTCTGCCAGTTCTTGTTCAAAGCAACGCTCTAACTCTGACTGAGTAACACCACAAATACCCGAGAAGTCAGGATTGAGTGTGAGGTCTTTTAAGTTATTCAAATCTGAAAAAACAGATACTTTTGAGAACTTAGAGACACCTGTTATAAAGACTAACTTCAAAAAAGGGTCGGCATCTTTGAGGATAGAGTAAAACGATTTGAGAGTGTCTCTGTTGGCTTTGGCAACGACCATACCAGCCTCGTCTGTACCCAAATAGTCAATAATAGGTTTGTCGTATTCGTCTATCAGCACCACTACTTTACCGCTCTGCAAAGATAGCTTTTCGATAAGTTCTTGAAATTTGGCACTGATGGTCGTCTCGTTAAAAGTAATATTATATTTTGTGCCTATTTTGTCTAATTGGTCGTCTATGGCATTGTAGAGTCCTTTTTCTTTGTGGCTAATGGCAGCAAATGAAATTTTAATAATGGGGTTTTTCTTCGTCCAGTCCCATTTATCAGAAATATACAAGCCTTCAAAAAGTTCTTGGCGACCTTTGAACAAATAGTCCATTGTACTCACAAACAATGACTTACCAAAACGACGGGGACGAGAAAGAAAATAGTATTTGCCTTCATCTACGAGTTTATGGACGTATGCCGTTTTGTCCACATAGACATAGCCACCTGTACGGATTTCTGAAAAATCTTGTAAACCAACTGGATATTTGCGTGCCATCTCGACTATTTTATATGTATCACTGTACTATTTGAAATACCTAAAATCTTCGTTACCTTTTAAATTCACCAAAACTTCATACATGAGATTGATAACGGCCTGTACGTCGTCTTTGTGAACTGTCTCGATGGTAGTGTGCATATATTTGAGTGGCAACGAAATCAGGGCAGAGGCTACACCTTCGGCGGCATACGCAAAGGCATCGGTATCTGTGCCTGTTGAGCGGCTTACTGCCTGACGTTGAAAAGCGATATTTTTGGCTTCGGCAACGCCAATCATCATGTCCAAAACGTTGTTTTGAACGGCTGGGCCATAGCACAACACTGGGCCACCGCCACATTTCATATCGCCTTGCTCTTTTTTGTTATAAACAGGCGACTGTGTGTCGTGTGTTACATCGGTGCATATTGCCAAGTCTGGTTTGAGGCGGCGGGCAATCATCTCTGCACCACGCAAACCTATTTCTTCTTGAACTGAATTGACGATGTAGAGCGTAAAAGGTAGTTTGACGTTGTTTTCTTTTAGCTTTCGGGCTACTTCGGCTATCATAAAGCCACCCATGCGGTTGTCTAAGGCTCGGCCTACATAATAACGGTTGTTCATTTCAAACAAACCATCAACAAAAGTAGCAACTGTGCCAACATGAACACCCATTTCTTCGACTTCTTTTTTGTTGGCCGCACCAATGTCTATAAATAACTCATGTACTTTGGGAACTGTGTCTTTCGAGAGGTCTCTGACATGAATAGCCGCTGCGCCAAATATGCCTACTACTATTCCTTTTTTTGTATGCAAGTTTACTCTCATTGACGGTGCAATGGCTGCATCTGAGCCACCATTGCGGCGTACATAAATATAACCTTCGTCCGAAATATAATTGACAAACCAAGAAATTTCGTCAGAATGTGCCTCGATGACAACTTTGTAAGGTTGGTCGGGATTGATAACACCAACGGCTGTACCATAAACATCAACGATATAGCTGTCGATGTAGGGCTTTAAGTAGTCGAGCCAAATTTGTTGCCCAGAGGCTTCAAATCCTGTTGGTGAGGCATTGTTGAGGTATTTGTAAAGAAATTCTGTACTGTTATTCATCTGTCAATGATTGGGTTACTAATTAGAGGAGTGTTTTTATGAAAAAGTAGGACGTAGCGGGCTCGAACCGCTGACCTCCGCCCTGTCAAGGCGGCGCTCTGAACCAACTGAGCTAACATCCTAATTTGTGGAGTGAAGACAAGGATAGACGAGAAGTAATGACACGCAAATTTAGGCAAATTATTGATTAACCACTTCTATTTTGTAGATTTTTTGAGAAGGAATTTTTCGCAATAACAATATTCCCGCCACAAAAAACAATACTATGACCAAAATACTATTTCTCATTCCTGAATATTGGGTAATGATTCCAAACAAGGCTGTACCAAAAAAAGTAGAAATTTTATCACAAAAATCATAAAAACTAAAGTAAGAGGCTGTGTCGTGGGTGTTTTGGGGCAAAAATTTGGCATAGGTCGAGCGTGAAAGCGACTGTACACCACCCATCACAAAGCCGATACCTGCGGCAAGACCGTAAAATTGAGTTTGGGTTTGAGTAAAATAGGCCGACACACAAACCACAATCCAGACCGATAGTATAATGAGAAGCGTTTTGGTGTTTCCAATTTTACCCGATACATTGGCAAAAATATATGCTCCCAAAATAGCTACTAATTGAAGCAATAAAATAACTATAATCAGCGCATCATCTTGTAGTTTTATTTCGTCTTTACCAAACAACGGCCCAATATACATTACCGTCTGGACACCGAGATTATAACAAAAAAAAGCCATTAAAAACCGCTTGGTCGTAGGCAAGTTTTGTAGTTCGGCCAATACTTTTTTGAGTTCCTTAAAACCATTCCAAATCCAGCTTTTTTGCATAGAACCCGTCTGTGGCTTGCCGTTGGGTAAATATTTAAACGGAATTTGTGCAAAACCAGCCCACCAAATAGCTACCGTAACAAACGAAACTTGACAGGCTCTTGCTGTCGAAATATTGCCAAACCATTCGGGCTTTGTGAGCATAGCCAGGTTAAAAATTAGTAATAGCACGCTGCCGGTATAGCCCAATATAAAACCCTTGGCCGACAATTTGTCGAAGCGGTCTTCGGTAGCAATTTCGGGCAAATAGGCATTATAAAAAACAATACTACCACACCAACCGATCAACGACAATGAAAAAGCCAACATTCCCCATTCGATGTTTTCGAGATTGAAAAAATAAAGCCCCAAACAACTTAGCGAACCTAAGTAAACAAAAAACTGCATGAACTGTTTTTTGCGACCGCTGTAGTCGGCAATGGCACCCAAAAAAGGATTGATGAGCGCAATAAACAAAAAAGCAAACGAGACAGCAAACGAAAAAAGGGCAGAACTATTTACTGTCATTCCAAAAAAATCAACTTCGGGCTTGCCCTCAGCATTTTTGGCCACGCCATAAAAATAAGCTGGAAATACTGCCGACACGATTGTAAGCGAATGAACAGAATTTGCCCAGTCGTACATACACCAAGCGTTGAGGGTTCGGGTTTGGTTTTTCATTTAGGTTTAGGAAGGATATACTTCTTTCAAAAAATCTACGGCAGCGTTGGTAAATGAATGATTTGAATCGCCAGCGACCATGTGACCAGCACCAGCTACCGTAAAACTACGCACTTGCGGCACAGCGTCCAAAAATTCGGCCATCACTCGCTCACTCACTACATCGCTAATCCCCCCTCGAATAATAAGCGTTGGAACTGTTAGGTTTTGAGCGGCAGTAAACAATCGCTGTTCGTGTTCAATGCGTTGCGAGACCGTTGAGTTTTGCCATACTTGTAGCATTACGGGGTCCCAGTGCCAATACCAACGACCATTTCTAAAACGTAGATTTTTTTCTAATCGGCCTGTATCATCGGTTTTGGGACGGTGGGGCAAATAGGCAGACACTGCTTCGGCGGCTTCGGCTACTGTTGCAAAACCACTGTTCATATTGGCACTCATGAAAGCAAAAATACGCTCAATGCCTTTTTGTTCGGCTTTGGGCGCAATATCGACCAAAATAATAGTCGATGCAACTGATATTTTAGATTCACCCTCGGCTATCAACGACGTAATGCCCCCCATCGAAGCACCGATCAAGGCAGGTTTACCCCCCACTTGTTCGATAACCGCCCGCAAGTCTTCGACTAAGGCATCTGTCAAATAGTCTGCATCTGCCGACCAACTGCTGTCGCCATGACCACGGGCATCTAAGGCAATGGCATAATAGCCGTTTTGGGCCAAAATCTTAGCAGTATCACCCCACGAATATCCTGTCTGGCCACCACCGTGTAGTAACAAAACTGGTAGGTTTTCGGCATTGCCATAAGCAGTTCCTGCTATAAAAAAATTGGGCTTGGTCTCAAAACGGACAGACATAAATAGGATTTATAAACGAGCCAATTGGTTTGATATGACTGTGGTTCAGGTACTCAATCATTCTACAACACAATCACTCAAAATTACTACAGCGCAGGTACTAATTCTAAATTGACAGTAAGTGTAAGACCGCTTACCGAGATATTGTTTTTGAGAATCATTCTATCTTTTTTAATACTAACAATCGGAAACTGGCCTTTAAGTTGGCTTATATCAATATCTAAAATCTGATTGTCGGCTGAAATACCCCATTTACCTCCATTTACGATAGTACGAGCAACTGGGTCGATGGCTCGAACAGTTTTGTCGTCATTAAACTGAATATTGACACCAAATAAAGCTCGGGACTCGGCAGGTAAATTATTGGGATTGATGATTGTGCCATTTGTGTCGGTAATCTTATCGACTTTCCAGGCAGTCGTTACCAAGGTTTCGGTGATGGTTTGGGCGGTTGTAATTGGGTCGGTGCCATTGGTGGTTTTGCAGGCGGAAAGACTCACAACGGCACAAATAGATAATAAAAATGCGATTTTTTTCATGATTGTATAGCAATGAGGGTAGTACGTGATTCAAAGATAATGCTTTTTAAACGAATAAAATACAAATTTAGTCTAACATAGTTGATAGCTAATATGCTTTTTAAGTAAATACGTTTTGCTGTAACTAAGATCTACTTGATATTTTTTTGTAAACTTCCGAGTATCATTTGCTTACCCAGCACAAATCCCAAATAAAATAGCACACCCAATATACCAAAAACTATCACCGTAATCGTTCGCTTCGGTTCACTTCTTTGAAGAGGTATTTTGGCTGGGTCTAAAATTTTGAAGACAGGCGTTTCTTCTTCTACTCGTATTTTGGACTGCTCAAATTGCTTAGACAAATCGTTGTAGACAGTCTGCGCCAGCATAAAGTCGGCTATCAATCTTTGTTCTTCTACTTTGGCTGAGTTCATTATCAAAAATCGGTTGCGATCTTTGTATCCTGCTACGGCCACTTCTGCATTTTGATACCGTGCTTTGGCTTCGGCCACTTGGTTGGCCAAAAACTTGACCTGCTTCCGCGATTTATCTGTACGGTAAGTTGTTACATATTCCTTAAGATAATCAACTGATATTTTAACGGCTGTGGCTGCCACTACTGGGTCGGGCATCTTGGCACTTATGCTAATCAAGCCAGATTTTTTGTCCACCGTTGTTACTACTCTTGTATTAAGGTCTTTTATGAGATTTTCATATTTTTTGGTAAGCTCTAAGGTTTTACTTTCATTTTTAGGGTCCAGCAAATCCGATGGTTTTTTAGTTGATTTGCCAAATAATTTATCCATAAAACTCATACTCATTTCATCAAAAAAAGCCTCGACTGTTGTCGTTGTTTTGAGTTTAGATGAATAGACGGGTTGTTGGAGTAAATGTAAAATAAAAGGAGTACTTTGTAATATATTGGGGTATAAATCCGGCCGCACAGCCTCCGTGCTACCAGCACCACCTACATCTATACCTGCCAACCCTGCCAATGCACTCAGCCCACCCATTTTTGAGGCTCCCCCCTGTAACTCTGGCATAAGCGAAGTTTTGGACTCAAACTCTTCTTGTGCCGATAGTACATACACAACACCAACAAGAGCAAGAGCGAAGCCGCACAAAGCTGCTTTCTTCCAGTTTTTTTTCAGAAAATTGATAATATCGAGAATACTAATTTCTATTTCATCGGTCTGAGGCAATTCGTTGGTAATCGGTCTTTGGTCGTTAGTCATTGGTTTTGGTGATTTTTGGGTATTGGACAATACACTACGTCTAAAATCGAACATCAGTAAGCACTCATTTATCTGAGCAACAATATAAGTGCCGTAATAAGTGTACCCGTAAATGATAAGATAACGGGGGCTGTTAGGTCCGACTTTTTGTCTTCTTTCGGCTTACCTGGCACAGTAACAATTGAACCTGGCAATATTTTAGGATTTAGTCTAAAAAATAAAAAATGTTGTGTACGTTTGGTGTAGCCGTTGGCATAAGTAACGTAAACCTTTCTTTTTGTAGCCCCATCTGCATACCCTCCTGCTTGCGAAAGATAGTCGTTGTAAACAAAACGACTGTTAAAATTGACTACTGAAGGATTGAGTACATACCCAGCCACTCGTACCGTTTGCTGACGCTCGGGTATGGTCAAAGAATCGCCGTTTTCTAATTGTATATTGCTTTCGGCAGTTTCGTTGTTTACGGCCTCTAACAAATCCAAGCCAACACGCTCGCCTTTTCTGGTCAGGTATGCCCCTTCCAAATACCCTGTTGGCTTGATGCCACCCGAACGAGTAATGAGGTTACTGATTTTTTCGTTTTGGCCTACAATCGCATAAACACCTGGGTATTTGACTTCGCCAGTAATGATAGCACTTTTTTGAACTTCAAAACGTGGTGATTTTCTGATATAGACCATATCAAAAGGACGTAGCTTAAACTCGGCATCGTTTACGTTGAGGCTCAATTGTTTGTCAATCTTAAACTCAATTATTTGTACGTTTTGATTGTCGGGTACGGTATTTGAATTGTCGTTGGATATTCGTCTTGCAATTTCCATTCTTGAACCAACTGCTCCCTCGGTAAAGCCCCCCGCCATTGTTATCAGATCCGACACTGTCATGTTTTCTTCAAACGGCACGTCTTGCCCTTTGTTTACTTCTCCCAAAATAGTTACAAAACGATTTTCTCTTAGTTCTCTGATAGATTTTACGACCAAACTATCTTGTTTTCTGAGTTCGATGTCTTCGATTTCGCCAGTTAAGATTTTGCTTAAATCTATTGATAAAACCTCCATATCTCGGTCAGCTTTTTCACGGTGTAAGACGGCCCTGTTTTTAAAAGCATCTTCACGCAGACCATCGGCTTTTTCGATGAGTTGTTTGACTGTCTTGATGTTGTCATCGAGCGCATACTCGCCCGGCCGATTGACCGCTCCCATCACTTGAAGTCGATTTTCAAATCTATCAGAAATTTTATTGACTACTATCGCATCACCGTTTTGAGGTCGATAATTAACCAATTCGTCTTGTTTGATGCTTACAATTCGCTGTGCTTTATCTGTGTTTTGTCTTACAGTCATGTATGCCTTGTATGCTTTGCCATTGTAGCCACCAGCAAAACGCAGTACATCGTTGAAGTTTTCGTTGGTTTTGAGTTCATAAATAGCCTCTCGCTTTACCTCTCCTCTTAGCTGAACTTGAGTACTATAAAACGGTACATAGATAATGTCTTGGTCGTGCAGTATGATATTATTGGCTTGGTCGGCTTTCAACAAAAAATCATAAATGTCTATCGTTCGGGCAATCTTATTGTTTCTGATGACCTGAATATTTCTGAATGACCCTACCTGTGTGGGGCCACCACACAAAAATAGCGCATTGAAAGCCGTAGCCAACGAAGACACCGTATAAGTGCCTGGCGTAGCTACTTCGCCAACGATTGAGATTTTGATACTTCTGATGCTCGAAATATACATACTGGCATTGGTACCACCGCCGGCGTTTAGGCCAGAGTACATTTGTCGCAAGCGGCCTACAATTTTTTCTTTGGCATCTTCAAAGCTCATACCACTCACAAAAATAGGTGCAATGTCTGGGATTTTGACAAAACCATCGGTGCTTACTTTGAGTTTGTAGCTACCAGCGGCATTGCCATAAATATCTACGACGATTTCGTCATCGGGACCCAATTGGTAGTTTTTTGGGGTGGCTATTTTGAGATTTGGCTCAAAAGTTAGGTTTTCAGAATTGAACAAGTCTGAGCCAAATACTTTCAGGCCCTTAGTCTGTGGTATTGTATCTGCTACGTTTCTTTTGGATAGTTTGCCAAGTTGTTTTCTGGGTGCAGTGATTGAATCAGAATTGATAGTAGATTTTGAGTTAGTTGTACGTGCGCCGCCCTCAATTTTTTGTCTCATCTCGGCAATATCCGACAGTGTGAGCCCTTGTGCCAGTGCGGCTTGTTCTATCTGCATGTCGCTCATACCCTTGGCTTTGGCTTGGTTGTAGTAATCCATTGCCTGACTACTGCTTACTTGGCTTACTTTTGACTGAGCGGAGGTGCTATTTGGCAGCGACAAAACTAACAACATGGCAACGACAGCTACCTTGAAGACATCTATTATTTTATTCACAATCAATAATGTAAAAAAGTTAGGTAAGACAAGCATTTAAAATTTGAACTCATTATTTCACTTTGAAACACAAAGTAAAACAGAGTTCGGCAAAATTACCAATAAATATCCAAAAAATTATCTATTGGCATTTTTTCAGTTGGCCAAATAACTATTTATTCACTTATATTTGCACAAACCAAACCTACTACAAATGTCCGAATCAAAAACAACTGCTTTCAAACAATCGCTTGGCTTATTAGATGCCACTATGCTCGTAGCTGGTGGTATGATTGGCTCGGGTATTTTTATTGTTAGTGCCGAAATAGCCCGGAATGTAGGCTCAAGTGGCTGGCTGATACTCATTTGGGCCATAACTGGCCTTGTTACGGTAGCCGCTGCACTCAGCTATGGTGAGCTAGCCGGCATGATGCCTAAGGCTGGTGGCCAGTACATTTATCTAAAAGAAGCGTTTGGGCAATTGACGAGTTTTGTTTACGGTTGGTCGGTCATTACGGTTATTCAGACAGGTACTATTGCGGCTGTGGCAGTAGCTTTTACCAAATATTCAGCTATTTTCTTCCCTGTTCTGAACCCCGAAAATGTGCTATTTATGATTGGCACAATCAAAATATCGGTCGGTACATTTTTTGCTATCAGTAGTGTTGTATTGCTTACCTATATCAATACACGTGGCGTAGAAACAGGCAAAACCATTCAAACTGTTTTTACATTAGCCAAAATCGTATCGTTGTTTGGTCTTATAGCTGTTGGGCTATGGTACGGATTTGGCAAAAATATTTTAGCCGACAATTTTACTAATTCTTGGAATGCTACCAAAACAAATACCGATGGGTCGTTTTCAATCATTTCGGGTGGGGCTTTGTTAATGGCCGTTGGAGTGTCAATGATTGGCTCGTTATTTTCGTCTGATGCTTGGAACAATATTACGTTTATTGCAGGCGAAGTCAAAAACCCCCGTCGAAACATTCCGCTTAGTTTGTTTTTGGGTACATTGATTGTAACAGTACTTTATATATTGGCCAATTTGTCTTATTTGAGCGTGCTACCAATTGAGGCCATCAAAACAGCACAATATGACCGTGTGGCTACGGCTTCGATGTCGGTCATTTTTGGGGGGGCTTCGGTCGCTATTATGGCAGCTTTGATAATGATTTCTACCTTTGGTTGTAACAATGGCCTCATATTGTCGGGGGCGAGGCTGTACTATGCAATGGCCAAAGAGGGTGTGTTTTTTAGGCAAGCTGGCGAACTCAATGCCAATGGCGTACCAGCCAAAGCACTTTGGGTACAGTGTGTGTGGTCGTCTTTGTTGTGCTTGTCGGGGTCGTATAACCAACTTTTGAACTATTGTACTTTCGGGTCATTGATTTTTTATATGATAACAATAGGTGGTATTTTTGTATTACGCAAAACCCAACCCAACGCCGAGCGGCCTTATCGTGCCTTTGGTTTTCCTGTTGTGCCAATATTATATATAGCCGTCACGCTGGGTATTTGTATTGTATTACTAATCGACTCAAAAACCAGATTTGATACAGGTATCGGCCTGTTGATAATACTTGCAGGTATTCCTGTTTATTATTTAACTAGAAAAAAATGAAAAAATTTATAAGCAAATGGCACGCTAATAACACGGATTGTGCCGATAAATACAGATTTTTTAAAAATTATTATATCGTACTCTTACTCGCTCTCACGGCTTGTAACCCCACTTGCGACGATTGTACGGTCAGAACCAGCGGCCAAGAATATTTTCCGTTGGCAGTTGGGCAGTTTACTGAGTTTGATGTGTCGGAGCAAGAATACGCACTCGGGCGAGGGGCGGTGAACCGTAATTATCAAATCAAAGAGTCGGTAGTGGAGCAATATCAAGATATATCGAAGCAAGCCGTTTATAGAATTGTAAGATACAAAAGAGCAAACAGTAGCCAAAAATGGCAACCCGACTCAACCCTCACCGCCCGACTACGGATTGACGAGGTAGTAAAAAATGAAGCTGGTAAAGATTATGTCAAAATCGTCTTTCCTGTTGCCGAACGAAGTACTTGGAATGCCAATGTTTATAATAATTTGAGCGAAGACAAATACGAAATTAGAAATGTCGCCAAATCGTATAAAGTTAATAATCAACAGTTTGACAACACTCTTACCGTCATTCAACAAAGCGACTCAACACTGGTAGGCCAAGACAAAAGGCTCGAAGTGTATGCTGCCGATGTTGGGCTTATTTATAAGGAAAGTGCCAATTTACAATTTTGCTCCTCAACCCCCTCTTGCGTTGGCAAAGGCCAGATAGATTTTGGATTGAAAAGAATAATTAGATTTGTAAAAACTGGGAAAGAATGAAAGCTGGGATAGTAATTTTTTGATGATGCCTTTTTAGAATTGACAACTTTTAGAAAGTTGTCAATTCTAAAAAGTATTGTTTCATAGCAAAGTATTTGATAGTAAAATGATTATAAACAAACGACCAGATGAAAAACTTAAAACTTATATTTTTACTTTTTTTTACTTTCTCAGAATATAGCTTTGCACAAAATGCCAAGTACCTAATTGTACTGAAAGATAAAGTAGGCTCGCCCTACTCTACCACGCAACCTCAACAGTTTTTGAGCCAGCGTAGTATCAATCGGCGTATGAAACAGGGTATTAGAATAACAGAAGCCGATTTGCCTGTCAATCCTGCTTATATTTCTCAAATCAAGCAAACTGGTGCAAAAGTCTGGTACACTTCTCGCTGGTACAACGCCGTACTTGTCGAAGCCACAGCCGCACAACTCGCTGCTATCAAAGCACTTGCGATTTATAAAAATACTGAATTTGGCAAACAACTCTCAAATGTACGATTGGCGGCCAAAGAAACACTTACTAATAAATTTGGAACAGAAGCCTTAGACTATGGCACATCTTTGGGACAAATTCAGATGTTGGGTGTGGATAAAATGCACGATTTGGGCTTTCAAGGAGAGGGTATGCTGATTGGCGTTTTTGACTCTGGTTTTCAAAATTCAAATACAAATGCGGCCATGACACCTATTTTTGCAGAAAATAGAGTACTTGCTACCTATGACTTTGTAGCCAACAAGGCGGGCGTATATAACGAAGACTCGCACGGCAACAACTGTTTTAGTATCATGGCAGGTTACAAAACAGGCGGATTGGTTGGGCCAGCTTTCAAAGCCTCTTTTTTACTCTATCGCACCGAAGATGCCGCTACCGAAACCAAGGTAGAAGAAGCCAACTGGCTCGTAGCCGCCGAGCGAGCCGACAGCGCAGGAGTCGATGTTATCAGTACTTCGTTGGGCTATACCGAGTTTGACAACCCTGCCGACAACTATACTTATGCCAACATGAACGGCAAAACGACCCTTATCAGCCGTGCGGCAACCTGGGCGGCTCGTGTCGGTATGGTGGTGGTGGCAGCCAATGGCAACGAGGGTAACTCACCCTGGAAATACCTCTCAGCCCCTGCCGATGCCGACTCCGTACTGGCTGTGGGTGCTGTCAATTCGGCAAGATTGCCTGCTGTGTTTACGTCGTTCGGCCCCAGTGCCGATGGCCGCATCAAGCCCGACGTATCGGCTCAGGGGATTACGACCATACTGTCAAGCCCTTCGAGTGCAATTGTGGGCGGCAACGGCACCTCCTACTCTACCCCACTCATGGCTGGTTTGGCGGCTGGTCTGTGGCAGGCTTATCCTCACCTAACGGCTCAACAAGTGATTCAGTGCCTCCGCAAGGCAGGACACTTATACCAAACACCGACGGCGCAGTTGGGCTATGGCATTCCTACCTTCGAGAAAGCCGCCGCCATTGCCCGAAGCGACTATCCGATTACGTCGCTGTGTTGTGCCGTTTATGACGCCGTTTTATTATACCCCAATCCTGTGTCAGACGGCCAACTGCTCAACTTGCGGCTTTCGATGTATCAAGCCAACCAAAGCGTTGATGTTCAGATTATTGATATGCTTGGCAAAACAATTTGGCAAGGTGTAGCCAACCCTCAAGCAGCCAATTACTCATTTGGTTTGCCGTCTGGTATGGTAGCTGGCAGTTATTTGTTAAACATCACTAACAATGCCTTCAGACAGCGTTTAAAGTTTGTGAAACAATAGACTTTTCTGCACCATTCTCAAAATAGATTCAGAGTTGTTGTAAAGACTTACTTCGTTTAGTTTTACCCAGCTCAAATTTTTAGATTCGGCATTGATTTGTAATGGTGAGTTTACGTTGGCCACAAACAAAAACCGAATATCATAGTGATAGTGCGCTGCTTCTTTTGGATTTTCAGGTATAAGATGAATATCAATATCAAAAATAGAACTACTAAGTATCTCTATCTCGGCCAGCCCTGTTTCTTCTTGTGCTTCTTTGAGAGCCACTGCCAAAACGTCCGATTGGCCATCGGTATGGCCACCAGGCTGAAACCACCGATTGAGTTTGCGGTGATGCATCAGTAACACGTTTTCGTGGGCTTTGTCCATAATCCAAGCCGAGCCAGTAATATGACCAATGTTGAGCGAGCGTTCAAAACAGTCTGAATTTACCCTCACAAAGTCTATCATTTTGGCCAACATTTGCTGCTCGTTGTCGTCAAAAGGTTGGTGTTGGTCTAATAAATTGAGTAGTTTTTGTCGTTTCATCATTTCTTTGTTTAACTTCGCAGCAAAGTTTTATAATTTTAATTTCAAATTCAAACAAACAAATGAAAAAGTTAATTGGCCTTGCCTCTCTGACCCTCGTAGCCTCTTTGGCCGTTGCCCAAGTACGCACACCCTCACCCAGCCCTGCTGCTGCCGTGATGCAAACTGTGGGTATTACCGACATCAATGTAAAATACTCTCGCCCAAGCATGAAAGGCCGTGAGATTTTTGGTAAACTATTACCTTTTGATAAAGTATGGCGCACGGGTGCCAACCAACCAACAATCGTAGAAACCTCGACAGACGTGATGATTGAAGGTCAGAAATTGGCCGCTGGTAAGTATGCGTTATTGAGTATTCCAGGTGCTACAGAATTTACCGTTATTTTTAGTAAAAATGCTGGCTCAAACGAGCAAAACTACAAACAAGAAGAAGACGCACTTCGTGTAAAGGTAACATCAGTAGCCATGCCAACGCCTATGCAATCGTTTGGAATAGGGTTTAGCGACATCACAGACAGTACGGCCACTATGTATTTTGCTTGGGAAAAAACCCGTGTGCCGATTAAACTAAGCGTAGAAACAGCCGCAATAGTAGAGGCTGGCATAGACAAAGCCGCCGAAACAAGTAATACTCAACTCACCCAGGGTTCAAACTATTTGCTAAGCAAAGGCAAAAACCTTGACAAAGCGTTGGCTTTGGCCAATCAGGCTTCGGGCATGAAAGAGACTGTTCAAAATCTATGGGCTAAGGCTCAAATATTAGGCAAGATGGGCAAATTTGCAGAAGCATTGCCTTTTGCACAGAAAGCCTTAGACTTAGGCAATGCCGCCAACAACCCTAACTTTGGTTTTATGAAAGATGCCATCACCAAAGGTATGGACGAAATGAAAACAAAACTCCCTGCTATGCCAGCCATGCCAGGTATGAAAAAGAAATAAAAATATAGTACAGTTCAACATAAACGGCTATGAATCTTGATGAGTCATAGCCGTTTATGTGTTTTAGAAGCCAATCAACAAATCCACCTTACCCTATTGCTGAATTTTACCCCCTACAAACTCGGCAGTTCGGAACGTCTACACAAATGTCAGTCGAAACTTATGACCCCATAACTGATTACTAAAACCTCTACCGTATTCTACATTGACATAAAATTTTTTTGTACTTTAAACGGGATAAAAACTAAGGTTTATCGGGTAATTTTTTTGCTAAAAACCTCAAAAAATCCTGTAGCGTTTCAGCATTAACATAAGTGGTATTACATTAAAAAAGTACCTCTTTAGAAATAGCATTTACTGTGCCAATAATATTTAAGTACTTATTTAAAACTAATACGGTATTTTGATTTTGATAACTTACTGATTAACAGCATTGTATTTAACTCACGACACCGTACTATATACTCACGACTACTTTATCGTTGCCTACCAGCAGGAGCTTTGATAAAAAGCACAGCTCATAACCACATGCAACAGATGAATGGTGCAAGAACAAAATGTGCCGCATCCATAAATAACAGGTGAGTTTTTCCCTGATTTACGAGCTCAATCTGCGAATTTAAGTCGTTTTCAAGCCATTTCTATTGTTTTTCTACATCGGTTTTTGCGGGAATATGCCCCAATTTTTGAAACTTAAAATCATACCCTTTCAAAAAACACGAACGCTACTTAGGCTTCGGTTTATTGAAGTCAAAGATTCTATTCGATATTTTGCCTCTTTTAAACCGCTAACAGGACGGGCTTCTAAATCTTTAATTATGGTTGTTCTTTTGTGTTAATAAAAAATTCGAGGATGTAAGTCGCACAATGAACCAACCTCTTGATTGGTTGGCCTTTGGCTTGCTTTAAAATACAGTGCGAGCAACCTTTTTTGAATAATACCAGATGGATAATGAAATCTTTCACGGTTCGCCGCTTCAATAATTTAGTAAAGCAATCTCAGTTTCGCTGATTTGTAAAATGAGCATATTTGGAAGATTTGAACACTATAAAATTGTTTATTTTTTTTGATTTTTTATTTCATAATTTATCCTGTTCAAAATATATCTTAGTCTGTATAAAAGTAAAAGCGGCTACACATCAAAGTTGTGTAGCCGCTTAAAATATATGATTGTGTACTATTTTTTCTTTTTAGTAACCGTAAACGGTACGCAAAGCTCGGCTGGGCAGCAGTTGATTTCTTCAACTATTACTGGACAACACCCACCTGCTGGGCAAGTGCCGTTGCTGGCAGTGAATGTGTATGTAC
>JAYWHT010000087.1:0-2676 GCA_043777595.1 Spirosomataceae bacterium
TTTGACTGAAATGCTCTGTAAAAAATTGGTAATGGTGGCCGTGTGATGCCCGTTGGTTGGTGTTAGTGTGTCCATTGTTTTTTGGTTTTTTTGGCACAAGAAAGCCTTATACGCTTTTTGTGCGTGATGGTTATAAATAATTGATAATAAGATTGTTAGATGCAGTAAATTCTAACGTATTGAATTATACGTTTAGTGATATACTGGATATACTGATAGCATGCTGCGGGGGTGGTTAGGTAGGCACAAATTCGTTACGGAAGTGTTGTAATACTTCTGCACGATTTACATATTGCCTTTTTCCTTTGCCGTAGGGTGAGATAACATTTATAAAGCCGTTTTTTCTCATTCGTTCAAATTGAGTGCGGCTAATTTTAAGTGTTTTGCAAACCTCGGTAGGTGTGAGTAGTTCGTCTTCGGGAGGTTTTTGAGCGGCTGAGAAAAGCTGTTCTAACTTTTCTAATTTCGTCATCACACTCTCTAATGTGATGGACTGGGGTGTTGGTTTTTTTTGCATAAACACGGTTGTTTAACTTTGTTTATGCAAAGGTAATATAATTTTTAATAAAATAGTAAAAAATAAAAAATATTATTTACTATAAATATTTGCTATTCAAATAAACAACACGTTTGGGTTTTGAATTTCGTCTATAAAACATCATCAAATAAAAATCTTTCAAGTTGAGATATTTGTTCTAATATTTCTGTTTTTGATATTTTATTATCATTTGAATCTGTTGCTAAAACTACTTGGCTAATGAGTCCATTTTTTAAATCATCGAGGCAAAAGAATTCAAAAAAACTCCAAAGAATGTTGCCATAATATTTCCTAAACCCCCATTTTATAAACTCTCGTAAACGTAACATATTAGAGTGCATATTTCGCAATGGTTCGAGTTCTGTAACACCAAACTCAGCCATTATATTTATAAGAAAAGATATATCGTAGTTTTCAATATTTTTTGCTTCATTAAATACATTGGATTTAATGAAGTAAGAATAATCATCAAGTATAAAATTTTCATTGGTTACAGGAACAGGGTAAACACCCAATCTTTTAAACTCGCCATCATAATTCTTGTATTCTTCAAATGTTTCGAAATGATTTTCTGATTTTGTTCCAACAGACAGATAAAAATAGACACACATAGTGAGCGGTTTTCTATCTTTATCGAATTTTGATTTTTTCACTATCATCTTTAAAAAGTGCCTAATCATTTTTTTTTCAAGTAAATTAAAAAGGTCGTTTTCCCATCTGTTTAATTTGCGATAATCCTTAATAACGTCTCCCATTTTAAATTTATCTCCATCAATCTCAAAACGTTTTGAGATTATTGATTCGAGGCTTTTTTTTTCGGCCTCTAAAATCAAATTATAACTTTCTACTTTACTTAATTGCGTAAATCGCTCTATTGTACTTGATACAGGGCAGGCACTTGCCATCTGAGTAACTTTTCCCTTAGCCCTCATTTCTACATACAGCGAAAAACAATCATCTTTGGAGGACTGTTTTAGTTTATGATTAACAGTTATCTTATAATCTTCTTTATTATTACGATAAGCTCGCTTCGGTTTTTCTATGATTCCTGTCTTTACCATTGTATTGCTCTTAATTGGTTTTCTTTTTCATTTTGTGAGAGTGTCAAATATCCCATTGTGGTTTTTACGCTCTCGTGTTGCATTTCGTCTTGTACCACGAGAAGGCTCGTCCTTTTTACTAATTCACAACCAAAGGTGTTTCGGGAGTCTTTGTAGCATAGTGCTTTGTTTATATTGGCACGTTTGGCCAATAGTTTGAGGGCTTTGTTGGCCTTGGGGTTGGTTATGCCCTTAAACATCGTTGTATCGGCCTTTTCTGGCATATATTTTCGGGCAATGGTCTGGGGCTTGCCATTAAAAAGTATATCTAAGTGTTTGATTCCAAATTTTTCAGTTTTGTTTGCTTGGTAATTCAGTTTCAAACCCAGATTGACTTCTTGAAAATCGGTAGATTTTATTTTCAGCACATCGCCAATCCGCAATGAAGTGTAGCAGCTAAACAAAAAAGCATCTCGTATTTTTTCCATCAGTTTTTCGGTCGGCTCAAAAGTCAGCATTTCAAAACGAGCCAACTCCTCCGATTCTAAAAACTGTTTTTTGGTCGGTACGCTTTTGATTTTATACTCTCCAAACGGGTTTTGTTCGGGGGGCAATACTTTCATTTTTACGGCCAAATTGATATACCTACGCAAATGTTTGAGGTGTTTGCCTATGGTGTTGGTGTGTAGCTTTTTAGATTCCAGAAAGAACTCCAAATTTCTGACTAATTTAAAGTCAATTTCGGCCAATTCGATAACAGGCTGAAACTCTGTGATGAGTTCTAACGAACGCCTCCGCATACGCCACGAGGGTTGAGCCGATAGCCGTTCTTTGCCAAGTTCTGTTTTATAAAAATCGGTGAACGTTTGCCGTGGTGCTGCTGTGGGAGTAGGTGTTGGGGTTGTGAACAAATCCAAATCGGCAAGGCTAAACGTACCAGTTTTGTCCCGCTGCTTGATTTCAAAACTATGTAGGCCATTCATAAACTGCATGGCCTTAGTGTTGAGTATGTGGTTTCTGATTTCCATTTTTTTAGTGTTCCATTCGTTCGGAGCGATATAGATGTTTGTACTAAAAAATCGGGTTTCTCTGTTGCAG
>JAYWHT010000088.1:0-9029 GCA_043777595.1 Spirosomataceae bacterium
TTTTTGCAAAAAGCTGGCATTGACAACTACCAAATCATAGAACTCGAAGAACACATTGGCGGTAATTCGGCATTTGGGCAGGACGGCAACAGCAGCTATCCATGGGCGGCACACTATTTACCCATTCCGAGTATTGAAAACAAAATATTGATTGACTTCTTGACCGAGAACCATATCATAACAGGCTTTGATACTGCTGGTTTGCCTATTTAAGTACATATTCAAAAGTAAAACAGTATTTCAATTCTGATAACTTACTGATTTACAGCATAGTATTTAACTCACGACACCGTACTATATACTCACTACTACTTAAAACGGCGTTTCGTCATTGGGGTTTGCCGCTGGAAACGGCGTATTGCCCATGTCATTGGCCCGGCTACGGAACGTTCCGCCTGACGGTGCTGATGGTGACGTATTGGGCTGGTTTTGAGGTGGTTGCTCGCTTGATGGGGCTATTCCTAAACGGCCTTCGGAAGTTGGAGGTGTGTATTGGCTTGGCGAATAGTAACTGTCCAAATCGGCAAATTTGGTATATTTACCAATAAATCGAAGTTGGACGGTCTCTAATGAACCCGAACGGTTTTTGGCCAAAATCACTTCGCCAATGCCTTGCACCGACTGGCCGGCTTCGTCTTGGGTAATGTTGTAATATTCGGGGCGATACAAGAAAATAACCATGTCGGCATCTTGCTCAATCGAGCCTGACTCACGCAAATCTGACAACTGCGGGCGTTTGTCGCCACCACGGGTCTCGACCGAGCGGTTTAGCTGCGATAGTGCTATGACGGGTATGTTGAGTTCTTTAGCTAAGTTTTTTAAGGCCCTCGAAATCGAGGCTATCTCCTGCTCACGGTTGCCCATACCCTTGCTCTCACCTTGCATAAGTTGCAGGTAATCTATCACAATCATCTGAATGTCGTGCTGTTGTTTCAAGCGGCGGGCTTTGGCACGAAGTTCTAAGATAGACAGTGCGGGTGTGTCATCAATAAAAATCGGCGCACGCATCAATCGGTCTATGCGGTGGTGCATTTGTGTCCATTCGTGGGGCAATAGGCTTCCTTTTCGTATTTTTTCGCCTTCAATCTCCGCCTCAGCCGAAATCAAACGATTGACCAACTGCACAGATGACATCTCCAAAGAAAAAATAGCCACAGGCATATTAAAATCTACCGCCGCATTGCGAAGCGACGATACTACAAAAGCAGTTTTTCCCATTCCTGGCCTTGCAGCCAAAATCACGAGTTCGGTACGTTGCCAGCCCGAAGTTACACGGTCTAAGGCTGTAAAGCCCGATGGCACACCTGTTACACCGTCTTTTTGGTCTCGCCTCAGTTCGAGTTCTTTGAGTGCTTGCGCCATCAACGACCCCATGTCGGCGTAGTTTTTCTTGATATTAGAATCCGAAATTTTAAATAAATCGCTTTCGCTACGGTCTAAGAGCGTAAAAACGTCGGTTGTGTCTTCGTAGGCATCTTTCAAAATACCCGAAGCCATACCTATCAAATCTCGTTTCATTGAAGCCTGCGCCACTATTCGAGCATGAAACTCAATATTGGCCGCCGAGTTGATATTAGAAGTAAGTTGTGTAATAAACCCCGCTCCACCTATCAACTCTATATCACCCGACTTACGCAACTGATTGGTAACTGTCAATAAATCAACGGGTTCTGAATTTTGAAAAAGGGTAATAATAGCCGCATAAATACGCTGGTGCGATTCTTTATAAAAACTTTCCGGTTTAAGAATATCCACAATGGCATTGAGGGCATCTTTTTCGAGCATCAATGCGCCCAAAATCGCCTCTTCTAAGTCGGTAGCTTGCGGAGGGAGTTTACCCATGCCAACAGCCGTGTTTTTATCAATCCAGCCGTTAGACTGACTGCTGCGCTTTTGGCTATTGGGCGGAGAGTTTTTTCGTAAAAAGTTATGAGGTTGGTTATCTTCCATGATTTCGCATACAATAATAGCCAAAAAGAATAGTATCTAAAAAAAATATTTTTAACAATTTCGTAATATTACTTCTTTCATATTTGGAATCAGCGAGTTATCGGTTTTCTTTGTAAAGAATTTTATTTAATGGTTTGTATGGAAAAAGAAAAATTTGTTGTTTAGCCGTTGTGTATTTTACTTTGTATAAAAAAGTACTTTTTATTTTATTTAAAACAATAAATCCATGGAAAATCAAGAATCCCCCTCTCTTTTCGATCGTTTCAATGCTTGGCTTCGCACGTCGGTTATGCTCAAATTGTTTGTCATTGGTATATTGGTACTCATTTTACTGATTCCTGCCAATATGCTCACATCAATAGTCTATGAACGAGAAGCAACTCGAAACACGGCCATAGCTGAGGTGAGTTCAAAATGGGGTAATGAGCAGGTCATTGGCGGACCGATTTTGACCCTACCCTATCAAGAAAGCTACCAAGACGATAAAGGCAATAAACTGCTTCGGATAGAGTTTGCACATTTTTTGCCCGAAAATTTGTCTATTGACGGTAACATTCAACCCGAAAAACGTTATCGGGGTATTTATGTAGTGATACTCTACAACACCAAGCTAACGATGTCTGGCAACTTCAAAAAGCCTGACATTGAAGCACTTGGACTAAGACCTGAATCTATTTTGTGGAATAAAGCCTTTCTGTCAGTTGGTATTACAGACCTCAAAGGCATCAAAGACACCATTAAGTTTTCGGTCAATGCTGAGCCATTGCCAGTCAATCCTGGCATACCGTCCAACGACATTCTGTCTTCGGGTGTGAGTGCGCCTGTTCGCTTAGACAAAGAGCAATACGACTTTAAATGTGAGCTAAATCTCAATGGCAGTACACAACTAAGTTTTTTGCCTTTGGGCAAAAAAACCACCGTCTCACTTACTTCGCCTTGGCCTTCACCCAGTTTTGTAGGCGATTTTTTGCCCGACACCCGCAAAATTACAGATGCTGGTTTTAAGGCTTCTTGGCAGGTGCTTCAATACAATCGTAATTTTCCACAGCAGGGTTTGGGGGCGTTTATTGGTACTGGGGTGACGAATAGAGATATCGAAAATAAAGAAACAGACATGGCAACCGTAGTGCCTGCTTCTACGTCTATTGCTTCCTTTGGGGTCAAGCTACTGTTGCCTATTGATGAATACAAAAAAACGATGCGTTCGGCCAAATACGAAGTTATGTTTATACTCATTACGTTTATTGCTTTCTTTTTTGTCGAAATCTTAAACCAAAAACGTATTCACCCCATTCAGTATTTATTGGTAGGCTTTGCGGTTTGTTTGTTTTATTTGCTTTTGTTGTCTATTTCAGAGCATCTATCGTTTAATTGGGCCTATTTGATTGGTTGCGGGGTGATATTGTCGTTAATAACGTTTTATGTCAAACACGTTTTTCAGAACAACCGCCTTACGTTGGTATTTAGTGGTATTTTGGCTCTGTTATACGGTTTTTTCTATTCGTTGCTTCAGCTCGAAGACTACTCACTATTGCTTGGTAGTGCTGGCTTGGTCTTGATTTTGGGAGCCGTCATGTACCTCACTCGCAACATCAACTGGTACAAGGCTTACAATTAAGAAGTCGTGAGTATATGGTATGCTGTCATGAGTTAAATGAAAAGGCTGTTAACCGATAAGTTATCAAAATTATAACACCGTATTAGTTTTGAATAAGTACTTAAATGTGGGCGTGCTACGTAAATAATCTTAGGAAAATATCTAACTGTACGCTAAGTTTGTTATAAGGTTAGAAATAGAAATTTTGTTTTTTGACCCTAAAAACAAGCCAAGTACACAACAAAAAAGGCGAACCTTTCGGCTCGCCTTTTTTGTTGATTCGCAGTTTGACTATTCGCCAAAAACGTTTACTTTCACTGTATGCTTCACTTCTTTGTGGAGGTCAATGAGCGCAGTGTATTCGCCTAAGTTTTTGATGTCGCCGAGAGAAATTTTCTTACGGTCAATATCAAAACCTTTTGCTTTGAGTGCATCGGCTATTTGTGTGTTGGTAACACGGCCAAATATTTTGCCGCTCTCGCCAGCCTTGGCTGCTATTTCGAGCGTAATGTCGCCGATGGCAGCAGCCATTTCTTCGGCATCTTTTTTTAGTTTTTCAGCTTTGTGGGCTGCTTGCTTTAAGTTCTCGGCCAGTATTTTCTTGTTCGAGCCTGTTGCCATGACAGCAAAGCCTTGTGGAATAAGAAAGTTACGGCCATAGCCCGGCTTTACATCAACGAGGTCGTTTTTGTAACCGAGTTTAGCAATATCAGTTTTTAAAATGATTTCCATGTTCTTTTATTGTTGCTTCGGTTAGTTACTTCAATTGATCGGCCACGTATGGCATAAGTGCCAAATGTCTGGCACGCTTGATGGCTTGTGCCACTTTACGTTGGTATTTAAGGCTTGTACCAGTCAGGCGGCGAGGCAAAATACGTCCTTGCTCGTTTACCAATTTCAACAAGAAATTTGGGTCTTTGTGGTCAATGAACTTAATACCTGATTTTTGGAAGCGGCAATACTTTTTACGGTTTTGGTTGCGCTCCATTGGCTCGTTTATGAGTACTGATGTCATGCTGCTTCGCCCTCCTTAGCTACTTGTTTTTTACCCATTAGGCCGCTGCGCTTTTTTTCGGCGTAAGCTATGTGGTGTTTGTCCATGAGAATAGTTAGTTCTCTGATTATTTTTTCGTCACGACGGAACTCAATTCCGAGCGTTTTGATAACTGTCGGGTCGGCTTTGTATTCAAACAAATGGTAAAAACCAGTGTTTTTGTTTTGAATTGAGTAAGCCAACTTTTTCAGACCCCAATGGTCTTCATGCACAAATTCCGCTCCATTGTCTGTTAGAATCTTGCGAAATTTGTCGACGGTGTCCTTCATCTGTTGGTCAGATAAAACGGGAGTAAGAATGAACACCGTCTCATAGTGCTTTTTCTGCATAATGAGTTGATTGTTAGTAAATTATTTTAAAAAATCAGTCGCAACTCTGCGAATGAGGCCGCAAAGTTAGTGATTTTGCTGAATAAACTCAATGATAGATTGATTTTATTTTACATTTGTGCTTGTAGTTTTTCTTCGAGTACACTTTGTGCAACAGCCCCCACGACTCTGTCCACCATTTCGCCATTCTTAAAAAACAACAAAGTAGGAATACTTCTGATACCAAACTTGGTTGCTGTTTCGGGGTTTGAGTCCACATCTACTTTTCCTACTATGGCCGTTCCTTCAAATGTTTCTGCTACACGCTCTACCACGGGGCCAACCATGCGGCACGGCCCGCACCATTCTGCCCAAAAGTCCACCAATACGGGCTTGCCCGAGTTTATCATTTCTTCAAAATTTGCGTCTGTAATTTCAAGTGCTTTTCCCATGATTGTTTTATAAAAATATAGTTGTTTGTTTATACTAAAATCTGAATCAAGAATGAAAAAGTAAGGTGAAAAGTTCCCGAAGTCCAAAAAGTCAAACTTTGTTTTTATCTTGCATTTTCAAAATCAATATTTTCAATTTATGAACTTCCAAATTTTTGATAGCCACGAGGCCGTTTCTGGACGTACAGCGCAATTTGTACTTGATTTAGTTCGCCAAAAGCCCAATGCGCTTATATGCGTGCCGTCTGGCGATACGCCAAGGCTGACTTTTCAAAAGATTGTTCAGATGGCACAACCAATTGATTTTGAACAGGTTATGTTTGTTGCTTTAGACGAATGGGTGGGTATTGCGCCAGATAATGTAGGAAGCTGTCGGTATATTGTCGAAAACGAATTGATAAAAGGACTACACCTGCGACCAGAGCAAGTGCATTATTTTGATGGTTTATCAAACGATTTGGCCGCCGAATGTCAAAAGACCAATGACCTGATTGCCTCACACAGTGGCTTAGACCTGATGCTCGTGGGCTTGGGTATGAATGGCCATATTGGCCTCAACGAACCCAATACGCCTTTTGATACTTACGCTCACGTGTCTGAGCTGGCCGAAGTAACTGTGAGTGTTGGCCAGAAATACTTTGACGTACAAACCACTCTCAAACAGGGTGTTACGGTTGGTCTTAGACATTTGCAAGAGGCAAAAACTGTAGTACTGATAGCCACAGGCGAAAGGAAAGCTGAAATCGTAGAACGAGTATGCTCTGAACAAATCAGCGAAAAACTACCCGCTTCGATACTAAAACAACACAAAAATAGCTATCTGTGGGTTGATAAAGCGGCAGCAAAACTCACAAATTTGGCGTGCTGATGGGCATACTCTCGGGTGGAAGCACCCGAGAGTATGCAGAATTTATTGTTTGACGCTACTACCTCGTGGTCTGTCTTACAGGCCATGGGGTGATGTTTACTTAATCTTTTTTATCCTTAAAACTCCAGCCATCTGTAATGGCATAACTGAACGCAGCCCCGAATAGCAAAGTAATGAGGCCAGCAAAATAGGCTATAGATTCAATCATTTTTGCTCATATTTAGTAGTTTCAAATAAATACCAAAACCCAAAATGCTAGGAACCCAAAGGCCGACGAAAATCGCTTGGTTGGGGTTTCCTGTAAAAAACAGTACTTCGGAATACACCAAAGATAAAAATGCTGATACAAAAAGTAGTTTGTCTGTAAGTGTGAATTTCTTAATCATAATTTGTGTGAATATATCTCTTACTCATTTGGCTTTTCAGGATACGCCCCG
The DNA here is from genome assembly GCA_043777595.1 of Spirosomataceae bacterium. Classification (GTDB taxonomy): domain Bacteria; phylum Bacteroidota; class Bacteroidia; order Cytophagales; family Spirosomataceae; genus JAYVJH01. The sequence continues at coordinate 6,667 of JAYWHT010000088.1, forward strand.
TTTTTTTTAGTGGGTTCTGGCATCCACTTAAAGGTAAAAACACTGATTTTGTACTAATCGGACTCTTGGGGTTTAGGTAGTGTATTGGTTTTATATCAATTTTTGGTTCGATTAGGATTATAATGAACCATGTCCCTAAAATATCTAATATAAATATTAAAAAGAACTCTATAATCCAAATCTAACTTAAATATCTCGCTATTGCTAATACTTTTTTGTTGTTGTTTTGATTGATTGTCGAAATTTTTTGATGTAAATCATAAATAAGGAGTCGTGGGTATATAGTACAGTGTCGTGAGTTAGATACAATGCTGTTAATCAGAGAGTGATTAAAATTAAAACACCGTATTAGTTTTGAATAAATACTTAAGTTGATGAATTTTGAAACAGGATAGTCTGTAGCGCTTGGCTATTTACTATTTTATTGGCTAAGATAAAAAATTTGCGCCTACCGTTTTAATGGGCTTAACTGCAAGATTGTCTGGTAATTGTCAAAAAGTGTAAACAATAGGGTTCTATATTCGTCTCCTTAATGGCCATTGCTTAGGTCTGGGTTATTGCGTTTTATTTATAACAATGACAGAAGGTTTTGATATTACACGGCTCACTTTTCAAGTTTTGAAGAGTTTTGTTACCTGTAAAAAGACTGAACACCAGCCGCCGTCCTAATAGACAGTCAGGTATATAACATTCAACACAGAAACCCACCCAAACATATATGCCAAGCTATAAAAAAGACACTGGACAACGGGTTTAATAGTGTTTTGTAAAGTTTTATTTTACCTTGTAGTCTGCCTCCCATAGATCAGAGCAACGGACTGTGGCTATGGTCTGTGGCTTTCCTTTGGAGTGGTGTTAGTGTTTGGTTATAAGAATGCAAAGCCCAAAATACCTCACTGATTCTTACTCTCACTTTCCAAGTGTATTTTCAACCAGCTCAGTCATTAGCTGTATTTGGCCGTCGAGAGTCATGCCTGTTGTGTCTATCAAGATAGCATCGGCGGCTTTGCGGAGAGGGCTATCTGCTCGGGTGGTATCTATGTGATCTCGGTGCTGAATATTTGTCAAAATTTCCTGAACGTCAAGCATATCGCCTTTGGCCAATAGCTCTATTTGGCGGCGTTCGGCTCTGACGTGTGGGTCGGCGGTCATAAAAACTTTGAGCTCGGCGGCTGGAAAAACAACTGTACCAATGTCTCGCCCGTCCATGACTATGCCTTTATTTCGGCCCATGCGCTGCTGCTGTGCTACCATCGCTCGGCGCACGTCCGATATAGCACTGACTTCACTCACCATATTGGCAATATATAGTTTCCTGATTTCGTCTTCGACGTTGTGGCCATTCAGATAAGTTTCGTTACGGCCTGTTTTGGGGTCTCGTCTAAAATCAATTTTGATGTTTTCTAATGCTTTCGTTACCTCCTTGGGGTTGGTAAGCGACACATGATTTTGATAAAAATAAAGCGTAACGGCACGGTACATCGCCCCCGTGTCAATGTAGGCATAGCCCAACTGAGCAGCTACGCCTTTGGCCGTAGTGCTTTTGCCACAACTCGAATAGCCATCAACGGCAATGATAATTTTTGATTTCATTGGCACTAATCTATCGCTTCCACTAATTTTTCTTTGATTAAATCATCTAATAAATGCTGAATATCGACTTGGCAAATTGTAGCCTCTATTTCGTAGCTCTCACATACTTTTTTGATTAGCTCGTCAATGGTTTGTGGGGCAGTTTGTAGTTGCTGCCAAACCAACATTCCTACCTCTTCGAGGGCATAATATACGCCGTCTTTGTGGTTGAGTATTACCACTTCATCGCCCATCGACGATGACATCTGGCGGTTGGTTAATTGGTATTTTGGGGTCATTGTATTGATTCAGTATAAGGGTCAAATAATTCGATGATAGCATTTGGGTTTTTAACGCATAGATGAATATGGTCGTGAAGTCGGAAACTACTATTAGGGTATAAATTTGGCCCTTCTTGAAATGGGGAACGAATAGTATGAATATCCCAATCGGGAAGTGCGTAGCTCAGATTATTTATACAATGATGAACAACGGCACGGTCTAAAAATCGAAGTACTTTATCATCTGGGAACAAATAATTTTTAGGGCTTCTGTTGATTGGAAGTGGAAGGGCTGCGGTCTTCATCAAAAATTCGTAGTTAAAAAAAGACTTTTTTAAAATTTGGCGAGCATAGATATTCGATAAATCAAAGCAGTTACCCAATTTTATTTTGGCACCAACTACCGCCCCCAACTCATACTTTTCGGAAGCCCAATTCAATGCACGATATGGATCATTTTCCCAAAAATAAATACCATCACCTAACCAATCATACTTATTTTCGCTCGGC
>JAYWHT010000089.1:0-103939 GCA_043777595.1 Spirosomataceae bacterium
AGAAGTTAATTCTGCGGGAAATTGCCGACCAAAAAACTACTAAACAAATCGCCGATGAGCATTTTATCAGCACCAAAACCGTAGAAAATCATCGTGCGAACATCTGTAAAAAACTCAATTTACACGGCAATAATAGTCTATTGAAATTTGCGATAAAAGTAAGCGAATCTTTGAAAGTTTGAGAACAGCCCAGTAGTCTAACAATAAATCAATTTCTTCATTATTTGGACTGAAATATTTAGGGCTTACGCAAGAGATGATCCTCTGATTTTTAAATCCTCACTTCAAAACCTGATAAACCACAAACGCTGATACGTACGCCAACACCGACATATAAATTAGCTGAATAATGGGCCATTTCCAGCCTTTGGTTTCTCGGTAAACTACCGCCAGCGTACTCATGCACATCATGGCAAAAACATAAAAAATCAACAACGAAAACGACAATGCAGGCGTATAAGTCGGACGGCCTGTCGCTGGGTTTACGTCCGACTTTAATCGATTTTTGACGGTCGTAAAGTCGCCGTCGGCATCGCCAATGCTATAAATTGTAGAGATTGTACCCACAAAAACCTCTCTTGCCGCAAACGATGTGAGGAGTGCGATGCCGATTTTCCAGTCGTAGCCGAGTGGCTTGATAGCTGGCTCAATAAACTTCCCAAAATGACCTGCATACGAGTATTCTAATTTTTTGGCGGCCATCAAGTCGTCTAATTTGTCGGGCGATAGCGTGCTATTTTCTTGTTTTATTTTGGCTTCAATCTCGGCAACGCTACCGTCAGGGCTATACGAAGCCAACACCCACAGTACTATCGAAATAGCAATAATAACCTTGCCTGCCCCTTGCACAAAGGACCGAACACCCTCCCAAACAGCTACCCCAACATTGCCCCAGCGAGGTGTTTTGTAGGTGGGCATTTCCATAATAAAGTACCCTTTTTCGGTACTTTTCACAAAGCCTTTTAGCGCCCAAGCCGATAGTAATGCGCTGATTAGTCCCAAAAAATACAACCCAAACAGTGTGAGTGCCTGTAAGTTAAGAACGCCAAAAATAAAAGTATCTGGCACGACAAGCGCAATCAAGATAGTAAAAATAGGCAACCGGGCCGAGCAACTCATGAGCGGTGTAACCATGATAGTCAGCAGTCGTTCTTTGCGATTGCTGATACTGCGAGTCGATAAAATGGCAGGAACGGCACAAGCCACACTCGATATAAGCGGCACAACACTGCGGCCATTTAGCCCAAACCGCCGCATGATTCTGTCCATTATTACCATCACCCGAGCCATATAGCCCGACTCTTCGAGAAGCGACACGAGCAGAAACAAAAAAGCGATTTGTGGAATAAAAATCACGATGCCGCCTATGCCCGAAATCAGTCCTTCGGTCAGTAGTTTGGTGAGTTGGCTTTGGGGCAATGTTTGGGTAAGCCACGAGTTGAGAGCCGCCACACCACCATCAATCCAGTCCATGGGGTATTGTGCCAAACCAAAAACAGCCTGAAAAATAGCCAACAACACCAGCACAAATACCGCATAGCCGCCAACGGGGTGTAGTAGTATTTTGTCTAAACGTTGTGTCCAAATAGGTGTATCAATAGCCGTGGTGTTGGTTATTACGCCAGCCAAAAGCCCGTCAATGATGCCATGCCGCTCGATGGTTTCCTGAATCTGAAACTCTGTTTCTTTAAAATCGTATTTGTCAATCAGCGCATCTAATTTGGTTCGTTCTTTGGCCGACAAAAACGAAAAACTATCGTGTTGTTGTAAATAATGTAACGCCAAGTGGTTGTTAGTGAGCGCATATTCTGTTTTTGTTTCGTTTATTAAATCGGGAATGAGCGCAGCCACATCAAAATAATTAGCCTTCGGTTCTGGCTTATTTTGAATTATTTGTTCGATGGCTTGCATCAAAAGTGGCTGGCCGCCACCTGTACGGGCATTGATTTTGACGACCGAAGCCGTGGTTTTCATGGCCAGTCTCACGGCATTGATTTGCTGGTTGGTGCGCTCGGCTACGTCGAGCATATTGAGGGCAATAATAACAGGCAAGCCCAAATCTCTGACTTCGGTGTAGAGCAACAGGCTACGTTTGAGATTGGCAGCATCGGCCACCAGCACCACTACATCTGGATAGTCGTCGCTGGCGGGGTTGGCCAACACATCGACCATCACACGCTCGTCTGGCGATTTGGCATAAAGGCTATACACCCCAGGAAAATCTATGATTGTAGCACTCGTTTTATCGCTTAGTTCCAAAACCCCCGAATGTTTTTCAACCGTAACGCCCGAAAAATTACCCACTTTTTGCCGCAAGCCTGTCAGTTGATTAAACAACGACGATTTGCCGCTATTGGGGTTTCCGATGAGTGCTATTTTAAAAGTAGGTTTCAAGTCTTGATTTTTAAGTAGTTGTGTATATAGTCTGGTGTTTTTGTTAGGCTTTCAAAAATTCGTATTCGTATATTTTCGGTTTTATTTTGTCGGCAAGCGTATTTAGTTGTTCTCGTAAGTCGGCAATTAGTGTTGTGTATTTTTCGTCAGTACTTTTGTTGTTCATTCGGCCTGTGGTGGGGTTTCGGCCCTGAAAGTACTCTCTGATGTCATAAAAACTGGCGTTAGCATTATTGTCATTTTGAGAATGGTAATATTTCCACAGTTCACGCCCTGCATCAAAGACTGCCGTCGCTTCGGCTGAAAAAACCAGCTTAGAATTGACAACTTTTTGAAAGTTGTCAATTCTTTCTCTTTCGGCAGACAGCCCCAGAGTGGGAGTTTTTATTGTTTGGGTGTTTTGAGAAAACAAATCTGTTGTTTGTACTCCCCCTCTGGGGGCTGGAGGGCTTTTTATAAAATCTGTCATAAAACTACTTTCAAACTTTTCTTTGGCATTTACTTCTTGCTCGGTAAATGGAATCCAGTGGTTGATACCATCTGTTGCAGAAATTTTATTTTGACTGTTAAAAAGTGTAAAAGCCAAACAATCATTTTGAAACACCGTATCACGCTCCCAACCATCATTTGGGCGCAAAAATTGGTCTCGGTCGTTTAGCCACGTTGCTTTTATACAATGTCGCACAGAAAAGTACACACCAATTGAAATGAGTGTTTTATTGAAAATTGGCACTTTGGTATCGTGCACTTCATTATCTATTTTTGTTGCTAAATAAATATACTTTTGGTTTTGAAAATCGTTTCCTCTTGTACTCAATGTAGCGATTTCTGATTCGGTATTATTTTTATAGTAATTTGTAAGCCATTGGTTAATACTTTCGGGTAGTTCTCCATAAAATGTTTTATTACCTTCTTTTATCCCGTTATTTTGAAATATCTGGCAATCAACACGTTTTATTTTTTGTTTTGTGTTGGTATCCCAAACTGTAAACCCTATTGGAAAAGAGCCTTTTACGTTATCAAAGCTGTCTGCTCTTACAACAAAACCACCCAAATATTTTGCCAAAAAGTATTCTTTGAATCTAATAAAATTAGTGCTTTGTATAAATTTCAGTGTTGAAAATTGTGCTAAAATCACATTTGGAATTTGGTCGTAAATTCTTTCCATAAATAAGGCAAACATTTCGTTGGAAGCACCATTGATTTTACTGCGATAAAACTCTCGTATTTTATTGTTTTTTGCTACACCCGATTTATTTTCGCCTGTACCAGTAACAGTTTTTGCAGAGGTTGCTTCCGCATACGGCGGATTGATATAAATGACCAGCTTTTTACGTTTATTTTTGTCATTGATAATATCCTGCAAGCCTTGTGGCAATTTGCTGAAATCGTCATTCAAAAAGTCGAACTGAAAAACGTGGTTTTCCAACAGGTTAGCACCGTGTTCTATGCGCTCGTGCATTACTTTTACATCGGCTTGGTCGAGCGTACTTGCCCATAAGTTATATTTGTTGGTCAGGCCAGCTAGCAGGTTACCCGTGCCAGCGGCGCAGTCCCAAACGTAATAGTCTTCTTGCCAGTTTTCGCCCAAATAGTCGGTCAAGTATTTTTGAGATAACTCCACCCAAATACGAGGTGTAAAAAACGCCCCTTTTCGCTCTCTAATATCCTGCGGCACCAATAGGTCTCTACGCTCAATGATATAATCTTGAAACGTTGTTAGTGGTGGGCGTTTGTATCGTTTCCAAAATTGCTGGTAGGTTTCTTTGTTTTTAAGGTTTATAGCCGCATCAAACATTTGCTTGATGTTTTCTTTTGCAATTTTATATCCTTGATTCTGAAAAACCACAAACAAGCTATCTCTTATCGAGCTGTCGTCGTCTATTTTATTGGTGTCTTTGTCGTCCACAAAAAGGTCGGCCAAATAAAAATCGCTGTCTAAGATATTGGCTTTTTTGAGTTCGTCCCAATTAACGTCAATGTTGGGTTTAATGATGTCGAGCCAACGCAAATAAATGGGTATAAAGTTATTTTTGTCAATCTTTATTTTGCTTGCTTCTGTTGCTTTTGCAATGTTATTGGCAATAAACGTTCTGAGGGCTGCCTCGTCTGTTTGATAATCGTAAACATAAGAATTTGATTGTAGCGTTACCTCAATTCTATCTTTTATGAGTTTAAACTCTTTGGTATCGTGGTTTGACGGTGTTACGTTCCAGTTAAAATCGTTCAAGTAAAAAATATCTTGAATACTGATGTAAGGCACAAAGGCGATTTTTCGGAAGTCAAATGCACCAATAAAAGCGGGTGGTAGTGTTTTGTCAAAAGTGCGGGCTTTACCGATTGTCAGTACCAATTGTACGAACATTGTAATAAGGTCAAAGTCGCCTGTTTTGGCTTCTGCCCATAGCAGGGGTATTCTTCCAAAAATACTATCTTGCTTTGGAAAAACCGTAAAATCTATATTTCCTAAAATTTCGGTTGTATCAAAGACATTAAACCAGTCCGCTCCAACCTTGTTTTTTAGTTCTTCTTCTCTTATATTTTTGTACTTCATTTTCAATAAATGTGTTTCTATTTGGGAGATAAAGAATAGGTTGCCATGTGCATTACAGACAACAAGGGTGCTATGGCGTTGTTACCAGTACCGTAGCGGCTTCGTCTCGGCGCATCCAGAGGCAGCAGCCACCTGTCATTTTTACACCCAGCGGGTCGCCAAGTGGTGCTATAAAATTGAGCGTAATGGCCGTACCTGGCAAGCAACCCATTTCCAGAAACCGCAACGAAAGCGTGGCATCGGTAAAACTACTGATAATGGCATGCTCACCTTTTTGTAAGTCGGCTATGGTACGGTTCATCTATTCTTATTTGGAATAATTTTAAACAAATACAAAGTACGGTGCATTTGCTGAATTTAACAAAAAACTATTGGCTTAATTTTATGGTTTTCTCAAACTGTGCCAACTGCTCATCGCCAAAGTCGAGGTGTGTTACAAACCGTACCAAGTGCTTACCAAAAGTAACAGCCAAAATACCCTTGGTGGCCAACATACTAACGTAATCGGTAGCTAAAATGATTTCGGGCAACTGAAAAATAACGATATTAGTATCAATCGGGTAAATATACTCGACTTCGGGGAGGGTTTTTAGCATTTGGCCAATGGCTCTGGCACGAGCGTGGTCGTCTCGGAGGCGATTGACGTGGTTGTCGAGGGCATAAATACCTGCGGCGGCCAGCATACCCGCTTGCCGCCAGCCGCCGCCCATGGCTTTTCGGGCTCTACGGGCTTGCCTAATAAAAGCCCCATTGCCCAACAACAACGACCCAACAGGGCAGCCTAAGCCTTTGGACAAACAGATACTAATCGAGTCAAAAACAGACCCATATTGCTGTGGCAGTTCGCCAGTTTCGACAAGGGCATTAAAAAGCCTCGCACCGTCTAAATGTAGCGGTAGGTGATTTTGAGTACAAATTGCTTTGATTTTCTGAATTTCGGCTATGTCATAATAGCAACCTCCGCCTTTGTTTACCGTGTTTTCGAGCGATACCAAACTTGTTACAGCCGAATGCACATCGTTGGGGTTGTTGATGGCTTCTGCGACTTGCTTGGCTGTCAGTCGGCCTTTGTCGCCATCTAATAGTCTGACCGAACTTAGAGAATTGAGCGCAATGCCACCGCCTTCGTAAAGATAAATGTGCGAGAGTTTATCACAAATTACCTCAGAGCCTGGGTGTGTATGGACTCTGATAGCAATCTGATTGGTCATGGTGCCAGAACTACAAAACAAAGCGGCTTCTGTACCAAATATCGTAGCGGCTTTACTTTCGAGGGCATTTATGGTAGGGTCGTCGCCAAAAACATCATCGCCGAGCGGAGCCGCAAACATGGCTTCTCGCATGGCTGGTGTAGGTTGGGTTACGGTGTCTGAGCGTAAGTCTATTTTGGTCATTGGCAAAGGGGCGTGAGTGGCGGTTAAAGTTTGTATATTATGTTTTTGAAACTAAGATTAAGGCAACAAATGCAGAATAAAGTTGGTCTGATGTAAATTTTTGCTTCTCGTTGCCGAAATGTATTTTCATAGACTGTTTTGGGCATTGGTTTCATTGGGCAAATATAAACAAAAAAGGGCTTAATTGGGGCAGGGTAAGTAATTTGAGAAATAGTGGTGAATATTAGTTATTTTTGTGGCTTAGAAAAAGACATTCTTTATAAATTTACGATTTTATGCAACCATTTGTTAAATAAATAGCCGAAGAGTTTAAAGTCGAATTACAAAAAATATATGGGGGTGATTTTGCCGAATTGATTTTATTTGGCTCTTACTCAAAAGGTACATTCAACGAAGACTCTGATATTGATTTTGCTGTTGTTCTCAAAAATTTATCTGTTACCTCAACTTCAGAAATCTTTAAATTATCACCTTTCGTCAATGAATTAAGTTTAAAATATGGGCAAATGATAAGCCATTTTGAAGTTCCAATCAATAAATTACAAAATTCAAAATTAGGAATTTATCAAGAAATACGAAACGATGGCATCAGAATCTAACTCTTAATACAAAATACACAACAGTTTTATGAAGTGTCGTAACAGTATTTTGAAAATTTTATAACTCTCAAATAATGTCCCCCAATATCCCCCAAACAAATCAAAAGCGAGTAGTCATAGTTGGTGCTGGCTTTGGTGGCCTCGAACTGGCACAACGATTGGCTGGTTCTGACGACTTTCAGATTGTACTCATAGACCGCAACAATTATCATCAGTTTCAGCCGCTTTTTTATCAGGTCGCTATGGCGGGGCTTGAACCAAGCTCGATAGCTTTTCCGCTTCGTAAAGTATTTCAGTCGTACCTAAACGTCCATGTCAGAGTAACAAGCGTGAGCCATGTCGATACCGAAGCACAAACTGTCGAAACCGAAATCGGAACGATAGAATATGACTATTTGGTGTTGGCGATGGGAACAACGACCAATTTTTTTGGTATGCAAAACATCATCGACAACGCCCTGCCCATGAAGTCTGTAAGTGAAGCATTGGCGTTGAGAAACAGGCTTTTACAAAATTTTGAAGATGCGCTCGCTGCCGAAACCCTCGAAGAACGCCAAGGACTGATGAATGTAGTAATAGTGGGTGGTGGGCCAACGGGTGTAGAAATTGCAGGTACGTTGGCCGAAATGAAACGACATATTTTACCAAAAGACTACCCCGAACTCAACTTTGACTCAATGCAGATTTACCTCTACGAATCGTCGTCGGAGGTCTTGGAGGTGATGTCAGATGAAGCATCGGCGGCGGCCAAAAAGTATTTGACCGACTTAGGCGTAAACCTGCGGCTGGGTATGCGAATAACAGACTTTGATGGCAAATATGCCACCACAAACAGCGGCGATAAGCTACGGGCCAATAACCTGATTTGGGCGGCAGGTGTCAAAGCCAATGGTATAGAAGGTTTGCCTGTCGAGGCGTTTGGCCGAGCTGGGCGAATAAAAGTAAATGATTTTAACCAAATTGAGGGCTTCAAAAATGTTTTTGCAGTTGGCGATTTGGCTCTGATGACTGCAGAAAAATACCCCAACGGCCACCCCCAATTAGCCCAGCCAGCCATTCAACAAGGGAAACTATTGGCCAAAAACCTCAAACTAATAGCCAATAACCAAACACCTAAACCATTCGTTTACAAAGACTTAGGTTCAATGGCGACAGTAGGCCGCAACTTAGCGGTGGTCGATTTGCCTTTCTGGAAATTTCAGGGCTTTTTTGCTTGGCTTACCTGGATGTTCGTGCATCTGATAGCGATAGTGGGTGTCAAAAACCGCCTGCTTATATTCATCAACTGGCTCTGGAACTATGTAACTTACGACCAGTCGCTGAGGTTGATTATTAAACCTAAGATTGATAAAAAGGTGTAATAAGTGTTATCTTTGTTTAATAAACTTTAACGCTTACCACCATGGCAAAAGTAAAAATAAATAAATTGACTTATTAGAGCCAATTCTTGTAACAAAACTCGGTTTAGAGCGTGTTTATCAAGACACACCACTGTTGAAAAGCTGGCTTTCAGTAACGGGCGAACTAAAAGGCTTTGACTTAGAACTTCTAACCGAAAGCCTGTCTAAACTAATAGAAAACGCCGACTCTTGGAATGAAGAGGAGTTGAAAATGAATTTTATTAGCTTTATAATATTTTTGGCTCGCTACGATAAGCCTATTCGCACTTATTATGACCGAGAAATGAGTGCCGAAATTGGAGAATTTACTCTGCTTTGCAAGGCCGATATGCTGTTGTCGTCGGGTGTTGGCGAACTCATACAAACGCCCTATTTCTTCTTGCATGAGCAGACCGCCGCCCGATACAAACGTGAAAAAAAATACTTAGGCGACCCAATCGGCCAGATGCTGGGCGGTATGTGTTGATAAGTCAAGCCAAAAACAACAACGGTAAGCCCATGTATGGCTGCTATGTGCAGGGGCGGTTTTGGTTTTTTGCTATTTTGGAGGGTAGCCAGTATGTTATTAGTCGCTCTTTTGATTCCTCTGACCCAGTTGTAGCCCAACAAATTATTATGATTTTGAGACGTATGAAAGAGATTATTCATACGGAGTTGATGTAAATTAAAAATATTTTTGCAACTATAAATATATATAATTATCTTTGATATAAATTTAAACTATCAAAGAAATGAAAGTTCAACTTATTGCCGCTTTATTTTGCCTCGTTGCGCTACAAAGTTACGCTCAGATTCAGATTTTAAGCGAAAAAGAACTGAATGAAAAAGGCTTAACGGTTGCAGAATTAGAAAAAAAATATGGCTCACATACCGACCAACAAAAAACAAAAAGCCGAGGTACTTTTGAGGTCTGGGACAAAATCGGTAATCTATCGGTTCAGATGTTTGGCGTTGAGCCAGAAGGATTGGGTATGGTGGCTTATTATTTTGTGAACGCCTCTGGTAAATTTGACTACGTGGTTTATGCTATCCAAGAAGAAGACGAAGGTAAGATTTCTCAGGCCAAAATAAGTCGATTCAAAAATGCCATCGATTCGCTCTTGGGGAATTATGAGTGGCCTGAATTTTCAAATCAGCCAGCGATGTTTTCAGATTACTTTCGGTTTGGTTGGCGCAAAATTCACTCTGGCGACAGTACTGTTTATCTCCTCCAGCAAGCCCTACAAACACAGCGGCCAGACACTGTCAAATACTTAAATTTCAATCAATTACAACTAAAATCAGTCCCCGAAGTTGTGTATCGTTTTCAAAACTTAGAACGATTGGATTTGAGCCAAAACGAATTGACTGTTTTTGAGTTTGAGTTTTCAAAATTTAGTAGTCTCAAATTCTTGAATTTATCACACAATAAACTCACACAATTTTATCTTCCAGAGGCCAATCAAATCCTTAAAGAGATTGATTTGAGCGATAATTTACTTCATCATACGGGTTTTAATGTTGGCTTGTTACCCAAACTCGAAATCGTAAATTTGTCTCATAATAATTTGAGAGATAGCACTATACTTTTTAGTGAGGGGCAGCATTTGAAGGTACTAAATTTACAACACAACAAACTGACGACTGTACCAATGTATGTAACGGCCAACAAAAAATTAGAAAGTTTGTGGCTCGGAGGTAATAATCTGACAAATCTGTCGGATAAAGATTTTGCTCGATTAAAGTATCTCAAAGACCTTAATTTGTACCAGTGCGGCCTAACGTCTGTACCAAAAGGCATCGGGAGGCTCAAGCGTTTGGAGGTGCTGGATTTGTACTATAACAAACTAACGACCCTGCCGAGGGCGGTACGGAGGCTCAAGAAATTAAATCAGTTGGCAATAGCTTTTAACGAAATAAAAGAATTGCCAGCAAAACTAAATCGTAATAAAAACTTACAGACTATCTATGCCCATCATAACCGAATTTCGCAGCTACCAGACCGAATTGTTAAACTCAAAAAACTCACACTACTCGACATCAACCACAATTGGTTTAGTGTTTTTCCAGAAATTGTAACTAAAATAACGACTTTACAAGAATTAGATTTGAGTTACAATAACCTGACTGAACTATCGCCTAATTTGTTGTTAATGAAGCAATTACATAAAATATTTATAAGCCAAAATCCAGTCTCAACCGACAAAAAGCTACTGTCTAACTACAAACCAATGTTGGGACAAATGGAAAGCGATAGCGTTGGGGTTTATTATTAGTGCTACAATTTTATTACTTTTCTAAAACCGATCACTTTGTTTTGTTTGTCTAAGGCTTTCAGAATATACAGGCCGTTGGGTAGTTCGCTAATTGATACTTGGCTACCGATATGCTTTTTTGAGAGTAAGAGTTTGCCTGTCAGGTCAATGATTTCGATGCTGTCTATTTCTAACTCTGATTGCATCGTAAATGTTTCTATAATTGGATTGGGCGTTACCAACAATCCCCAACTAATAGCGGTTTCGATGCCCAATATTTCTTTACGAAGCGCATAAAGACTCATGGCCTCTTTGGCGCAGTCGGATAGGGTAGAGGTAGAGCCACGTTTGAACAAGTTAAAACCGCCGTCCCATTCCCAAAACGCACAGGGTATTTCCAACATTCCCAAAGTAGAAAACATGGCAAAAGCATGATTACATCGGCTCACTTCGTCGGCAAACTCGCTATATGACCCAAATTCACCACAAAATACGGGTACGTTGTTTCGTACTCCCCAGTTTTTGGCTTTGGTCAGTTGTTTGGTTATTGCTTCTTTTGTGCCTTCATTTTTATAATTATTGACTGCGCCCTCAATCCACGTACCTTTTATCGAGGCAGGAATAGGTGGAGTTGAGCCGTTGTAAGGAAAAAATACGCTTTTTAAGTCGGTCATACCTGCCCACGATGCGCCCTGGTGTGTAAAGACAAATGGGTCGTAGCTATGAAAAGTATAGATAACGTTAGGGTCGGCATAGGGCTGCGAATTGTTTAGGGCGTCAATACCGTTCCAGTCTTGTGCGCCAACTATGAGCGTATGGTCTGGGCAGGTCTGTCGAATGGTTCTTATCAGTGCCTTGGCGGTGGTTTCCCAAGCTGTGGCACTTATGTCGTGCGGCTCGTTCCATAGTTCCAAAAGTACACGATCGGGGTCGGTGTTTTTGTATCGATTGGCAATTTCTGACCATAGCCAGTTTACTCTTTTCAGACTGGCTGCCGTTGGAAACGCCTTAACGTCCATTTCGGGGTGATGAAGGTCGATGATGGCTCTCATGTTGTTGGCTAATGTCCACTTAACGAGTGAGTCAAGCGCAGCAAAGTTTTGAGGAAAATCCCATTGATATGGCTCGTTGAGGGTTGCCCAAGCACTAAAACAAACGGGTATTCTGACTGTTTTGATGCCCTGAGTGGCCATGTCTGCCAGCATTTGCTTGCGTTTGGCGACATCGACCATTTTGACATGGTCGCCATAATGGCGTGCAGGTGTTCCATTCCAGTAGTTTTCGAGATACGATAGATTTGCCCCCAAACCCATCGTAGCCGCTCTGCTTTTGGCAGTTTGGGCCTTGGTTTGGATTGAAAAACAAAGAAAAAAATTGAACAGAAAAATGATAAACAGTAAAACAGATGAATGTAAAAGTTTGGTTTGCTGTTTATTCAAGTAATTTTGTATTTTATGTGTTTTCATGGAACTTAACTGTTGGTGCTTGTGGTTGTCTTGACACGTTATAAAGCAATAACCAATTTGAATTTACTGAAAATTAAATTCATAACTCTATTTGGGGGCGACTGGTATTGACAGCTTGTTGACGTGTTGTGTATAAGCATATCGGGACGTGAACGGGAGTCCTGTTAAAAACAAGTTTAAAATTTAGCTGGCGAAAATAGCTATGCTATGGCTGCTTAATCCGGAGGATTAACCAATAGCCATCGTTCCTCCCGTCTTCGTCTCGCCGATGGGGTCAAGGAGCGTCGAACTGCAAGACTGGTTGGGTCAGATGATGCTAAGAACCAACGAGACAACAGTATCTAAGGTATCGGATTACGTCTGTTTTGAACTTGTCCGATACTCGAAAATTAAATCAAAACTAAGTATGTAGAAGGCACAGTACGCCCTGGTTCTGGACGCGGGTTCGAGTCCCGCCGCTTCCACGGTTATCAAAACTCTCCTCAATATTTGGGGAGAGTTTTTTGTTTGTATTGTTTCTATTTTTTTTTGTAAAAAAAGTGTGTAATATGTCAATCAGAACTCAAATATCGATCAGTGTAACTCGAAGTGATGCCAAAAAATTAAAAGCACTGCTCAAAGAGCCATTATTTACAGAATCGCCAATGGTTGAAACTAAAAATAGTTCCAAAGTTATTAAGGGAACGGGTACTACCGAAAGTGTACGAAAATTGAGCGGTTCATGGAGTGAAAATAAAGAGCGGCTTACTGCAAACGAAATTCGTAAACAAGCATGGCAACCTAAATGTAACATCTAATCCACTACCACTCCAACTGCCCAGCAGCAAAGAGTAATATTGCTTTTGCTTTCTCGTATTTGGCCTTTAAGTTTTCGAGTTTGGTTTGTAGTTCGTTGAGTTTAGACTCTCGCTGATTGACCAAAAATAACTGACTTTCGCCTACCGCAAACCGCTTTTCTTCGGCTCTGAGTACCAATCGTTGATTTCTGATTGCATTTTCTTGGTCAATAATCTGCCTTTCATAAGCTCTCACCTCGTTGTAGGCGTTGGCTATGTCGTTGTTTATTTCTCGTCTTAGTTGTTGTTGTTCAAGTACAAGAGTTTGCTGTTTGATGCGTATTTGCTGTAATTTTCCTCGTTCTTTTCTCAAAAAAATCGGAAAAATTAAATCTATATTTAGTTTATAATCACCTCTAAAAGCCCCAGCGTTGTTGTCGGCTCGGGTTATCCAGCGGTGTACATAGTTCAAGGACGTTGCACCGACATCAAGCCGAGGTTTGAGGGCTTCTTTACCAAGCCGTTCATCAATGCGTAGTTGTTGATTTTTAAATTCTAATTTCAATAAATCTGGATGATTTTGCCGTGCTTTTGCCATCAGCTCTTCGAGTGTGGCTTCGTCTATGCGGATTTGCGGGGTTAGTGTTGGCTGGGTGTTAGCGGGTAGTTCCAGAGGCTGGTCTCGGTCGTTCCAAAGGTAATTTGAGAGTACGAGGCGGGCATTTTGGGCTTCGACGGCAGCTTGTTCTAACATCACACGGCGGTCTAAGAGCGTAACCTGTGCGTCGGCGGTGTCGATAGCTGGCAGGTCGCCAAACTTAGCTCTTTTTTGGACTAATTTGTACCGAGCACCAGCTAAGTTATAAAAATCTATGGCCAGTGTCTGGTTTCTGTAAGCAGCGTACCAAGTCCAGTAGTCTTTGGCAGCCGACAATATGAGTTTATTCAAAATCTTAACTCGCTCATTATCGTTTGATTTCTGAAATATTTGTGCGTTTTTTAGTGCAGCTCTACGGGCATCTATCAATAAGCCTTGCCCCAAAGGCACACTAAACCCCAGATAAGAAAGACCGTCTAACTCGGTTTTGATATCGGTTCCTAAAACCAATCCAACGTTACGCTCAAAGCCTGCTTTGAGGTCAATGCCCGCTAAGTATAAGGGGACTTTTAGCTGGTTATTCCAAAAATTAAAATACTCTTTGCCATCAAACACTTTTCTGTCAAAACCTACTTCGAGCTTGGGGTCAAAACCACCTCGTGCTATCAGCAGTTCGGCTTGTGCCTCTTTTGAAAGCAGCCCCGACTGCCGAGCCACTGGGTGGTTTTTGAGAATCAGGTCGTGCAAATCACGGTAGCTAAAAGTACTGTCTTGGGCAAAAGATTGAGATGAGAACAAAAATAGAAATAGTAAAAAAAATCCGTGATTATTCGTACAATCAGCGTTATCAGTGTGCCATAAACGTAAACAATAGAACACAGACGACGCTGATTTATGCAGATTCACACAGATTTTTTGGATATACCAATTTTGGATAACTAATTTCCAGTAACCTCTCATTTCTTTTCTTCAGTTTTTTCATCAATATAATTGGGCGGAAAGGCGTTGAGTTGTCGCCATATTTCCCACCAAACGGGTACGTCTTCGAGCATAATAATTCCCTGAACGGCCGAGCCAATTCTAATTTGTTCAGGCCAAATTTGTTCTTTTTCATCTTGTTTAATCAAAATACGGTATTGGCCATTTTTACTCGTAATGCGGTCAATAACAGCTACTTGCCCACCAAAAGTGCCGACCGATGCCCCAGGCCAGCCTGAAAACTGTAATGCAGGCCAGCCGTCGAACTCCATTCTTACAGGCCGATTTTTGGCTACCAAAGGCAAGTCCATGGCATCGATATATAGTTCTATGGCAAGTTTGGGATTGTTGGGCTGGAGCGTAATGACCGACTCGCCCTCTTTGATGGTTTCGCCTATACCCGCTTTTAGGGTCTTGACTATATAGCCGTCTTGTGGGGCGCATATCACATATTGGTTGCGCCGCAGTCGTATGTTCTCAAATTTGTTTTGAAGTTTAGATAATTCGCCTTGTCCATCTGCCAAACTCGACTGTCCCGAAGAGCGGTCAGATTCTGCCTTGGCGATGTCTTTTTGGTATTCGACCATGACCGAGCTTAGTTCTATTTTGGCATTGATTAGTTCATTTCTTGAAATCAATAATTTTTGCTCTGTCGAAATCTGTTTTTGGTTGTCTTCTTGGGCTTTTAGTCGGCGACTTTCCAAATCTGTGAGCGAAATCAACCCCTCGCCATACATTTCTTCGCCACGGCGTAGCCTGTCTATCGTTATTTGGTTGTTTTTTCGAGCAGCCGTCAAGTCGGCAGAGTCTGCCCGTACTTTCATTTGGGCTTGTTTTAGTTTGTTGCGGGTTTTTTGAAGGCTAAAATCAAGCCCTTGTCGAAGGGCAGAAATCTGACCGCCCAATGCTGTTATTTTGGCTTCATAGGCGTTGATTCCACTTTGTTTTGCCTTGATTTGCTCTTTGGTACGCGTCAAAATCTGTGGGTCAAAATAATCATCTTTTACTTCCGAGACTATAAATAATGTATCGCCTTTTTTGACAAAATCCCCTTCGCCTACTCGCCATTCTCTAATTTGTCCAGCCACTGCGTTCTGAATATTTTGTGGCCGACTGCTGGGGTTGAGTGCAGTAACGTAGCCTTTGCCAGCGATATTTTGTTGCCATGGCAGAAACAGTACAATAATGAGCAACAGCAGCAGGCTCCGCAACGTCCAGACTACGCTCACTCTGACTGTGGGCGACTGTAAATCGGCCAGCGACTTGGTGGCAGACGAGTTTATGAGTTCGTCTCTAACTCTATTTCTTGAAATATTAAGCATAACTCGTTGTAAGGCTACAAAAATTCTAATCTTTGGTTGTTTATTACAAATCGAAAACTCACTGAATACACTCTATTCTTTTATCTGTCCATCGGCCATCACAAACACTCTTTGGCAGGTGGCTATCATATTTGGGTCGTTTGAGAGTACTATCAGTGTCCAGGGTTGTTTTGGGTCGGTTAGTAGCTTAATGATTTTTAGGCGGTCTTTTTGTTCTAAGTTTGCCAGCGAATCGTGAAATATCAATAGTTTAGGCTTGGCTATTAACATTCGTGCCAAAGCTATTTTGGTAATAAAACTAACAGAAAGCTGTTTGCCACCCGATATTATTTGTGTACTTAGGCCATTGGGTAAGCTCGCAATCTCATCACCTAATTGTAGCTGCGTAATTACGTTTTGTACGCTGTCGATAGACACACGTTCTCTACCCATTGTCAAGTTTTCGAGGATAGTACCATCAAAAATCTCGTGGTTGGGTGTGTTCATCTCTACATAGTCTCTCAAAACGTTGATGTTGAGATCTCGCATCGAAAAATCATTGAAACTAACGCTACCCTCATAAGTGGTCAGAATACCCGACAATATTTTGGATAATGTGTTCTTGCCTGAGCCGCTTTGCCCCGTAACACACACTCGCTCACCTGCACTGATGCTAAACGATATGTCGGAAAGTGTTTTTTTGGGTGAGTCTGGATATTGATAACATAAATTTGAAACTCTGACCTTTAAGCCTTCAGTATTGTCGTTTATTATTAGCTCGTGGCCGCCCTGTGGTTCGTTGGGGAGGTCTGTTACGTGGCCAATTTTATCGACGGCAGTAAGTAGGTCGAAGATAATATCGATACTCAATATCAATTTTTCAACTGCGCCAGTTAGTAGTACAATAATGATTTCGGAAGCGACAAACTGACCTAACGAAATTTGTAGATTGACCAATAAATAAGTACCCAAAATCAAAAGCCCACCTATAATTATAGTCTTAAAAACAAGAGCATAGATATAAAACTCTTTGAGTATCTTGAAGTGCTTTGACCGATACATGAGATAGTTACTGACAAGGCCGTCCATTTTTTGAAGTGGCAAATTGGTATTGCCAGCCAGTTTGAAAGACTGAATCGTACCAGCAATATCTTCGAGCCATTGTACGACTTTGTATTTATATTTCGATTCTTGAATACTTGTTTCTAAGCCTTTTTTACCTCTGACTCTAACCATGACGATAAGACCGAAGATGACAATAATGCCAAAGGCTATAAAAAAAGGGTGATAAAACGACAGTAGCAATAGCCCGAACAGTATCTGCAAAAAAGCGGCAGTGATGTCTATCAAAAACTTAGGGAGGGCTTTCTGTATAGTTAGCACATCAAAAAAACGGTTCATTAGCTCGGGTGGGTGGCTGTTGAGTAGTGCTTCGGTTTTGATGCGGGGCAGACGGTAGCTAAACTCAAAAGCTGCTTTGGCGAAGATTCGTTTTTGTAGTATTTCAACAATCGACACCTGTACAATTTGCATAATACCACTGGTGAGCAAACCAATAATAACCAAGCCCATGAGTAAATACACAGAGCTAAAAACTGAGCCTGTTTTGACTAAATTGAAAATGGCTTGTACCCCCAGCGGTAATATCAGGCTGATGAGGCCGACGGCTATGGCATAAAAATAAATATAACCAATGTCTCTGCGCTCGTTGGATAGTAAATTGACGAGTCGCTGAAAAGGACTAAGTGGGGTTTCGGTTGGGGTCATACTGATTGGCTATTGCTGTTTAAAAAACGATTTTTTGATATGTTTTATTTCAAAAATAGGTCAAAAAATAATTACCTCGGTTGGGTGGTAATTCTTGAACTAACCGACGGTATTTTTGGTTAAGGTGCTATGAAAACCTATAAATTTATTAGTGTACTTGCTTCGATAATGGTTGCTGCAATGGCCTGCTCAAAAAACAACCCCGCTCCTAATTTGGAGGTCGCCGCTCCCGACAAGGTTATTACGTTTGACAAGCACATTAAACCACTTTTTGCCGACCGATGTGCGCCCTGTCATTTGGCTGGTGGCGACCGTGTCAATAAATATGACGACTACAAAACTGTCAGTACGCTCATTACGGGTATTGTAGGTCGCATAATTAAACAACCGACCGACGCATTGTTTATGCCCAAAAATGGAAGAAAACTAACCGAATCTGAAATGCTACTCATCAATAGGTGGATAGCCGATGGGCAGTTGGAAAAATAAGTTACTTCATTGTCGTATAAACATTCTGTACGTCGTCGTCTTCGTCGAGTTTTTCCAATAGTTTTTCAACATCGGCTGTTTGCTCAGGTGTGAGTTCTTTGAGTTCAGTCGGTATTCGGGTAAACTCTGCACCTTTCAACTCAAAACTTTTATCTTCTAATACTTTTTGTAAACTACCAAAGGCCGCAAATTCGCCATAAATCACGATTTCATTCGTTTCATCGTCCACAAAAATCTCTTCAGCACCAAAGTCTATCAACTCAAACTCCAGCTCTTCGAGGTCTTGGCCTGTGTTGGCTATCTTGAAGACACATTTTCGGTCGAACAAAAAATCTAACATACCAGACGTACCCAAACTACCACCTGTTTTGTTGAAATAACTACGAATGTTGGCCACACTTCGGTTGGTGTTGTCGGTGGTGGTTTCTATCAAAATAGCTATGCCATGCGGCCCCTTGCCTTCATAAATCACTTCTTTGTAGTCGTCTTTATCCTTAGAAATAGCTCTTTTTATGGCTCTATCGACTGTTTCTTTGGGCATATTGGCGGCTTTGGCATTTTGTAACAATGCCCTAAGCCGAGAGTTAGCACCTGGGTCTGGTCCACCAGCCGTTACGGCCATTACGATGTCTTTGCCGATTCGGGTAAAAGTTTTGGCCATCATGCCCCAGCGTTTTAGTTTGCTTGCTTTGCGGTATTCAAATGCACGTCCCATGGTTAGTTTGGTGATTTAATGAGTGAATATTTTGCTATTCACTCGTTGATATGTTTTGTATTTAGTAGTTCTTTGATACTTTTTGTGATTATCGAACCACAAAAGTAACAAAAGGACACAAAAGGTTTAAAAACTATTTTTTTTCTTTGCTTGTGTCTCACAGGCCATTGCTTAGTCCTTTGTAGGACTTATACTACGGGGTAGCAATGTTTTTGACGATATTTCTGGGTTGTGATTCAAAAATATTATGATAATTTTGGATTACAACCCAGAAATATGATGTTTTAGTAATTTAACTCTATTATCACCCCCGCTCCGTGGTCTGTGTCTCACAGACCTAAGCAATGGCCTGTGAGACACAGGCCACGGAGCGGATTTTTATTTTGCAAGTGTTTTTTATAAGATTTGTAAGTCGTTCGGTTGTGTTCCTGTCCCATTGCTTCAAAGTCCTTTTGTGTGTAGCCCTTTTCGTCAGCAACTTGCTCAATAATA
This sequence comes from Spirosomataceae bacterium, assembly GCA_043777595.1. Lineage (GTDB taxonomy): Bacteria > Bacteroidota > Bacteroidia > Cytophagales > Spirosomataceae > JAYVJH01. Next base: position 19,158 of record JAYWHT010000089.1, read on the forward strand.
GTTTGAAGTTTGCTAAACTTAAAAGCCAACAACAGCTTTTGTAATTCTTGCATTTCGGTAGGGCTAAGGTTGGTTTTGAACAAACTTAACAACTCTAACTACCCATCTGTAAATGGTGTTTGAATGGTAAAACTCATTGATTTTGATGTTTTTTATACATTTATTACTTCAATATTCTCAACACGGAAGTAGGTGCTATTCAGTACTTCTATGATAATTTTAGATTACAACCTATTCCGTGGTCTGTGTCTCACAGACCACGGAGCGGAGGGTACTGTGTTTACTTTGTTAATCATAAATTTCACGCCGATTCCCAACAGCGATTACCTCAATAACTAACTGGGTATCAAAAATTTCATAAATTACCCTGTAATCGTATAACTACGCACTTTTGATTTTTCGATTTTTTAAATAACTATCAAACGAAATACGGCTTCCATCATCGTCTTTTTTGGCTTGGTCGTATAGGTGAACATCAGCTAAGTCTTCGAGGCTATCTAACATTTTTTGATAGTCTTTGATAGGTAAGATAACGGCCATTTTTTGGCCTAAACTGTCAGTAATAAATTGCTTTTTCATTGTATTTCAATGCTTTTGTGTGCTAAAATCATATATCCAAAACCACCTGCCTACCCAAAATATCCTCCATCGTTTCTCTTTCACGAATCACTTTTGCTTGGCCATTGATTACCAACACCTCGGCAGGGCGAAAACGGCTATTGTACTGGCTACTCATCGTAAAGCCATAAGCACCCGCATTTTTAAAGGCCAAAATATCGCCCTCGCTCACAGTCGGTAGCGTTCGGTCTTTGGCAAAAGTATCGGTTTCGCAAATATATCCAACTACGTCATAGGTTTCGGTGGCTGTCAGATTTGTGTTCGATACATTGACAATATCATGGTAGGCATCGTACATCATTGGTCTGATGAGGTGATTGAGGCCAGAGTTTACACCAACAAAAGTACGGGTAGGATTGTGCTTCACGACACTGGCCGTAACAAACAAATGCCCACATTCAGACACTAAAAACTTGCCAGGCTCAAACCACAACTGTAACGGTCGGCCATATTTACCACAAAAACCTAAAAACGCCGTACTCAGTTGCTCGCCCAGCTCAACCATGTTTGTAACTACATCGCCGTCTTTGTAAGCTACCTTAAAACCGCCACCAAGGTCTATAAATTGTAGATTGGGGAAGGCGTGGGCAAACTCAAAAATAATATCGGCCACTTGCACAAATGCTTCGGGTGTTTTGATGTCTGAACCTGTATGTTGATGAATACCAATGACTTGTATGTCGTACTTTTTGATAAGTTCCAAAATTTGGGCTTTCTGGCCAACGTCAATCCCAAACTTTGAACTTTCGTGTGCTGTCATAATTTTGGCATTGCCGCCAGCCGCTACATTGGGCTTGATGCGAAGCGAGCAGTCTACGGTATTGCCATATTGCTGTCCAAATTTTTCGAGAACAGACAGATTGTCCAAATTGACGGTTGAGCCTTGGGCTACTGCGGTTTGGATTTCGTCAAACGATACTCCGCTGGGTGTAAACGTAATTTGTGAGCCACTGTAACCCGCCAAAAGCCCCAACTGCATTTCTTGAGGCGAGACGACATCTAACTCAACACCTTGCTGCCGCATGAGTTTCAAAATCGAGATATTGGTTAGGGCTTTGCAGGCAAATTTTATTTTGAGATTGACCGTTGAAAAAGCCGACTTCAATTCATTGATTTTTTCTACGATTTTATCGGCATCATACACATACAAGGGTGAGCCGTGTTGCTGCACAATGTCCAAAACTGGGACGTTCTGAATTTGGTATTGGTTGTTTTTTAAAACCATGTTCTAAAATTGATTTTCTACTGATTTTGATTATTTTATTTCACCACAAAAGTAACAAAAGGACACAAAAAACTTATGATAAGACACATATTGTAGCTTTATAGTTGCGGCTGTCGCAAAGATAGTAACCTAAGTACTTTGCTTCAAACATTCTGTAAGCATCTGTGCAAAATCAAGACATTTTTTTAATTTGAGAACGTAAAGATTGAGAGAGGCTATCAAACGAGTATATTTTCTTAATTAAATGGCGGGTAATATTTTAAGATTGTGAGCCATAGTTAAGTATCATTCAGTCAGTATATTGGCATACTATTGTATCAATTCAGTGATTTTAATATAAATTTATGACTGCAAATATAGCTTTTTTTTCGTACCTTTGAACCCCGTAACCAGTCAAACTAAAACTCAGCAATATGGCTGCTCTCGGGCAAAAATCAGCAAAGTACATCTTCGTAACAGGTGGTGTAACTTCTTCTCTTGGCAAAGGCATTGTAGCCTCTTCATTAGCAAAACTACTACAATCTCGTGGGTTGTCGGTAACGATTCAAAAATTCGACCCTTATCTTAATGTCGATCCTGGCACGCTCAACCCTTATGAACATGGCGAATGCTATGTAACAGACGATGGAGCAGAAACTGACTTAGACTTGGGACATTATGAGCGATTTTTGAACGTACCCACCTCGCAAGCCAACAACGTAACGACTGGCCGTATTTATTTTGACGTTATCAGTCGTGAACGAAGAGGGGACTTTCTGGGCAAAACCGTTCAGATTGTGCCACATATTACTGACGAAATCAAAAGTAAAATGCAGCTATTGGGCGAATCGGGTAAATATGATATTGTCATTACCGAAATCGGTGGCTGTGTGGGAGACATCGAATCACTGCCGTTTTTGGAGGCTGTCCGTCAACTCAAATTTGACTTAGGCCAAAACGATACGCTTGTTATTCACCTTACGCTCATACCGTACCTCAGCTCGGCGGGCGAACTCAAAACCAAGCCCACCCAGCACTCTGTCAGAATGTTGCAAGAGGCTGGAATCCAGCCTGATATATTGGTATGCCGAACAGAACACTCTCTGCCTGCCGAAATTCGCAGAAAAATTGCGCTTTTTTGTAACGTTCGAGATGCTTCGGTCATTGAAGCCATGGACGCTTCGACGATTTATGAAGTACCAACGCTGATGCAACAAGAGCGGCTCGACCAACGGGTGCTGTATATGCTTGACATTTATGACGATAAAACTGCCGATATGGCCGCTTGGGAAGAGTTTGTGAAACGACTCAAAGAACCAAAACACACTGTCAAAATTGGGTTGGTTGGTAAGTATGTCGAGCTGCACGATGCCTATAAGTCCATTGCCGAGTCGTTTATTCATGCTGGGGCTGTGAACGAATGTAAAGTACAGATTGAATGGATACACTCCGAATTTTTGACTCCAGAAAACGTAACGGAAACACTCAAAAACTTGGACGGTGTGTTGGTAGCACCTGGTTTTGGCGAGCGGGGTATTGAAGGTAAAATCGCTGCCGTGCAGTATGTACGAGAAAATAATATTCCGTTTTTGGGAATTTGTTTGGGTATGCAAATGGCCGTTATTGAATATGCCCGAAATGTGCTAAAACTCGAACAGGCACACTCAATTGAGATGGACTCAGATACAAAATTTGCGGTCATTAATATGATGGAAGACCAAAAAGCGATAACAAACAAAGGTGGAACAATGCGACTGGGGGCGTACTCTTGTACGATTGAGAACAATACGCTTGCACACCAGATTTATGGCAAAACTCATATTTCAGAACGCCACCGCCATCGGTACGAGTTCAATAACGACTACCTCAAAGACATGACTGACGCCGGTTTGGTAGCTTCGGGTATCAACCCCGATAATAATTTAGTAGAAATTATAGAATTACCTACTCACCCGTTTTTTATTGGCGTACAGTATCACCCCGAACTCAAAAGTACGGTCGTCTGCCCGCACCCGCTCTTTGTGCATTTCGTAAAAGCAGCATTGGATAGGAAACAAGGGTAAATTAAAACAAAAAATAAATATTCATTTTTACAATAAATAACTATGCCGACTTGGTACTTAGGAAAAATTAAATTTCAGGAAGAATTAGAAAATGGAGGCTTTAAGGCCAAAAACGAAGCCTATTTAGTTGATGCGGTTTCATACTCAGATGCAGAAGCTCGGCTTTATAAAATTGGCGAAGAGCTACATCGGCAGTTTGAGGTCAATAGTATTGGCAAAATCCGATTGGCCGATGTGTTTTATTTTGAAGGCGGCGAGCGGTGGTTTAAGTGCAAGGTCATTTACATAACCGAAGACGACAAAGGCCGAGAGAAGAAAATCGTAAACTTTATGCTCACCAATGCCGAAACCGCCAAAGAAGCCTACGAGCGAGTAGAAAGTAGCCTAAGCACGATGCTCATACCGTTTGATATCACAGACGTAAACCTTACCCCAATCTTGGAGGTATATCCTTACGAAGCCGAATCTGATAAAGACAACGAGTTGCCGCCAGCCAATTTCAAGCCACTGAGCGAGGCCGTGCCACAAACTTAGGTACTTAAAATAGACAGTTTGACATTTTTGGGCGTAGTTTTATAAGAAAAACTACGCCTTTTTGATTGTTTTTCGTTCAGGGAATGGGGGAGGAGTAACGGGAATAACGATATTATGAATACCAGACCTTGCGTTTTTTGAAGTATTAGGTATTAGATTGCTCAGATAAACTTGCCCGTGGCTAAACACTAAATTGAGCGCAAAGGCCGAAGTAAGTGCCAAACCGTCATAAGTAGTAGGCGACCATTTGGGCATTTGTGAAACCATTTCAGAAACTAATTGATTGCTAACAAGCAGGTTGGGCGACATATACCTAAGCTCTGCCGTACTGTCTGATTTGATTGATAAATTGATACTTATATACTCGGAAATAGAACCAACTTTGACCGATTTGATATATTTGCGTAAATAGGCTTGAAGCTCATATTCACCACCCACAAAACTCGCTGACTGAAAAAAAGGCGTAAATGGTATTTCGTTTTCGTTTTCGTCAAAACATTGTTCTGATTTTCGTACACCACGCTTGTAAAATTCTTTTCTTTTGAGTGTTCCAGACTCATAATAAACTCTGAACTCGCCATTCAGTATGTTTTTTTTATAATCACAAATCCAATAAAGCTGGCCAGACGGGTAGTAGCATTTGGTAAAACCTTGTTTTTCTCTGAAACCGTAGTCAGAATAGTTCTCTTCGGTTTCCAAAACATCGGCTTTGTTGTAAGTCTTCACAGTTGCAAATTTTTTGTGAATGTCATGAAAAATCACTTCAACGTTGCTTTCAGCACTTACACGCTGAACAGTACTGTTGCCGCTGTCATTTTGTCCATAAACAACGACAGAAAATAAAAGACATGTCAATAATAATACTCTCATTTTTTTGTTCAATACTCAATCATTCTACATTCATAATTAGTTATGGGTGTGCTGCTACCCAGACGTCGCCATCTTCAAAGTATTCTTTTTTCCAGATAGGTACAGTTTCTTTTAGGGTGTCAATAGCATAAGCGCAGGCTTCAAAAGCTGCCTGACGGTGAGCGCAAGCGACTGCAATTATGACAGCGATTTCGCCGATAGACAATGACCCTACTCGGTGATGAATCACTAACCGTTGTACTGGCCAGGTTTCACCACATTTAATTGCTATTTTTTGCATCTCCAAAACAGCCATTGGTTCGTAAGCCTCAAAATCTAACTTCAAGACAGCCTTGCCCTTGGTATGATTTCTGACTGTACCCACAAAAACCACCACACCGCCCGCCTCTGGCGTTTGTACAAAATCAGAACAATGCTGCTCGCTGAGTGGCTCTGGTTGTATTTTTATTTCGGTTTGCATACATTACACATCACATATCAGCACACACTTTTTGAGGGCTTCCAATTGCCCTGCCGCATCTTTGGGTGTTGGTACAAACTCTTGACCGATATAGCCTTTGTAGCCAGTTTCTACAATGGCTCTGACGATGGCCGGATAATATATTTCTTGGCTTTCGTCTATCTCATGTCGGCCGGGGTGGCCGCCTGTGTGGTAGTGATTGATGTACTTGCCATAACGGCGAATGTTACGGATATGGTCGCCAGACATACTTTGCATATGAAAAATATCATACAGTAATTTAAAGTTTTCTGAACCTACCATTTCACAAAGTACTGCTCCCCATTCTACGTTATCGCATTGATAGTCAGGGTGGCTATCGTGCGAACTGAGTAGTTCCATGCTCAAAACAACGTTATTCTTTTCGGCAATAGGCATAATTCTCTTTAATACTCTCTGACAATTCAACAAGCCTTGATAGTCGTTTAAGCCACGGCGATTGCCCGAAAAACAAATAATGGTCTTGATACCCATACTGGCCGCTTGTGGCAGCAATACTTCATAAAACTTCACTAACTCATCGTGGTTTTTGGGATTATTAAAAAAATTGTCCAATCCCATACCCTTAGGCCAAGTTCCCCAGCCCATGGCACTTGTAAGGCCGTATTTTTTTAATGTTGGCCATTCTTCTGGCCCAGTGAGTTCTATTGACTTTATACCGATTTCGACACAAGCCTTGCACAAATCTTCGAGCGGAATGCTTCCATAACACCACCTACTGACAGAGTGCATGATGTTACCTTTGAGTTTGATTGGCCCGACTGAGGCCAATACTTCAACTGAACTAAGTGAAGCCGCCGCCGCTACACCGAGCGACTTGATGGCATTGCGACGATTAAGAAGTGAGGTCATATTTATAGTTTTGAGTTATAGAGTTTTGATTTATAGGGTTTTGAAACCGAGTTGTTGAGTTACCATGCTTTCACTCAACAACTCAAAACTCAATAACCCAACAACTATTTAAGCCAATATCCAACTAAATCTTGGCGTTTCTATTGGTTTGGCGGCACGCTCTACTACCCGAGCAAGGCGATTGGGGAACGCAATCAGATAGTCTCTGGCACGCTCTGCGCTGTCGGTCAGGCTTGGCATATTTTCAATGTCCCAGCGTGTCAATAAATCTCTAATTATCTCAACGTAGTCTTGTCCTGTATAAATGCCCAATCGTTGGGCACATTCTGAAAAGTGCTTAAAAGCCAGTCCCTTGGCTTGTCCAGCTTCACGCATATAGTGTGCGGGCATTACGATAGACTGCTTCATCATATCGGCAAAAGCTAACATCATTTCGGAGGCATCGATATTAAAAATTTGTTCTACAAACCCCGTGTAGGCTTTGTGGTGGCGGCCTTCGTCGGCAGCTACCATGCCGCAGAGTTTAAAAAGGGCTTCATTTCCTGCTTTTTTGGCGTGCATGGCCACTCGCTTGTGCGAGAGTTGCGTGGCTTTTTCTTGAAAACTGGTATAAATAAAAGTACGATAAGGGTCATTGCCAGTTTTGATGTCAAAGCCGTCGGCTATCAAGTATTGCGTACTGTTTTCGACTTCACGCATATCTACACGGCCACACAGATACAGGTAACGGTTGAGCGTGTCTCCGTGGCGATTTTCTTCAGCAGTCCACAGCCTCGACCATTTGCGCCAAGGGTTTTCTACGGCATTGTCGTTCATACCGTCTAAGCTAAACAAGTGGCTCTGATAAGTCGGCAGTGCTTCTTCTGTGAGCGTATCGCCAATCAAAACGCTCAAAACCTCATAAGGAAGTTCCATTGCCGCCTCTTTGATTTCTTTGACTTTGGTTATAAATCCATCAAAATCGGCACTGTTGGGAAGCATATCGGCGGGCTGCCAGTTGGTTTTGATGTTTTCGTACATTTCTTCAACGGCTTTACTGACGGTGTCTTCCAAAAATTTCATTACTTCGTTCCGTGTCTGGAGCAGTGAGTTTGTCATGTTTAGTTATTTTTATTTTTTTGATTTTGCTAATTCTTGTTTCAATTCTGTTGCTTCTACCGAGTTGGGCTTTGTCAAGGCCAATGCCGTTTTTACCCATCTGTCCATGGCTGGGGCATAGATTTTGTCAGTTGCTTTTTGATTAAATAACTTGACAATATACTGATAATCTGCTAATTGAGCTTTTGCATTTTTCAAATAATCGTCTGTTCTTGCTACTGCTTTTGCGGTTTGTTTATTGGCAAAATAATAATTTACCTCTGGTAACATCGTTCGGGCATTGGCTGAGGCGGCAGGTACGTCAATCTGCAATAATTGTTTTCTGATTTGTTGAATTTTGGCCGCATCGTATTTTGCACCACGAGACCCATACAACGACGACATTACAAGGTTCTCGGCCACTGGTTTTACTTCTTTTGGGTCGTATTTTTTTAGAAACTCTTTATAATGGTCAATAAAATACTTGCCAAGCGGGTTGTCTATGTCCATTACCAATTTTTTGATGACGAGCCATGTATTTTTATCGGCATACTTGCTAACGGGTATTGTTTTTGCATAATCTTCCATCACCTTTATATTGAGTTCGGCATCAGAAGTTACACGGCCATACATCGCCAACTCTGTCAAAAAAGACTCCGACCGCTCGCCTGCCGCATAACGGTTTCTATAATTGGCGGCTCTGGTTGCTGGGTTTTTAGCAGCTTTGGCTTGTGTCAAAACTTCCTCTGTTTTGGGGTTGGTCATGGCAAAGTGCAGGAGCGTTTCGTTACCATCAAAATACAGAAACATAGGCAACGACGGTATATAAATTTTTTTGGGACTCAAAAAGCCCTGAACATCACCTGTACTAATTTCGAGTCTGTACGACACAAAATTTGGGTTATAAAAATCACCAGTGGCTTTCTCTTCCAGCACAGGTGCCATTTCGGCGCAGTGATGGCAAGATTTGGAATAGACCTCAACGAAAACCATTTTGTTTTGCTGACGAGCCTGTGCAAAAGCAGTTTTGATGTCAGTATTTACGAAGTTGATTCCCTGCGAAAATATTGGTTGTGAGATTGTTATTAAAAATAATAAACTAAATACACTTTTCATTTTATTGTAATTTTCTTTAAGTTCAAATACTAATCTTCTTTATTGTGAGGTCAAAGCTATTTCCAAATTTTCTTTTGAATGGTACAAAAATTAAGGCTACTGGCAAAGCAATTAGTGATACAGAAACTTTACCAACTATTAAGTACTTGACGATAAACATAACTATTGTCAAGCCCATCAGAAACCCTGCTGCAGCCTGATAGCTTAAATTTGGCTCGATCGTTATTATTTGTGTTTGCCCAGCATTGAGTATTATGTCTTTTTTAATATAATGTGCGTTTTCAAAAACTTCGATTGTATATTTTCCAGCTTCAAATTCTTGACTTAGTTCGGGGCTTTGGCAATCAACCTCACCAATTATAGAGCTATTAACCCTAATTTCGTATTTTTTTGCTTTAAACATCGCCTGCCCAATTTTATTGAGTCTAAACTGTAAATGATTTTGCATTTTATTTGATATGCTTTTTTATGGTATCAGTCTAAGAGTTTTTGTAGCGTTTTGATATTACTTTGCTCGTCAAAAATAGCACTCAAAGGAATATTGAAACCTGTTACGACATAGCTTTCGATGTCTTGACCCATTACTAAGGTTTTGGCTGGAAAATAAGTGTCTGTATTTTCAGAAGGCAGTATATGCTGTTCGATGGTTTATTTGACAGGGTCTATTATCCAATATTCTTTAATGCCGTGCTGTGCATAGTCTTGTTTTTTGATGGTATGGTCGTTTTTTGATGTGCGTTTCGATAGTATTTCTACTACAAAATCGGGTGCTGGAAAAAGTACTTGGTCATTTTTAAAATGCTGTGCTTTGTCGCTTTCAAAAAAACAAATATCTGGCTCATAGTCATTTCGAGTTAGCGCAATCATGACTTTCTCGACACCAACGACACCTAATTTTTTGAAGCTGGCATATACACTCAGAAGTCTCAATAATAAATCGGATACTTTCCAATGCGCTCTTTTGACGGGCGAATGTAGCACGGGTTGGCCATTGATAAACTCTGCTTTTTGGCCTTCGTCAATCCATTCTCTGAACTGATGGCGGCGTTGGGCTTCGTCATTAAGTACTTTTTGAACTTGTTGTAATACCAATACAGCATCGGAATTGGCCAAAATTCTATTAGCGAGTGTTGTCATTGTTTTAGATATTTCCGCAAAATTAGTAGTCCAATAAATTACAATTAGTCTGTATATTGAAAATAGGCTTATTCAATTGCGTTCCCAGTAGCTACAAGAATATATTTTTTAACTCTACGCAAAATTTGAAAAACTTGATATATATCGTCTTGGGTAGCTGGGTAAGCGTCGCTAATGGCATATTCTTTGCCTTTCATTACGACAAAAAACCAATTACGCCCCAGCACATAGCAGCCATAAATCAACTGCGTGTTCTGATTAAGTGCCTGTGCTGCTAACATTTCTGCCAATAATTGTCCAGCAGGGTCTGCATCAAATTTTACTTCTGGTTTGTATTCGTGCAAAAAAAAATAGGGTAAAGTTGGCTTTTGAAAACCAGTAGCTACTACCATATCAGCCGTTCCTGTTAGTTTTATGTCGTTTACAGTGGCAGTAATAGGTCTGTCATAAAAAACCCTAAAATTGGGGCCGTCAAGATTAACAAGCCGCATCAAAATACCGATGAACCTCATTTTGAGTTCTTCTTCATTCCAATAAGTAGCATTTGCTTGCAGTTCTAAGCGCAGGTTACCAAGTGTTTTTCGCTCCTCGTCGCTGATTGGTTCTTGGGCTTCAGTCCAGTCGAGTAGCCATTTAGGGTCGGTTATTCTATTCAAGTCAAAATGATAGTACAAATCCTGGCTTTGCCAATATTTGAAACTTTTAGGTATGGGGTCCATATTTATAGATATTTTACTACAAATATACGGCTAATCAATACAAAACCCAAGTATCTTTGCCACCACCACCTTGCGACGAATTGACGACTAACGAGCCTTTGCGAAGTGCCACACGAGTCAGCCCGCCAGGTATCACATTGATATTTTCGCCGTACAACACATAAGGCCGTAAGTCCACGTGGCGGCCTTCGGCTTGTCCGTCAATAAAACACGGCACTCTTGATAACGAAATAACTGGCTGTGCAATATAGTTTCGGGGGTTATTTTTTACTTTTATTCTAAACTCTGCATGGTCGGCTTTGGTGGCTTTTGGGCCAATCAACATACCGTAGCCGCCTGCTTCGTTGGCTTCTTTGACAACTAAGTTTTCGATATTGTCCAGCACATATTTCAAATCGTTGTTTTCTCTACACACAAATGTTTCAACGTTGGGAATGATGGCATCTTCGCCCAAATAATATTTGATAATACGTGGCACATAAGCATAAATTACCTTGTCATCGGCTACGCCTGTGCCTGGGGCATTGGCCAAGGCTACGTTACCTTTTTTATAAACCTCAAAAATACCAGGCACACCAATAAGCGAGTCTGGATTAAAGGTTTTTGGGTCAAGAAATGTATCGTCTAATCTTCTATAAATGACATCGACAATCTCAAACCCCCGAGTGGTTCGCATCTTGACATAACCCCCCGATACTACCAAGTCCCGTGCCGATACCAACTCAACGCCCATTTGTTGCGCCAAATACGAATGTTCAAAATAGGCCGAGTTATAAATACCGGGCGTTAGTACAACTATATTTGGGTCGGGTCTGTTTGAAATATGTTTGAGCATATCAAAAAGTCGAGTTGGGTAATCGGACACTGGGCGAACGTTGGTATTGGCCAATATTTCAGGAAAAATTTGTTTTGAGAGTTCTCTATTTTCGAGCATATAACTCACACCAGACGGGCAGCGCAGGTTGTCTTCGAGAACCAAAAACCGGCCTTTGTCGTCTCTTATCAAGTCAGTACCTGTGATGTGGCACCAGATTTTCTTTGGAGGTTTAAGTCCTTCGCAGGCTTTGAGGTAGCATTTTGAAGTTTCTATCAGTTCTCGGGGTACTATGCCATCTTTCAGAATCTGTTGTTTGTTATAAATATCATGAATAAACAAATTGAGAGCCATAATGCGCTGCACCAATCCTTTTTCGAGGGCGTTCCAGTCTTGGCCGTTTACAATTCTGGGTATGATGTCGATAGGCATAATTCGCTCTGTGCCTTCGCCTTCTGAGTAAACATTGAACGTAATACCCATCGACATCAGCGTGCGCTCGGCAGAGTGGTGGCGGTTGGTGAGTTCTTGTTTGGTAAGCTGCTCGACACGGTTTTTGAACGACTCATAGCCAGACCTAATGCTACCATCGGCCTCAAACATTTCGTCAAAAAAAGAACCCGTGTCGTAGTTATTGAAAGAAAATGGCATAATTTTAGGTGCTGATTAGTTTATGTTAAGATAGATTTTTCAATCAAACAGTCGGTAATATAGTTTAGAAGCCTGTACTTTGCGACCAATTTAGTCGTTATTGAGTTAATTAAAAAATTACGAGTACCGAATATACCCAAAAAGTAATTTGTATGTATGCAGTCATTAGCTTGATAGCCATACAGTTGAGTATTTTTTTGAGTTCAACCTATCCACACACAATCTATTTATGTTTTTTAGAATTTGTATATTTTTACTGGTTTTGATGTCTTTCAATGTCCAATCTCAGCATTGGCTTGGATATTCTTCAAGCAATTTTGCAGGTACAAATGCCCTTTTTTTAAATCCAGCATCAGTTGTAGATTCACGGTTTAAAGTTTATCTAAATTTGGTAGGCAACGATTTTTTTGCAATCAATAATTATCTTTCTTATAATGCGCCTTATTCGATTTTGGGACTGACGACCAATACCGTTTCAGACAAATACCGAAGTGAGCGAGGGCTAATTGTATGGAAAGATACCTATTATTCTGAAACACTCAACAACAAACCCAAACATTTGCACGCTGGCGGCGATGTGCGTGGGCCGTCATTGATGTATAGTTTCAAAAACAGAAAATATGCCATTGGTCTTACAACTCGTGGCCGCTACCAGCTCGATATGACCAACGTATCAGAACAAACGGCCCGAATAATCAGATATGGCACAGACCCGCCCACATTACAAAACATACCGTTTGACGACCAAAGTGCTACGCTGACTAACAATGGCTTTTTGGAAATTGGTTTTGTTTTTGGAGCAGTACTCAAAGACGACGACGAAGATTTTTGGAAAATAGGCATAACCACAAAACGACTCATAGGCATGACCAATACCCATGCCAATATGTACGGCACCGACTATTCTATTGTTCCTGTACCAAATGTACCAGAGCGTGAAATTATAAACGCAAAGCGACTAAATGCTTATTATGGATACACAACAGACGCATCTTTGGATTTTAAACCTACACCAAGTTGGCTCTTTGGCAACGCACCAGCAGGTAGTGGGTGGGGGTTTGATGTAGGGTTGATTTACGAATACCGTCCTGATATTCAAAATTTTATGATGAACACTGGCAAAGCAGGCCAACGAATTGCCGACCCCAACCAAAACAAATATAAATTTAGAGTTGCGGTAGCTATCACAGACATAGGCTCAATAAAATACAAAAACCCGAGTACAGTCAAACAAATGGATACAAATCGAGAAAATATCACTTTTTCTTATGCCAGTTTCGACCAGCAAAATTCAATCAGCAAAGCACTTGGGGCATTGAACTATACTTTGAGTATTCAGGCCGATGAAAGTTTTAGACCCTTTACCATTGGCCTGCCCACGGCTTTCAATGTAAGTTTTGATTATTTGTACAAAAAAAACTGGTATATCAATTCTCGGTGGGTTCAACGATTGGGTAGTTACGATGGCATTAACATTAAGGCGCAGTCGGTTTTGGCTGTTACTCCCCGCTATGAGCGCAAGTGGTTTGAGGTAGCCGTACCAGTTTCGGTTTTTGACAATTATAGTAATTTTGCAGTAGGGTTAGGTCTGCGAGCTGGGCCGCTTGTATTGGGTAGCGATAACCTGGGAGGGCTTTTGAGTATTGGTAAAACCCGTGGGCTTGACTTTTATTTTAATTTTTATGCCCCAATTTTTCATGCCAAACCCAAAAATCCAAACAAGTGCTGGTACCAGCCCCATGAGAAAAGAAAAAAAAAGTAAAACAAATTTATTTCTTGCTAAGTAGTTGGGCAAAATTAGACAGGATTATGAATTTAGCTAACCCATTGTATATTAGATACTTATTCAGTCATTCATTCAATTACTCACAATTCTATATTATTACTTAAGTAGTTGTGCTTAAATAAACAATGTTTTGTTTTAAATACTTGATTCGTGTTACGCAACTAAAAAATAACGCCGTAGGTGTGTACTGCTAGTAGTTAAAATTAGTAATTGAATAGTAAAACCCCAGCGGGGCGTCCTGCTGACAGCTTAAGCATATAGCATTGATGTTGCTTTTCGCTGCGGCAGACTGTCAATAGTACGCCCCTTTGGGACTTTTGAGTAACATGAGTATTTGATTACTAACTAATTTATAATATTTCCGTTTTTCACTATTCACTACTTATCGTGGATATTCCCAACCTTTGCGATAAGCTCTTTCGAGTAGTTTTGTAGCTTCGGGGTCGTTGATGATGGTATTTTTTTGCCCGGCCCATTCAATGCTTCGCCCTGCTTTCATAGACAGCATACCCAAAAGTGCCATATTCGTCGAGCGAAAACCTTGTTCTATTCCGCAAGTTGGTTGGCCATTTGTTTTAATTGCCCTCAAAAAATCGTCCCAAAGTGCCGCTATATTTTGGTCGTCTGGTTTGTCTAATTGTGCTGGTTGGTGTGTTGTTTGTGCCTTTGGGTCATTAGGATAAAACGTCCAGCCGTCCAACCAACCTTGATGAAAAGTACCTTCTGTGCCATAAAAATAGCAGCCAACTGGTTGCTGGGGGTGGGTTTTTTCGGCATTGTTTGCGCCAAATAGGCGGTGTTCCCAAGTAAGGGTAAACGTCTCAAACTCATATACAGCCACTTGGTGGTCGGGCGCATCGGTTTGGTCTTGTTTGATAGCCCGCCCACCTGTTGAGAAAATTTTTCGAGGGTATTTTTCTTCTGTCCACCACAGCACTTGGTCGAGCCAATGAATACCCCAGTCGCCGAGTTGGCCGTTGGCAAAGTCGAGATATTGCCTAAAACCCCGTGGGTGAATCGTCCTGTTGTAGGCTCGTAGAGGTGCTGGCCCGCAGTACATATCCCAGTCGAGTGTAGTGGGGGCATCGCTGTCGGGAGTGATTTTGCCAGCATCACCGCCATAGTTTACAAACGTTTTGACCATTCCAATTTTACCAGCTTTGCCCGACTTCAAAAAATTCATACCCGATATATTATGAGCCGAAAGCCGCCTGTGCGTACCTACCTGCACCACTCGCCCCGATTGTTGAGCGGCTGCCACCATGGCTTTGCCTTCGTTGATGGTATGGCTGATAGGTTTTTCGACATAGACGTGAGCGCCCCAGCGCAGTGCTTCGATTGTTACCAATGCGTGCCAATGGTCGGGAGTGGCGTTGATTACGATTTCGGGCTTTTCTTTGGCCAACATTTCACGGTAATCTTTATAAATATTGGGTCGGTCGCCGCTTAGTTTTTCTACCTCAGCCGCTGCTTTTGATAGCTGGCTGCTGTCCACATCGCACATGGCCACTACCTTGCTGCTGCCTGCGGCCATGGCGTAGCGGAGTATATTCATGCCCCACCACCCCGAGCCAACGATGGCCGTTCGGAACTTTGTACCCTTAGGTGCTGCAATGACCAATGGTGAAAGTAGCGCAGAAACACCAGTAAATGCGGTATTTTTGATAAAATGGCGACGGTTCATGGTATAATTGATTTTGAAAGTGTGCTAACTAAATCTGTAAACAAGTTCCAGATTTAGAAACCGCAAATACTACATTTCTACTCACAGGCAGGGCTACGTTTTGGCTGCCGTGACCAACTGGAAAGTCAAAACAAACAGGATAATCGTACTCTGCTGTGTGTTCGGCTATGATTTCATAAACTGTTTTTCCGAATGGCACTTCATTGTTGTCTTTGATGTCAGTAAAATTGCCAATAATCAAACCCGCCAATTTATCCAACTTCTTTGCCCTTTTGAGTTGTACCATCATTCGGTCGATGTTGTAATGGTACTCGCCAATGTCTTCAATAAACAATATTTTACCATCGGTTTTTAAGTCTGAGCGTGAACCTATCAAATGGGCTATAATACACAAGTTACCACCAATCAACTGCCCCGTTGCCATACCAAGCCGATTGAATGGGTGCGGGGCAGTGGAGTACTGCTGCGATTGACCAAAAAGAAGTTTTCGCAGACTTTCGGTAGCCTCTGTGAATTGTGGTAGTAGAAAGTTTTTTGGCATAATACCATGAATACTCTCAACGTTAAACCTGTGCAAGTGGCAATGCAGGGCAGTGATGTCGCTAAACCCAACTATCCATTTTGGTTTTTTTCTAAATTTTCTAAAATCCAAACGGTCAATTATCCGAGAGCTACCATAGCCACCCCGAGCCGAAAAAATAGCCGACAGCGACTCATCGTCAAGCATGGTTTGTAGGTCAGCTATGCGTTGCTGGTCTGTTCCTGCAAATTGATGGTAATTGGTTTTGAGTGTTTGGCCTTCGACTACTTCGAGTTGCCAGTCGTTACGCATCAGGTTTAGGCCATCAGTTAGGCTCTCGTAGTTCACTTGGCTGGCCATAGCCAGCACGCCCACACGGTCGTGTGGTTTTATAAAATCAGGGGTTTTTGTCATAATCTAAATCAAATCGTAGAGGTGGATATTTTTTACGTCAATACGAAGGGGTTTTCCTGCACTTGGGCCGATGTCAAACATGGGTCTGAATTTTGCATTCCAGATTATTTCAGTAAATCTGTATGAATACCTCAAATGAACAGGCTGAAAAAATGTTTCGTCGATGGCACGAACAAAAATCAAAATTTCGGCATCAGCAATTTGAAGGTCGTTGGTTGTTTGGCCATAAAGTGGGCTATCGGCCACGATGGGGTGAACGACCGTCCAACTGATAGGTAGTAGATTGACATGGTCTCGTTCTAATTTGAGTGGGTAATATTTTCGTGTCTTTTTGCCGTCGGCCAATGTTTCGATTCTTGACAGCGTAATATCCACATTGAGATCGATAAGCTCGCTGCTTCGCTCATTGATAATTCTAAACATTAAGGCTTGAATATCTAAATAGGGCGACATGAGCGCATTTCGGCTAAATAGTACCTTGGGAACAGGTCTTGAAAAACGACCGTACAGTAAGCCCGTAGCCAAAGCAAATGCCAAAAGCCCCGTGAGGGCTTCGATGGCCGCCACAGCACTTGCCCAATGTCCGACTGGGCTAATGCGACCATAGCCGACGGTAGTGAGGGTTTGTGTACTAAAAAAAAACGTTTCCCAAAAATAATCGGCGGGTGTTGTTCCAACGATTCCGAGCAAATGTTCAGTTCCAATTATTAAATAGACTATTGAAAAAAAACAATTTGTCAAGACAAACATCAACAAAACGGCAATCAAAAATCGTGGCCATGACATCACCGTAAGCCGATGAAACAAATTGACCCGTTCCCAAAAAGACACATTCGTTCTTTTTACGTTCAATGTGCCATTTGGGTTCAATAAACGCGCCGAAGTGTCGGTTAGCCGAGTGCCAAAGCCTAAATCTTGCCTGTCTTCTTCTTTTTTTAGCAATATATTGCTATTTTCTGTTATTTTATCTGTTTCCAAATGAGTAAATGTTACAATGACAATTCTTTGATACTATTGACAGTGAAAGTTGCGTACAATTTCTTAAAAAAAACTAATTATTTCAAATAATAGTTTTATTGTAGAGAAATCAATAGTAACTTTCGGTGAAATTTTAGTACACAATCTTTTTTTAACCACAAATCCCTTATTTTATGAGAAACAATTACACAAAATTGTGTGTGCAGGTTTTCCTGCTGTTAGGCTGCTTTGCTATTGGTTTCAATGCCAATGCCCAAGACCGCAAGGTATCGGGCAAAGTCGTTGATTCGGAAAATGGCTCAGGAATGCCAGGCGTAACAGTGCTTATCAAAGGCTCTGCCACAGGCGCTAACACAGATGCAAACGGAAACTACTCCCTGAGCGTACCGACATCGGCAACGTTGGTGTTTTCATTTGTAGGCTATTTAGGTCAAGAAGTATCGGTAGGCAACCGTAGCACTATTAACGTATCGATGGGTGCCGACACCAAAGCACTCGAAGAGGTAGTAGTAACAGGTTATGCTGCACAGCAACGCAAGGACATCACAGGGGCAGTAGCTATTGTTGATGTAAAAGAAATGAAGAAAATGCCAGGCTCAAACATCGGCGACCAGCTTCAAGGTCGTGTGGCGGGTGTGCAGGTAAGTTCATCAGGCGACCCAGGTAGCTCGGCCTTCATTCGTATTCGTGGTATTGGTACAATCAACCAAAACGAGCCACTGTACGTTATCGACGGCTTGCCAGTACAGAACGAAACCAATTTGAACTTTTTGAACCCCAACGACATTGAGTCTATTCAGGTACTAAAAGACGCAGCTTCGGCCTCAATTTACGGTTCACGGGCATCAAATGGTGTAATTGTGATTACAACCAAAAAAGGAAAAGCAGGTGCTTCAAAAATCAGTGTCGATATGTTTTATGGTATTCAGGCCCCTGGCAAATCTGCTGATTTGCTATCGCCAGCCGAGCTATTGACTCTAAACCAGAAATTATCAGAGGGTGCAGGTATTCCGTTTCAAAACAAAACCTATGTACAAAATGGAAGCACGTTTGCACTGCCAGACTTTATGACTCGTAATGGTGGTTTTAAGGCAGGTGACCCAGCGGTAGATCCAAACAAGTATTTTTTGAACTCTGACCCTACTGCCGATGCAGGTGCCAACTACTTGATTCAGAAAGCAAATCAGGCTGGTACAGATTGGTTTAAAGAAGTATTTAAACCAGCGTCATTGACAAACGTACAGATAAGTGCCTCTGGTGGTTCTGAAAAAGGTCGTTATTTCTTTTCGGGTAACTACTACGATAACAACGGTATTTTGATAAACAACAATTACAAGCGTTATCAGAGCCGAATCAACTCTGAATTTTCGGTAAAGAAGCACGTTCGAGTTGGTGAAAATATCAGTATTGCATACCAGACAAATACTGGTGGAATTGGTAATCCAAATGAAGGTTCAGTTTTGTTGAACGCATATCGCATACCTCAGATTGTACCAGTATATGACATCAATGGCTATTGGGGTAGCCCAGCAGGTGCCAACTCAAATGCTGGAAACCCTGTTGCACAACAAACACGCGCTATCGAAGGAAAAGGCTATACACTTCGTTTGACTGGAAATATATATGCAGAGGCAGACTTAAGTAAGCACTTTACGGCCAAAACAAGTTTTGGTCTGGACTTTGGCACAGGTCAGTTTCGTGGCTATGGCTACCGCAACTTTGAAGCAACCGAAATCAATGCTAACAATAGCATGGATAGAAGTATGTTCGCAAATCGTAACTGGGTATGGTTCAATACATTGGCCTATAATCAAGAGTTTGGCAATCACCGTATTACAGCTTTGGTGGGTTCTGAGGCCAAAAGAAATACTTACGATGGATTCCGTGGCAGTGGCAGCGGTTTGACTTTTGGTGATGACCCGTACTATCGTGTATTGCAAAACACCAACTCTAAGTCTTGGAACATAAGTGAGTATAGAGGTGAATTTACGACGGCTTCGCTATTTGGTCAAGTAAACTATGCTTTTCAGGACAAATATTTAGTGAGTGCTACTGTTCGTCGGGACGGTGTTTCTCGCTTTATCAACAAACCTTATGGTGTGTTCCCTGCTGGTAGTATCGGTTGGAGAATCTCAAAAGAAGAGTTTATGAAATCTGTAACTGCCATCAACGACTTGAAACTCCGTGCTTCGTATGGTGTAACTGGTAACAACGAAATTGGTGGTGATTACCCGGGTTTTGCTAATTTTAGCACAAGTATCAGCGGAACGGCCTATTCTATCAATGGCTCACCTACTTCTGTTACACCCGGTTTTGCTCAAAGTTCGGTTGCCAATAAAGACATATCTTGGGAAACTACTACGTTGTTGAACGTCGGTGTAGATGCTCGTTTGTTCAATGCCCTTGATGTAATGGTCGAATATTATGATCGCAAAACAGCGGATATATTATTTAGTGTGCCTTTGGAATCGACAGCGGGTAATATCGGACGATTGCCGTCTAATATTGGTGATATGCGTAACGTAGGTATTGATTTTTCGGTAGGTTATCGTGGCAAAGCATTGGCTAACCAGTTAGACTATGGAGTTGTATTTACTGGTGGTCATTACAAAAATACAGTTGAAAAACTCGATGCCAACAGCAATACTTTCTTGACGAGCGCAGGCAGCCGTATTGGCGACTTGACACGTACATTGGTTGGCGCACCAATTTCTCAATATTGGGGCTATATTTCAGATGGTGTAATTAAGAGTGAATCGCAGTTGCCAAAAACACCAGGCGATGCCAAAGTTGGCCGTTTGAATTTCCGTGATTTGAATAATGATGGCAAAATAAACGATGACGACCAAACAATTATTGGTAGCCCGATTCCAAAGCTAACTTATGGCTTGAACTTAACGGCCAATTACAAGGGTTTTGACTTTTCGTTTTTTATGCAAGGTGTATATGGCAATCAACTGCTCAATTATGTTCGTTATTTTACAGATACCCCAGCGTTTCAGGCCAACTATACTAAAAATATGCTGTACAAAGCTGGTGATACATACCCTAAGTTAGACCGTAACGACAACTACTCAAACCAAAGAAGTTCGTTCTTTGTAGAGTCTGGTTCTTACTTCCGTGGAAAAAATTTAACGCTTGGATATACACTTCCTGCAAGTTTAATAAACAAAATTGGCCTCGATAGAGTTAGGGTATATATTCAAGGTCAAAACCTGTTTACAGTTACCAATTACACTGGTTTAGACCCCGATGTAACGATTTCAAACATCACCGAAGGCTACAACAGCCAAAGAGACTTGTCTCTGGGCGTAGATTATGGTCGTTACCCAATTTCTCGTCAGTTTTATGTTGGCGCAAATATTGAGTTCTAATCAATCTTTTTTATAATTTTAATTTCTTTTTTTTTAACATGAAAAATAAAATAATAGCAGGTACAGTGCTACTCATACTCGGAGTAGCTGTGTCTTGTAAGGATTCATTCCTTGAGCAAAAACCCTATGGAGCCGTAAACGAGGGAACACTCTCGGCCACACTCACAGGTTCTGATGCACTCTTAATAGCCGCCTACTCGTGTATGGACGGCTTCACAAGTTGGGACAACGGTAGCCCTTGGGGTTCGGCGGCCTCTAACTGGACGTATGGTAACATCGCTGGTGGTGATTCTTATAAAGGGTCAGAAGCCAACGACCAGCCAGATATTACGCCCATCGAGCGTCACGAAACTACGCCATCAAATCCTTATGTAGAAAGTAAGTGGAATACTTACTACGATGGTATAGCTCGTTGTAACCAAACTATTAAGGCATTTAATGCCTTGACCACAGCACCAGCCGCCATCAAAGCCATCAGATTGGGCGAGGCTCGTTTTTTGAGAGGATTCTACCATTACGAACTCAAAAAAGTGTTTAACATGGTGCCGTACATCGACGATGCAACGACTGACTTTGCTGTGCCAAACGACAAGGACATCATGGCTAACATTCAGGCTGACCTAATTGCGGCCGCCGCTGTATTGCCTGTTACTGCCGATGCCGCTGGCCGTGCCACCAAAGGTGCTGCACAGAGTTTGTTGGGATTGACGTATCTGTGGCAAAATAACTTTGCAGAGGCCAAAAAACAGTTTGATGCTGTAATAGCTTCTGGTCGTTATAAATTGACACCAAAATTCCAAGACAATTTTGACCCAGCCGTTCAAAACTCAACAGAGAGTATCATCGAGGTACAACAAGCTGTAAACGTAGGTACAGATGACCAGTCGAACCAAGGTGATATTTTAAATTTTCCGTACAATGCAGGTCCGGGCGGCTGCTGTGGCTTTCACCAACCATCACAAAACTTGGTCAATGCCTTTAAGGTTGATTCAAAAGGCTTGCCGTTATTGACAACCTACAACAACACAGACATCAAGAATGACCAGAAAGTGTTACCAACTGACCCATTCACACCAGAAACGGCACCACTCGACTCTCGTATTGATTGGACAGTTGGCCGTCGCGGTATTCCTTACTTAGACTGGGGACTCCATGGTGGCTCGGGCTGGCAGCGTGACCCTGCCTATGCAGGTGTATATTCACCAAAGAAAAACGTTTACTACAAGTCACAAGAAGGTACGCTAACATCAGCATCTGGCTGGACAAAGGGCTACAACACAAACAACGTAAAAATCATGCGCTATTCTGATCTGTTGCTTTTGGCCGCAGAAGCAGAGGTAGAGGTAGGTTCATTGGCAAAGGCACAAGAATATGTAAACATCGTTCGTAAGCGTGCCGCCAATCCAGAAAGCATGGTGAAGAGTTATGTTTCTAATGCAGAGCCAGCGAAGGGCTTTACAGACAAGAACGCCGCTAACTATTTGGTAGGACTATACACAATGCCATGGACAGACAAAGCGGTAGCTCGTGAGGCAGTTCGTTTCGAGCGTCGCATAGAGTTAGGCTCAGAAGGTCATCGCCGTTTCGACTTAGTTCGTTGGGGTGTAGCAGATGTAGTCTTGAACAAGTACCTTGCCGAAGAAGTAAGAACTCGTGGCTACTTGGCTGGTGCTAAGTTTACAAAAGGCAAATCAGAATATGAGCCTATTCCGGCACGTGCCATAACTCGTAGTGCCAAAGCTGGAACTGCTACATTGAAGCAAAACAACGGGTACTAAATCTCGTCATTGATTTTAGAGTCATCTTAGAAAAAGTGAGTGTTGCCTGTGGCAGCACTCACTTTTTTTTTTGAGCGTTTTGACCTATATTTACCGAATGATAAATCTCAGAAATATGGCAATTTATTTTAAAATCAGCTCGTTCAAAAATTCAATTTTTGTTCAAAAAATAGCAATCATACCATACATCATATATTTTGTATTTTACATTCTACTTTTTTCTTCTTGTCAAACCAAAAAACAATTTACTCGTCTTAAAGCCGATGAAACACATATCACGTTTGTCAATGAGTTGATTATTGAGGATACGATGAATATTTTGGATAAAGAGTTTATTTATAATGGTGCAGGAGTAGCAGTAGGCGACTGGAACGGCGATGGCTTGCAAGATGTGTTTTTTACGGCCAATATGAACGACAATGCACTTTATATCAATAAAGGCAACATGAGTTTTGAAGACGTAACCAAACAGTCGGGTACGTCGAAGCCGTTTAAGTGTTGGTCGGCGGGGGCTACGATGGTCGATATTAACGAAGATGGAAAACAAGATTTATATATATCGAATCTACTCCATGGCAACCCCGAAATGAGACGAAATTTACTATACGTCAATCAAGGAAATGACAAAAACGGTGTGCCAATTTTTAAAGAGCAAGCCAAAGAGTATGGCCTATCGCCCGATACCTACTCGGCTCAGTCGGTTTTTTTTGATTACGACAACGATGGCGATTTAGATGTTTATATTTTGGTCAATACCATGGATATGCAATTCGCAAATCAGTATTTGTCAAAACCACTAAGGGCTGAGTCAATTACTGCCGATATGATTTTGAGAAATGATTTTGACCCCAAGCTCGGCCATGCTGTTTTTGTAGATGTATCTAAGCAGTCGGGTATTCAGCAGCAGGGCTATGGGCATGGAGTGTCAGTGATGGACATAAATAGAGATGGGTGGTTAGATGTCTATGTATCAAATGATTATCTCTCAAACGATAATATGTTTATCAACAATCATGACGGAACATTTAGAGATATTGCCGAGCAGTGCTTCAAACATCAGTCGTGGTCGGCAATGGGCAACGATGTGGCCGATGTCAATAACGATGGCTTGTTAGACATATTTTCGATGGATATGCAGCCGAGTTATAATGAGCGCAAAAAGGCGTTTGTGCATGCGCCGAGCTTCAATCATTATTTGTTTACAGAGCAGTACGACTACGGTTATCAGTTTGTACGAAATACTTTACAACTCAATCGGGGTATGGACGCTAAGACTGGGGAGCCTTGTTTTAGCGATGTGGGTATGTTGGCCAATATTGCCGAAACAGATTGGAGTTGGTGTCCGTTGTGGTTTGATGCTGACAATGACGGTAATCGTGATTTGTTGGTAACAAACGGATTTCCGAAAGATATTACTGACCAAGATTTTTTGGCTTTCAGAAATGAAATGTCAAGTATAACAGCCTCAAAAGCAGATCTATACAGAATGATGCCGGAAATTAAAATACCTAATTATTTATTTAAAAACAATGGTAATTTAGATTTTAAAGACTACACCAAACAATCGGGTATGGACGTTTCGACGTTCTCAAATGGAGCCGTTTATGCAGACTTAGACAACGATGGAGATTTAGATGTGGTAATAAACAATATAAATGATTTGGTACATATTTACCAGAACAACACCAGCGAAAGTCAAGTCAAAACCAATTATTTACGAGTTGAGCTAATTGGTACAAAACAAAACCCGTATGGGATTGGTACAAAAATTGAGGTTTTTGCAGATACTCTTAGGCAATATACAGAGCAGAATATTGTGAGGGGGTATTTGTCGTCTTCTGAAAGATTTTTGCACTTTGGTTTGGGCAATAAAAATAAAGTAGATTCTGTCAGAGTGATTTGGCCAGATGGTCGATTTGAAGTACAAAAAAATATCAAGGCCAATCAGGTTATTAAAATAAAATACCAGTCAAGTTTGCCAAAGTACATTGAGCCTAAAATAAAACCTGCGATTTTTGAAGAAGTAGCTGCTAAATATGGTTTGACTTTTTTGCACCCAGAGGCTAATTTTGTAGATTTTAATGTTCAGAAAACACTACCTCATAAATACTCTGAGTCTGGACCGAGCATCGCAGTTGGTGATATTGACGGCAATGGCTTGGAAGATTTTTATTTGGGAGGGTCGTCTAAGGTTGAGGGTATGTTTTTCTTTCAGCAAGCCAATGGTAGGTTTAGGCAAGAAACTCAAAATTTAAAAAAAGGCTACCAAAAACGAGAAGAAGACACTGGTGCGTTGTTTTTTGATGCCGATGGCGATCGTGATTTGGATTTATATTGTGTTCGGGGTAGCTATCAGCACGAGCCAAATGCTACATTTTTGCAAGATGCACTGTTTATAAATGACGGAAAAGGAAATTTTAGAATTGATAGCTTGGCGTTACCTAACGAAACGGCCAATGGTTCTGTTGTTCGTGCCATGGACTTTGACCACGATGGAGACTTAGATTTGTTTGTGGGCGGCAGGGTTGTGCCACGGCAGTTTCCAAGGGCTGATAAGTGTTTTGTGTTAAGAAATGACAGTCGAGGGAGCAGAGTTGTTTTTGCCAATATCACAGCCCAAATTGCCCCTGAGTTGGCAGATGCTGGCATGGTAGCTGATGCTATCTGGACTGACTACGACAATGACGGTTGGCCAGATTTATTGGTAGCGGCAGAATATAAACCCTTGCAGTTTTTTAAAAACAATAAAGGTAAATCACTAAGTCGGGCTATTACAAAATCGCTCGCTAATTCTATCGGTTGGTGGAATAGCCTCTCTGCTGCTGACTTTGACAACGATGGAGATACCGATTATGTGGCTGGCAACTACGGGCTTAACATTGCTCATAAAGCAACTCAACAAGAGCCAATGTCGGTTTATGCAAAAGATTTTGACGATAACGGAAGTTTTGATGCTGTCATTGCTCAATATACAAATAGTGTAAGTGGCGACAGGCGTTTATACCCTTTTCATACTCGAGACGATCTCATAAAACAATCTTTGATATTTAGAAAACGATTTTTAAAATATTCAGATTTGGGGGCAGCAACATTCGATAAAGTTTTGACAGATACTGATAAAAAGGGTGCAATAGCTTTGACTACTAACTGGTTACAAAGTAGTTATGTCGAAAACTTAGGTAAAGGGCAGTTTAAGGTAACTACATTGCCAGTCGAAGCTCAGTTTGCGCCTATCTTCGGAATATTGCCAACAGATATTGACAAAGACGGACTGATAGACCTACTAATGGTCGGAAATGACTTTGGTATGGAGATGGTGCAGGGCCGTGCCGATGCTTTTTATGGGCAAGTTTTTAAAAACTACGGAAAAGGAAAGTTTAGGGCAATTAGCCTGCCCAAGTCTGGTTTTAATGTACCAAACAACGCAAGAGCTATTGCTGAAATAAAGAC
Source organism: Spirosomataceae bacterium (assembly GCA_043777595.1). Lineage (GTDB taxonomy): Bacteria > Bacteroidota > Bacteroidia > Cytophagales > Spirosomataceae > JAYVJH01. The sequence goes on from JAYWHT010000089.1 coordinate 45,296, forward strand.
TGTGGGTGGCCAAAAACTGATTTTGGCCACTCAAAATAGGGGAGAATTGCGAGTGTTTAAAAACTTAACTTATTGAGCTTTCTTCACACCCGAAAAATCTTTAACGCACGAGTAACCATAAGCTACGGTTGCATCAGCATTGAAATTAAAAGTAAGTTTATTGTCAGTAACCGCACCGCTACCTGTATGAATTTCTCCAAACAGATCGGCTTGCTTCAAGACAAAGTTAGAGCCAGTAGTCAATTTTGCCTTAACCAAAAAGTTATTTGTACTGGTGATAGTTATACTGTCGGAAGAGCCTATTCTGGTTATACTGAAAGTTCTTTTACTGATGTCTTTGAGGCCTTGAGATGTGGCATTTTTACACTGAACACCAAAGTCCCCTTCGTAGCTACCAATCATAGCCAAAACTGGGTTTACTGGTTCTGGGGTTGGCTCTGTTGTGGTTTTACAATTGGAAAGCACTAATGCAGTGAAAAATAGTACAGAATATGTTATTGTTTTCATAAAATGTGATTTGAAGGTAGGTTGTATAAATATTGGTTACTCGCTTTTAACGTTTTAGACGTTTGTTTTGTTTTATTGTATCGTTAATAATTGATTTTATTTTATATGCATCAAAAATCGTGCTAAATTTTTATCCCAAAGTCTCTATTTTAGTCGCTGCTCGAAACGAAGAACACAACATTGTCAGGTGCTTAGAGTCATTGGCAGCATTGAGTTATCCCAAAAAATATTTGCAAATATTGATTGGAAATGACGACTCCAACGACCAAACCTCTAATCTAATAGAAAATTATATAAGCGACAAATCTTGTTTTAGACTCATAAATATTACAAGCCAACAAAATGACCTCAAAGGAAAAGCCAATGTATTGGCGCAGTTGGCACAGGTAGCGACAGGCGAGTACTTTTTTTTTACAGATGCCGATATTCAAGTTCCCGCAAATTGGATTGAGGGTGTGCTGCCACATTTTAAACCAAATGTAGGAATAATCACTGGCATAACGACCGTCGAAGGCCGAGGGTTTCTTCCTCAATTTCAGGCTATCGAATGGCTTTTTGCGCTGTCGGTTATGCGGTTAATATCGCTCTTTAAGATGCCTTTGACGGCTATGGGTAACAATATGGCTGTTTCTAAGCACGCCTATTTGGCTGTGGGTGGATACGCAAAAGTTGGCTTTTCTGTTGTTGAAGACTTTGCGCTGTTTGGGGCAATTACCGAAAAAAAGTTTGATTTTGTGCAATTATTTGATGCTGAAGTTACTACTATTTCTCGACCCATACCAACATTCAAAGATTTGATGGTTCAGCGCAAACGTTGGATGCGGGGGGCGTTATCGTTGCCGATTGGTCATCGAATTGGCGTGTTTGTTGCAGGTTCTATGCTTCCGTTATTGGTATTGTTGTGTATGTGGTCGGCCAAGTTGGCTTTTATGTTTTCAATAATTTATTATTTAGCTTTAACTACTTGGTTGATAGGGGCGTTGAACTGGATAGGCCAACAAAAGCTGTTTTTTGCGTTACCTTTGTTCTGGTTCTACCATCTTTTTACGAACTTTGCGATGATTGTAAATTATTATTCTACAAAAACAACAACCTGGAAAGGCCGACAATATGATTGAAACCCACGCTCACATCTATGACGAGCAATATAAAATAGACAGAAATCAAATGCTCGACCGAGCATTTGAGACTGGCGTAAAACAAATATGGATGCCCAACTGCGACCATAGCACCATTGATGGCATGATGCAACTCGCTGCCGACTACCCGTCAGTCTGCTTGCCTATGATGGGCTTGCACCCGACTTACGTTAAAGCCGATTTTGAGAAAGAATTGTATATTATCGAAGAATGGCTTAATAAATATAAATTTTTGGCAGTTGGAGAAATTGGAATGGATTTGTATTGGGATAAGTCATTTGTAGAACAACAAAAACAGGCTTTTTTGACCCAATGCCAGTTGGCCATCAGACACAATCTCTGGATAGACATTCACAGTCGATCTGCATTCTGGGAAACTGCTGCACTTATAGAACAAGTGGCCGACCCTGCACTAACTGGCATTTTTCACTGCTTCTCGGGTACGCTTGCCGAGGCACAAAAAGCAATTGAGTTGGGTTTTAAACTCGGTATTGGTGGCGTGGTTACGTTCAAAAATGGTGGCTTAGACCAAGTATTACCATTTATAGACTTAGAACACATCGCCTTAGAAACCGACAGCCCTTATCTGGCACCAGTACCGTATAGAGGTAAACGTAATGAAGTATCGTACATTGAAATTATAGCCCAAAAAATAGCTGATATAAAGCAAGTTAGCCTAAAAGAAGTAATTGAAAAAACTACCAAAACGAGTGAATTATTATGCCAAGGTCTATTAAAATAATTAAAAATCGGTCGGATATTGGAGCAGGTACACGTGGGTCGGATATGGGAATTGATGCCATTGAGATTGCGGCCATTGTGCAAGACAACCACTATTTTAATGAATATCCTTACGAAGACATTGAGACTCATAACAACTCAGTTTATGACAAAGACCAAAGCTCATTTGCCAAGCGAATAGGTTATGTGCTTGAACAATGCAAACGGGTTTCTGACAGTATTTGTAGTAATTTAGGGCAAAATTATTTTCCTATTTTATTGTCTGGCGACCATTCTTCGGCACTTGGTACTATAAGTGGAATCAAGGCAGCGTATCCAACCAAAAAATTAGGTGTAGTTTGGATAGATGCCCATGCCGACTTACATTCGCCCTATACGTCGCCCTCTGGCAATATCCACGGTATGCCGCTGGCTGCTGCTCTGAACGAAGATAATTTAGAATGTCAAATAAACCAACTTAGCCCAGAGACGTTTAACAACTGGAACGGTATGAAAAATGTCGGTGTTGATGGCCATAAAATACTCCCCAGCAATCTGATTTATTTTGGAGTAAGAGACACAGAAGAACCCGAAGAGAGACAAATACAAAAATTAGGTATCAAAAACTATATGGTTCACGAGGTGCGCTACAGAGGTTTGGAAACTTGTATGGTCGAAACCGTAGCAAAATTAAGTAACTGCGACTTGATTTATGTCTCGTTTGATGTCGATTCGATGGACTGCGACATGGTTTCGTATGGCACAGGCACGCCCGTAGCAAAGGGTTTTGACCAGTACGAGGTCATGGGCATTATCAACACACTCATCGAAACTCAAAAAGTGGTGTGTATTGAATTTGTTGAAATAAACCCATTATTGGATTTAAAAGGCAATAAAATGGCCGAAACCGCTTTTGAGGTCTTGGACAATATTACTGAAACCGTAAAAAAATACCTTTGATTTGCCCATGAAACACATTACTATCAATCCAGCACAAGCGCACAATCCACGGGTTTCGGTCTTAGTGATTTATACGGGCGGAACGCTGGGTATGGTCTATGAAAATGGCGAATTAGTACCGTTTGATTTTAAAGAAATATTAGGTAAACTGCCAGAAATCAAGCGGTTGGACTTTGAAATAACTTTTACAAGTCTCGAAACTGTCATCGATTCATCGAACGTTACGCCAGAAATTTGGGTAGAGTTGGCAACGGTCATTTTTGATAATTATGCACAATACGATAGTTTTGTAGTTTTGCATGGCACAGATACAATGGCCTATACGGCTTCGGCACTGAGTTTTATGCTCGAAGGGTTAAATAAACCAGTGGTACTAACAGGCGCACAGCTACCGATTGGTGTAGCCCGAACCGACGCCCGAGAAAACATCATTACGGCTCTCGAAATAGCCGCCGCTCAAACAGATGGCCGCCCAGTTGTGCCAGAGGTTTGTATTTATTTTCAAAATGTTTTATTGCGGGGCAATCGTGCCAAAAAAGTAGAAAGTTCGCAGTTCAACGCCTTTCAGTCCGAAAACTACCCAGCATTGGCTGAGGTCGGTATTACGATTGAGTTTAATTTTCCATACATCAAGCCTTATGAGCCTTATGCTGCGTTAGTGCTTCACAGTCAATTAGATACAAACTTGGCAATCCTTAAAATTTTCCCAGGAATGAGGCGAGAAGTACTGCAATCGGTTCTGAAAATCACTAACCTTAAAGCCATAATCATCGAAACCTTTGGGGCAGGCAACGCCCCAACGATAGACTGGTTTATAGCCGAATTGAAGACCGCAATCGACCAAAATATCGTTGTATTGAATATTTCGCAATGTCAGGGTGGGAGAGTGGTACAAGGACATTATCAGACCAGTACGTCGTTGGCAGAAATTGGGGTCATTGGCGGGGGCGATATGACTATTGAAGCGGCTATTACCAAACTTATGTATTTGCTTGGCAAATCCCCAAATATAAACACAGTAAGGCAGTCGCTAAAAACGGCCCTCAATGGCGAAATGTCTCTGCAATAAAATTTTTAATTCTTTTAAAAATATCTACTTTTCTGGGTTTAGAACGGCCGTCGTGTGTCAGTTCGTTGCTATAATTATGGTCAAGTTTTTGGGCATATTCTTTCAAATCTGTACTGGCCAACGTTGCTATAAACGGCAATGCAGCGGCATCTAAAACGCCATTTACAGATATGGTGTGGTACTGACTTCTCAAAACTGGGTTGTTGTTTTTGTTAATTTCTGGTTGGCCGTTTTCGGCAAAATAATCAATCTGATAAATAACAGGGTTTAGTTTTTTGAGCCTTTGTGTTCCTTTTCTTTCGTTACGCCAAGGGTGTTCGTTTTTGTGAAGTTGTTTTAGCAAAAAATTCTTGTTCCAGAGCGTTATCTGATGAGACATCAAGTAGTCAGATTTTTCATTATCGACTTTGCCAACATTAAAGCCCTCAATAAAAATATCGGTGGCCGTAGTTTTATAAACGTCCGAACTGTGTAGTTTTACTTGTTGCCAATCGTTTTGTACTGCCAATTCAAAAAGGGTATTAAAAAAATCTGGATTTATTTTTTTATCAAACCACATATCTTCCTGAACGTACAGTATATATGGCTCAGTAATTTTGTTTTTGAGTAACATAGCCAGTCTATCAGTCCATTCACCGTTGCCAGATTGTATGTTTTCAAAATTGTCAATAGCTACTTGTTTGTTTTCTGTTGCAAAATAGAGCCGACAGTTAATGTCTGGATTCCAGTATTTTGAGAAAAAATACTCAAAACCTCTGTACAATAGTTCGTATCTGTCGCAGCTATGCACCAACAGTGCCACATCATATTTTTTCTGTTTCATGGGAGTTTTTTTTGTCGTGGTTTAGCGCAAAACTAATTAAATTTAAAATAATATTTGTCGTTATTATTTTATTATCGTAATATTGCAATATAATAATAAACACGATGGGAGCAACAAAAACAGAATGCTTTACCGACCGACAAAATAAACTGGCTACTCTCGCAAAGGCACTGGGACACCCCGCCAGAATTGCGATATTAGATTATTTACTCAAAGTAGATGCTTGTATTTGTGGCGACATCGTCAATGAGCTACCATTGGCGCAGCCCACTATTTCGCAACATCTGAAAGAACTCAAAAATGCAGGTATCATAAAAGGAAACATCGAAGGGAACGCTATTTGTTATTGTATCGACAAACAGGTATTGGGAGTGCTTCAAGACTATTTTACTTATATTTTGGGTAAAGCGAAAACCAAAAATTTGAACTGTTAAAATTAAAATTGAAACAATTATTAACTATGTTACGCAAAAGTCCCAAAGAGGCTTACTATTGACGGTCTGGCGCAGTGGTAACAGCAAAAAGTAACATAAAAACACTATGTGCATAACGTGGCAACAGGCCGCCCCGCTGGGGCTTTGCTTTATTCAATTACTTATTTTAACTACCAACAGTACACACCTACGGTGTTGTTTTTTGGTTGCGTAACGTGAATTATTAACTCAAACAAACAAATCATAAAATGAAACTATCAGAAATAAAAAACATTCTACCTAATCTCAATAATGTAGAATTTAGGCTGACGAGCGGGGCTTTTGTACCCGAACACTTCCATATTACAGAAGTAGGGGTTGTTACCAAAAACTTCATAGATTGTGGTGGAACTGTCAGAAACGAGAGAGTTGCTAATTTTCAGTTATGGAACGCCAACGACTATGACCACAGACTAAAACCGTTGAGACTGTTAGATATTATTACGTTATCAGAACAAAAACTTAATATCGAAGACCTCGAAATTGAAGTAGAATACCAAGCCGAAACGATAGGTAAATTTGGCTTGGACTTTCAAAACAATGTCTTTGTGCTAACCAACAAGCATACCGACTGTTTGGCAAAAGACAACTGTGGGATTCCTGTCGAGCAGTTAGTGCCAGTGGCTCAGTCTTGCTGCACACCTGGCGGTGGCTGTTGTTAAATCTTATTCGTGCAAATCAACAAAGAGCCAGTTTTTTAATTGAACGACTACAATAAATATTTTGTAAATTTGCCGAATGGTTCTAGTAAATAACAAAAGGCATGGAAATGATGACTTTCGGTGAATTGGCACAACAAACGGCACTCTACCCACAAGAGGCACTGGCTCTCAAAAGTCAGGGGAGGCAGAGTTTGTTTATTGGGTTGCCCAAAGAGGTATCTCTTCAAGAAAACAGAATTGCGCTCACACCCGAGGCAGTTGGTATTTTGGTTCAAAACGGCCACCGTGTATTGGTCGAAAATGAAGCAGGTAGCGGCGCACATTATAGCAATCATGATTATAGCGAAGCAGGTGCTGAAATCGTATATTCGGCCAAAGAAGTTTATAGTGCCAACGTAATAGTAAAAATTGAGCCTGTGGTTGAGGCAGAATACCAGTATTTGAAAAATGGCCAAACCATCGTTTCGGCACTGAATGTACCCAATCTCGACAAAAGTTATTTTCAGCAATTTAATGATAAACAAATAACAGGCATAGGCTACGAGTTTATTGAGGACCAAGTCGGTAATTTTCCTATTGTCAGAGCCATGAGCGAAATTGCGGGTAGTACTGTGATGTTGATTGCCGCCGAATATCTAAATAGTTTTAACAACGGTCGGGGAATAATTTTGGGGGGTATTACGGGAGTGCCGCCTACCAAAGTAGTAATATTGGGCGCAGGCACTGTGGCAGAGTACGCCACTCGGGCGGCTATTGGTATGGGGGCCGATGTAAAAATATTCGACCAGCACATTTACAGACTTCAACGCCTCAAATATGCGCTTGGGCAGCCAGTTTATACCTCAATTATCGAGTCTAATACACTCTCAAAAGCCATTGAGCGTGCCGATGTAGTGATTGGTTGTATGCGGCCAGACGATGGTTACAGTCCTTGTGTGGTGTCAGAAGAAATGGTAGCAAAGATGAAACCAAAGTCAGTCATTATTGATGTGTCGATTGACCAAGGGGGCTGTTTTGAAACCTCTCGAATGACCTCATATAAAAATCCAACCTATCAAGTCTATGACGTAATTCATTATTGCGTACCAAATATAGCTTCGAGAGTGTCTCGTACTGCGAGTATTGCGCTCAGTAATGTATTTTTGCCGATGTTTCTCAAAACAGGTACAACTAACGGCATCGAGGCCATGATGTATGCCAATCGGTGGTTTACAAAGGGAGTATATTGCCACAAAGGTACGCTCACCAACGGTCATTTGGCCAAACGCTTTGACATGAACCACAAAGATTTGAGTTTACTAATGGCCGCACGATTTTAGAGAGTAGCAAGTCAGACTTCAAACTGCATTATTACTCAAAATGCTATAATTCGATAACTAATAATGATTGACAACAGTAACGAAAATTTTTTGATGGACGATGCCAACTCGCCCGAAGTAGATAAAAAACTATTGGGATTGGTTTCGCAAGACTTTGTAATAGTATGCGACCAGCTCAAAGAAGCATCATACCAGATTAGAACAAGAGGCTTCTCGGCCAATCCGATTTTTATAGCTACCAAACGTGCTACTGAAATCGGTATTTTGTTAATTGCCAATGGCGACGCCGCCAATGAACTTGACTATAAAGCAAGTTTTATGGACGAGTTTGTTCAGCGAGGCTTGATTGCTCCCGAGGCCGTAGAAATGTTTAAAGAAAACTACAAAAACCCAGATGAATATTGCTGCCTATTTGTGATTCATGCCGACTTTGCGGGTTTTGTTTACGTGCCTTTTCCAGAAGATTAGGAACTATACCCTACACGTCAGATACAAAAATCCGCCGCTCTGAATCCGAAATTATATCAATCTTGACAGTAATGGCCGTGTTGGGTAGTAGGTTTGTGATTTTGTCTGGCCATTCTATCAGGCAACGACTGCCTGAGTATAAATATTCTTCGATGCCAATGTCAAAGGCTTCGATTTCAGATTTGAGTCGGTAGCAGTCAAAATGATAAACGGTGTCGCCGTCGGTGGTTATATATTCATTGACAATCGAAAACGTAGGGCTTTGTACGTCGTCTCTGATGCCTATTTCACGACAAATTGCGCTAATCAAGGTCGTTTTGCCAGCACCCATCTGGCCGTCAAATAGCCAAATGGCTTTATCTTTATAATTTTCAAATAAAAATTGAGCAGCGGAGTCAATCTCAGCAAGTCGATACACAAAAGCAAGCATAAATAGTGAATAGTGAAAAACGAAAAATATTGTAATCAGTACATTGTTTACTTGTGTGCAACTACTTATTTTTTAGAAAACCAGCCCATTAGTACCATTCCAACGGCACAAATCACAAGTCCGCCCGACTCTCTGGCGAGTTCGATGTTGAGGCTTCTCATTTTTACTTCATCAAACAAAAAACCCTCAAATTGTGGTGGCCATTGAAAATATGCCGCCATGAGATAGCCCACTGCTATAATCCAAAAAATATAATAGTGGGGCTTGCGGTCAATCAATACAGCAACACAAGCCAAGGCCGCCAGGCCATAAATAGCTATCCAACGCTCAGGGTCGGGGTCGTTGTACTGTACGGCAGCGCTTAGCAGGTATATCAATAAGAAAACAAGGGTAACAGTTTTTTTGACGTTCATCGGTCGTTAATTGATAATTGAGACAACAAAGATATAAATAATAGTCGTACAGACTGAGGTGTATTGATTTTATAAATTATTCGATTTTAGAAACCAAATTAGTGCTAAATTGCAAATCTATTAACAACAACCAATTTTGATGAAATATATCTATACCTACTTGCTTTTTTGTGTTTGTCTAAAACTTTCTGCCCAAAACCTAACCCAGACCTTGCGAGGGAATGTTACCGAAGAGGGTAGTGTTCGAGTTTTAAGAGGTGTTAATGTCAAAGTTCAAGGTACTAATTTTGGGTCTGTTACCGATACTAATGGGGTTTTTGTGATTGCAAATTTACCACTCGGTCGATATGCGATTGAGGTCAGTGGCGTAGGCTACCAAACACTGGTGCTGGCTGAGGTGTTGGTGGAGGCAGGCAAACAAAAAATAGTAGAAATTGGTCTTAAACCCAAAACCGTTCAGCTTGGTGAGGCCATAGTACGGGCTTCGCTGCCGCCAGCGTTTGGTAGTGTACAGACTATTACACAAGAGCAAACGCTGAGATATGCAGCTACTTTTTTTGATGCAGCTCGGCTCGTTACGTCTTTTGCGGGTGTTGTGGCGGCCAACGACCAAGCCAATGGATTAGTTATCAGGGGCAACTCGCCAAACGGTATGCAGTGGCGTATGGAGGGCGTTGAGATTGTAAACCCCAACCACCTCAGCAATGCCGGTACGTTTTCGGACAGACCTACACAAACAGGTGGCGGTACGACTATTTTTAGCGCACAACTTCTGGATCGTGCCGATTTTTTGATGGGGGCGTTTCCTGCCGAATATGGTAATGCGCTCTCTGGCGTGATGGACGTACACCTACGCAAGGGCAATGATCAGAAACATGAATTTACGGCACAGGCCGGGCTAATTGGTATAGATTTAGCTGCCGAAGGACCACTTTCTCGTAAAAATGGCTCGTCTTATTTGGTCAATTATCGGTATTCGTTCACGGGGCTTTTGGCGGCAATGGGCGTAAAGTTTGGCGGTGAAGCCATCAGATTTCAAGATTTATCATTTAATTTAGTATTCCCAACCAAAAAAGGACGGTTCACTGTTTTTGGTATGGGCGGCAACAGCAGTAATGTTTTTGAAGCCGAGCGTGATGCCTCAAAATGGAAGTTTGACAAAGATGGGCAAGACATTAGTTTCAAAAGTAGCATGGGGGTAGTGGGACTTACAAACCAGACGGTACTTAGTAACAAAATATCAATCGCTACTACACTGGCCTATTCAGAAAGCAGTAATAACTGGGAGGCGAGTGTGTTAGACCAGAAAATATATACCAAATTAGATAGTTATAGCGACAGAATGGACAAAGAAAAATTGAGCTTTGCTACCAAACTGTCTATTAGACTTGATTCAAAATCTGCTCTAAACCTTGGTACGTTTCTGACGTATCAGACAGATTTTGTCAATGGTTTTGGAAGAAGTTTAGGGGGCTTAGAAACACAAAAGGGACTAATTACACAGCCATATATTTCTTTTTTGAGTGCAATTTCAAATAAATTATCAGTTCAAGCTGGGTTACATTATTTGAGCTATACTTTTAATAATTCATCTTCATTAGAGCCTCGTCTGGCTTTGTCATTTCGAGCCACGCCGACCAATAAATTTACTCTGAGTTATGGACTTCATAGCCAGTTGCAGCTACCCCAAACTTATTTATACACTGCATCTCTTGGTGGTTTTAGTCGTTCAAATGCAAACTTGGGTTTTACCAAATCACAACAGTTTGTAGTTGGTTATGAAAAAACGTTGAAAAATAATGCCAAACTAAAACTTGAAAGTTATTATACGTCTTTGTTTAATGTACCAATAGACATAAATAATTATTCAACCCTAAACGCAATAGAAAGTAGTATTGGTGATGGAAGAATACTGGAAAATACTGGTACAGGCCAAAACTACGGTATTGAGGCTACTTACGAAAAATATTTAACCAAAAATTATTATTTAATCCTCGGTGGGTCGTTGTATAAATCTACTTTTGTAGCGACAGATGGCATAGAACGACCTACACGTTTTGACGGTGGCCACACGTTTAGTTTTACAGGGGGTAAAGAACTTATCAGAAAAAATGACAAACGACTGGGTCTCAATACCAAAATATTGTGGTTAGGTGGTTATAGAGACACCCCATATCTGGGTCTGTTTAAGGATTTTAGTAGAATAAATACTGTTAAATTAGCCGACTATTTCCGTACAGACCTGCGAATATACTGGAAGCGTAACAAACCCGGCTACACCCGTACTTGGTCGTTGGACGTACAGAATCTGACCAATACCGAAAACGAAGCATACAGTTATTATGATTTTAAAGCGGGACAAATTGTACAAAAATTTCAGTTGGGCTTGATTCCAGTACTTAACTACAAAGTAGAATTTTAGAATAAATATTTGTAAATAAACTGTTTTGTAATTACCTTGTATTCACAAAATAGCTATATGGAACTGTCAATAATCAATATCGGAAACTCTAAGGGCATAAGGCTGTCTAAAACTGTTCTGGAAAAGTATAACATTACAGATAAAATTGATATACTTTTTGAAGACGAATATATAATTTTGAAGCCAAAGTCAGAACCCAGAAAAAACTGGGGGGAAGCGTTCAAACAAATGCACGAAGCAGGCGATGATGGCCTTTTGATAGACGATGTATTTAAAGATGAATATTTGGAAGAATGGAGTTGAATCAATACGATATTGTTTTGGTCAATCTTGACCCAACACTTGGAGGCGAAATGAAAAAGACATGCCCCTGCGTGGTGCTTTCACCAAACGAAATGAATCAGTTTTTGAGAACTGTAACCATTGCTCCAATGACCAATAATACCAAAGAGTATCCGACCAGAATAGAAATCAATAAGCCAAATGCCAGGGGCTGGTTGGTAATAGACCAAATCATAACCATAAACAGAGCGAGGGTTATCAAGAAAATTGACAAATTAGATTTGCAAGAAATAAAAAACACCAAGCGTATCATCAAAGAAACATTTGTAGATTAAATACGACATACATCTACCGTATTTTATTATCACTATTTATTTTGACTCTACAAAAACAATGAATGCTTTTATAAAAAATACACTACTCAAAAACGAACTCAGGCACACGGCCTGCCGGGAAGCCGTTTTGGAGTATTTTATGGGTCAGAACACCGCTTTGTCGCACGGTAATCTTGAAAAAGATTTGGCTACATTTGACCGTGTAACGATATATCGGACTCTGAAAACATATCTCGAAAAAGGTATTTTACATAAAGTCTTAGCCGAAGATGGCTTGCGGTATGCGCTTTGTAAAGAAGCCTGTGCCAATCACGGCCACCACCACGACCATGTGCATTTTAAGTGTACCGCTTGTGGCAAAATAACCTGCTTAGACCAAATCGACGTTCCAGCTATTGTGTTGCCTACTGGTTTTGTACGCCACGAACTCAATCTACTGATTCAGGGTGTTTGTGATAAGTGTTGAATTTTGGGTTTATTCTACCTCCAACACAAGTCCTTTGAGGTAGCTACCCTCGGGGTGAAAAAGGCTCACGGGGTGGTCGGCGGGTTGGGTTATTTGGTGCAATACCCTCACCGAACGCCCCGCTTCGATAGCTGCCGAAACAATTGTGTTATAGAAAAGTTCTCTGTCAATGACTTGCGAACACGAGAAAGTAAATAAAATACCATTGGGCTTGAGCCGCTTGATACCCTCAATATTGAGCCGCTTGTAGCCCTGAACAGCACGGTGTTTGGCGGCTATGTTTTTGGCAAAAGCAGGCGGGTCGAGCACAATTACGTCGTAGTCGTCGGTTGAGTTTTTTAAGAATGGCATCACGTCTTCGGCATAAGATTGATGATTGGCGATTGTCCCAAAATTAGCCGTTATGTTCTGATTTGTCAGTTCTATTGCTTTTTTGGACACATCAACCGAGTGAACTTCTGCCGCACCTGCCGCTAAGGCATATACCGAAAACCCTCCCGAATAACAAAAAGCGTTAAGTACTTTTTTGTTTTTGGAGTAGCGTCCCAATAAGGCTCTGTTGTCTCGTTGGTCAATAAAAAAACCAGTCTTTTGACCTGTTTCCCAATCAATCATAAACGAGTTACTGTTTTCTGTAACTGCATGAGGAACAGTACATTGACCAAATAAATAGCCATTCTGTACGGTCTTTCCAAATTGGTCGGGCAGGGTGTCTGCGCTTTTTTGGTAAATGGCTTTGAGAGTGTCGCCAAAAATATTTTTGAGAGCCTCGGCCACATCGACCAGCACCCGATACATACCTACTGAGTGCGCCTGAATGACGGCTACGCCATCATAAACATCAATAATTAAACTCGGAAGCCCATCGCCCTCGCCATGAACTAATCGGTAGCAAGTGGTATTGATAAGTCCTAATTTTTGGCGTAACTCATACGCATTTTGTAGTTTTTGTTGCCAGAAATTTACGTTGATTTCGGTTTGCTGATGGCTAAAAATCTTAACAACAATGCTGCCATCGAAATAATGGCCTGTGGCGAGATAGACTTTTTTTGAATCAAAAACTTCGACAATATCACCATCGGCGGGTGAGCCAATGGTCTGTGCTACTGCTCCCGAAAACACCCATGGATGAAAACGCTTGACGGCTACTTCACGGCCAGACTTTAAAATGATTTGTGGGGATTGCAAAATTAAGTTGTTGAGTTTTGAGTTGATGAATGTATATATTATTGGTTAGAAACATACACAAACCCCTCAGTTTAATACGAGAAACTAATCTTAAGTAACAAATATCGGAAACTAATTGATATATTTCCGATATTTGGGCTAATAAATAATCACTCGTCATTTACATGGTATGATACGCAAGACACTACTACACTTTGTATTTTCGTTTTTCATTTTTAATTTTTCACTTCTTACTTTCGCTCAGCGGTACGGAAATGAATGGATACGATATGAGCAAAATTATATAAAAATGCCTGTTACTGAAACTGGTTTTTACAGAGTCATGCTATCGGATATTCAGAAAGCAGGGCTTACCGTTGATTTACCCCAAAAACTACAACTTTATCACCATGGGCAAGAAGTGGCCGTTACTGTAACGGGGTCTTACTTAGAGTTTTATGGTCTCAAAAACGACGGCGGCCAAGATAGTTTGCTATATCGCCCAGTATCGGCTCGTTCGCATCAATACCAAACATTGTATTCCGAAACAACCTATTATTTTTTGACCGTCGGTACTGCCAACGGAAAACGTATTTTACAACATAATTTAACAAATAATCTCAATCTAAAGCCAGAGCAGTACCACCTTGAACAACAAGTACAGTTTTATAATGGCGAGTATTCTTTTAATAATTTTCCTGGGCCTGTGCCTAATTTACAGCAAAGTTTTTATGAGCCTGGCGAGGGCTGGACGGGTGGCATGATTCGCAAAGATTCGCTTGCAATCTGGAACGTAAAACTAATTAACTGGCTCAATAGCAGTAGTTTATCAAAACCAAAATTTGAAATACTTATAAATGGGCGTAGTGATTTTTATCATCGGACTACATTAAAACTAAATACCCGAACAGTTACAGATTTTGGTTGGATAGGCTACAAATCACAAAGTACAAGCACCGACATAGCACCAAATGAAATAACGGCAGACGGGCGTTTTAGTTTTTCGTTACAATCAAACCAAAAAGATGACTATGAAATTTACTCACTGTCGCTCTATAAAATAACCTATCCACAGACGTTTGATATGCTCGGCAAGGTTTCCAAAACGTTTTATTTGCCTGTCAATTCCAATAATTATTCACTCTTAAAAATCAATAATCCTCCAGCCAATGCCCAAGTTTATGACATCACCGACCGTTATAATTTTGTAGCCTTGCAAAGTAGGGCAGAGGGCAGTAGTACTGTTGTTGAAATACCAAATACAAAGCAAGCCAGAACGATTTTGGTAACGACCGAGCCAACCAAAAACACTACTTTGAGTTTGATTAAATTTGAAAACACCAATCCAGCCGCCTACAATTACCAAATCATCACACATGCCAGTATTTTGAGTGGCGCACAAGCCTTTGCCGACTACCGAAGTACAGCCGCAGGCGGTAGCTACAAAGTCAAAGTTACTGACATTCAGCAGCTTTACGATCAGTTTTCGTTTGGTGAGCATCACCCTATGGCCATCAGGCGGTATGCTGATTTTATACTGAACAGTGGTCAAAAGCCTTATTTGTTTTTGATTGGTCGGCCTTATACTTTTCCTGATTTTTTGAAAAACACACCCGACGACCTCGTACCGAGCATTGGCTACCCAGGTTCAGATATTTTGCTTACGGCTGGCTTGGGTGGCGAGCCAGCAGACACACCAACACTACCTACTGGCCGACTGAATGTAACGCAAAATGGGCCAATATTAACCTATCTAAAAAAAGTACAAGATTTTGAAAATCAGACCAATGGCGGGCTTTGGCGCAAAAATATGTTACATCTTAACGGCGGCAAGTCAGTAGGCGAAATTGAAAGTTTACGCTCGTCGTTATCGAGTCTCACGCCTATTGTGGGTAGTCAGTGGGTTGGTGGTCGTGTGTCGGCTATTTCAAAGTCCAGCCCTGTTGAGGTCGAAAACGTCAATATTTCTAAGCAACTCAACGACGGGCTGTCGTTGGTTACGTTTTTTGGTCATGCTTCGCCTACCGTTACCGACCTCAATATTGGCTTTGCTTCAACGGCAGGCAATGGGCTAAATAACCAAGGCAAATACCCGATGATGTATTTTAATGGCTGTGCGGTGGGTAATGTTTTTTTTAGGTACAATACCATCACTACCGACTGGCTACTGGCACCCAACAAAGGTGCTGTGGTGGTGATGGCACATTCATACTGGAGTTTTTTGGCTTCGACCAATCAACATTTACAGGCACTCTACCAGACACTTTACAACAACAAAAGCTCGCTGAATTGGGGAATTGGTCGAGTACATCAAGAAATAAACCGCAAACTGGCCAGCCAAGCCAATGACGAGTACGTGCTGTCGGGTATGCACCAAAGCGTGCTACAAGGCGACCCTGCCGTGGTGATTTACCCGCTCACTAAGCCCGACTATGAAGTAAGTAAATCGGGGCTTTTTGTTCAGGCCAAAAACCAAACTACGAGTTTGGGTAAGGCTGACTCGTTGCAAGTGGGTGTTTTTTTGAACAATCTGGGGCTGTACGACACGCAACAAAAAATAACGCTAAAAGTAAAATTGACATATACCAACCAACAACCCGAAAAGCAAATTGTAGCCGCCGCCGTTGCTTACTCTGATACATTGTTGGTAACATTTAAAAACGAAACGGGTCTTCAAAAAATAGAAGTAACTGCCGACCCCGCCCAGAGCATTGACGAACTCAACGAAAGCAACAACACGGCTTCGTTGGATATTGACTGGGCAAAAGCTGCTCAGACGGTGTCGTACCCCATCAGCACACAACCCGACAAATTGCCGCCAGCATTAGATGTATTGTTTGACAATGAGCGAATTACAAACGACGGAATAGTATCAAACAAGCCCGAAATTAGTATATCGTTAGTCGAAGAAAATAAAATTAGTTTGACTGACACGGCCACCGTTGAGGTGTTTTTGAAGAAATGTGCTACCTGTAATTTTGAAAAAATAGCCAATAAAGCCTTAAATCTCAAAACCAATACCCAAAATACTTTACAGTTACTTTATACGCCAACATTGACAGCCAATACCTACGAAATGCTGGTAACAGGTCGAGATTTGGCCCAAAATGCGGTCGTGCCTTACCGCATTAGGTTTATAGTTGGCGGCAACAGTCCTATATCGTTTCGGGTGTTTCCCAATCCAGCGCAATTCTATACCAAGTTCGAGGCCATTGTGCAGAGCGATACCAAGCCCGTACAATTCAAGGCAAAAGTAATAGATCTGTTGGGGCGAGTTGTTTTTGAACAAGCGCAAACTGCCAAAATCGGAACTAATACAATGCCTTGGCAACCAGCCGAAAGCCTCAACAATGGCTCGTATATTTACCAAACAGAACTTGTGTGGGCAGACGGCAAAATCGAAAAACAGTCGGGGACTGTGGTGGTAAGTCGCTAACTAAACAAATCAATAATATCGTCTTGCGATAGTTTTTTGATAAAACCAGCCTCGGCACTTATTAGGTCGTCGGCGAGGTCTTTTTTGCGTTGTTGGAGCAGTAATATTTTTTCTTCTACACTGTCTTTACATATCATTTTGTAGGCAAATACCTTCTTGGTTTGGCCTATGCGGTGCGTGCGGTCGATGGCTTGCGCTTCTACGGCGGGGTTCCACCAAGGGTCAATCAAATATACATAGTCGGCTTCGGTGAGGTTGAGGCCCACGCCACCTGCTTTGAGGCTCATCAAAAACACCCGACAGTTTTGGTCGTTCTGAAAACGATTGACACGGTCGGCACGGTCGGTAGTTTGGCCGTCTAAGTACTCGTAAGGAATGTTGTTTTTTTCGAGATGGGTTTTGATTAAGTCTAACATTTTCAAGAACTGACTGAATATCAGAATCTTATGGTTCGAGGCGTTTTCTTCAATCTCACGGGTTATTTCTTCCAACTTAGCCGACTCGTTGCCATAGTCGGCATCGTCAGACAGTAGGGCGGGGGAGTCGCATATTTGGCGGAGTTTCATCAAGGCTTCCAGTATCAAGAAACTACTTTTGTTCATGCCCTCGGTAGCCATTTTGTCGGCTATTTGCTGGCGGTATTTTTCTCTGAATGTTTCATAGACTTTGCGCTGTTTTTTGCCCATTTCGCAGTACAAAATCGTCTCGGTTTTGTCGGGCAAATCTTTGGCTACTTCTTCTTTGGTGCGTTTGAGCATAAACGGATAGATGAGCTTGCGTAGCTCAGTGGCTTTTTCTTTATCCTGAAATTTGTCTATCGGATTGGCATACTCGGACTTAAAAAATTCGCCACCACCCAAAAACCCAGGATTCAGAAACTCCATCTGCGAGTACAAATCAAAGGTATTGTTTTCGACAGGCGTACCCGTCATCGTGATTCTGTTTTTGGCTTTCAGTAGCCTTACAGCCTTTGAGGTAAGCGAGTCAGGGTTTTTGACGGCCTGCGATTCGTCTAATATTATGTAGTTGAATTTGTATTTTTGCAACATCTCAACATCGCTCCTCATCGTGCCGTAAGTGGTCAAGATTATATCGAATTGATTGAAATAGTCCGTTTTTTTTACTCTATCCAATCCTCGATGAACGTGAACTGTAATGTCGGGTGCAAACTTAGTAACTTCGGCTTGCCAGTTAAAAATCAAAGACGTAGGCACAACGACCAAGTTGGTAGCCTCGGAATTTTGGTTTTTTTGGTTCAACAAAAAAGCCAGTACTTGCAGCGTTTTACCCAAACCCATATCGTCGGCAAGGCAACCGCCCCAGCCAAAATCATCTAAAAAATTCAACCATTTATAACCTTCTTCTTGATAAATACGCAACTCTGCTTTGAGGTTGGTAGGCAGCGGTATAGACTGTATTTCTTTAAAATTGAGCAATTTTTGTTTTTTGTCGAACAGTTCTTGCTGGATTTCGTAGTTGTCAATTTCGTCAGTGAGTTCGTCAATGAGCGAAAAGTGCATTTTGGAAAGTTTGATGTTGTCGCCCTTTACAATCCCAAATTTTAAAAGCGGCTCAATGCGCTTTATCCAGTCTTCGGGGAGTAGTCCGAGTGTACCGTCTTTGAGTTCTACATAGTTTTGTTTTTTGAGTAGTGCTTTTTTTGCATCTGAGAGCGATACGTGCTGGTCGCCAAAATCAAGGCCGACTTCCATATCAAACCAGTCAATACCCGACGAAGCCCTGATGTTGAACTTCCCACGGTTGGAGTTGAACTTCATTTTGCGGAGGTCTTTTTGGCCCAATACCTCGATGTTTCGTTGTTTGATTTCGTCAAAAAAGCCAAAAAGCCAGTTGTCTTTCATTACGTCGTTGAACGGCACATAAAAAAATGGGTGTTCGTTTTGGTCTTCAAACGTTGGGTGCAGAGTTGCGATACCGTCCCAGGCTATTTTTTCGGCTTCGGGGCTGCGTTGCATCATCACAATCTTGTCGTCTTCGTAGGTGGCTTTGCTACGGCGTTGGTCTTGCATAAACTCTAATGGCTCGCCTCCGTCGGGGTTTTCGTACAAAAACATCGGTACAATCAGCAAGTTTTCATCGTCTTCTTTGAGGTATAGTCGAACATTGGCATAGACCAAATTTTGAGATTCTACGGTTTGTCGTGTCTGAAACGTTACATCAAACTGCTCCGTCATGGGTATTACCCAGTCAGTCAAAAAGGTATCAGCAAATTCTTTTCGGACACGCATTTTGTAGCCGTTTTTCTTGAAATAATCAACCATTTCGGCATCGGCTGGCGTAGCCCACTTAAAAAGTGTATTGTTGCGATATATTCCCAACCAATAAGATTTAAAATCCGCAACATTTGCCAATTCGGTCGGTTTGTTTTCTTCAATATCAATATATGGCTCTAACGATACAAAGTCTCGGTCTTCTTTTAGTATAAAATAAGGCTTAACGGGCTGCCTCAAAACCGTTACTGGTTTTAGGTCATTGCTTGTACCGACATATTCATTGTTGGTCGTAAAGATCAACTTATCGCCTAATTTCTGAAAAACCTGTTCTAATTTTTTGCCCACCCAAGCCCTTGCTTTTTGTTGGTATTCAGGTGTGAGTTCGTTCATCGAAAAATATGTACTCAATCCCCACTGCTGTTTGCGGGCATATTCTCTCAGATTTTCTATTTTAAAACTCTCTGTCAGTTTTAGCAGCTTTATGTCGGCTTCGTCCATGTCGGGCAGCTCTTCTTGAACACCGTACCTGTAGTTTTTGTTGTTAATGACTTTGATATAAGTCAGTTTTTTGGTTTTGGGAGTGAGTTTGGCTGACTGTGCGGCAAAACCAAAGTCAAAAAGGTTATTTTCGCCCAATGGCCAAAAATTATAGAGCATCACTCGCTGGTCTTCTTCGGCTATGGCTTCTTGGACGGGTGCAACAGAAAACTCAAAAGCCTGTGGTTTGATGAGCTGATTGCTAATGGTTTTCCAGTTTTGAAAGCCACCAATTTTCTGAATCGTGGGGTCGAGTTTGAGTAGTTGTAGCTGGCCGTTGGCTGTGATTTTAAAATCAAATTTACCTTTCAATTCGTCGTTCATCGAAAAACCATACTCTGCCAATATTTTATTTTTTTCAGCCGACCAGTCTCGCATCATTTCAAAGGCATTGTCGCCAAAACGCTCTCTGATGGCTCTAAAAGCCGCCAATTTATGGGCGCAGAGTGGCATTTGTATGCGTTCGTTGCAGGAGCAAGATGTATGAATCTGTTTGGTGTTTTGAATGGCCATTAGCCGTACTTTCCATTCTTCTTTTTTATATGTTACCGTACATTCGGCTAAGCCATCTTTGGCGGTGTTGATTTTGACAGTATTTATCAAATTGCGGTTAGTCCAATCGGCAGGCATCACCGATTCTTTGAGATATTCGTCTGCAATACGTGGAAACATTACCATCGATGACATCATTTGGTAGTATGTAGGCGTAAAATTAGTAGGTAGTCTATCCAAAATATACAAAATAGCCGCCACTCGGTGTTTGCAGATGCCACCCAAATTGTAAGGACAAGAGCAGTTAGTTTTGATATTGGGCGTATTGAAGTCGCTGATATCGACCAAATACTTATTGCCATAATATTCGCTCTCGACCCTAAACTCGGCGAAGCCACGCCCACTGATGTCCATACTTTTGAGTTTGTAGCTACCACCCCTAAAAATAGAGCGGCCTTTGGACATAATTTGCGGCTGGGTATTGGCTTTGAGGTATTTGGCGAGTGGGGTTTCTTGTTCGACGGCCATATTGTATTTGGTTTTTGAATTTTCGCAAAAATACAAATTTTGATGCGCAATAAATAATTTAATGGTTTGATAATTTATATTTCAATGTCGTTTAGTTAAGAAAATAAGTAGTTTGTGAATACGCAAACCACGGTAGCCAACCGAGTTTGGTGCCTTCACCGAACTCTTAACTAAACGACATTTATTTATGACTAATTTTTTTTCTGAAAATTATTTTCTGATGTACCTAATCAAGTATTGATTTATATTGCGGCCAAATAGACAAAAACAAATATATGGCAATCAAAAAATCAGAATTATATAGTTCCCTTTGGGCAAGTTGTGACGAATTACGGGGCGGAATGGATCCCAGTCAATACAAAGACTACATACTTGTGCTGTTGTTTGTAAAATATGTATCTGACAAATATGCGGGCGATGCCGATGCTATTATAGAAATACCCGAAGGCGGTAGTTTTGAAGATATGCAAGCCTTGAAAGGCAACAAAGACATTGGCAACCAAATCAATGTCATTATTGGCGTATTGGCTGGGGCGAATGACTTAAAGGGTGTGATTGACGTTGCCGACTTTGCTGACGATGATAAATTGGGCAAAGGCAAAGAAATGGTCGACAAACTCACCAATCTAATCTCAATTTTTGAAAACCCTGCCCTTGATTTTAGTAAAAACCGTGCAGGGGGCGATGATATACTGGGCGATGCTTTTGAATATTTGATGAAAAACTTTGCAACCGAAAGTGGTAAAAGTAAAGGACAATTTTACACACCAAGCGAAGTAAGCCGTGTGATGGCAAAAGTGCTGAACATTCACGACGCTACCAATAAAACGACTTTTTATGACCCTACTTGTGGTTCGGGTTCGTTGCTACTCAAAGCACTCGACGAAGCCGATGGCAAAGGCACTATTTATGGACAAGAAAAAGACGTGGCAACGGCCGCACTTGCTCGTATGAACATGATTTTGCACGGACAAGAAGCCATCGAAATACACCGAGGACAAAGCACGCTGTCAGACCCGTTTTTTAAAGACAACAACGGCTACCTGAAAACCTTTGATTTTGTGGTAGCAAATCCGCCATTTTCGTTAGCCAACTGGGCTACGGGCTTTAACCCACAAGACGACCTTTACGGGCGTTTTGAAAAAGACGAAGCCGAAAGTTTGAAAACGGGTAAGGCAAGCTACAAAACGCCACCCGATAAAAATGGCGATTATGCCTTTCTTTTGCACATTCTGAAATCACTGAAAAGTACGGGTAAAGGTGCTTGTATTTTGCCGCATGGTGTATTGTTTCGGGGTAATTCCGAAGCCGAAATTCGCAAGAGCTTTATAGAAAGAGGCTATATAAAAGGCATTATTGGCTTACCTGCCAACTTGTTTTACGGCACGGGTATTCCGGCTTGTATCATTGTCTTGGACAAAGAAGGTGCAGACGAACGCAAGCATATTTTTATGGTAGATGCCAGCAAAGGCTATATCAAAGACGGCAACAAAAATCGCTTGCGTGAACAGGATATTCATAAAATTGTGGCTATTTTTAACAAGCAAATCGAACTACCAAAATATAGCCGTTTGGTGAGCATAGAAGAAATAAGCGACCCGAAAAACGACTTTAACCTAAACATTCCCCGATACATTGACAGCCAAGAAGCGGAAGATATACAAGACATCGAAGCCCATATTTTGGGCGATATTCCTACTATTGATATTGAAGCCTTAAAAAATTATTGGTCGGTTTATCCTTCACTGAAATATCATTTGTTTAAAGATGGTCGAAAGGG
Organism: Spirosomataceae bacterium; assembly: GCA_043777595.1. Lineage (GTDB taxonomy): Bacteria > Bacteroidota > Bacteroidia > Cytophagales > Spirosomataceae > JAYVJH01. The sequence continues at coordinate 67,958 of JAYWHT010000089.1, forward strand.
CTATTTACAATTAAGAATTGACCATTCACAATTAAAAAATGAAATTTTTTCGCATTCCGAATTTGTAAGTTTTAGCCAAGAAATGGACGATTTGTTTACAGACTGGAAAACACGAAATACTGTAACATTAAAAGCATTAACCCCGATGGCTATCGGGGGAGTGAAACCCAAACAAACCATTGCTCGTATTTCGGAAGACGTACTAACGACCTACACAGGCAAAGCCCTGATGGACAAATACGATGTGTACCAGCATTTACTCAATTATTGGCACGATGTAATGCAAGACGATTGCTACATAATAGCCGTTGATGGTTGGAAAGCTGAACCGTATCGGATTTTAGTAAAAAATAAAAACACAGACAAAACAACAGATAAAGGGTGGGATTGTGATTTGGTGCCAAAAACATTGGTCATCGACCGTTATTTTTTAAGCGACAAACAAGTTATTGAAAAACTCGAAGCCGATAAAGAAGCCATTGCCACGCAACTAACCGAAATTCAAGAAGAACAAACTGTCGAAGACTGTTTTTTTGCTGATTTTGACGAAAAATTTTCAACAAAAATCAACGCCCAAAAACGCCTAAAAGTCATTAACATACCCCGACTAAAAGCCGAAAATGCCGAAGAGATAAAGGTATTATTGACTTATTTGAAGCTGATAGACGACCAAGCAGAACTCAACAAAAAGATTAGAATAGCTGTAACAGCTTTGGATATTAAGGTGCTTGAACGCTACAAAACCCTAACCGAAGACGAAATAAAGGCTTTGGTAGTAGATGACAAATGGATGGCAAGCCTCGAACGCAGCGTAAAAACCGAAATGGAACGCATAAGCCAACGCCTAACCCAACGAATAAAAGAACTGGCCGAACGCTACCAAACACCGCTACCAAAACAAACTACCGAGGTAGCCGAACTGGAAAATAAAGTAATTGCTCACCTTAAAGAAATGGGTTTTTTATGGAACTAAATAAAATACAGAAAAATCTTTACGATGATATTTTTCGTCTTGTTGAAGAAGCAAGGGGGTTTGTAGCAATTACAGCCAATAAAACCATTACTTTGATGTATTGGCAAATTGGCAACCAAATAAATGCCGAATTATTAGATGGACAAAGAGCCGAATATGGAAAACAAATTGTGTCGCAGTTGGCAACACAATTGCAAAACACCTACGGAAAGCGTGGTTTTCAAGAACGGAATATCCGCAGAATGATGCAGTTTGCCGAGTTATTTGCCGATTTTCAAATTGTGTCGGAGGTGGCGACACAATTGAGCTGGTCGCATTTTATTGAACTCTTTGCCATTAAAGATGCCTTGCAACGAGATTTTTATACCCAAATGGCTGTATTTGAAAAATGGGGTACAAAACAATTACGTGCCAAAATTGACGGAATGCTTTATGAACGTTCGTTGATTAGTGGTAAACCCGACCAATTAATCAAAACAGAACTTACCAATATGCGGACAGGTGAAAACTTTTCGCCTGATTTGGTTTTTAAAAGCCCTTATTTTCTTGATTTTACAGGACTGAAAGGAATGTACAGCGAAAAAAATCTCGAAGATAGCCTTATCATATCGCTCGAACAATTTATCATGGAATTGGGTGTTGGTTTTACCTTTGTAGAACGCCAAAAACGAATGATTATTGATGGCGAAGATTTTTATCTTGATTTACTTTTTTACCACCGAAAACTCAAACGCCTGATTGCCATTGAGCTTAAACTCGGCAAATTTAAAGCCGCTCACAAAGGACAAATGGAGCTTTACCTCCGCTGGCTCGATAAACACGAAAAACAAACAGGCGAAGAAACGCCCTTAGGTTTAATACTCTGTGCCGAAGGCGGACACGAACAAATACAACTGCTACAACTCGAAAATGCTGGCATAAAGGTAGCCGAATACCTCACCGAACTTCCCGACCGCCAACTGCTCAAAGATAAACTACACAAAGAACTGGAACTAAAACAGGCTTTGTGGAAGAACAGAAAGGAGGAAGAAAATGACTGAAATGAAACAAGGTTATAAAAATACAGAAGTGGGTATTATTCCCGAAGATTGGGAGGTGATACTTTTGGAGAGTTTGGCTACAAAAATAGGTAGCGGTATTACACCAACTGGCGGCTCAAATGTTTACAAAGAAGATGGCAGACCTTTGGTAAGAAGCCAAAATATAGGATGGGGTAAATTATTATTAGATGATGTTGCATACATTGATGATGAAATTCATCAGACTTTTCCGAATACTGAAATACAACTTAATGATGTATTTTTAAATATTTCAGGGGCTTCAATTGGACGTAGTTCTTTTGCAAATGATAAATTAGTGGGTGGCAATGTAAACCAGCACGTTTGCATTATTAGGGTGATTGATAATAAACTCAATCCAATTTTCTTAAATCTTTTTTTACTATCAAAAAAAGGTCAAAAACAGATTGATAGTTTTCAATCAGGGGGCAATAGACAAGGACTAAACATAGGTCAAATTAGAACTTTTCAAATACCTATTCCACCCACTCTCACCGAACAAACCGCCATAGCCACAGCCTTATCTGATGCAGATGCCTTGATAAGCGGTTTAGAAAAACTCATTGCCAAAAAACGCAACATCAAGCAAGGGGCAATGCAAAAGCTATTGCAACCAAAAGAGGGTTGGGAAGTGAAGAAGTTGGGGGATATTGCTACTATTGTGAGAGGAGCATCACCAAGACCTATTGAAGACCCAAAATGGTTTGATGAAAATTCGCCTATCGGTTGGGTTAGAATTTCTGATGTTACAAAGTCGGTAAAAATATTAATTGAAACAACACAGAAACTATCAGAAATAGGTATTCAAAGTAGCAGATATGTTGAAGAAGGAAATTTAATAATGAGTATTTGTGCAACAGTAGGAAGACCGATTCTGACAAAAATAAATGTTTGCATTCACGATGGATTTGTAGTTTTTAGGAATCCACAAGTTAACGTTAATTATATCTATTATTTTTTAAGTTTTATAGAAAAAAATTGGTCAAAAAATGGTCAAACAGGTTCACAAATGAACCTTAACACCACTCTAATTAATACAACTGAAATTCCAATACCCAAATCCAAAGCCGAACAAACCCGCATCGCCACAATTCTTTCTGATATGGATAACGAAATAACCGCCTTAGAAACCAAATTAGAGAAGTACAAAAAAGTAAAATTGGGTATGATGCAAAATTTATTGACGGGCAAAGTACGGTTGGTATAACAAAACAATAAAAAGATGAGTATAGCAATTGAAGATATAAAGATAGCAAGCGACATAAAAACGCTCATAGAGCAAAGCCGTCAGAATGTGGCATTGGCTGTGAATGCCGAAATCACGCTTTTATATTGGAGTGTTGGCAAGCTAATCAACGATGAAATATTGGGCAATGCAAGAGCCGAATATGGTAAAAAGATTGTCGTATCGCTGGCACGACAATTAACCGAAGAATATGGCAATGGTTGGGGAGAGAAACAACTCAGACAATGTATGCAGTTTGCTACCGTTTTTGCTGATGAGCAAATTGTATACGCACTGCGTAGAGAATTGAGTTGGACACATCTAAGAAGTATTATCTACATGGAAGACCCACTGAAAAGGGCGTTTTATTTAGAAATCTGCAAGCTTGAAAAATGGTCTTCTCGTCAATTACAAGAACGTATCCAGTCACTTTTATATGAGCGTACTGCCATTGGCAAAAAGCCAGAGCTTACTATTCAGCACGATTTAGAACTGCTCAAAAACGAACAAAAACTTAGCCCTGACTTGGTTTTCAGAGATCCTTATTTTTTGGATTTTCTGGGGCTAAACGATGTGTATTCCGAAAAAGATTTAGAAACCAGCATCATCGCCGAGGTGCAGCATTTTATCATAGAATTGGGTAGCGATTTTGCTTTTATGGCTCGCCAAAAACGCATCACGATTGACAACCGAGATTATAAAATAGACTTGCTTTTTTACCACCGAAGATTGAAATGTTTGGTAGCCATTGACCTAAAAATTGGCGAATTTGAAGCCAGTTTCAAAGGGCAAATGGAGTTATATTTGCGTTATCTCGAAAAATACGAACAAGTAGAAGGCGAAAACACACCCATAGGCTTGATATTATGCACAGGCAAAAACGAAGAACACATCGAACTGATGCAATTAGATAAAAGCAATATCAGAGTAGCTGATTATCTAACGGCTTTGCCATCACAAAAAATATTGCAAGAAAAACTACACAAAGCAGTAGAAATTGCGAGAAACAAAATTACTAATGGTTAATTATAAATCAATGTCGTTCAGTTAAGAGTTCGGTGAAGACACCAAACTCGGTTGGGTACCGTGGTTTGTGTCTTCACAAACCACTTAGGATTCAGGGATTAACAAGATAGGTTCAAACAATCCAGAAAATCATTTAATCAATAAATCCTGATTCAGACAATGAGTTTAGATGAAATAACATACAAAATCAATGGCTGTGCAATGAAAGTGCATAACACACTTGGCAATGGCTTTCAGGAAGTCATTTATCAAAGATGTCTGGCTATAGAACTGGCAAGGGCAGGTGTAGCATTTGGAAGAGAAGTAGAGCAAACCATTTATTATGATGGTATCGAGGTAGGTACACGAAGAGCCGACTTTGTGGTGGAAGGAAAAATAATTGTAGAATTGAAAGCTGTAATAAATCTTGAAGATGTACATTTGGCACAAGCAAAAAATTATGTAGTAGCTTATGGTTTTCCGATTGGCTTGTTAATCAACTTCGGAGGCACGAGTTTGCAATTCAAAAAAGTATTCAATAAAAAATATCAAGATAATCCAAATCCTGAAAATTATAAAATCATAAAATCCTGATTCAGACAATGGGAAAAGTAGGCGACATAGAAAGAATAACTCAAAACCGCATTGTTGCTTTATTTCAGCAGCAATTGAAATACCGTTATTTGGGCAATTTAGAAAAGGAAGAAAACAGCAATGTTGATGAAACCTTACTAAAAGCACATTTAACCCAACAAGGTTATAGTCCGACACTCATTAGCAAAGCCTTATTTGAGTTTAAAAAGATAGCTACCATCAACAGTAACGATGACTTGTATCAGGCCAACAAAAACGTATATGCCGCCCTTAGATATGGCATAAACGTAAAGCCAGAAGCAGGGCAAAACAAAGAAACCGTTTACTTGATTGATTGGAAAAACCCACAAAACAACGATTTTGCCATTGCCGAAGAAGTAACCATTAGAGGGCAGCACAACAAACGCCCCGATATCGTTATCTATGTCAATGGCATTGCATTGGGTGTTTTAGAGCTAAAACGTAGCACGGTGTCAGTTTCGGAGGGTATTCGGCAAAACAATGACAATCAAAAGCATCTTTTTATAAAGCCGTTTTATACTACCGTTCAGTTAGTGATGGCAGGGCAAGACGTAGAAGGGTTACGGTATGCGGCCATTGACACATCTGAAAAATACTATTTGAAATGGAAAGAAATCAACGAAGATTTTAACCCCAACGATACCTACCTTTTAGAACTCACAAAACCCATTAGGGAGCAAGCCGAGCAAGCTGATAATCTTTTAGATAAGAATATTATCGAAATGCTTAACAAGGAACGCTTGCTCGAAATGATGCACGACTTTGTGGTGTATGACCGAGGGCAAAAGAAACTGTGCCGCCCTAATCAGTACTTTGGGCTAAAAGCTGCACAAGAATATATCCGCCAAAAAGAGGGTGGTATCGTTTGGCACACGCAGGGCAGCGGCAAGAGCCTAACAATGGTATGGCTCACCAAATGGATAAGAGAACACAACCCCAATGCACGGGTGCTGATAATAACCGACCGTACAGAATTGGACGAGCAAATTGAAAATATCTTTATTGGCATTGACGAACAGATAGTAAGAACAAAAAGCGGGGCTGATTTAATTGAAAAACTAAACGATACAACGCCGTGGCTGTTGTGTTCGCTCATTCATAAGTTTGGCAATAAAGAAGCTGGGGCAGCCCATGCTACGAAAGCCGCAGATTATGATAGTTATTTGGCAGAGCTAAAAAATAGTTTACCCAAAAACTTCAAGCCCAAAGGCGATTTTTATGTATTTGTCGATGAATGTCATCGAACACAAAGCGGAGACTTAAACAAAGCCATGAGGCAGCTATTAGGCGAAAAAGCTGTATTTATTGGCTTTACAGGCACGCCACTGATGCAAGCCGACAAACAAAAAAGCATTGAGATTTTTGGTAAATATATTCATACCTATAAGTTTGACGAGGCCGTAAAAGACGGTGTGGTACTTGATTTACGGTATGAAGCCCGAGATATTGAACAAAAAATAACCTCATTAGATAAAATTGATATTTGGTTTGAGAGCAAAACAAAAGGCTTGACCGACTTTGCCAGAGCAGAACTCAAACAAAAATGGGGAACAATGAAAAAGGTGTTCAGCTCGGTAGGACGTTTACAAAAAATTGTTGCCGACATTCTTCTGGATATGGAAACCCGTGAGCGATTACAAAACGGCAGGGGCAATGCTCTTTTGATTTCAGACAGTATTTATAATGCCTGTCGCTATTATCAGTTGTTTCAAGATGCAGGTTTTACAAGGTGTGCCATCGTTACATCATTTGCTCCATCGCATAGCGACATCAAGGGCGAGGGCGAAAACCACACCGAAAAAATAATGCAGTATGGCATTTATCAAAAAATGCTCAACGGCCAAACCCCCGAAGACTTTGAAAAGGAAGCAAAAAAGCGATTTACAAAAGAACCCGCACAAAAGAAACTCTTGATTGTGGTCGATAAGCTACTCACAGGGTTTGACGCACCAAGTGCTACCTATTTGTATATCGACAAAAGCATGAGAGACCACGGTTTGTTTCAGGCTATTTGCCGAGTAAACCGTCTGGACGGAGAAGACAAAGACTATGGTTATATCATTGACTATAAAGACCTATTTGGTAGCTTAGAAACTGCCTATAACGATTTTACCTCAAAAGCCTTTGAAGATTACGACAAAGCAGACGTTGAAGGCTTATTAAGCGACCGATTGGCAAAAGGCAAAGAGCGTTTGGACGATGCTTTGGAAACCATAAAAGCCCTTTGCGAACTCGTGGTGCCGCCCAAAGAAACAAAAGATTATATTGCTTATTTTTGTGGTAATACGCAAATAAAAGAAGACCTAAAAGACAGCGAACCCAAGCGAGTAGCCTTGTACAAAGCGGTTATTTCGCTTATTCGTGCCTACGCCAATATTGCCGATGAAATGCAGGAAGCGGGCTATAAACCCGCTGAAATGGCAGCAATTAAGCAAGATTTAAAGCACTTTGAGAGTGTTCGCAAAGAAATTCAATTAGCCAGTGGCGACCACGTAGAATTGAAACAATACGAGCCAGCCATGCGACACTTGATTGATAGCTACATTGGGGCAGAAGAAAGTCAAAAGGTGTCGGCTTTTGATGATTTTGGTCTGGTTGAATTGTTAGTAAAAGACGGGCAATCTGCTTTGGATAAATTGCCCGAAAATATCAAGAAAAACAAAGAAGCAATGGCAGAAACCATTGAAAACAACTTGCGAAAAGTAATTGTTGAAGAAAGCCCTACAAACCCGATTTATTACGAAAAAATGAGTGTGTTGCTTAACGAACTCATCAAGTTAAGAAATGAAGAAGCCACAGATTACGAAGCGTATTTGAAAAATATAGTTGATTTGGCAATAAAAATAAAAAAGCCTGAAACCAGCAAAGAGTACCCAATAAGTATCAATACGCAAGCAAAACGGGCATTGTATGACAACTTAGATAAAGACGAACCTTTAACTATTGCTTTGGATAGTGCCATCGTTGCGGGTAAGCACGATGATTGGGAAGGCACATTGTCCAAAGAAAAACATTTGAAAAACAAGGTTGTAAAACCAGTTTTAGAAGTATATCATAAATCTGAAAAGTTGGACGATATTTTTATGGTTATCAAAAATCAATCTCAATACAAATGATAGTAGAAGAGCTAAAAGTAGGCGAATTGAGCATTGATTTGATTAGAAAAAATATCAAAAATATGCACTTAGCCGTTTATCCGCCTACTGGTAGAATAAGGCTGGCGATACCCGAATCGACACCAGAAGAAACTGCACGACTTTTTGCTGTTTCAAAAATTGCTTGGATACGAAAACACCAACGTAATTTTGTGGCACAAGACCGCCAGCCGCCACGCCAATATAAAGAGCGAGAAAGCCATTACTTTCTGGGTAAACGCTATTTGTTGAGAATAATCGTAGTTGAAGCACCCCCCAAAATTGTATTCAAAACCAAAACCTACATTGACCTTTATATAAGACCTGATACAGCCACAGAGCAACGACAAACTGTTGTTAATGAATGGTACAGAGCAGAACTAAAAAAGCTAATTCCGTCTATCATTGACAAATGGGAAAAACAAACTGGCGTCACTGTAACCGACTGGCAAGTAAAGCAAATGAAAACAAAATGGGGGACTTGTAATATTGAAAAAAAACGAATCTGGATAAACTTAGAATTGGCCAAAAAGCCTTTGCATTGTTTAGAATATATTATAGTTCATGAAATGGTACATTTATTGGAACGACATCACAATAACCGATTTCTGACTTTGATGGACAATTTTATGCCACAATGGAAGTTCTATCGAGAAGAGCTAAACCGTTTGCCTGTCAGTCATGGTCAATGGTCATACTAATCGGAAGCCTGTTTATTGGTAAGGATAGTTACAAAATTTGTCCTAACTTTGTGGTTTTAAAGGATAAACACCTTTCTGAACACAGATGCAACAACACATTACAGTAAGTCTCCCGCCCGAAGTAGCATTAGACGATGATTTATTTAAGGACTATGCCCTTAAATATTTGTCAATATCTGCCACCGAAAACGTAACTGTTCGTAAAATAAAGCAATCTATCGATGCCCGTGGCCGCCAGATTGTGGTCAATGTATCGGCTTCAGTTTATGATTCAGACAGTGCAGAGCCAGTTGTTCCATATCAGTCCAATTATCAAGATGTATCTCAAAGACCAACTGTAATAATAGTTGGTTGCGGCCCCGCTGGTATGTTTGCAGCCTTGCGACTTATTGAGTTAGGTTTCAGACCTGTTATATTGGAGCGTGGCAAAGACGTAAGAGCCAGACGGAGAGACTTGGCGGCTATCAACAAAGCACATATAGTCAATGGCGAGTCCAATTACTGTTTTGGCGAAGGTGGCGCAGGTACTTATTCTGACGGCAAACTCTACACTCGCTCAACCAAACGAGGTGATGTACGGCGAATTTTAGAGATATTGGTAGCCTTTGGGGCAACCGAACAAATACTCTACGACTCGCATCCACACATTGGCACAAACAAGCTACCGACCCTTGTGGCGGCCATTCGTGAGGCTATCATTAACGCTGGTGGGGAGGTATATTTCAATACCAAAGTTACTGATTTTATATTGGCAGACAACGAAATCAAAGGCGTTGTAACAGAGTCTGGGCAAGAGTTTATAGGATTGGGTACAATATTGGCAACGGGACATTCGGCCAGAGATATTTTTGAATTATGCCAACAGAAAGATATATTTATTGAAGCCAAGCCTTTTGCGTTGGGTGTCCGAATCGAACATCAGCAGTCGGTCATTGACCAAATACAATACAAAACCGCCCATCGGGGTTTGTTGCCAGCTTCGTCGTATAGTTTGGTGGGGCAAACCAACTTTGGGGGCGTAAAACGGGGTGTATTTTCGTTTTGTATGTGTCCTGGTGGGTTTATTGTGCCGTCGGCTACGGCTGCTGGCGAGTTGGTTGTCAATGGCATGTCGCCTTCTCGGCGAGACTCTCGTTTTGCCAACTCGGGCATGGTAGTAGCCATCGAACCATCTGATTTAGAGCCATTCAAAGACTTCGGCGCATTGGCAGGGTTGGAACTACAAAAACAGATTGAACAGCGAGCTTGCGCCATCGTGGGAGGCTCACAAACAGCCCCAGCACAAAGAGTATTGGATTTTGTTAATAATAAAACATCAAGTAGTTTGTTAGATACTTCGTACCAGCCTGGGCTACAATCCTTAGACTTGCGAGAATATTTACCAGCACATATTGCCGAGCCGTTGCGAGATGGTTTACAGCAATTTGGGCAAAAAATGAAAGGCTATCTCAGCAACGATGCCCAGTTGATAGGTGTAGAGAGCCGCACGTCGTCGCCTGTCAGAATACCCAGACACAAAGCCACGGGCGAACACATACACACCCAACGACTGTACCCATGTGCAGAGGGTGCGGGCTATGCGGGGGGCATTATGTCGGCGGCCTTAGATGGTACATTTGTAGCCGAGCAATTAGTCTTAAAATACGGGAATTAAAAATATGGACTTTCGGATATTTATTGATTTGCTTCGAGTGCAGCTTTTGCAGCCATTGCCAGGGCAAGCGTCGCACGCCAAAATGGCACCCTCCAATCGGTTAGAAAACGAACAAAAAGCCAATGAACGCACACGGCGGAGTGGGGTTTTGATTTTATTTTATCCTTCTCAAAACCAAATTTATCTTCCGCTCATACTCCGACCAAAATATGACGGTGTCCATGGTGGGCAGATGGCGTTCCCGGGTGGGCGATTTGAAAACTCAGACAAAAACTTGATTCAGACAGCCTTACGAGAAGCCCAAGAAGAAATTGGTATCAAAGCCGCCGATGTAGTTGTTTTAGGTCAGTTGTCCGAAATATATATTCCACCCAGTAATTTTTTGGCTTTGCCCGTTGTTGGTTATTTACCTTATCGGCCCGATTTTTATCCTGATAGCCGAGAAGTAGATACAGTCTTTGAGGTCAATATCAATGAAATGAAAGATGATTTAATAATTGGAAAAATGACGATTGATGTACGAGGTACAGCCGTAAATGCACCTTTTTATGAAATACAAAATAATAAAATTTGGGGTGCAACGGCAGTAATGATAAGTGAGTTATTGGACGTAGTGGCGAGTGCTAATGTTAAAATATAAAAAATTGACTACATTTGAGGTTAAAACAAAAAAACAATGGCACGTAGTTTTGAAAGTTGGGACTATCAGCAAATCAATGAATCTTTTGGTTTGGCAAGGATTCGTGAACGATTTGAACCCCTCGAAAATTGGCTGTCGGCACAGTCAGATAGCACCAAATTTGAAGAACAGCAACTTGACTTTTTGAAAAAACAGCTTAGTATCTATGCAGACGAATGGAATGAAGACGAACTGAAATTTATGTTTATAGGGCCACTTTTGTCGCTTATTAACTTCAACAATGAAAAATATAAAGTTTTTACACAAAGGCAGTTATCAGCAATAGTTGATGGAATAGAATTGAATGGAATCGTCGATTTTATGATAGCCAGTGGGGCAGTTCGGCCTAATGAACCTTATTTTTTTTTTTACACGAATACAAACAAGAGAAGCGCAGGGTAACTGACCCACTCGGCCAACTTTTGGCCGAAATGATTGCAGCAAGAGCAAAAAACAAAGTGCAAAATGATATGTATGGTTGTTATGTAATGGGTAGGTTTTGGTTTTTTGTAGTTTTGCACCAAAGTGAGTATGCAGTCAGCAACGCCTATAATGCCTCAGACGAGGATATTTTTAAAATAGTACCAATACTAAAAAAAGTAAAAGAATATATCAATGTTTTATTACACATCTGAACATTGACGACAAATATAAATAACGATAACTAACCGAGTTCTGTGTCTTCACAGAACTCTTGACTTAATGGAAGTGGTGTCTCCACAGAACATTGCTCTGGTCTGTAAGTATAAGGTCGCCCAGACACAGACCACAGAATGAACGGGTTTTTCTTAGTGCCTTTGTGGCCCAATAAATTATAGAATAAAAAAAGCGAATAGGCTGAATGGACGAAATAACTAAACCTACGATTGAAAAAAAAGGTACAACCGAGCAACTGGTCGTGGCCGATATGTATGAAAACTGGTTTCTGGAATACGCATCGTATGTGATTCTGGAGCGAGCCGTTCCTGCCATCGAAGACGGTCTCAAACCTGTACAACGCCGCATACTACACGCCCTCAAAGAAATGGACGATGGCCGCTTCAACAAAGTTGCCAACGTCATTGGGTCGGCTATGCAGTACCACCCACACGGCGATGCTTCTATCAACGATGCCATTGTCAATATGGGCCAAAAAGACTTACTTTTTGATACCCAAGGAAACTGGGGCGACACCCGTACAGGCGATGGCGCAGCCGCTCCCCGTTATATTGAGGTACGGCTCTCTAAGTTTGCCAACGATGTAGTTTTTAATGACGACACCACCGAGTGGCAACTTAGCTACGATGGCCGCAAACGAGAACCCGTTACGCTGCCCGTTAAGTTTCCGTTGCTGTTGGCTTCGGGTGCAGAGGGTATTGCCGTTGGGTTATCTACTAAATTGATGCCTCACAATTTTGTAGAACTCATCGAAGCATCAATTTTATATCTCAAAGGGCAGACGTTTACAATCGTTCCCGATTTTTTGACGGGCGGAATGGTCGATGTCAGTAATTACAATGACGGGCATCGTGGCGGAAAAATTAGAGTCAGAGCCAAAATCGAAGAACTCGACAAAAAAACGCTGATTATTAAGGAAATACCGTTTGGCATCACGACCACGTCGGTCAAAGAATCGATAATAAAGGCAAACGACGAAGGAAAAATCAAAATCAGAAAAGTAGAAGACCTCACCGCTCGCAATGTTGAGATAATAGTGCATTTGGCTACGGGCGTTTCGCCCGATATTACGATTGATGCGCTTTATGCTTTTACAGATTGTGAAATTAGTATTTCGCCCAACGCCTGTATAATTGTCGATGAAAAACCCAGCTTCACAACGGTTTCAGAAATATTAAAAACTTGTACCGACCAGACTGTTCATTTACTCAAAACCGAACTGGAAATAAGGCGATTTGAAATAAAAGAAAAAGTACTGCATAGCTCGCTCGAAAAAATATTTATCGAAAACCGAATTTACAGACTAATCGAAGAATGTGAAACTTTTGAGGCCGTTATCCAGACTATTGACCAAGGACTTGAGCCATACAAAGCCGACTTTTATAGGGTCATCACAGAAGAAGATATTTTGAGATTGACAGAAATACGCATCAAGCGAATCTCAAAATTTGATTCTTTTAAGGCCGAGGAAGCCATGAAACGACTACAAGACGAATTGGCTGAGGTAGAAGATAACTTGTTGCATTTGGTGCGCTACGCCGTCAATTATTACAAAGATTTGCTAAAAAGATATGGCAAAGGACGTGAGCGAAAAACCGAAATTCGTGAGTTTAATACCATTGCGGCAACGGTCGTGGCGGCTGCCAATCAAAAACTATATGTCAATCGTGAAGAAGGCTTTGTGGGTATTGGTCTCAAAAAAAATGAGTACGTCATGGATTGCTCGGACATTGACGATGTTATCGCTTTTCGTAGAGATGGTAAATACAAAATAGTAAAAGTAGATGAAAAGACTTTTATGGGCAAAGACATTATTTATGTGGCCGTATTCAAGAAAAACGATGAGCGTAAGGTTTACAACGCTATTTATATAGATGCCAAGTCGGGGGTGAGTTATAGCAAGCGTTTTCAGGTATCGGGCATTACCAGAGACAAAGATTATGATGTTACGCTCGGTACGCCCAAATCCAAGATATTGTATATGTCGGCCAATGAAAACGGCGAGGCCGAAGTGGTTACAATCAATCTGACGGCAAGTTGTACGGCCAAAGTAAAAGTGTTTGATTTTGAATTTGCCAAATTAGCCATCAAAAATCGCTCTGCGATGGGTAATGTACTGACGAAGTACCCGATTCGTAAAATTGCTTTCAAAACAGCAGGTGCTTCTACATTGAGTGGTTTAGATTTATGGTTCGACACAGTGTTGGGTCGCCTCAATCGAGATGAGCGGGGGCTATACTTGGGAAATTTTGACAATGGTGATACTGTTTTGGTAGTCTATAAAGATGGTCAGTACGAGCTTACAAACTTTGATTTGACAAACCGATACGAGTACAAAGACATAGCTATTATTGCCAAGTTCGATGCCAATGTGCCATTAGCTGCCGTCTATTATGAAGCGGGTATCAAAAACTATTTTGTCAAGCGATTTAAGATTGAGACTACGACCATTGACAAAAAATTTAGTTTTATTGGTGAAACCAAAGGGTCAAAGCTCATCTTTGCTTCCTTAGACGCTCAACCTCGAATGGAAGTGATTTTGGACTTAGGTAGAGGTCAGTTACAGACCGAAACCATTGTTTTGTCTGACTTTATTGATGTAAAAGGCTGGAAGTCGTTGGGTAACAAGGTGTCTGTTCAGAAGATTAAAGAAATAAAGCAGATCGAATCGCTTGCAGTTGTACCAAAAGTAGAAAATATTGAAACAGTACAAACAATATCTGAGCCCGTTGCCTTAGCGACTACACCACTTGTACCTGTTGCTGATACACAGCCCCGACCCGATGCAAATACAATAGAAGACGAGACAGAACAGGGACAATTAGGCTTGTTTTAAAGATTTGATTGAACCATGAAAGTAGCAATACTACGAAAATATGCCTCCAATATCGCTTTCGTAAAGCTAACCATCAAAATAATGCTTTGGTGTATATTTGGGTCGGTTTTTGTGATCTTGCTCTGTAATTTATTGGTCGTAAAAAATACCGAAAATCAGATTTTTTTTGATGTCTCCACCATTCCCTCAAACGACGTGGGTTTGGTCTTGGGAACGAGTAAGTATGTAGCTAAGGGAAAAGAAAATTTGTTTTTTAAATATAGAATGGAGGCCACGGCACGTTTGTTTAAAGAAGGAAAAGTAAAGTATTTGATATTGAGTGGCAACAAAGAAGAATATTATGACGAGCCACGAGATATGAAAAAAGCACTGTCTTTGCTGGGTATTCCAGACGAAGCAATGCTGCTCGACACGGCTGGATACCGTACCTATGACTCAGTAGTGCGCTGCAAAAAAGTATATAAACAAAACAAGGTAACGGTCATTTCACAAAACTTTCATAATGCCCGTGCCTTGTACTTATGCCAGCACGAAGGCATCGAAGCCATTGGTTTTGCGGCTCAGGACGTGCCAGATGGCTATTCGTCCCGAACGCTCATCAGAGAGTACCTTGCTCGCCCCAAAGCCATGTTCGATGTATATTTGCATTAAATCAAACAGACTACAGGCGTTACTTTCTAAGTTTTTCGCTATCCGTTTTTCATTTTTCACTACTTGTTTAAGTTTTTAATTTTTTCTTTTTGGCGGCCGGGAACAAAATATTGTTCAATATCAACCGATAACCCGCTGAGTTGGGGTGTAGGTTGAGGTCGGTGGGTTCTTCGTTAATCTGGTGCTGATAGTCTTCGGGATCGTGGCCACCATAAAACGTAAAAAAACCCTTTGCAAACGTACCATGAATGTACTTAGCTTCACCGATTGACCTGTTTTCGGCCAATATTATTACTTCAGGCTTAATGTATTTTTTTTTGAATGCTGTGGTCTGTCCCATAAATCCTTTGATAATTTGCTGGTGGTTTTGGGTGAGCATAGTTGGCACAGGGTCGTATTTAGCCGAAAACTGAAAAAGCGTAAAATAGTCATTGGCTTCACTTACTCCTCTTTCTTGCATCTGATTATCGACCGTCGAAAACTCAACTTCGTAGGGATCCGTTACAACTTTATAGTCTTGAAAAGCAAAAGATTTAGAAAAATCTAACTTCGATTGAGCCGAGCCATCTGTGCCATCGCCATCATAAATTGAGCCTGCAATATCGGTATTTTCGGCGGCGAGGGCTACGTCATAAGTATCGGTGGCGTTGCACATAGCAAACATATAACCTCCGCCAGCTACATATTCTCGTACTTTTTGAGCAACGGCCAATTTGAGTTTTGATACTTTTTTGAAGCCCCATTTGGTGGCAATCGTTTCGGCTTCTTGTTTTTGCGCTCTGTACCATGGATAATCTTTGAACTGATAAAATTTACCATATTGCCCCGTAAAATCTTCGTGGTGTAAGTGTAGCCAGTCGTACTGTGAGAGTTTGCCTTCCATTACCTCGTCGTCATACACAATGTCGTAGGGTATTTCGGCATAAGCCATGACGAGCGTAACGGCATCGTCCCAAGGTTGTTTGGTTTTGGGTGAATATACCGCTACTTTGGGTGCTTTTTGTAGTTTTACGTTGTCCATGTTGGCATCGGGCGCGGCTACAACGGCTAATATTTGGTTGCTTTGAGCGTCTGAAATTACCTCATAACTCACGCCACGTATCACCATTTCGTTTTGTACTCGCTGGCTCAAATCCATCATAAAACTCCCCCCACGATAATTCAGAAGCCAGTCTATTTCGGTATCGTAAGTCTTAATGACCCAGTAAGCAATACCATAAGCTTTGAGATGATCTTTTTGGGCTTCGTCCATCGGAATCAAGATTTTGGAGGCTTGAACTGAGCCAATGGTCATACAAAAAATGATAAGTGGCAATATGAGGCGTTTCATTGGCTTGATTAAATTGATAATAAGTTAGAATTTTGTAGTACAACGAATTTTTATCAAATATTGTGCTAAGATGCGTGAAAAACTATTTTTTTTGAAAAATTGGACTCTTAATAACCAAGAAAAAGTTTTAGTGGTAGCGGGTATTGTCTTACTTTCGGCTGCATTGATTTATACCTGGACTGCTCACCCCGACTGGCTACGCAACCATGCTGGGCTTTGGATAACCATTAAGGTAGCCTTGAAATTAAGCAAATGGATTGGGGCTGCATTATTATTTTGGGTTGGAAGCAAGTTTTTCAATAAAGAAAATAGCCAGTAATAAGGCCATAAATTTTTGTCATTTATTAAATATCAATAAAATTTTTATATGAATTTAAAAGAAAATATACGTGAAGGGCTACGCTCTATCAAGTCTAATATGCTTCGTACCGTACTGACGGCCTTGATTATTGCGCTTGGTATTACGTCTTTGGTTGGTATTCTGACTGCCGTGGACGGTATGCAGAGTTCGGTCAATAATAGTTTTGCCGACCTGGGGGCTAATACCTTCGACATCAAAGGGCCGCAACAGTTTCGTCGTCGGTCGAGTGGGCGTAGAGACAAGGACTTTCCTGCCATCGAATACCGCCAAGCCATGCAATACAAACGTACTATCAAAGATGCCTACAATGCCAAGGTTTCAGTATCATCGTTTGTAGCTGGGGCGATTCCCGTTAAATATGGTTCAATCAAAACCAACCCCAATTCTCGTATCATCGGTGCAGACGACAACTACCTGACCATCAAAGGCTATAAACTTTCGATGGGGCGAGACTTCAACCCAAACGACTTAGACAACTCGCTCAATGTGGCCATAATCGGTGATCAAATTGCGACTAAACTATTTGAAAAAAAAATCAGTCCCATCAATCAAGAAATTGTAGTCATGGGCAACCAATATAAAGTGATAGGAGTACTGTCGAACAAAGGCTCGCTCACAGGCAGTGGCGACGACCGAGTGCTGATTATTCCGATTGACAACGGGCGGGCCTTAGCTGCCAATCGGTCATTGTCTTTTGACATAACTACTTCTGTATCAGACATTAACGACCAAGAGTTAGTAATCGAAGAAGCACGGGGCATTATGCGGAGAGTTCGCAAGGACCAGCCTGGCAAAAGCGACTCGTTTGAAATTGAGCGTGCCGATGCCTTAGCCAAAAATTTTGAAGAAATAACGGGTTATTTGCGAGTTGGTGGCTTTGGTATTAGCATCATTACGCTGTTGGGAGCGGCCATAGCTCTCATGAACATCATGCTGGTGTCGGTAACAGAGCGCACCCGTGAAATAGGCATCAGAAAATCGCTGGGGGCTACACCCAAACTTATCAGAACTCAGTTTTTGATAGAAGCCATCGTAGTATGTGTACTGGGCGGTATTGGTGGTTTGGTTTTGGGAATAGCCGTAGGCAATGGTATATCCAAACTCATCAGCGACAATGCCAGTTTTATAGTACCTTGGCTCTGGATGTTTATGGGTATTTTTGTGTGTATTGTTGTAGGTTTAATTTCGGGTATTTACCCAGCCATCAAAGCTTCACGGCTCGACCCTATCGAGGCATTGAGGTATGAGTAAACGCCTCAGTAATGCGCTATCAAATTTTCACTATTCATTTTGCATCCCCCAAAGTTTTGACCCTCAATAAATCTACTGGATAGCCCGAATAATCGGCGCCTGGTGGTGGTATAAAATACAACAACCGAAAATCAATCTCAATTTTTTGATATTTACCAGTATTTGTTAATTTTTGAGGCAAATTACACGCTACGAAAAGAGCCACATTTCCATCACCCCAACCAGGAAATCGTTTAGGGTCTATGCGAATTACGGATTAAAATTCGAGTAAAAGTAGGATAGCGGCAACCAATTTTGTGTAAATAGTTACTGTAAATAATCTGTGCAAACTTTTGGTAGGGTTTCAAACCCTGCCAAAAGTTGAGTCAAAATGCACGGCTCGTTTACAGTAACGATTTTTCTGAGACTTCGTTTTGAGAAAACCCTAAGAATACACAAGCAAAACATAGGTAAGTACAGAGCAGAATCGAAGTCAGTGTTTTCATTTTGCAAGTTATTTAAGTGAAAATTATTGATTTAAAAGACTTTACGTACAAATACTGTTGAAGTTTGAGGGTTAATAATTGTATTTCCAAATAAAATCAAAAAAATATTTGTAATCAATTTTGAGACCGAAAAAAAGTCTCAACGTTAGGAGTCTTGAATAAAAATCTTTGGCACGTTTCTTGAAATTGTAAGGCTGGAAGATAATTTCTTTCGGCTTTAATTTTTTACGATATGACTACACTCACAAAAGAATTTGTATTTTTGCGACCAAACACCGACCAACAAACCAATCGGTTCAATACGCCACTTATTCTTGACCCAATGCCCGACCAATCTCTTGATATTTCGATAGTTGTGCCGCTTTTTAACGAAGCCGAATCGCTGCCCGAACTCTGCGCTTGGATAAAGCGTGTGATGGACGAAAACCAGTTTAGTTATGAAGTATATTTGATGGACGATGGCAGCACGGACGAATCGTGGGAGGTAATTCGTAAGATAGCAGTCGACAACTCTGCCATCAAGGGCGTACGCTTCAATAGAAACTATGGCAAAACGGCGGCATTACAAACTGGTTTTCAGGCTGTCAAGGGTAATGTCGTGATTACGATGGACGCTGACCTACAAGACAGCCCCGACGAGATACCCGAACTGCACCGAATGATAATGACCGATGGCTACGACTTAGTGTCGGGCTGGAAACAAAAACGCTACGACCCCATCACCAAAACCCTGCCCACCAAACTCTTCAATGCCGCCACTCGGGCTATATCTGGCGTAAATCTCAATGATTTTAACTGTGGCCTCAAAGCCTACAAAAATCGAGTAGTTAAGAATATTACGCTTTATGGTGAAATGCACAGATACATTCCTGTTGTGGCCAAATGGAACGGTTTTAGAAAAATTGGCGAAAAAGTAGTGCGGCACCAATCACGCAAATATGGTACAACTAAGTTTGGACTTGAACGCTTTATCAACGGTTTTTTAGATTTATTGTCCATCACTTTCGTTCATCGATTTAGCCGTGCGCCCATGCACTTCTTTGGTTCGCTGGGTACGTTGTCTTTTTTGATTGGTATTTTTATTTCACTGTGGCTCATTCTCAAAAAAGTATATCTGATTTACGTTGCCCACGAAAAGTTTAGAAACGTAACCGAAAATCCGCTTTTTTTCTTAGCTTTGGTGGCCATTATTGTCGGTACACAGCTATTTTTGGCGGGTTTTATTGGCGAAATGATGGTACGACAACACGCTACCAAACAAGACGATTATTTAGTTTCGGAACGGATAGGGTAAAACAGTAAATAAAACGAAGCCATCGCTCAAAGCGATGGCTTCGTTTTATTTATTACTTATCGTCAGCATTAAAAATCTTAAAAATTGTTGCCGCCAAAGCTGCCCCACCGAAGTTGGCTACCAAAAATATCCAGATGTTTGTCCAGGCACTTAAACCCATAATTGAGATACCAACTGCAACCGCTGGATTGAAAGCCCCACCCGAAATACCCCCCATGGTATATGCACCTGCAACGACTGTAAAACCGATAGCCAAGCCATAAAAACCATTACCAGCAGTACCTTTGGCAGTGGCTGTGTTGAGTACGACATAAACCAAGGCAAAAGTCCAAGTAAACTCAGCAATTAAAGCCCGTATTACGTCTGGGCTGGCTGCCGAAACTATTGGGCTGCCTTTCATAAAACCTGCGAGCGATGCACCAGCTACTGCACCCAATACCTGCGAAATGATGTATGGGGCTACGTCTTTGGCTTCGCATTTGCCACGCATAAATACCGCCAACGTAACGGCTGGGTTGTAGTGTGCGCCTGAAATATGACCACCAGCGTAAACCATAATCATGAGGGTTGCGCCAATAGCGAAGGGTGCCATTTCTGCACTGCCAGGCGATAGCACGTTCATGCCTATGGCAAGAACCAGAAAAAACGTCCCAATAAACTCGGTAATGTACTTGTTCATGATAGCAATGAGGTTTGATTGTGTAAAAAATGAATTAAATAAGTGTCAAATCTAATTATTATTTCAAAAAGTCTAATATTAAGGGCATAATAAATTACTTTTGAACTACCAATCGGACATATAATAATTTTAAAGTAGTATGAATCAACATTTGATGGGAGTGGGCGTGGCCTTAGTAACGCCTTTTAATGAAGAATTTGAGATTGACTACAATGGTCTGAAATACTTGATTGATTTTGTGAGCGAAAATAAAGTTAATTATTTGGTAGTACAAGGTACAACAGGCGAAACCTCAACGACCACTGCCAAAGAAAAAATAGAGCTTTTGGAATTTGTAAAGTCAAATAACCCTCAAAACTTGCCTATCGTTTATGGTTTGGGCGGCAACAATACGGCAGTTGTTCTGGAAACCATCAAAAATACTGATTTATCTGGCGTAACGGCTATCTTGTCGGTGTGTCCTTATTACAACAAACCGTCGCAAGGTGGTGTCATTGCACACTTTACGGCTATTGCCAACGCTTCGCCAGTACCTGTGCTACTCTACAACGTGCCTGGCCGTACAATAACGAACTTAAGTGTGAGTACAGTTTTAGAATTGTCCAAACACCCAAATATCATTGGCCTCAAAGATGCCTGTGGTAGTTTTGAGCAATATATGGAATTGGCCAAAGTTTGTCCGTCAGACTTTTTGTTACTCTCAGGCGACGACAACACCGTTACCCCTCAGATTAGCATAGGTTGGCATGGTGTGATTTCGGTGATTGCCAACGCTTTTCCAAAAGAATTTACAGAAATGACCTGGTACGCACTCAACAACGACTTCAAAGCCGCCGCCGCCATTCAGTTTAGTTTTATAGACTTCGATACACTGCTTTACGTAGAGTCAAATCCTGTTGGTATCAAAAAATGTTTAGAAATCAAGGGCTTATGCAGTGGCCAAGTACGGCTTCCACTCATAAAAGCGTCTGATGAATTGGGACAAAAACTAAAAATAGCAATGCAAACAGAGGGATTCTTAGCCTAAAAAGTGTTTAAACTACTCAAATATTCAATCGTTGTATATTGCCTTTTGGTTTATGCACTGACATACTTTTTGCCGACCTACCATTGGTTTGCTGGCTTCTTGATGCTGTCATTGCCTGTTGTGATTGTGCTTTCATTGCTCTGGTTTTTGATAGTGTTTGTTGTCAATCGCCCTAATTCTTGGTTGTGGGGTGTAGTGTTTTTGTGTAGTTTTCCATTTTGGAAGCGAACCTTGGGGGTGCATTTTTCTGATAAAATAATATCAGCAGACACGTTTACTGTGATGAGCTATAATGTGATGTCGTTTGATGTGCTGAATTATTTGGACAGAAAAAATATAGAAAATGCTCCCAAACTGATAGAATACGCAATTACGGCTGATGCTGACATTAAGTGTTTTCAAGAATTTTATAATTATAACCCAAGGCCAAATCACCCACTTTATAATTTTAATACTCTCAATCAATTTAAGGCCGCTGGCTATCGATATAAAACCGTTTTGCACCCTTTTATTGCCCAAACTGAAGAAAATTTCTTTGGCTTGGCCATTGTCTCAAAGTTTCCGATTGTAAGCCGCGGCGAAAAAGAATTTAATAATCAAAACGGGGCTTTGTTTGCCGACATTGTCATTAAAAAAGATACAATCAGAGTCATTAACCTACATCTACGGTCATTGATTGTAAGATTTAATAAACTCAAAACGGCAGTAAAAAACGAAGACCTACAAGATGGCAAAAAAGAATCTAAGCAGGTGATTTCAAAGTTAAAACAGGGGTTTATTCATCATGCAGAAGAAATAAAATTTATTGAGCAGTGGGTTTTGAGCAGCCCTTACCCTGTTTTAGTTTGTGGCGATTTTAACGAAACGCCATATAGCTTTGTATATAGTACCATAAGTAAGCACCTCTCTAATGCTTTTGAAGAAGTTGGTGCAGGTTTTGGTTTTTCGTATCGCAACGATCCCAGGTTTATCAGAATCGACAATCAGTTTTTTGACCCTAAATACTTTCAAGCGATTGATTTTCAGACGCTTAATAAAATAAATTATTCAGACCATTATCCTATTTTTGGGGTATATCGTTTACTCTCGCAGAGGGGTGGAGAGCGCAGAGAAAAATAGATATAGTTTAAAGTGTGTTGTAATATGCAAATAGTCGAGCCAAGTCTGCGCTGTTTTTAAATTTTATGTCATTGGTGTCAAGCCATTTTTTAATGTCAGGTTCTTTGTCAGACAGTGCCTCTATTACTTTTTTCTTGGTGTTGCCCAGCTTAAAAATCTCGTTGTTTTTGACATAATAATAATTAGGCGTTTTGACAATTCTCACATCTTTTGTTCCTGTGTTGAGTGCAGCATTAAAAGTCGATTTTGTAACCGATAGCTTGGTTTGTTCTAAGAGTGTAGCTTTGCCTGTTGCCAACAGTTCCATAAAACCTGTTATTTGCTCAACTGCCTTAAATTCTGCTACGTTTAGGTACGTTCTGGGTGTTTTTTCTAATCCATAAAATAGCACAAAATAGCGTACATTTTGGCCATTAAGTCCTCTAATATCACGTTTGCTATTTACTATTATTTCAAAGTCGTTATTGTAAATATCATATCTGACAGGCACGCCAGCGATACTGTCGGACTCACGGCCCGGTGTGCCTATTTTTTTATATAGTTTAATTGTTGCCTCACGCCAAACTGTATCTAAAAGTTGAGTACCAAATACATTGCCCTCGTTTGACGAAAAAGCCCTTGCCACCGTTGCACCATTGATACCAAATAGGTTACCACCGGTATTAAAAATATCTTTGGTCGTTTGGTTAATATCAGACTGTGCATTTGAAAAATTATAGTTGAACAGCAGAAACTGAAAAACGAGAAATGCAACGACATAAGTTTTAAAGGATTTCATGGGCTTATTTTTTAAGTTTATCAATTTGTGCAACAACCAGCCCTGCTATAACGAATGTCGTACCCACAAAAGTATGCCAAGTGAGTGGTTCGTTTAATAAAATATAGGCATACACAAAACCAAAAACTGGACAGAGCAACTTCCAAAGCGAAGCGGAAACGGGGTCTTGTTTGAGTAAATAAAACCAAAGTTGCAGGCCAATCATCGACACTGGTACCATGAGCCAGCCCAAACCAAGCCAAAAGGACAGCCCAAACTGTGAGCGGTCGAAGTCTGCAAAATAAAGGGTGAATGGTAACAACAAAAGCCCTCCGATGAGTATTTGCCAACCATTGAAGACCGCAGCAGGGAGTTGCCAGTCTATACGAGTATAAAAAACACTGGCCACCGAAATAGACAGCACACCAATAAACAATATCACTAATCCAGAAACAGATGCATAACTACCTTTGAGTGTAGGCCATATAGCTATAAATGAGCCAATTAGCCCAATAGCAACACCTACAATCTCAAACCAGAGAAGTTTGCGTTTGAGCCAAACAGAAGCAATAACAACCACAAAGAGCGTTCCGATAACAGTACTAAGGCTACCAATACCTGCCGATACAGTTTTCATAGACACCACAAATGCCCCCAAATAGAGCGTTGTGTTTAGAAATGCAAATAAACTTAGCGGTTTCCAGTTGTGACTTTTGGGTAAACTTTCACGTTTTATTAAGTGTACATAAATCAATATAACGGATCCAGCAATCAAAAAACGAGTATTGGCTAAAATAAGTGGGTCGGTCGTCTTGATTCCGTACTTGGTAGCAACAGCAGCCGAGGCCCAGAGCATCGAAAATAAAATACCTGTTATAACGTTTTTCAAAATATAGCTTTCTTAAAAATACATAGTTCGGTCGTACTTGGTTCGCTTTTATTGGTTTTTTTGTTATTTTTGCCAATTACTTTACCCCATTTGAAAAAGTTAATCTTTATATTACTTTCACTTTTTATGATGTCCAACGTTTATTCTCAACGTATGGGCATCTATACTTTTGAAAAAGATTTGACCGAAAAATCGAAAACATTACCAACCTTGGGTATATTAGGCAACCAAGGCGAATTTGAAGATGACCTACTTCCAGAGTTAGATAATATTGATAAAAAATCTTATTATTTTGAAAAAAATAGTGGTCTCCAATTTGACAACAAGGCAGCCAATGGTTTTTTGAGTGGTAATTATACGATTGAAATTTACTTTAAGTTCTCTAAATTAGATAGTTGGAAACGGGTAATTGATTTTAAAAACCGTGCGACAGACAACGGCTGCTATATTTACGATGGTAAACTCAATTTTTATAACTACTCAATCGGCGACCGTGCGCCTGTTAAGCCCAACGAATACACACACTATGTGGTGTCTCGAAATGCCAAAACCAAGCAAATGAAAATGTATGTGGACGGCCAGTCTAAAATAGAATTTACTGACAAACAGGACGAAGGTGCAATAGGTCAGGACGATGTACTTAATTTTTTTCACGACGACTTGATTGTCAAAGACGAAGCAAGTGCAGGGGCAGTGGCACTTATCAAAATGTATGACTATGTTGTTGAGCCAACGGCTATCAAAAATAGTTTTAAGGAATTAGAAAAAGAGATATTGCAGATCGTAAAGCAAGTAACACCGCCATCTCAAACTCCCGAAGTAATCAGACAGCCTAATAAACCCAAATCGGTTTATGAATTTCAAGATTTAACATTTTACTTTGAAGGGCATATTCAGAATGCGCTCAATAAAAAATTAGTTAGTCAAGTTACGTTTATTGTCTTAGACAGCAATATGATAGAACGAGATAAAATCTTGACCAACGATGGCCGATTTAAAATAGAAGTCAAAGAAGACAAAGAATATAATATCATTGTTGAGGCTTTGGGTTTTTTTCCTGTTGGCATACACTTATCTGCCCAAAAACTCGAACAACGCAAAGAACTCGAAAACGTATTTGCCTTAGAGCCAGTATCGATTGGGCAGAGTATTGGCCTCAAAAACTTAAAATTTGCCCAAAGTAAAGCCGACTTGCTGCCCGAGTCAAACTTAGAACTCAATAAAATTTTGACCTTTTTGAGAGATACACCCAATGCAGAAATTGAATTGCACGGCCATACCGACAATCAAGGTGATTTTGACCTAAATTTACAACTCTCTCGTCAGCGTGCCGAAGCGGTCAAGTCGTTTTTGGTGCAACAGGGTGTTTTGTCTCAAAGAATTGTTTGCAAAGGTTTTGGTGGCACTCGTCCTATTGGCAACAACCGCCGAGAAGAGAGCCGAGAGCAAAATCGCAGAGTAGAGTTGGTAGTCCGAAAATATTAGTTGTCGGTAGTTTGTTTTTTGACTTACTTACGACTCCTTAAATCTTACTCAACAAAATTATCGCTATGAAAACAACAATAAAAACACTTTCACATTCTTCTGTTTTACCGTTCTTCTGTTTTATGCTTTTTTTGGTGTCTTGCCAAGACCCAGAGCCAAGTAGCGGCCTGTCAATGAACTTTAACACAACGCCAACCGCCAATCGTATTCAGCCCGATAACGTACTTTTGGAGGCTTCGGGGTTGGTACATAGTATCAAGCAACCTGGTTTTTTGTGGACACACGAAGACGCAGCCCAGGCCAATGACTTGATTTTGATTACTGAAAAAGGTCAGATTGCTGGTAAGTTGCGCCTCAATGTTTCTAATTTTGACTGGGAAGATTTGGCTATTGGTCCCGGCCCAGTAGCCAACGAAACGTATTTGTACTTGGCCGATATGGGTTCAAACGAAAACACCCGAGTCGAGCGGGTTGTTTATCGATTGGCCGAACCAGCCAACCTACAAGTTTCTGTACCTAAAATAGATGCTATTAGATTTAAGCTACCAGATGGGGCTTTTGACTCTGAAACTATACTTTTGGACCCTCTTACTAAGGATATTTATGTTGTTACAAAATTTTTGGCAAACGCTCGCTTGTATCGATTGCCCTACCCACAGGCTACTGACAAAGTAATAACCGCCGAGAAAATGGGCGAAATGACGATTGGTAACGACCTAACAGGTGGCGCAACTTCAACAGACGGCAAAGAAATAATAGTTAGGGGTTATACGGCCATATATTACTGGCAACGAAAAACGGGTGAAACTTTTGCCCAAACACTACTCAGAAAATATGACAAGTCGCTGCCTTATGTTTTTGAACCACAAGGCGAAGCTGTCTGTTTTGAAAAATCTGGAAAAGGCTACTTTACATTGAGCGAAATCGGTCGGGCTTCGTCTGTCAGTTTATATTATTATGAACGAAAGTAAAGACTGATACATTCTTACATCTTACTATTGCTCACAAAAGCAATCCTTTTACTGTCGGGCGACCATGACGGCGTGTTGATTGAGCCTTGTCCGCCATACAAATATGCAATGACTTTGGGCTTACGACCACCAACGGGCATAGTTCTCAAATAAACGTGCTTATAAAAGGGGTGCTGGTCGGGTTTTACGTCTTGGGTGTAAGATATAAATACAATCTGCTTGCCGTCTGGTGAAATATGTGGAAACCAATTATTGAACTCGTCGTCTGTGATTTGTTCTTGGTTTTTTCCATCGGGGTTCATTCGCCATATTTGCATTGTGCCAGAGCGAGTAGAGTTAAAATAAATATACTTACCGTCGGGGCTATATTCTGACCCATCGTCCAAACCTCTGGCGTTTGTCAGTTGTATTTCTTGGCCACCAACACTTGGTATTTTATAAATGTCAAATTCATTGTTGCGTTGGCCAGTATAAGTGAGCCACTTGCCGTCTGGCGACCACCCATGCAAGTATGATGGCCCCGTGGGTGTAATAAGTCTGGGTTTGCCTCCAGTGGCTGGCATGGTATAAATCCTTGACCCGTAGCTGTTTCCGTTACTCGAACTACTTAGTCCCAATATTTTGCCGTCGAACGAAAGTACGTGGTCGTTATTGTTTTGTTTGATGGTATCGGTAAATATTTCAGCGGTTTTGGTAGTCAGCAAATCAAATTGAAATAGCAGTCCATTTTTATTATAAATCAGAGCTTTGCCATCGGTTGTCCAGTTGGGTGCTTGGACAGACGCATTTTCTGAATAAACAATATGACGAAGCCCAGTCGATAAATCCATTGTTTCGAGGTGGCTACCCAAATACTCTTTGTAGGCAACCAGATTTGCGGGTGCAGGAACTGTAATACGGACGTTTCGGAAAGTGCCAGTTTCAAGAATGTTTTTGCTATGTGAACAAACAAAAAGCCCTGCATATAACTCTGTTTCTAAATGTATATCGGGTACTTCGACCGTCCAGAAAATATCGCCAAAACGACATAATGATATAAAATAACGGCTACCACGGCGTTCGAGTTTGACTACGTCTGGTTTTTCGATTGGTGCTTTTATTTCTTCAATATTTGTATTTTTTATTTTTCGATACTGAAAAGCAGCCAGACCGTCCCCATGAACAGCTACCGACACCATCGTGGCGTTTGTGTCGAGACCAGACCGAAGCATGACTCCCAACTTACGATGTGGGTCTGTGCCAATACCTTCTAAATTTACTTCAGCTTGAATCATAAAATCGCCACTCATTTTTTTCCAGACATACTGCATTTCGTCTTTTTTAAACCAAATATTTGACCCCGATGCCGACAGTTTATAGATCTGAGATGGCGCATCATAATTGGCCGAACCAGCCAAAACAACCGGTCCAATGTCAGTATGATTGTCAAATATACCGACAGGGTTTTGGCCAAATACCACGCTTGATAGAAGCAAAAAGATGGTGAAAGCGTTGAGTTTTTTCATAATAAATAAAGGTTTATCTAACTCAAAGCCAACATAATATAGTTTCTAATGGTTGCCAATGTTGTTTATTACTTGGCGGCCATACGAATTGCTCCATCAAGTCTGATTACCTCACCATTCAACATTCGATTTTCGATGATATGTTTGGCTAAAGCTGCGTATTCGTTTGGCTGCCCCAAACGAGGCGGAAAAGGCACTTGTAGCCCCAACGACGTGCGAGCTTCTTGTGGTAATGCCGCCAATAGTGGAGTTTCAAAAAGTCCAGGCGCAATAGTCATAACCCTAATACCAAACCGAGCCAGTTCTCGAGCAATAGGCAATGTCATACCCACAACTCCACCCTTTGAGGCTGAGTAAGCAGCTTGGCCAATTTGCCCATCAAAAGCCGCCACAGAAGCCGTCAATATAATTACGCCTCTTTCGCCGTCTTCTTGCGGCTCGTTAGTCTGTAATATCGCCGACACTAATCTAACTACGTTAAATGTTCCAATTAAATTGATAGTAACTGTTTTGGTAAAATTTGCCAAAGAGTGTGGCCCTGTTTTGCCCACAACACGCTCGGCTGGGCCGATACCCGCACAATTTATAACCCCATGCAAGCCTCCAAATGTGCTGATGGCCAAATCAAGCGCATTTTGTACCGACTCTTCATTGGTTACATCGGTCGATACAAATA
Source organism: Spirosomataceae bacterium (assembly GCA_043777595.1). Taxonomy (GTDB): domain Bacteria; phylum Bacteroidota; class Bacteroidia; order Cytophagales; family Spirosomataceae; genus JAYVJH01. Next base: position 96,975 of record JAYWHT010000089.1, read on the forward strand.
GTGCATCTTCTCCCAACTGTTTTTCGGCTTCTTGGCCTGCTGTTGTGTTAATGTCGAGCAGTACGGCCTTACCGCCATTTGCTACAATCATTTGGGCAGTGGCCAATCCTAATCCCGAGGCTGCGCCTGTTATGGCAAAAATTTTGTTTTGTAGGTTCATTGTCAATTATTTTTTAGCAAATATAATAAATATTGAACGCAGAAAAGGTGAGTTATTGATACTTAGTTGTATTTTTGGCCAAATATTATGATAAATTTAATTTTTATAAAATAACAATGGAAGTCTCACTATTGGGCAAAAGAGCGTTTATTGGTGGTAGTTCGCAGGGTATTGGTTTGGCCATAGGCCAGTGTATGGCCGCCTGTGGCGCAACTGTAACGCTAACAAGTAGAGACGAAACCAAACTCAAAGCGGCAGTGGCTCACTTACCGACCCCCCAAAATCAGCAGCATGACTACTGTGTGATAAACTTCGGTGATATTGAACAACTAAAAATTCAATTAGCTGATTATCAATACAAAACAGCCGATAGTCCAGTCAGTATTTTGGTATTAAACTCTGGTGGTCCAGCACCCGCAACGGCGTACAATGCTACAATAGACCAATATCAGGCTTATTTCAATGAGTCGATATTGGCCAATCAAATACTGACACAAGCCTTTGTGCCAGCTATGCGAGAGCGTAAATTTGGTCGAATATTAACCATTTTGAGTGCCGTCGTCAAACAACCAAAAATAGATTTGGGAATTTCTAATACCCTTCGGGCGGGCGTAGCCAACTGGGCAAAAGCCCTGTCGATTGAACTTGCCGCCGATGGTATAACTGTCAACAATATACTGCCTGGCCTTATTCAAACCCAACGCCTTGACCAACTTATTGAAAGTAGAGCAACACAAGCCAATGTTTCGACTGCAACTATTGCCTCACAGATGGCGGCTTCTATTCCCGCAGGCCGTATTGGCTCACCGAGCGATATGGGTAACGTTGCGGCTTTTTTGGCATCAGACCTGGCGGCATACATCAATGGCGTAAATATACCCGTCGATGGCGGTTTTTTGGGAACACTCTAAATATTAAGTAGTGAATAGTGAAAAACGAATAACGTAAAGTATTATAATTGGTCAATAATCAGACATTTAAGTACACATCTAAAAATAATACGGTATTTTTATTCTGATAACTTATTGATTTACAGCACTGTATTTAACTCACGACTACTTAAAATAAGTTAAATCCTTGTTTATTACACAACTATTCATTTTTAAAAATATAGATATGAAAATCAATTCAGCTCTAACAACTGTCATGGACGGCCTCATGCGCCGATATAGTGAGCGTGTACCCGATGTCAAAAAAATAACTCAGGCACTTGTTAGTCAAGGCGTTATAAAAAACAAATCGGACATCGAAAACGATCACGTAGCTTTTAGAACGATGGGAGTACCACATTTGGGAATTGCGTCGTTCGAGAAAATTTTTATGCACTATGGTTATCAAAAACGAGATTCTTTTCATTTTGAGGGAAAAAAATTAGATGCCTTTTGGTTTTCGCCGCCAGAGCCGCACTATCCTCGTATTTTTGTAAGCGAGCTACGTGTAGCCGACCTTTCTGAAACAGCACAGGCTATTATCAAAAAATATACCGCTACCGTAAAGTCTGATCCATCAGATGCTTTGGATTTGGAAGATGGCGCAGCCGTTGATACTTTTTTGCACTCACCACTCTGGCAGCTACCCAGCCTCAGCGACTATCTAACACTGCTGGCCGAAAGCGAGTATGCGGCTTGGGTAATTTATAATCGTTATTATCTCAATCATTATACTATCAGCGTACATAACCTACCCAACGGCTATAATACCATCGAAGAGTTTGATGCTTTTGCAGCAAGTATTGGCGTGAAAATGAGCGATGCCGGCGGCCTTGTCAAAGTAAGCCCCGATGGTTGTTTGTTGCAAAGCGCAACGGTAGCTCAAATGGTTGAGGCTACTTTTGAAGATAGTAAAACGCATACCATTGCAGGTAGTTATGTAGAGTTTGCCGAGCGGAAGGTATTACCCCAATTTAGCCACCTCCCAACTTCTGAAATCAAACGAGAACACCGCCGAGAGGGTTTTGAAACAGGCAATGCCGACAAGATTTTTGAGAGTACATTTACCAGTCAAACAAACAGGGGCTAACGGCACAGGTACATATGGTTTTATTTTAATCCCAAAATACGATTCGACCGACTTCTTACTGACTTAGTTAGTTGTCGGTCGTTGTACAAATGCTGGCTGTATGATGGTATCATTGCCTTGAGTTTGGTGAGCCATGTTGCTGAGTTCATTTGAGTTTCAAAGCATTTTTGCATGAGTTCGAGCATAATTGACACTGAGGTCGATGCCCCTGGCGATGCCCCCAACAGTGCGGCTAATGTACCATCGGCGGAGGCTATGAGTTCTGTACCAAACTCCAAAACGCCGCCCTCCTCTTCGTCTTTTTTGATGACTTGCACCCGCTGCCCCGCAACGGCAAGCTCCCAGTCGTCGGCTTGGGTATCGGGAATAAACTCTCGGAGGGCTTCTATTTTTTCTTCAAAACTAAGCATCACTTGTTCTATCAGATAGCGAGTGAGGGGTAAGTTATGGATTCCTGCGCTAATCATCGGATAAATATTGTCGGAAGTGATAGACAACGCCAAATCAAAATACGAGCCTTCTTTCAAAAATTTAGTAGAAAAGCCCGCAAATGGCCCAAATAATAGTTCTCGCTTGCCATCAATAACCCGAGAGTCGAGGTGTGGTACAGACATCGGCGGCGCACCTACCTTTGCTTTGCCATATACTTTGGCACGGTGTTGGGCTATTATAGCTTCGTTTTTACAAACCAACCATTGACCACTAACCGGAAAACCGCCAAAACCATCCCCTTCTTCAATACCCGATTTTTCTAACAACCGCAAAGCACCACCACCAGCACCCAAAAACACAAATTTGGCTTTGATGTACTTCTTTTCGTCGTTTAGTTCGTCCAAAACCTCCAAAGTCCAGCATTGCGAGTCGTCTTGCGATAGTTTTTTTACGTCATGATATAGCCGAACATCAACTCCATGGCTACCTTTGAGGTGTCCAAACAAACTACGAGTCAATTCTCCAAAATTGATGTCCGTACCAATATCCGACTTGGTAGCCGCCACAGGCTCGTCTGAGGTGCGATCGTTCATCATCAGTGGTATCCACTTTTTGAGCGTTTTTACATTGTCCGAAAACGTCATCTCTTCAAACAAATGATTGGTTTTGAGGGCTTTGTATCTTTGTTTCAAAAACGATACATCTTCCCGGCCACTCACAAAACTCAGGTGAGGCACATGGTTGATAAACGTTTTGGGCGAGCTAAAATAGCCATCTTCAACCAAAAAAGCCCAGAATTGTTTTGAAACCTCAAACGACTCCATGATTTTGACGGCCTTCTGAATATCAATTGTTCCATCAGATTTTTGAGGTGTATAATTGAGTTCGCAGAGAGCAGAATGGCCCGTGCCAGCATTATTCCAAGCATCTGAACTTTCGGCGGCTACTTTGTCCAATTTCTCAAAAATCTCAATTTTCCAGTCGGGTTGTAACTCTTTGAGAAGCACAGCCAACGTTGCGCTCATAATGCCCGCACCTACCAGCACCACATCACAATCAATGGTGACGTTTTTGTCGTGTTCTAACATTGTATCATTATTTATTACTTCCGCAGTATTGTATTATCTCAAAAATTTATAACCCGACACCACAGCGTGCAAATGCGGAACGTCAGAAACAGGCGGCAATGCAAAACGAGGCTGCGCCAAGGTATCGGGTTGTAATATTGGTTTTTGAACGTTCATCAATGCCGTAGTGTAGCCCGCTTCTTGTGCTATTTGTACTGTTGCTTGGTCTATTTGTTCTGGCCCACCGTAGGGATATATCAAAATATTTGTCTTTGTATTTAATTGATTTTCAATACGTTGTTTTGAAGTTAAAAGTTCGTATCGTTTTTCGTCATCAGTCAAAAATTTCAAAATTCGGTGGCTCATCGTGTGCGAAGCTATCTGATTGCCTTTTTCGGATATAGTCTTGATTTGTTGCCAATCCATAAAGTCAAATCGCTCTGGCTCGGTTGTCATTTTTTGATATGGCACATTATTTTGCTCGCAAATTATCTGCACCATGCCATAGATATCTGCTATTTGATTGTCATAAACGTATTTACGCATCAGTCTATGGCCATTATTTACCGACTGAAAAGTATAAGGTCCTTGAAAATTGTTGGTCGGCAATAATATAGGTTTATTGACAAATTGTCTGAAAATTAAAAATAGATGGTCTCGCCAAATATGTGGAATCTTGCCATCAACTAAGTCGGGGCATACGCCAAATAGAGCCGTCAAGTTGTGTTTTTCGAGCGTTGGTACTAAATAATTATAGTTGTTTAGCATACCATCGTCCACCGTCAAAAAAACACCTTGCGCCTTTGGATTTTCTATTTCAGCAATAGGTCGTACGTCAAAATGTTTGTTCAGAAACGCTAATTGTTTGTCAAAAATCGCTACCGTTACGTCCACATTATAAGCGTCTTGCTGAGGCAACTGGCTTACTAATAATGTGTTATGATAAGTAACAATAGCTCTCTTGCGACCTCTGAGTGTATTATACAACTGACTAATACCAGTGTAGTAAGAAGCCGTAAGCCAACTGTCTCTGATAAAATGTTTGAGGTGCATAAATAGGAAGGTAGTTAGGATGTCTGATACTTTTGTGGGAGTCTATTTTTTTACCACATAAGACACAAGAGTTCACAAAAAAAGTGGTTTGTAGCCCTTTTGTGGCCTTTCGGTACTTTTGTGGTTGAATAATTACAAAAATTGCAGGAAAGCCTATTTCATTAAAAAAGCCCCTAAAATCTATTAAAAGAAATTAGAGGCTTTTATCAGTACCCAGAGCCGGAGTCGAACCGGCACGGGGGTGAACCCACAGGTGTTTGAGACCAGCGCGTCTACCAATTCCGCCATCTGGGCCTGTACTGGACTATCTCGCCGCTGCGACGATTCGCTATTGAGATTGGGACTGCAAAGGTAGTAGTTTAATTTTAAAATTAAAAAAAGAAATACTCTTTTTTGAGAAAAATTAAATTTTACCCACCATATTCTCTGGCCGTACCCATGCGTCAAACTCGTCTGATGTCATTTTTGTAAAGTCCAATCCTTGTAAATCAAACTCTAAGGCCGCTTGTTTGAGCGTAATGCCTCTTTTGTGAGCATCTTGGGCAATGGCCGCAGCGTTGTAGTAGCCAATTTTTGGGTTGAGAGCCGTTACCAACATCAATGAGTTATTGACGTGCTTCTGGATATTTTCATGTAGTGGTTCAATGCCAACGGCACATTTGTCGTTAAAAGCCACGCACACATCGCCAATAAGCCGAGCCGAGTGTAAGAAGTTATAAATCATCATTGGCTTAAAAACATTTAATTCAAAATGTCCGTTTGAACCTCCAATACCTATTGCCACATCGTTGCCCATTACTTGTGCGGCCACCATGGTCATGGCTTCGCATTGAGTTGGGTTTACTTTGCCGGGCATAATAGAACTACCTGGCTCGTTGTCGGGGATATAAATTTCGCCAATGCCTGCCCGTGGTCCTGACGACAGCATACGAATATCGTTACCTATTTTCATCATACTTACAGCCACAGTTTTCAATGCACCGTGGGCTTCTACTATGGCATCGTGGGCGGCTAAGGCTTCAAATTTGTTTTCGGCAGTAACAAACGGCAGGCCTGTGAGTGTAGCAATGTGCTTGGCTACATTTTCAGAATAACCATCGGGCGTATTGATGCCTGTGCCAACTGCCGTACCACCCAAAGCGAGTTCTGACAAATGTTCGAGGGTATTTTTGATGGCTTTGAGGCCATGATTTAACTGCGACACATAGCCCGAAAATTCTTGGCCGAGTGTAAGCGGCGTAGCGTCCATGAAGTGTGTACGGCCAATTTTGACAACGTTCATAAATGCCTTAGACTTAGCGGCCAGCGTATCTCGTAGTTTTTCGATGCCCGGAATGGTAGTTTCCATCAAAATTTTATAGGCCGCTATGTGCATCGCTGTCGGAAAAGTATCGTTGCTCGACTGCGATTTGTTTACGTCGTCGTTGGGGTTCAAGTATTTTTTTTCGTCCAATAGCTCTCCGCCATTCAGCACGTGCGCTCGGTAGGCTATCACTTCGTTGCAGTTCATGTTGCTTTGTGTGCCTGAGCCTGTTTGCCAAACAACAAGCGGAAACTGGTCGTCTAAACTCCCTGTCAGTATTTCATCACAGACTTGGCCAATTAGATTTTTTTTGTCTTCGGTCAATACCCCAGCCTCAAAGTTGGTGATGGCAGCGGCTTTTTTGAGGTAGGCAAAGGCTCTGATGATTTCCTTTGGCATTTTGTTGATGTCTTGGGCAATCGGGAAGTTCATAATTGAGCGTTGGGTTTGTGCGCCCCAATATACATCGGTGGGTACTTCGACCTTGCCCATGGTGTCTTTTTCTATTCTAAAATTCATTTTGTAGATTTTGTATTAAGTTTTCTGCAAAAGTAGCTACAAAACGGCATTGAACCCAAATCTTACTTATCTATCATCGTCAAAATATTTTTCTGTTCTTTGGTTGTCTATACAAACCACAGTAATAGACCGACTATCCCATTTTGTAGCAAGCCAATATAGGGAACTGGATAGTTTTTGGGGAAGCTGAATATTATTATTGTAATAACAAAATGACAAAACGATGGAACAACTACAATTTTTGATTAATGCCAAAGGCGAGCGTTTACCCATGCTGTCAGGTATTTCTACCTGATAGTAATTTAGCCACAAAGTAGTGAGATAGTCGGGTGGAAACACCCGACTGCAAAATAATTTCTACCTGATAGTAATTTAGCCACAAAGTAGTGAGATAGTCGGGTGGAAACACCCG
>JAYWHT010000090.1:0-33459 GCA_043777595.1 Spirosomataceae bacterium
GTGGTATATCAAACGGTTTCTTGTTCTGTGGTCTGAGTCTTCTCAGACCACTATTTTGAGGTTGTTTTGACTCAACGCTTTCAAAACTCAGACCAAAGCCGCCAAAACTGCCATATTGATAGACTGAACGGCAGCAGATGGCGCAACGGTCAAATCAAAAGGTAAAGCCCAAAGCGACAGGTGGCTGTCGTACCGAAAAGGTGGCAGCGGCTGGGTAAAGTTGGAATTGGCGGGATAAATCAAAAACAGTGCATCGGCTTGGTACTTTTGGCCATAAGCATAGAGCTGGTAAAGGTCTCGCTGGTCGATACCATATTGATTGTTAGCGTTTTGAGCATCAATCTGTTTCCATTTTGTATCGGCAATAATTGTTTTGTTGTTTTGTCTAATAATCAAGTCAGGTCGTAGTTTATATTGGGTTTTGCCAGCGTGGTCAGCTATCAAAAACTGCTCACTTTGCTGGCTTATTGTTTTATAGTCAGTTATGTATTTTTTAAAACAATACGAAACATAACTCTCAAAAAGCCGCTCCATCTTGAACAACAACGAGACATTGGCCGCCGAGCCGCTTTGCCCTAACCACGATTTGTTTTCGAGAAATATAGTAGCCCATTGCAGAGCCGTTGCATAGTGCAGAAAATGCCGATTGAGATGCTGGGCAATCTGCAAATCGGCTTTGATATCGGTAGCAATCGGTACGTTTTGCCAGTAAGATTGTAGCTCTACCAACCGCCGACCATTGGCCGAAGTCTCAATTTGTGTACTCAACAAATCAAGGCAAGTTTTGATAAGTCGGTTGGGTGCGTTGTTCATCAAAAATAAATCATATTCTACTACAAACGCTGTTTGCGACAATTTACTTTGCTGTAATTGTTTGTTAATAAGCCACTTACCTCTCAAAAATTGCGATTCAGACTCTGTACTTTGGTACGACCGCTGCAAACCTCGCTGCACTATTTGCTGTAATTCGTCCAAAAAGACTGATACAAAAATTTCCCAAATTGACATTTGAGCCGTTTGCAAGTTGGCAGGAGGCAATGTTTTAAAAGGTGAGTTGGGCAACGACCGTAGCACATTCAGCAATATCGACCGTGACTGGGCTGTGTCGTTGGCAATTTTTGGTAAAATTTCTAACTGAAATCCCTGAGCCGTTTGAAGTAAGCCCACATAACTTTTGACCCGTAAAAATTCTTGATTTCGTTTTACAAAATAATCTAAAATACCATCAGTTTCTTGCCTAACAGCCAATGACTTAAAGCTATCGAAAACAAAATCGGGGAGTGTCAAGTCTATATCAAAACCACAATCTGACCGACCAATCAAGCTGTTTTCTGTTGTTGTATATTGATGCTGAAATGACATTTAAACAATATTTTTTGGTAATTAACTTATACTTTTCTAATTTTGGAACTGTAATTAGAGCAAATATTTATCAATTATATCACTAAAACAAACAATTATAAGGTTCAAAATCGTATAGTTGTTGGCTACAAACACAAAATGAAAAAAACAACAATCATTCTTGCCTTTCTTTTCTGCCTATCAATGGCATCTTTTGCTCAAACAGGTGCTGACGGCTGCCTCGGTACGTGGCTCACTGGGTCCAAAAAAGCACACGTTCAGATTTACAAGCAAGGCGACCGCTATTTTGGAAAAATTATCTGGCTCAGAGATCCCAACGATGCCGCAGGCAAACCCAAAACAGACACTAAAAATACCGAAGCCAAACTGCAAAGCCGCCCAATAATGGGAATGGTAAACCTCAGTAATTTTAAGTATGAGGGAGATAATATTTGGGAAGAAGGCAAGATTTATGACCCCGAAAATGGTAAACTATACAGTTGCAAAATGACCTTGAATAGCCCTAATCAGTTGGGGGTCAGAGGTTACATTGGTATTGCTATCATTGGCCGTACCGATAGCTGGACACGAATCAAGTAGTTTATAATAATTAGCTTATACAAAAGAGTTTACCGAAGCCATCGCTTGGAGCGATGGCTTCGGTGTTTGTTATAGTTTCATTGTCATCGCAATTCGCTTTCTGGCCAAATCGACCTCTGTAACTTTGACCATCACTGTTTGGTGCAATTTAACAACTTCGTTGGGGTCTTTGATAAACCGATTGGCCATTTGCGACACATGAACCAAGCCGTCTTGCTTCACGCCCACATCGACAAAAGCCCCAAAAGCCGTAATGTTGGTAACAATGCCTGGCAGCACCATGCCCTCGTGCAGGTCTTCGACTTTGCGAACTCGGCTGTCAAAGGCAAACGCTGTGATGGTCGTTCGGGGGTCTCGGCTTGGTTTTTCGAGTTCTTTTAGTATGTCTTGTACTGTCAATAATCCTGCCGTTTTGGTAATATATTTGGCGGGCGTTATCTGTCGGCGTAGCTCTGGTTTTGTCATCAGGTCGGCTACGGTTGCGCCCAAGTCGGTAGCCATTTGTGCCACAATATCATAGCTTTCGGGGTGAACGGCGCTGTTGTCTAATGGATTGGTGGCTTCGTTGATTCTCAAAAATCCGGCACATTGTTCAAAAGCCTTACCACCCAACCGAGGTACTTTTAGCAACTCTTGGCGAGACTTGAAGTTACCATTTTTGGCTCTAAACTCAACCACGTTTTGCGCCAACGCTGGCCCTAAGCCCGAGATATATTGCAGCAAATGTTTACTGGCCGTGTTGAGATTGACCCCTACTTTATTGACACAACTTTCAACGACCGAGTCGAGGGCGTTTTTTAGTAATCCTTGCTCTACATCGTGCTGGTATTGGCCTACACCGATAGACTTGGCGTCGATTTTTACCAATTCTGCCAGTGGGTCCATGAGCCGCCGCCCAATAGACACCGACCCTCTGACCGTAACATCTTTATCGGGAAACTCCTCACGAGCCACCGCCGAAGCCGAATAAATAGATGCACCTTGCTCGCTGACCATAAAAACAGTTATGCCCTGAGTGGCCGCCGATGGCAGACCTTTTACGAAACTTTCGGTCTCTCTACCTGCCGTACCGTTACCGATAGCGATGGCCTCTATTTTGTGTTTTTCCAGTAGTGTCATCACTTTTATTTCGGCCTCTTGGGGTTTGTCAAATGGATAAATGACGGTATCTGCTTGTAGATTGCCCTGTGCATCTAAACAAACAACTTTGCAGCCTGTTCTAAAACCGGGGTCAATCGCCATGACTTTTTTTTGACCCAGCGGCGATGCCAGCAATAACTGTTTGAGGTTTTCGGCAAATATCACAATGGCTGCACGGTCGGCTTTTTCTTTTGACAGATTGGCAAATTCGGTTTCGATACTTAGCTTCAAGAGCCGTTTGTAACTGTCTTTGATGGCGAGTTCTTGTTGGTCTTTACAGAGTGGCAAACCCTTGATAAACAGCCGATTGAGCTGCTCAACGGCCACCGACTCGTCGGGCGAAATATCAACACTCAAAAAACCTTCTTCTTCGCCCCGCCTGATGGCCAGCAGTCGGTGCGATGGGATTTTGGACAGCGGCTCGTCAAACTCAAAATAATCTCGGTACTTGGCTCCGTCTGTTTCTTTGTTTTTTTTGACCTTAGCCGTAACCATCGAGCCACGCTCAAAAACGTTTCTGAGCCTGTTGCGAGCGTCTATGTTTTCGTTAATCCACTCAGCCACAATGTCTCTTGCACCTTGTAGGGCTTCTTCTACGTTGGGTACTTTGTCGTTCAAAAACGCCGTGGCACGTTTGGCAGGGTCAGCTTCTTGCCCACTAAAAATACCCTTTGCCAATGGTTCAAGTCCTTTTTCGATGGCCATTACGGCACGGGTCTTGCGTTTTATTTTATAAGGCAAATATATATCTTCGAGTTCTTGTAGCGTGTGAGCGGCTTCCAATTTGGCACGCAGTTCGGGTGTCAGTTTACCTTGTTCGGATATGCTTTTGATGATGGCCTCACGGCGTTTTTCGGCTTCTTTATATTTCTGAAACTGCTCTTTAATGTCGTTTATTTGCACTTCATCGAGTTGGCCAGTGGCTTCTTTTCTATATCGGGCAATGAACGGCACCGTTGCGCCACCCTCCAAGAGTTCGATTGTGCTTTTTACTTGTCGTTCGCTGATGTTTAGCTGTCGGGCAATGTATTGGGTCATGGTGTTGGGTAAAGTGTACGAATGTTTTGGCAAATCTAATAAATTTTATGTAACCCGTGGTGTCGAAAAGCGTTTTATTATAGTAGGGGTTCGTACAAATATGTCGTATATTTGAGGTTTGAATAAACGAAATGGCAAAAGTTAAATAATGACACGATGGCATATAACAAATTTAAAATCGAGCATTTGCAAAGTAAGCTACATCTACCTGTTCAGAAACAAGATTGGCTCGACAAAAACTTGGAATTGTTTGTAAGTGATGCTCTTTTGATGACTGTACTTAGCGAAGCTAAAAAAATGTATCTGGGAAGCGAAAAAGCACGTTCAGAGTTTATCGTTACACCTATTTTACAAGCCTTACATCGCCAAAATAGCAATAAGTTTACCATTTTTTCAGGTTACGAATTTAACATAGACAAAACAAAAGAACTAAATGGCTTTTGTGATTTTATTTTGTCTTCGCCAGCCAATGGTTTTTTGATTGAAGCACCTGCTTTTTTTATTGTAGAAACCAAAAAGACAGATATTGATGACAACGCCATTGCTCAATGTGGTGCAGAAATGTTTGCTGCTCAGATTTTTAATGAACGAAAAGCACGTCCACAAAAAGCTATTTATGGTTGCGTTACTTCGGCATACAGTTGGGGTTTTTTGAAATTAGAGAATAATATCATTACCATAGACCCCAATTACGCAAGCCTAAGTTTTGACAATCCCTACTCGGTACTCTCCGTCCTACAATGGATTTTAGACAAAAGTTTGGCCAATTAAGAAGTCGTGTGTTTGTAGTCTTGTGTCGTGAGTTAAATAAAATACTGTAAATCAGTGAGTTATAAAAATAGAAATGCCGTATTGTTTTTTTGTCTAAATACTTAAGTAACTGATAACGATGGAATTTCGTTTGGCTAATATTTGATTTTAGATATTAAAACTATTCAAAGAAACGATTGAAATTTTTTGGAACTAACGAATAAAAAATGACACAACTATTTTCAAATTTTCAAGTTTTCAAGTTTATTATTTTTGGTTTGTTGCTAACTGTACACCTACACGCCCAAACCAATACCGACCGCCAGCGATATGTGGGCTTGATGAATCTAAACCTAAACGGAACCTTGGACGCTGCCGATGGCTTTACCAAAACGGCTATCAATAATGGTTGTAACTTGGTGTATATGACCGTTTTTTGGGATAGGGTTTACCCAACATCCACCTCACAACCCGACTGGCGGCAGTACGACCGACAAATAGAGATGATTACGCAGATGGGTGCAAAGGTAGCCATTCGTATCTGGTTGGGTAGAAATAAGGACAGAATAAATGGTTATTGGACAGAAAAAGAATCACAACAAGGTGCTGATTTTAAGCCTCTTGTTGGTATTTATGACGCAACTTTTTTTAGTTATAATCACCAACCTGCCATTGATAAAGCCCAGGATTTTATCAAGCAAGTTTGTGAGCGTTATAATCGGTATCAGAGCAACGGCCAGATTTTGTTTGTGAGCGTAACCACCACACCAACCCAAGAAATAGCCTATCACTTTGAAAACTGGCCTGATGGTAATTATGACCAAAGACGCAATAATGCCTTTGATTATTCTAAGAGTGCTACCAACGCTTTTAATGACTGGATTGAGCAAAAATACAAACGAATAGCCAAACTCAACTATGTCTGGAAGTCTAATCCTGTAACAGCGTGGATTCAGGCTTCACCGATACCCACTCCCTTCGAGCCAAAAGCTACATTTAGTGGCCGGCGAGGTCGAGATTGGTATTATTTTAGGCATCAAACACTCAAAAAATTTATTGACCAAACTGTCGGTACGATTCGTGGTGTAAACCCAAATTATAAAATAATTAACGACTATGGCTCGGTCGTCGATAATATTAGTGCGCTACGAGGTACGCTGGCTTTTAAAGATTTGGATCAAAATGTAAATGGCACAAAAGTAAATAACGGTACCGATGACAACCACCATTTGATAACTGATATATTGAGAAGCAATAGCAATGGACGATGGACAATGAACGAAGTTTTTTATGACGGCGTTGCAACAACTACTGATTATAATCGTCAGTTTGATGAGTGTTTTGAGTCTGGGAGCAATATTGTAGTTTTTGCGATAAGCAGTGATGCTCAAATGGAAAACTGTAAAGCAACACTCAGAGCGATGTCTAACAAATGGCTCAATGTACCTGTGGCCGACATCAAACCGCAAGTGTCTATGAAGTACAGCGTTACGCAACTTTTGGACTCTACCAACGCGGCTATTTATAAAGAATACGAACAAAAAAGTAAGGTAGCTGGTGGCGGCAGGCGACCAGTTAATATAGAACTCGTCGAAGATATATTGCAGCCGAGTTATTGGGACGTACTAATCAATGTGCCGCCCGTTGTCAATTATGCACTCGACAACCGAGCCAGCCGCCTTCGTAGGGATTTTGTATATAAACTACCAGCCGATTTGTTCAATGACCCCGATGGTAGTATTGTCAAAATCGAGGCCGTTGATTTGCCTACTTGGTTACGGTTCAACAATGGTGAGTTTTCGGGCGTTACGCCATCGCAAGTAGCCGACTATACCATTAGTGTTCGTGCCACCGACGACGATGGGGCAACGGTTCAGACCAATTTTAGACTAAAAACAGTTGATACTAACCAAAATCCTACCGTTAGTTATTCGCTCGCCGACCGTACCAGTAAGCCCAGCCGAGCGTTTAGTTATAAGATTCCTACCGATTTGTTCAAAGATTCTGATGGAACAATTACCAAAATCGAAATCGTTGGTTTGCCGTCTTGGTTAAAGTTTGAAAACAACGAACTCTCGGGTATATCGCCCGCTATACTTGGCGAATATACCATTACAGTCAAGGCTACCGACGACGACGGGGCGGTGGTACAAACAAGTTTTAAAATAAAAATATTAGATACAAACATAAAACCAATAGCCGCCGTAGCCTTACCTAACTTTGAAACTTATCGCCAGCAATCAGTTGAATATCGGCTAAGAGATGATCATTTTGAAGATGCAGATGGACGAATAGTAAGAATAGAAGCCCGAAATTTAAAACCGTGGATGCGATTTGACGGCAAAACGTTCTTTGCATATCCCAACGAATTAGGGATTTTTAAGGTTACACTCAGAGCCATTGACGACGACAGTGCTTTTGTCGAATCTTCGTTTCAAGTCAAGGTCATCAATCGGCTACCAACTGTATCGAAACCATTCGGCAATAAGATAGTTGCCCTCAATAGGGTTTTAAAATACAAAGTTAGCAAGGACAATTTTACGGACTTAGATGGTAACATTGCCAGAGTGAACGTGTTTGGTCGCCCGTCTTGGATTCAATATACAAACAACGAACTTTCGGGAACTCCAACACAACTTGGTACTTTTCAGTTAATAGCGAGGGCTTATGACAACGACGGCGACTCGGTTCAGACTACTATCAATATCATTGTCGATAGTAGCCCAAACATGACTTCGCCGCCTGTGGCTCGGTTTCAGATTCCTGATATAAAAATGTTTGCCAATCAGACGTTTAGATATAAAATTCCCGACTCACTTTTTTATGATTCTAATGGCTATATCGACCGTATCGAAACGCCCAATTTACCCAACTGGCTTAGTTTTAAAAACAATGAACTCACTGGCACGCCCACCCAAGAAGGCAGCTATACTGTTACTGTCAAAGCCACAGACGATGACGAAACGAGCGTAACGACAATGTTCAGGATAGATGTACGATTTCCGGCTTTTAGTCTTGAACTTCAACAAGCTGGTACGCCTGCGTTCAGACGATTTATTACTGAAATCAAAAACAATGACGTGATTCAGGCCGCAACACTTCCCGACAAAGTAAACTTGTACGTTACTTGCGAAGCCCCATTCAACAAAATAACCTTTGGTTTGAGTGGCCCTTATCGTAAGTATCTTACGGTCAATAAGTTTCCATATACGCTGTTTGACCAAGAAACAGGATTTGCACCAATCTCAGGGGCTTACACTTTACAAATACAAGCCTTCAAAGACTCTGTTAAAGTAAGTGAAAGTACGATTAAGTTTAAAATACAATCTGACCGACCACTGACTGACTGGCAAGTTTACCCCAATCCATTTGACCAGATTTGTAACATCAAAATTCCTGATAACTTAACCGTTCTTGACCTTTCATTTAGTATTATATCAATAACAGGACAAAGAACAAATATATCCAAAAGTTATGTAAATGCCTCAGAACAAGTGGCTTACCTTGATTTGGCGGAAGTGCCGCTATCAAAGGGGCTTTTTTTTATTGAGATATACAAAGACCAAGAGTTATTAAAAATCGTTAAAGTAATAAAACAATAATCATGTCAAAAATCACTTTACTGATAGCATTAGTTTTTTTGCTATCCAACTGCAAAACCAACAATTCGTCGTCTGAGCAAAGTACCACAATCGAAACAGCATTAGTCAAAACACCAACATTTAGTGGCGACTCAGCATATGTGTTTGTAGATAAGCAAGTTAGGTTTGGGCCACGAGTACCCAACAGTGCTGCACACACCAAATGTGGCGATTATTTGGTAGCCGTTCTCAAAAAATACGGTTGCACAGTTTATGAACAAAAATTTGTTACAACAACATTTGACGGCAAAAGACTCAACGCCCGCAACATCATTGGTAGTATCAATCCTGCGGCTACTAAGCGTATATTGTTGGCCTCACACTGGGACAGCCGACCAGTAGCTGACCAGGATTCAACCAAAAAAACGGGGGCAATCGATGGCGCAAACGATGGTGCAAGTGGAGTGGGAGTATTGATAGAGTTGGCGAGAGTCATAGAACAAGCAACCAAAAAACCAGATGTAGGCGTGGACTTGGTGTTTTTTGATGTCGAAGACGGTGGCTCGCCATTGGCTAAGGACGAGTTTGGCGGTTTTTGTTTGGGTTCGCAATATTGGGCTGCCAACAAACATTTGCCCAACTATTCTGCTTATTTTGGTATTTTGTTAGACATGGTCGGTGCCAAAGATGCTACGTTTCTCAAAGAAGGGTTCTCAAATCAATATGCCGCCGACATTACCCGAAATGTCTGGAACATCGCCAGCCGGCTGGGTTATAACAAGTATTTTATTGACCAAGACGGTGGGGCTATTACCGACGACCATTTGCCGGTAAACAAAACAGCCAAAATACCGATGCTCGACATTATTCATACCCAAGTAAACAGTCAAACCAAAACGTTTTTTGACCACTGGCATACACACCAAGACGGTATGCAACACATTGACCCTGCTACTCTCAAAGCCGTTGGACATGTACTATTGCAGGTAGTTTATGAACAGCAACCGTGATGTAATAGGCGTAATATTTACAAACTTTGTTTGATTTCCCTGATGCGTTCGTTGAAATTCCAGTTATGAAAATCGACATCTGTCAGGCAAATAGCCCCCAAATACTTCATCACTTGCTCGGGGTGCGGCACACGTTGCCCAGTTTTGACATCAATGTACTTGGACGTAACCCAGAGTACGTTTTTGAGTTGCTGGCCACTGTCGTCGGTCATGTAATATTCGGTAACGATGGTGTCTTCTTTAAAATAAATCAATCGGCTTGTGATACGAACCCACTCGCTCACCATCGCTGGCCGCACATAGCCAATCTGATGCTGATAAACCACCCAACTTTGATTGAGTTCTTGAAACAATCGCCCAAAATTAAAATCGTAAAGTTTAGCTACTTGGTCTTCACGGGCATTGAAATAATAATCAAAATATTTTGAATTGTTGAGGTGATTGAGCGGGTCGCAGTCTTGAAAACGAATAATGACACGAGACTGTGGCTCTTTGTCGAATTTTTTATTGGGGGTATTGTCAAAAAGATCCATGGGTGGTTATTTGTTTTTGATGCCATCGGTTACTCGTTTGATGGTTTGAGACAACGGAATAAATGAAAAGTTGATTTTTTTCTGAATTTTATCGGTGTCGTACACAAACCGAGTGCGTGCGCTTTTGGCGGTTTCACGAGTTATGAGTGGGTTTTTGCCAGTAAAAAACGACCGTATGGCTTCTATCCGCCATAAGATTTCTGACATAAAAGGCGAAATACCAATTGAGGGTGCTTTTTGATTGAAGCCCTGTGCAATTTGCTCAAACAAATCTTTGTATGTAGTCGTACCTGCATTGAGTACAAAACGCTCGTTTTCTATATCTGACAGCAATAATTGAACAGTAATAGCGGCTACGTCCAGCACATCTACATAATTGACGAGACCTTGGGTATAAAATTTGTTTTGGTCATATACATACTTAAAAAGTTGTGTACTGCTGCGAGTCCAGTCGCCTTCGCCCAAAATTATAGACGGATTGACAATCACCGCAGGCAGTCCTTCGGCTGCGCCTCGCCATACTTCCAGCTCGGCTTGATATTTACTCTTGGCATAATGAGAATTGAGCGGGGAGTCTTCCCATTTTTGTTCTTCGTTGATGTGTATTGTTTTCTGAAAATCAACCTGATTTACATCTGGTCGTCCTATGGCTGCTATCGAACTCACAAAGGCCAATTTCTTAACACCCATCGCCATGCACACATTGACGACATTGGCCGTGCCTTCGACATTGACTTTATACATCTGGTGGCGTAGTTTGGGCGAAAAAAACACCATTGCAGCCGTATGAACCACCTGTGAGACACCGACCATGGCTGCTTCGAGAGAGTTAATGTCCAATACATCGCCTTCTACCCACTCGATTTGCGTTTCTAAGTCTGCCAATGAACTTACATCACTGTTGCTTCTTTTTAAGGCTCTGACAACTTGCTTGTTTTTGAGTAAGCACCTCACTATGGCCGCCCCGACCAAGCCGTTTGCACCTGTAACGAGTATCATTAACGATTTTTTTATGTTTTGAAACACCAAATTAAGCACAAAACCACCATTGTTTTGGATAATTTGCAAAGAAAACACAAAAGAAGTGAATGGACTTGTTTTTTTTGTTAATTTCGCATGCTGAACTACAATCCCAACAACCTAACAATCAACAATATGAGCCTCTTTAGTTTGCTAAAAGATATAACAAGCGATAAAGTTGTGGCGCAGATAGCCGAACTGACTCAGGAAACACCAGCAAATGTTCAGAAAGCGTTTGAGGTGTCGGCAGTGGGTTTGGTTGGGTCGTTGCTCAAACGAGTAAGTTCAGAAACAGGTATGAAACTGGTACATGACCAAATCAGTAAAATAACTTTTGATGATAGCGACCTCGCCAATAGCCTCAAAAGTACCGATGGGCTAATGCAGTTGGCAGCCAGTGGCGACAAAATTTTGAATACTATACTGCCAAACGTAAAAAGCCCCGTGATTGGTCTCATCAGTAAGGCAACAAGTATGCGAAACAGTAAGTCGTCGGTACTCTGTACGGTCAATATGTTGTTGATAACAAGTGTACTACGCAATCACATAAAGGCTCAAAATCTAAGCCCAGAGTCGCTGGCCTCTTATTTGGGCGACCAACGTGAGGGCTTGCTCGAAGTATCGCCTGCCGACAATGCCAGTATCATTGAGGCTACTGGTATTGGGTATTTGCTCACTAATTTTAGCGTACCTCAAAATACCACCCAAAAAGACGCTACTGCTACCGACATAACCTCGACCATAAAAGATGACTCTCAGATACCGTTTTTGAGCGGCAACGACTACGAAAAAACCACAGCCAATTATGCTCCTATTTTTAAATGGATTGGTGCCGGACTTGGTGCGGTGGTCTTGGTGGCAGGCGGGCTTTATGTTTGGAACAATATTAAAAGTACCACAACCGACAACACAGACTCGACCGAAATAGCCCAAAACGAAGCAAGGGTAATTGTAGAGCCAGTTGATACAAACGCAAACAAAGTACCAGATACTACCACAACCCCCGAGCCACTGCCCACAGTAGCTGTACCGACCACAAACGCCATGCAAGCGTACTTGGCAGATACAACCAAAGCCAAAGGTCGAACGTTTAGATTTGACAATGTAGATTTTGAAAATAACAGTGTAAAATCCAAACCCGATGTAAGCACCGCCATTGGTGGGTTGGTTGGCTTGCTCAAAAAACACCCAAATGCCCAAGTGAAGTTTATAGTATATGCCAACGACGCACAGCTACCGCTCACCAATAAAATGCTGGCCATCAAAAGAGCCTATGAACTCAAAAACCTTATGATAAACGGGGGTATTAGTTTTGTGCGAATAGACACCGAGGCACGAGGCAACGGTATGGAGTCAAAAATAAGCCCCAGCCCCAAACCGTTGCGAGAGGTGTATGTTAAATTTGTAAAAAAATGAAATCCAAAATTTTTATTTTACTATCCTACACTTTCTATTTTACATTAGTCCCCAGTATAGCCCAGCGGCCCAAAGGCCGTTTTTTGACAGATAGTATTGCAGTTGGTAAGCCCTTTCAGTTTTCGCTTAGTTTCAAACACAATCCTGATATTGAGGTGATTTTCCCAGACACCAACTATAATTTTGCGCCTTTTGAAGTACTCAAACATGATTATTTTGACACCCAAACCGACAAAACAGGTAGCTTAGATAGCGCCGTTTATACGCTCATTTCGTTTGACCTTGCCTCGGTTCAAAAATTGAGCCTCCCTATTTGGGTCATAACAGAACAAGATTGTACTGCCAACTATTCGTACAGTCGCTCTGTGATGATGACTCGGCTCATACAAACCAAAGACACACTAAAACTCAAAAAAGAAACTACCTTTCAGATTGTTCCACAGCAGCCCAACTATCCGTATATTTTTCTAATTCTGATTACTATTATCTTCCTGTCTTTGACTATTTATTGGTTTTTTGGCAAACAAATAGGCCGACAATGGCAACTGTATCAGTTATACAGTCGCAAACGAGATTTTAGTAGTAATTTTAGTCGCCTCAAACTCAAAATCAATAAAAAAAGCGGTCTCGAAAATGTCGAAAAAGCAGTTGTACTCTGGAAGGCATACCTACACCGCCTCGAAAACAAACCCTTTGAGACCTTTACATCAAAAGAAATAGCCGACAGTCTGTCGAGCGAAAAGTTGGGCATTACCCTCAGAGAAATCGACGCCGTAGTCTATGGTGGTTTGTCTTCGGCAACCATCGTTGAGCTATTGGCCGTACTCGAAAGCGTAGCCCGAGAACGCTACCTACGCCGCCGCACCGCCATTGCACTGCCCCCCAACCGAAAATAACGAGAGTAGGTACAGCTTGCAATAGCCCTCATTGTGGCATGTGAGTGCTGAGGTATTTATATTTTTTGTTTAGTTATTGTTTAAAGTAGGCAAAATATCGAAGCCATAACCTATATTTTGGTGAATGCAACCCCGAAAAGTGATAATTTTTGAGTTGTGTTTTGAATCAATATATAAATTTGGGCGTTTGTAATGTAGTCTCATAGGGGCATTTGCCCAATAACGTATCCACCAACCCGTTCATTATCCAATAAAATATTTCTTAAAAATTTCATGCAATCACTCAAAATCTATAACACACTCACACGCCAAAAAGATATTTTTGAACCCATCGCTGCACCCAACGTTGGTATGTATGTTTGTGGGCCGACTGTCTATAATTATGTTCATTTGGGCAATGTCCGCA
This sequence comes from Spirosomataceae bacterium, assembly GCA_043777595.1. Classification (GTDB taxonomy): domain Bacteria; phylum Bacteroidota; class Bacteroidia; order Cytophagales; family Spirosomataceae; genus JAYVJH01. The sequence continues at coordinate 13,732 of JAYWHT010000090.1, forward strand.
CATTTCTCACCTTCGATACACTTTTTAGATACTTGACACAGATTGGTTACAAAGTGCGGTATGTCAGAAATATAACCGACGTAGGCCACTTGGTAGGCGACGGCGACGAGGGCGAAGATAAAATTGGTAAAATGGCCAAACTCGAGCAACTCGAACCAATGGAAATTGTACAACGCTACACTAATGATTTTCATGATGTATTGGCTCAGTTTAATATGATACCGCCCAGCATTGAGCCTACTGCAACGGGGCATTTGATAGAACAAATCGAAGCCACGCAGTTGCTTATCGACAAAGGGCTGGCCTACGAAGCCAACGGCTCTGTGTATTTTGATATTGCCCAATATAACCTCAATGGCAACGAATATGGCAAGCTCTCTGGCCGAGTTATTGACGAACTTTTGACCGAAACCCGAGAACTGGAGGGTACGTCCGAAAAACGAAATCCGTTAGACTTTGCTATCTGGAAAAAAGCCGCTCCCGAACACCTCATGCAATGGAACTCGCCTTGGGGGTTGGGTTTTCCAGGGTGGCATTTGGAGTGTACGTGCATGAGTACCAAATACTTAGGCAAACAGTTTGACATTCATGGAGGCGGCATGGACTTGAAGTTTCCACACCACGAATGTGAAATCGCACAAGGTACTGGTCTCAATGGCATAAGCCCTGTGCGCTACTGGATGCACTCAAATATGCTAACCGTCAATGGTCAAAAAATGTCAAAATCGCTGGGTAATTCGTTCTTGCCGTCTGAGTTATTTAGCGGAAGCCACCCACTTCTCGATCAAGCATATAGCCCGATGACCGTCCGTTTTTTTATGTTACAGAGCCAATATCGCAGCACACTCGACTTCTCAAACGATGCACTCAAAGGTTCTCAAAAAGGATTTAAGCGACTGCTAAATGGCCTAAAAGCCATCAAAGAAATGGTGTATATTCCTGCCGAAATTACAACGCAAGTACATGAAGCTGGTCTGGTGGTTTCGACACCTGGGGCTAAATTGGACGAAAAAAAAATAAATGATATAGACAAAACGATTACCGCTTTTTATGAAGCCATGAACGACGACCTCAACACAGCCGTAGCCATTGCACAACTTTTTGGACTGCTTAAATACGTTAATATGCTTTATCTCAACCAATTAAAAACAGCCGAATTGGGCGAGAAAACCTTTGAAATACTCAAAGAAAAATACGTTTTGTTTTTTGAACAAATATTGGGCCTCAAACAAGAAAAAACAGATGGCGACGATGTACTCAAAGGAATGTTGAACCTATACCGAGAATATAAAGCAGCACAGGCTTACGACAAAATCGACGAAATACGGACTTACTTCAAAGCACAAGGATTAGTTATCAGAGACATGAAGCACAGCATAGACTGGGCTTTTGAGGAATAAAGTGAAAAATAAATATAAGAAAGTGCTTTAATCTCGGTTGTTTGAGAGTGTTGAGGTAAAATAAAAGGTTATCTAACAACTTTTAGACCACATAACTATCCAAAGCTTGCTGCAAAGGCAAATTTCTAAGTCTTTTGCCAGTCAAGTCAAAAATAGCGTTGGCGATAGCTGGTGCAATGGGCGCAATCGGTGGCTCGCCTACGCCATAAGGTGCGGGGGCATTTTCTAAGATAATGGTCAAAATCTCGGGTGTGTCGCTTAGGGTGGCCATAGGGTATTGGTGGTAGTTGGTGGCGGTAGTCTGTCCGTCTTTTATTTGTATTTCTTCATACAAACCTGCGCCAATACCCATCATCACACAGCCTTCTACTTGCGCTCTGATACCTTCTGGATTGATAGCAAAACCTACGTCGAGTACATTGGTTATTTTTTTGACTTTGATTTGTCCATCAATTATGGCTACCTCTACGGCAGCGGCAGCTACCGTTTTGCGGTCGCTACATATTGCCATGCCACGGCCTATACCGTCTGGTTTGGGGGTATTCCAGTTGCTTTTTTCTTGTAACACCGTCAGTGCTTTGGCCATGCGCCCCGATAGCTCGCTGCCACCTCTGAGTAGTTCCAATCGCAGTGCAAATGGGTCTTTCTTTGTTTGAGCCGCCACTTCGTCCATAAAACTCTCAATGGCAAAAGTGTTGGGATATACACCCACCGTGCGCCAAATACCAGCAGGATAGGGTACATCGGTATTCCATAGATTGACAGATTTGTTCTGAATATTGTACAAAATACTCGCTCCATGCCCTGCCGAGATGGCATCTGCTCCCAAAAGCGTCATACCGATTTTGCCTCCCAACTGCCTCAGTAGCATATCTGGTGTAGCTTGGTCGTGGGTCATGGCCTCGATTGTGCCGTCGGTTGCTATCTTGGCCTGTAACACATGGTGCGTGTTGGGCCGATAAAGCGAATTTTGAAACTCTTGCTCTCGTGTCGGAATCAGTTTGACGGGCTTGCCTACCATTCGTGAAAGTAAGGCTGCTTTGGTGGCGTAATTTCGTTGTGTCTTTCGGCCAAATCCTCCTCCCAAATACGGCACTTGCACATCAACTTGGTCTTTATCGACTCCCAAATCTTTGGCTACTTGGTCTCTGACAAACACAGGTGTTTGCGTACCAATTATGACCGTAATTTTGTCTTTCTGCACATCGGCAATTGCCCCAAAAACCTCCATTGGGGCGTGGGTCGCCATGGGTGTTCGGTATTCTTGTCTCAAAATTGTCTGCGTACTTTTTTCAATAATACTCTCTGCCTTGCCTTCTTTCTGTACGTTGATAGCCTTTGTTTTTCCAACTGTTACCATCTCTATTATGTCGGCCTGTTGCCATTGTCTGGGTACGTTCCAGGTTACGGCTATTTGGCGTATAGCCACGTCTGCTGCATACCGAGTTTTGGCTACCACGGCCACAAACTCACCATCACGTACTACTTTTATGACATTGGCCGAGGCTTCGGCTTTGGAGGTATCAATGGTTTTGATTGTTCCCTCAAAATACGGACTTTCGAGCGTCAGTGCGTGTACCATTTCGGGTAGCTCGCTATCAATCGTATATTTGGCCGTAGCCATTACCTTACATTTTACGTCAATTCGCTTATGGTCTTTGCCTATGTATTTAAAAGCCGAGGCGGGCTTCAAGGCAGGTGTTTTGGGTATGTCCCATTTTTTGGTAGAGGCCGCTATATCGGCATATTTGGCCGAGTGGCTTCCCGAAGTAAGCAAGCCATTTTGAGCTACAACAGTTTCTGGTTTTACATTCCATTGTTTGGCAGCGGCGGTTTTGAGCATTTCTCGCATTGTGGCCGCTACTTCTCTGATTGGTTCAAAAAGCGAAATCGTACTACTACTGCCGCCCGTCCCAAAGTCGTCAATCAGGCCGCTACCTGTGCTGGCCGACTCTACTTTGATTTGGCTCAATGGGACCTCTAACTCTTCGGCGGCCATCATCGCAAAACCCGTAAAAATACCCTGCCCCATTTCAGATTTTGGTACTTTCATCAATACTGTATTGTCTGGCAGAATCTCAAACCAAAAATCGGGTTTCAATGTCGAAAGGCTTGATGGCAAATCTGAATTTTCGGCTTTCTGAGCTACATACCGCCGCATGGGGCTGCAGCTCATGTATGAGGCCACAACCGTACCACCCATCACGATAGCACCTCTTTGTAGGAATTTGCGGCGAGAAAACATTTTTTTATCTATATTGTCAGAAGTCATTGTCTTAGGAGTAAATTTTAAATAAATCGAACTACCAAAAGGCAGTTTATAATCCAATATTTTTGCAATTTATTATTTTTCTGTTTCTCAGTTTTTAACGGTACGTTTTATCTCTGCCGCTTTCAAAATAGCTTTAATAATCCGTGGGTGAGTGCCACAGCGACAAATATTGTTGATGTTGTCTTTGATGTCGGCTTCGGTTGGGTTAGGGTTTTCTTCCAACAATTTTGCCGCAGCCATCATAAACCCAGGCTGACAGTAGCCACATTGTGGTACTTGCAGCTCCAACCAAGCCGTCTGAACAGGGTGCAGGTGCGCTTCGTCAGGCGATAGCCCTTCGATAGTTGTAATGTTTTTGTTTGCTGCCAACTGCACAGGATACGAACAAGACCTGACTAAGTCGCCATCAATATGCACTGAGCAAGCACCGCAAAGGGCTTTGCCACAGCCAAATTTTGTACCCGTTAGTTTTAGCTCGTCTCTGATAGCCCAGAGTAGCGGCATATTGGGGTCAATGTCAAGGCTGGCAGCCATGTTGTTGATTTTAAAATCTATCTTCATTGGGTTTATTCTATAATTTTAATTGTATGCAATATCGTTATTTTATTGGTCATCTGATGCCTTATTTCTTATTTTCTGATTTGAAATGACATCAATAGCCAATGGAAAAAACGTAACTTTGCTTTTGTAATATCAAAATATACTGGTTATGGCATATAATAGATTTAAGTTGAAAGATTTAGAAGAAAAATTACAACTAAATGTCGAAAAAAATAAGTGGCTACCTGTATCTTTTACTTATTCGGCTTCTGATGTTTTTTTATTGCAACAATTAGGCGAAGCAGCCAATGAAGCACTCAACAGCGAAAAAGCACGCTCCGAGTTTGTAATTGCCCCCACTTTACAAGCCTTACGGCGAATGAATCCTGGCTTATTTTCTATTTTTTCGGGCTATGAATTTAATGTAGATAAATCATTAGACTTGAATGGGTTTTGCGATTTTATTTTTTCACTCGTACCCAATAAATTAAGTATTCAAAGCCCTGTTTTTTGTGTAGTAGAAGCCAAAAAACAAGATATTGACGAGAACGCCATCGCTCAGTGTGGGGCAGAAATGTATGCAGCTCAACTATTTAATGCCCAAGAAAATCACCCACAAAAAATAATTTATGGTTGCGTAACAACAGCTTTTTCGTGGGCTTTCTTAAAATTAGAACACAAAAATCTGTCTATTGACCCAAATTACGTGCCGCTGACCTTCACAGAGCCGCATCGAGTGCTGGCTGTTTTGCAATGGATTTTAGATTGTAGCTTGGCTAATAAGTAAATGTGCTAATTTGCCAGTGTGCCAATTACGTGTTAAAGTATTTAACTCTTGACAGACTATACACACAACCCCTTATCGCACATTAGTCATTTTTCTTGGAATCGTCAGCATCTCAGTTTGTCGGCCATCTAAATACTTAAAAGTATTGCCGTCAAACGAGCCATCTTCTTCGAGCATAATTCTAATTATTTTTTTCCATTCGGGTATTTCTACGGCCGCATTGAGTTCAATAGAGTACGTTGTGTTGGCAAACAGCGGGTAGTCGCCCGCTCCTGCTACGCCTTTTTGCTGGTCCCACATTCCGATTGTTGGCCCTGCGGCGTGGCCATGCACACCGATTGGGTGCGAATATATACTGGCTACGATTCCTTCTTTTTTGGCTTGTTCCAATGCTTCGAGTAGTAGCTCATTGCCCGATTTACCAGCCCTAAATCGTTCTGTCAGAATGTCTTGCAAGCGATTGCCTTTCTGAAAAGCCTTTTTTAAGTAATCAGGAATATCGCTTTCGCCAGCTTTGAGTATGTAGGCGTGCTGTTGTTGGTCGGTATTGAGGCGTAAATAAGTAATGCCAAAATCGACATGAATCAAGTCGCCAGGCATAATTACTTGACCGTCAGGTTGTTTTGAAAACGCTCTCAGGTGGTCAAAATTTGTGGGGTCAAAACGCTGCACGTCCACCGTTGGGTGAAACCACGTTTCCAGCCCCAAGTCTGTAACCCGCTGCCTAAGCCACCAAACTACGTCTTCGGTGGTGGTAATGCCTGGGTGAATGACTTTTTCGGAAAATGCCTCGTCAATAATCTGATGAGAAATACGGGCAATGAGCGGGTAAATTGCCAGTTCTTTGGCCGTTCGGGTTTCGAGCCAAGCCACAGCCAGCCGCTCAGACGACATGATTTTGGATTTATATTTTTCGGGCAATATATCTAACAATTCTTTTTGCTCCGTAAAAGTCAAACCGTCGGCATGGCCATAGTTTTTTGAAAAATTCAACCCTATTCGTTTTGGATTGCGGTCGTCGATTACCTTTACGAGGGCCTGCCATTGGTCGGGCTGAACGTTAATGTCCCACTCACCTTTGAGCAAATTGCCCACATCGTAGCGAGCAATGGCCAATTTTTCGATTCCTTTTTCTGTTCCTCGGTCAAAATAAACCATCATCGTCCGCCGCCGAGCCGAGAGCCACGTGCTGGGTAGCATGGTTTTCATGACAGGGTCTTCGTTATATTCTCTTGATATGACGACCCACATATCGACCCCCTCACGGCGCATGAGTTGAGGCAAAAGATTGGTCAAGCGGTCTTCCAGAATATCGTCAATCACTTTGGCACGCTCTCGCTCTGGCAAAATAATCTGGGCATTTGCTGACAGGGTTATTAGCAGTACAAAGGGTAAAAATAGTTTTTTCATATTGGATTTTAGGTAGTGAAAAATGAATAACGAAAAATGTTTTAATTATTTAATAAGCAGGTATTTAAAATAAGTCAAGGCGTTAATTTATTGGTAACGTTTTAAAGTATAGACCTGTTTATTTTGGATATGTAATTTTATAAAATTGAATTCGCTTTTTTTGCTACACAGAGATTCACGGAGTTTTAAAAGAGATATACATAGCTTTTTTAGTACTTCTTCTCTGTGTATCTCCCTTTTTCTCAGTGAATCTCTGTGTAATAATTCCGTAATGCTTCGAAGCGTATTTCCACTTAATTAGATGCACAAAAAAACAATATCACTTATTTCAAAATGGGTCTATGCTTTAAAACGTAACCAATTTATTTATAAGCAACTACTTATTTATTTTTTTATATAATCATCAATTTGCCGAAATAATACTTCATTGATTTTACGATAACTCTCAAAAGTCCAACCTGCGATATGTGGAGTTAGGATTGTTCTATCAGAATTACATAAATAATCAAAATCAACTTGCTCACTTACAGATAAGTTACTAATTTTTTCGTTTTCTAATACATCTAATCCCACACCTCTGACTTTACCGTTTTCTAAACCCAGTACGATGGCCGATAAACTGACGATTTCGCCCCGAGAGACGTTAATGCAGTAAAATGGTTTGTTGAATTGATTTATAAAATCACTGTTTACCATCAGTTTGGTGTCAGCAGTTAGTGGGATATGTAAACTCAGTATATCGGCTTCTTCAAAAATCTGGTTCATTGTCGCTTCGGTGGCATATTGGTCGGTGTAGTTTGTCAAATATTTATCGTAAGCTAATACCTTGCAACCAAAACCACTTAGTCGCTGGGCTGTGGCACGGCCATTGAAACCATACCCAACGATGGCTACGGTTTTGCCCATGAGTTCATAGCCACGATTGGCCTCTCTGTCCCATTCGCCCCGTCTGATGGCTCGATCGGCTTTGGCGATGTTGGCCATGAGTCCTAAAATGAGTCCTACGGTATGCTCGGCTACAGCATCACAGTTGCCTTCATTGGCAGCAAAAAGCTGAATGTTACGGCTCTGGACGGCCTCAACGTCAATCAAGTCTAAGCCTGCACCTGCTCTGGCTATAAATTTGAGTCGTTTGGCGGCGGCTATCAACTCGGCATCAATCGGTGTTTTGCTTCGCACGACTAACCCCTCAAAATTGGCAATTACCATTAAAATATCACTACGTTTCCAGTCGGGTTCGTACCGAAAAGACCAGCCAGCATCGCCAAATAGTGTGAGTAAAGATTCATGTACTTCGTCTATTATCAATATTTTCATTCCGAAAGTTGCTACTTTATTTTCAATCAATCAAATGATTATTCGTAAATTGCCAACAATATAAAAGAAACGGCAAATATGCACGAAGACGCATCACGGTTATGGTAACAAAAGAAGAGTTAGACAAACTCATTGTAGCACGAGAGAACGATAGGGTCGAAAAAACTATTTCAGTTACCAACAAAGACAAATTTGGGGAAGCTTTGTGCGCTTTTGCTAATGACTTTCCAAATCATCAAAAACCAGGGTATCTAATAGTTGGTGTAAATGACGAGGGCAATAAAACGGGTTTGGAGGCAGACGAGCAGATACTGCAAACTCTGATGTCATTTAGAACCGATGGTAGAATAGTACCACCTCCTGTTATTAGTGTTTCTGGTTTTCAATATCCTGATGGCTATGTAGCAGTAGCCGAGGTGATTCCTCACTTTCAGCCACCCGTTCGGTACAAAGGGCGAGTTTATATACGAATAGGTCCACGCAAAGATTTTGCAAACATAGCCGAAGAAAGAATATTAAGCGAAAAACGAAGTTCGTTTGCCAATTCTTACGACACGCTACCTTGCTACGGAAGTACATTAGACGACATTAGTCTGGCTATCTTTAAGGCTACCTATCTACCCACGGCCATAGACGAAGAAACACTTGCTACCAATGGACGAGAAATAACAGAGCAATTGGCATCTTTAAAATTTTATGATTTAAGAGCTAACTGCCTTACCAATGCTGCTATTTTGATGTTTGGCAAAAATCCTACCTTTTTTATACCTGGGGCAGCAGTACAATACGTTCGTTTTGGTGGCAATGATATGGTAAGCGATTTTGAATATGAGCATCGATTTGAGGGCGATTTGACTACACAAATGAGGATAATGGAGGAGTTTATCAAGTCGCAGATTATTAAAAAAGTATTACATAATATCGGCGAAAGTTATCAATATACCTACCCTTTGTTTGCTATTAAAGAGTTGTTGTACAATGCCATTATTCATAAAGATTATCAGTCCAATGCAGCTATTAAGTTTTATGAATTTAGCGACAGAATCGAAATATCCAACGCTGGGGGCTTATATGGAAAAGCAGGCCCAGAGAACTTCCCCCGAGAAAATGATTACAGAAACCCAACAATAGCCGAGGCTACTCACAATCTGGGATTTGTTAATAGATTTAACGTAGGAGTACAAAGAGCAATAGCCGCTCTATTAAAAAACGGTAATCCGGCACCTGTTTTTATATTCAATGATTTGAGTAGTTTTTCGGTCAATATTTATAAAAAAGAAATGTAAGTAAAAAAATGTCAAAGACAAAAAACACTATAACCAAACAACCATGAACGAACAAATACAAGCCAAACCCATCATTGGCATTAGTCTCGGCGACTACAACGGCATAGGCCCAGAAGTCATACTCAAAGCACTCAAAGACAATCAGTTAAATGCTATTTGTACGCCTGTTATTTATGCCTCAATGCGGATTGTGAATCAGTACAAAACGTTATTGAAAATGACCGACTGGAACTTGTTTGGTATTCAGCGAGCCGAGCAAGCCAACCCAAAGGCCACCAATATTATAACTTGTTGGATAGACCCACAGGAAGAAATTGAGCCTGGCAAAGTTACGCCCCAAGCTGGCAAAGCGGCCTTTGAATGTCTAAAACGAGCAACCGAAGACTTGAAAGCAGGCAAGATTCAGGCATTGGTTACGGCCCCTATCAACAAAAGCAATATCCAGAGCGAAGACTTTAAGTTTGTAGGTCATACCGAATATTTGGCCGAGGCATTTGCTGCCAAAAACTCGTTGATGTTTATGGTTAGCGAAAGTTTGAAGGTAGGCGTAGTAACTGGCCATTTGCCACTCAAAGACATTGCCAAACAACTCAGTAAAGACAAAATTGTGGCTAAGTTGCAGGCTATGATACTGTCGTTAAAGCAAGATTTTGGCATCAGAAAACCACGCATTGCAGTTTTGGGGCTAAACCCTCACGCTGGCGAAGCAGGGCTGTTGGGAGCAGAAGAAATCGACATCATAGAGCCTGCCATTCGTGAACTTAAAAACAAAGGGCAGATTATAGTCGGCCCTTTTCCTGCCGATGGTTTTTTTGCGGCTGGTAGTTTCAAAAAATATGATGCTGTGCTGGCCATGTACCACGACCAAGGGCTAATACCCTTCAAGACCATTGCTGGGGCTGAGGGCGTAAACTTCACCGCAGGACTTTCGGCAGTCAGAACCTCGCCAGACCATGGCACGGCCTACGACATAGCAGGCAAAGGCATAGCCGACGAAACATCGATCCGCCAAGCTATTTTTATGGCCTGCGACATCTATAAATCTCGAACCGAACAAGCTGACCTCGAGCGCAATGCCCTAAAACGAACCGCTGCGGTAGAAAAAATGCTCTCGCAAGAAGAAAAATAAGGGGTGTTTTATCACCAAATAAAAACCGTACCTTTGTGGCCATACTCAACCACATTGGTTTGTGGTTGGGTTCAATGTTTATCAATTTATTATGCAATTTCAGTCATTAGACATCATCAGCCCCATCTTAAAAGCATTAGAAGAAGAAGGTTACACCAGTCCCACACCCATACAAGCACAAGCCATTCCGATAGTTTTGAAAGGCAACGACCTGCTGGGCTGCGCCCAAACTGGCACAGGCAAAACAGCCGCTTTTACGATTCCGATTTTACAAATATTAAGTGCCAATAAAACCTACGAGCGCAAACGCAAAATCAGAAGCCTGATTGTTACGCCAACTCGTGAGCTGGCTATTCAGATTGGCGAGAGTTTCAAGGCTTATGGTCGCCATACGAGTTTGAACTGTACTGTTATTTTTGGGGGAGTCAATCAAAACTCACAAGTAACAGCACTCAACGCTGGCGTGGACGTGGTCATAGCCACCCCAGGCCGACTGATTGACCTTATGAATCAGGGATATTTATCGCTCCGTGAAGTAGAGATTTTTGTACTCGACGAAGCCGACCGTATGCTCGACATGGGTTTTATACATGACGTAAAAAAACTCTTAGCCGTGCTACCCAAAAGACGGCAGTCGCTTTTCTTTTCGGCTACTATGCCCCCCGAAATCGTACTATTGGCCAGTACTATTTTACACAATCCCTCAGAGGTGTCGGTTACGCCTGTGTCTTCGACAGTCGATATTATCAAGCAAGCGGTATATTTTGTCGATAAGGGCAACAAAAACGACTTATTAGTAGAAATACTAAAAGACAAAAATATTAAAACGGCTCTGGTCTTTACCCGTACCAAACACGGTGCCGACAAGGTTGTGAAAGTTTTACAAAAACACAATATCACAGCCGAGGCCATTCATGGCAATAAGTCTCAAAATGCAAGACAACGGGCTTTGAGTAATTTTAAAGAACAAACTACACGGATTTTGGTAGCAACCGACATCGCCGCACGGGGTATTGATGTGGACGAGCTGGAGTATGTAATCAACTACGAAATGTCGAATATTCCCGAGACTTACGTTCACCGAATTGGTCGAACAGGGCGAGCAGGGGCAAAGGGAACGGCTTTTTCGTTTTGTGATGCCGAAGAAAAAGAATATTTGCGAGACGTAGAAAAACTAATCAACAAACGGATTCCTGTTGTCAATGAACACCCTTTTCCGCTTATTGACCATAACCCCATCAAAGAGCCAAAGTTTCAGCGAGGCGATAGAAACATGCCAAACCGCAACGCACAACAAGCCCAAAAACCAAAGCAAGCCGCAAATCCAAATCAGCAACGACTAACGACTGCACCGAGCCAGAGGCCAGTATCAAATCAACGACCAACGTCTAACCAACCACAGCGGTCAGCCACGCCACAAAGCCAGAAACCCGCCAGCAGCAACAAGAACAACCGTCAAAAGCCTTGGGCCAATAAAGACAGAAACTTTGGGAATGAGAATAATTATTGATATTTTTCATTAGCTGAATTGCCACTGGCTGAATTGCCACTGGCTGAATTGCCACTGGCTTCAGCCAGTGGAAGAAAGGGCTGTTTCTATCCAGTAGCCCACGTCCCCACACACTTGAAATAGAAATTTGCTCCGAAACCGCTAAAAATTCAGATAATTATCGAAATTTAATCAACTATACTAAAATCGCCGCTTGATTTGTGGCGGACTTCTGGTTTTGTATAATGTGTTTGTAATAAGCAGCGGCTCGCCATAGCGATTGGTACATCAACAAATAAGCACAATCTACTTAGATGGTGTTATTTTATAAAACTATTTGGTGCCGTTCGGCGGTACGAAACAGTTTTATCGACTCAAATACAGATTACGTTCTGAGTATATTTTCTGAAAAAAGTCATCATTGAGGTCGTCAATAAAGTAAATGGCCTCCCCTGTAGATTTCATTTCTGGGCCGAGTTCTTTGTTTACATTCGGAAATTTATTGAACGAAAACACAGGAATTTTTATCGCCCAGCCTTTTTTAATTGGCTTAAAATCAATGTCTTTCACTTTTTTGTCGCCCAGCATAAACTTCGTGGCATAGTTTACATACGGTTCTTGGTATGCCTTACATATAAACGGCACAGTGCGGCTGGCACGTGGATTGGCCTCAATGACATAAACCACGCCATTCTTGACCGCAAACTGAATATTGATAAGCCCCTTGACCTGCATTGCTTTGGCGATTTTGAGCGTGATTTCTTCAATTTGCCGAATCTCGTCGTCCGTCAAGTCAAATGGTGGTAGTGCAGCGTGCGAGTCGCCAGAATGAATGCCTGCTGGCTCGACGTGTTCCATGATACCAATAATATACGCATCTTCGCCGTCGCAGATGGCATCGGCCTCGGCCTCGATGGCATTTTCTAAGAAGTGGTCGAGCAAGATATTATTGCCCGGTATATCGTTTAAGATTTTGACTACGTGTTGTTCTAATTCTTGTTCGTTAATTACGATTTTCATACTCTGCCCACCCAATACATAACTCGGGCGCACCAACAACGGGAAACCCAGTTCACGGCCCAGCTCGGCGGCGGCATCTGCCGAGCGCACAGTATCAAACTTTGGATATGGAATATTTAGGGTTTTTAAGAGTTCAGAAAAGCGGCCACGATCTTCGGCCAAATCAAGTGTATCGAAGCTACTACCTATGATTTTGATACCGTATTTGTGTAATTTTTCGGCAATTTTTAAGGCCGTTTGTCCACCCAACTGCACAATAACGCCTTCGGGTTTTTCGTGCATAATAATAGCGTGGACGTGTTCCCAGAACACTGGTTCAAAATAAAGTTTGTCGGCTACATCGGGGTCTGTCGAAACTGTCTCGGGGTTACAGTTTATCATAATGGTCTCATAGCCAGCTTCTTTGGCAGCCAGCACTCCATGCACACACGAATAGTCGAACTCTATACCCTGCCCTATGCGGTTGGGGCCTGAGCCAAGGACAACAATTTTTTTGCGGTCGCTCGCCATCGACTCGTTGTCTGGCTCGGCTTGCGAGACACTAAATGTCGAATAATAATAAGGCGTTTTGGCTTCAAACTCGGCAGCGCAAGTATCGACACACTTAAAAACCCGTTTGACGTTCAAATCTTGCCGTAGCTGATATACCTTGCTTTCTTTGACACCCAACAAATGTGCAATCTGACGGTCGGCGTAGCCTTTTTGCTTTGCCATTAGGAGTAGTTCGGCAGGTAAGTCTTCGAGTTCGTGTTGTTGTATTTGTTTTTCTAATTCTAATAGTTCTTCAATTTGATGCAAAAACCAAGCGTCTATTTTGGTTAAGTTCTGAATCGTTTTAAAAGATAAGCCAATCTTGAAAGCATCATAAATATGAAACAGTCGATTCCAGCTTGGGTGTTTGAGGCTATGTTTGATGGCCTCAACGTTAGTCAGTTCTTTACCGTCTGCGCCGAGGCCATTACGGCCAATTTCGAGCGACTGGCAGGCTTTTTGTAACGCTTCTTGAAAATTGCGCCCTATGCCCATAGCCTCACCAACCGACTTCATTTGTAAGCCCAGAGAGCGGTCTGCACCCTGAAACTTATCAAAATTCCAGCGAGGCACTTTTACAATCACATAGTCTATCGTAGGCTCAAAAAACGCTGACGTTGAGCCTGTTACTGGGTTTATAAGTTCGTCTAAATTAAAACCAATAGCCATTTTTGCCGAAATTTTAGCAATCGGATAGCCCGTTGCTTTTGAGGCTAACGCCGACGAGCGGCTCACACGTGGATTGACTTCGATGACAATAATATCGTCAGTTTCTGGATTGACCGAAAACTGGATATTACAGCCCCCCGCAAACTTACCAATAGCACCCATGACCTCTATGGCCAAGTCTCGCATTTTTTGATAGAGGGTATCGGGCAGGGTCATGGCGGGGGCTACGGTTACGCTGTCGCCTGTGTGTATGCCCATGGGGTCGAAGTTTTCGATAGAACACACAATGATAAAATTACCGTTATTGTCTCTCAATAATTCCAACTCATATTCTTTCCAGCCCATCACACTCTGCTCTACCAATACCTCATGGACAGGCGAAGCAATAAGGCCATGTTGGAGCGCTTTGTCAAATTCTTCGGGAGTGTTTACAAAACCACCGCCTGTGCCACCCAGCGTATATGACGGGCGGATAACCAACGGAAAGCCTATTTCTTGCGCTATTTCTTTGCCCTCCAAAAACGACTTGGCTGTACGGCCTTTACAAACACCAGCCCCTAATTCAATCATTTTCAATCGAAATTTCTCACGGTCTTCGGTTGTTTCGATGGCCTTGATGTCCACACCGATTATCTGAACACCATATTTTTTCCAGATACCAGCTTTGTCGCAGTCGATGGCCAAATTTAAAGCAGTTTGGCCGCCCATTGTTGGCAAAATGGCATTGATGGGTCGCCCTTCGGCTTGGTGTTTTTCTAAAATTTCGATAATAGATTTCTTTTCGAGCGGTTTTAGATACACAAAATCTGCATTGATGGGGTCGGTCATTATCGTTGCAGGATTTGAGTTGATGAGCGACACCTCTACGCCTTCTTCTCTGATAGAGCGGGCGGCTTGAGTACCAGCATAGTCAAACTCGCAGGCTTGACCAATGACAATCGGCCCAGAGCCGATAATAAGTACAGATTTGATGTTGGGGTTTTTAGGCACAGTTATCTATAATAATATGGTGGTGTAGTAAGTTTATGACAGGCAGGTACAAAAATTTCACAAAGTTAAGGTAACTATCGACTTTTGGAGTGGCTTTATTCAAAAAAATATTGTCGGGTTTGGTTTTTAGTCTAAAAAACGCTCCCTACTTAAAAAAAATGCAGTTTGAAAGACTATTTATCGTTCGTACATTTGTCGAAACCATCACCCAATAAAACTATGTCTTTCGGATTTTTTAATACCCCAGCCACCAAAAACGAACCAATCAAAAGCTATTCGGTTGGCTCTACTGAACGCACTACACTACAAACATCTCTGGCCGAAGCCCGTGCCAAGCAAATCAATTTGCCGATGTATATAGGTGCTAATCAAGTGTTTACAGATGACCAGCACGCCGTTTTGCCACCGCACGACCACCAACACATCTTGGGGCATTATTCAATGGGTGATGCCTCGCACGTAACACAGGCCATTGATGCGGCACTGGCCGCTCGGGAACAATGGGGTAATATGAGCTGGGAACACCGTGCGAGTATTTTCTTGAAAGCTGCCGACCTGTTGGCTGGCCCCTACCGCAACCAAATCAATGCCGCTACGATGTTGGGGCAATCTAAAAATGCGTACCAAGCCGAGATTGATGCCGCTTGCGAGATGATTGATTTTTTGAGGTTCAATGTCCAGTTTATGACCGAGATTTATAGCCAACAGCCTATATCGTCTGATGGCATCTGGAATCGGCTCGAATACCGCCCCTTGGAGGGTTTTATTTTTGCACTCACACCCTTTAACTTCACGGCTATTGCTGGCAACTTGCCTGCATCTGCGGCTCTGATGGGTAACGTAATTGTCTGGAAACCAGCACTTACACAGGCGTATTCTGCCGATGTACTGATGCGGGTTTTTAGAGAAGCTGGCCTACCCGATGGTGTCATTAACCTCATTCATGTGGACGGGCCTGTGGCTGGCGATGTTGTTTTCAGACACCGAGATTTTGCAGGTATTCACTTTACGGGCAGTACCAAAGTGTTTCAGCATATCTGGAAAACCATTGGCAATAACCTGAGTATCTATAAATCGTTTCCAAGAATTGTGGGTGAAACTGGTGGCAAAGATTTTGTGATGGCACATCACTCGGCTCATGCCAAGGCGTTGGCTGTGGCACTCGTTCGGGGGGCGTTTGAGTACCAAGGTCAAAAATGCTCGGCGGCTTCACGTGCATACATTCCTCAAAACTTATGGGAAGATGTCAAAAATTATATGATTGCCGACCTCAAAACCATGAAAATGGGTGGCACAGAAGACTTTGGTAATTTTATAAATGCTGTGATTGACGAAAAATCGTTTGATAAAATTGCCGCCTACATCGACAACGCCAAAAACGACTCAAGTGTAACGATTGTAGCTGGTGGCAATTACGACAAATCGGTCGGTTATTTTGTAGAGCCTACCGTTATACTGACTACCAACCCACGATACACGACGATGTGCGAAGAGATATTTGGACCTGTGCTTACGATTTATGTTTATGAACCAGACCAATTTGAGGCAACACTCAAACTCCTCGATAGCACCTCAGACTATGCCCTCACTGGTTCTATTTTTGCCCAAGACCGCTACGCTATCGAGCTGGTCACCAAGGCGTTGAGCAACGCCGCTGGCAATTTTTATATCAACGACAAACCCACAGGGGCAGTCGTTGGCCAGCAACCTTTTGGCGGTGCCAGAGGCTCAGGCACAAACGATAAAGCAGGCTCTGTACTAAACTTACTACGCTGGGTATCGCCCCGAACTATCAAAGAAACTTTTGTATCACCGACCGACTATCGCTATCCGTTTTTGGGTTAAAGATTACTTCTATCGTTAAGTAGTCTTGAAAATAAACCAAAAAATGTAAGTTTGCATATCAATTTTAACAAACAAATGGCACAATCTATTGAACCTAATATTGCAGATTTAGCAAACGGCTGGCTGAAATCATATAAATTACCCTACAAATTAGAACAAGAATCTGTAAATACAGAAATAGACAAAGCTCTTGCTGATTATTATTCAAAAAATGGTGGCGTAGGCGGAAATCGTGTAGATGCCAAAATATTGTTGCAAGACAAAAATTTAGCTTATTATCCTATTTTGATTGAGTACAAAGGCTACAAAGATAGCCTCGTAAAACTTGATGCTAACAGCCAAGTAGAAAACCGAACTGCTAAAAATGAGGCACATTTCAAAAACATCAATGCCTTTGCTGTAAACGGTGCCGTACATTATGCCAATGCGGTGCTGCATCATACGAGTTATACTGATATTATCGCAATCGGTATGACTGGCTATAAAGACGAAGCTGGAAAAGTTCACCACAAAATAGGTGTCTATTATGTTGCTAAAAGCAACTTTGGTGCTGGGCAAAAAGTGGGCGAGTTTACAGATTTTTCGTTTCTGAAAAAAGAAAACTTTGATGCCTTTATTGAGAAAGTAAAGACTTTACACCTCTCACAAGAAGAAATTGACCAATTAAAGGAGCAACGAGAGCAAGAAATTGATGCCAGTTTACGGAAACTAAACCATGATATTTACCAAAATGAAAAAGGGCTGGGCGAAAACGACCGTGTGTATTTGGTGGCGGCTTCTATTATTGCTACGCTTGGAGTGCCTAATAAAGTGCCTGTGCTTGATAAAAGTGATTTGAAATCACAAACATTTATTGGCGGACGAGATGGCGATATTTTAATCAATCGAATTACTGCTTTTTTGAACGAAAAAGGTATTCCACAAGAAAAGAAAGACTTAATTTTAAGAACATTATCTAACACACTTTTAACCGAAAACATCAATAAGGTTCAAGATGGAGAAAGCCAATTGAAAAGGGTTTTTACCAAAATCGTAGATGATTTAGGGATTTATTACAAAATAGGTCTGACAACTGATTTTACAGGAAAACTCTTTAATGAAATGTACGGCTGGCTCGGTTTTAGTCAAGATAGCCTCAACGATGTAGTGCTTACGCCCTCTTATGTGGCTACGCTGTTGGCAAAATTGGCAAGGGTAAACAAAGATTCTTATGTATGGGATTTTGCCACAGGCTCGGCAGGTTTGTTGGTGGCGGCCATGAACGAAATGCTCAACGATGCCAAAAATACCATCACCTCGCCTGAAGAATTGACACAAAAAGAGATAAAAATAAAAGCAGAACAATTACTCGGCTTAGAGTTGCTGTCAAGTGTGTATATGTTGGCGATTTTGAATATGATTTTGATGGGCGACGGTAGCTCTAATATCATAAACAAAGACTCGCTTAGAGATTTTGATGGAAATTATGGCTTTGGCAAAACCGATAGCAAATTTCCGGCCGATGCCTTTATACTTAATCCACCGTATTCTGCACCTGGCAACGGTATGAACTTTGTAGCAAAAGCCTTATCGATGATGAACAAAGGCTATGCCGCTATTATTATTCAGAACTCGGCAGGTAGTGGCAAAGCCAGAGAATACACCAAAAGAATACTCGAAAAACATACCCTCGTGGCAAGTATCAAAATGCCCATTGATATTTTTATTGGCAAAAGCAGCGTACAGACCAACGTTTATGTGTTTAAGGTAAACGAAAAACACCACAAAGACGAAATGGTGAAGTTTATAGATTTTTCGGACGATGGCTATACCCGTACCAGCCGCAAAAAAGCCAGCAATAACCTCAAAGACACCAACCAAGCCAAAGAACGCTACGAAGAACTCATAAACTTGGCACGTTTTGGCAAAAGTAAACTCAAAATCTTTACCGAAAAAGACTATTACGAAGGCACTATTGACCCACAAAATGGGGGAGATTGGAACCAAACAGCACCCATAGACACCAAACCAACGCTTGCCGATTTCAAAAAAACCGTAAGCGACTATTTGGCGTGGGAAGTCTCTACAATCTTAAAACAAAACACTGAAAGTCTGGGCGGCACCCCGCTGGGAAAGTAGATGCCCCATTCAATGAAAAACTAAAAAACGTTGAGTGGGGAGAGTTTAAGTTGGGGGATTTGTTTGAATTTAATACTTACAAAAAAAGATTTGATGCAAATAAGGTTGAAATTTTAAAAGATGGGAAATATCCTTACGTTGTTAGAACAAGTTCAAATAATGGACAAAGAGGTTTTATAAATGAAGATGAACAATTTTTAAATGAAGGTAATACGATTTCATTTGGACAAGATACAGCGACAATGTTTTATCAAGAAAAACCATATTTTACTGGCGATAAAATCAAAATTTTAAAGTCGAAAAATGAAAGATTTAGCAAAAAAAATGCTCAATTTTTTATCTTAACAATGTCAAAAGCATTTAGTTCTTTTTCTTGGGGTGGTTCCAGTTTCAATATAAAAATATTGGCAGACCAAAAAATCCAACTTCCCACCCAAAACGGCAAAATAGATTTTGATTTTATGGAAGGTTTTATTTCGGAATTGGAAACGGAGCGAATAGTAAAACTTGAATCTTATTTAAAAGCAACTGGACTTAGTAACTATATTTTGACCGAAAAAGAAAAAGAAGTTCTTGAAGCATTCAGAAATGGCACGAACCTTGCGGTGGGGGGGGGGCAACTAATTGATAATCAATTAGTTACACAAATAGAATGGCAAAATTTTAAATTGGGTGATTTGTTTGAGATATATCCGACAAAATACCATCGTCTTCAAAATGAAGAAATAATTTCTGAAAATGGAAATGTCCCACTAATTTCAAATTCTTCAATAGATAATGGAGTAATGGGTTTTTCTAATTTAGAAGCAAACAATAAAGGAAATGCGATAAGTGCTTGGGTAAAATTAGTTTAGATTAAATTCAGAAAAATTGATGTTTACATTTTTACCTAAATTAGCTAAAAACCGATTAACAGCATAAAAAA
>JAYWHT010000091.1:0-33406 GCA_043777595.1 Spirosomataceae bacterium
CAGAAATAGCCACAATAGGTAGTTATTTTTCGCCATAATTTTCCCACAATATAACTCTGTTATAGGGCACATTGTCAATGCCTAAACCCACAACGATTGCTCACGCAGTTACTCAGTTCTACCGAGTAATAACTATTTGGAGGCCTCTGGCCGAATATTTTTCAATACTTTGACTATGTGATAAAAGTTTTTTTGTTGTCAAAATACGATTTGTGGTTGTTGGTATAAAGTGTCATCGGCCAGAGGCTGCTCAATAGTCGTTACTCGGTAGAACCGAGCAACTGCATGAGTAAACAAAATCAAGTTTTTGCTCAAATCTATTTTGGCATGATTGATATTACCCAAATTTTGTACTTCAAAAATCATAATTATTATTTGTTGAATCAACTCTATTTCACATTTTTTCTACGATTTCTTTGAAAATCCTCCAACACAAACCCACCCAAACCTTTTAGGTTACTGTAATATGCCCGCCCGTTGTTTACTCGTGTAAACTCTTGTACAAATTGCTTTAAGTACGGGTCAGAGGCAATCATAAAAGTTGTTACGGGCACGTTTAGTCGGCGGCATTGAGCGGCCAATGTCAGGGTTTTGGTTACAATTTTACGGTCTAATCCAAAGCTATTTTTGTAGTATTTCAGTCCTTCTTTCAAGCAAGTTGGTTTGCCATCGGTAATCATAAAAATTTGCTTGTTTTTGGTTTTGCGGCGGCGCAGCAAGTCCATAGCCAGTTCCAGACCAGCTACGGTGTTGGTATGGTACGGGCCAACTTCCAAATAGGGGAGGTCTTTGAGTTGAATCTGCCAGGCATCGTTACCAAACACAATAATGTCGAGCGTATCTTTTGGGTATTTGGTTTTGATGAGTTCGGCCATGGCCAGAGCTACTTTTTTGGCGGGCGTAATGCGGTCTTCGCCGTAGAGTATCATTGAGTGGCTCACGTCTATCATCAGCACGGTCGACGAGGTCGTTTTTTGTTCTTTATCAACTACTTCGAGGTCGTTTTCTAACAAATAAAAGTCTTCGGCCCCGTGGTTGATTTGGGCATTTTTGATAGATTCGGTCATCGAAATCTGGTCGAGGCTATCGCCAAACTGAAAGTCTCTTACATCGCTGCTCAGTTCGTCGCCAGCACCTGTATAAGGGGTCTGGTGGCTACCGCCCGACTTTGAGCGTTTGAGTTTGCCAAAGATTTCGTCCAATGCACTTTTTCTGATGCTGCTCTCGCTTTTGGGAGTCATTATGAGCTTACCATCACCTTGCTCTTCTTTGAGGTAGCCTTTGGTTTTGAGGTCTTCAAAAAAATCGCCAATGCCATAGTTATCGTCCGTCAGTTTGTGTTGGCGGTCGAGTTCGCTCATCCAAGCCATTGCCTGTGCCACATCACCCGACGTAATGAGCAACAGTTGCTGAAAGATATTGAGCAATTCGTCAAACTTATTTTTGTTGCCCTGTTCTTCGGGCCTAAAATCAGAAAAGCGATGTCCTAACATATTTTTGAGTTATATTTATTCCAAAATTAACAAACAATTTTTATAGCCCACATGGTTCTTGTAATTATTCTTATTTTTATTGTCGGCTACTTAGCCATTGCTTTTGAAGAACAATTAGAATTTAACAAAACGGCCACTGCCCTACTAACAGGTGTATTGTGTTGGGCGGTCTATGCAGTCAGTTCAAACGACACAGTTTCTGAACCACTGGCACGTCATTTGGCGAGTACTGCCGAAATACTTTTTTTCTTGATGGGTGCCATGACAATAGTAGAACTCATTGATGCACACAATGGTTTTGACTTAATTACTGACTGCATCGCTACCCGTAACCCTCGCAAGTTGTTGTGGGTTGTGGCAATGCTTACTTTTTTTCTGTCGGCTATTTTAGACAATCTCACCACGGCCATCGTCATGGTGTCGTTACTCAAAAAACTCATGCCCGCATCTCAAACTCGCCTTTTGATGGCAGGCGTTGTCATTGTTGCCGCCAACGCTGGCGGGGCATGGTCGCCCATTGGTGACGTTACCACTACTATGCTCTGGATTGGTGGCCAAATTACGACTGTTGCCACTGTTACCAAATTGTTTGTGCCGAGTCTTGTTTCGTTGGTTGTGCCGCTGGTGTTTTTGAGTTTTGATAAATTATTTAAAATACAAAAATTAGGCATAATCACCTCCAAATCAAGTACCTTTTCACGCAGTCGTTTCGAGCAAATTATGATGTTGAGTATTGGCTTAGGAGGATTATTGTTTGTGCCTGTCTTCAAAACCATCACACACCTGCCGCCTTACATGGGTATTTTATTGGTATTGGGCGTTATTTGGGCTGTTTCTGAGTTGTTGCACAAAGACAAAGACGAAGCCGAACGCCAACCACTCACTGCCGCTTTTGCGCTGAGTCGTATTGATACATCGAGTATATTGTTTTTTTTGGGCGTACTTTTGGCCGTCGGTTGCCTCGAAGCCACACAAATATTGTCTGCTTTATCTGTTTGGTTAAACAATGAGGTCGGTAATCTCGACCTCATCGTGGCCTTGATTGGTTTGGCTTCGGCCATTATCGACAATGTGCCGCTTGTGGCGGCCTCAATCGGAATGTACGACCTCCAAACCTACCCAACCGACGACCGACTGTGGCAGTTTCTGGCTTACTGTGCTGGCACAGGCGGCAGTATTCTGATTATCGGATCGGCGGCTGGCGTAGCCGTGATGGGCATGGAGCGCATAAGTTTCGGTTGGTATTTTCGCAAGATAAGCTGGCTCGCTCTATTGGGGTATTTGGCTGGCGTTGGTGTGTATTTTGTTTAAAATCTTGCTAATTCTACAAAGTTGTGTCGTACTCTGATAGCATAAAATAGTATCGGCCAGAGGCCGCCCGATAGTCATCACTCGGTAAAACCAAGCGATTGCTTGGGTATATTTTGTTTAAAATCAATTAGTTATAATTTTTTAAAGAATGAAAATTACCGTTGTTTTTGATATTGGCAAAACAAATAAAAAACTCTTTTTATTTGACCAAAACTACCAAATAGTATTTCAAAAAAATGAAACGCTCTCCGAGACTACCGACGAAGACGGATACCCTTGTGAAGACATTGAGCTATTGAGCCACTGGGTTATAGAGTCGTTTCGAGAAATAAAGCAAGATAGCCGTTTTGAGATTTGTGCCGTCAATTTTAGTGCCTACGGTGCAAGTTTTGTGCATTTGGGGCAAGACTTAAAACCCATTTTACCACTTTATAATTATCTAAAACCAGTTTCAGACAACGTTTCCAATCAATTTTATGAAACCTACGGCGGGCAAGAAAACCTTGCTCTTCAGACTGCCTCGCCAGTGCTGGGCAACCTCAACTCTGGTATGCAGTTGTATGGCTTAAAATACCAAAAGCCCGCTATTTTTGCACAAATCAAACATAGTTTACACCTGCCGCAATATTTGAGTTTTTTGATTTCGAGCCAATGCCTGTCCGATATTACCAGTGTTGGCTGCCATACAAATCTCTGGAATTTTCAAGAAAAACAGTACCACGATTGGGTCAAAAAAGAAGGCATTGATTCTAAATTAAGTCTTATTGCGCCCTCTCCCATTGCACAACAAACACCCAGAGTTGGGGTGGGGCTTCACGATAGTTCGGCGGCTCTGATACCCTACTTGGCCACTATCAAAGGTGATTTTATTTTGATTTCGACAGGTACTTGGTGTATCTCGCTCAATCCATTCAATGACTCACCGCTTACTTTTGACGAACTAAAACAAGACTGTCTTTGCTACTTAACTCACCAAGGTAAGCCTGTCAAGGCAGCAAGGTTGTTTTTGGGTCAGCAGCATGAAGAACAAACCAAACGAATGGCCGAACATTTTGGCCTAAGTCAAGTTTACTTCAAGACTGTGGAGTACAACTCTGAAAAAATAAATAACTGGAATAACGACTTAGCAATATACCCCAACTACGAAACCGCTTACCATGCCCTAATACGGGATTTTGTGAGGCAGCAAATAGTATCTGTCAATTTGATTTATGAAAAAACTAAAACCCAAAAACTGTTTGTCGATGGTGGTTTTTCCAAAAACAAAATTTATATGAGCCTCTTGGCCGAGGCTTACCCAGACATTGAAGTTTATGCGGCTTCGGTGGCGCAAGCCAGTGCATTGGGGGCGGCCGTAGTTGTCAGTGAGGGTATTTTGCCAGATAACCTGATAGAGCTAAATCGTTTCTGAAAGCTAAGAAAATTTTGCTGTGAAGTTTTGGCTGTTTTTGAAGTATTCAATCATTGGTTATAATGGCTATAAGTAGCCAAGGCCAAAAAATAGCGCAGACCAATCAAAACAATCTAAATACTTTGCTTGATTATATTTTGAATCATAGCCACCATCGCTCTGCTTTTAAATATATTACCCAAGTGTTGTCTGAAATCATCTAAATTTTCACACTCTTTATCCACTTCTAATACGCCAACTCCTCTATAAATTATGAGTGGAAAATCCGTTTCCAATGGTTGTTTAATACAAAAAGCGGTATTATTTGAGTAGTTTAATACTGGTGCAATTATATCAAAACAATGTACAAAACCGTCGTATTCCATTTCTGTCGTAACCTTGGCCTGTACAACTTGCTTAGTAATTATAGCCAAGTCAGATGCTTGTTTTTTCAAAAGCATCTTTGGTGTTTCTTTGGTATCAACACCATTTATTATCGATTCGTCCCAAAGTGTATCAATCATAATTCTATCTTAAAATATAATGGTAAATGGTCTGATTTATCTATCTTTATGCTTTGTCGACGAGTAAGTAATTTTGTTCTACTACGTTCATTGTCAAAGCTTTCAATTATTTTCAACGAGTTTAAATCAAAATTATCAATAATTTCTGGCCTAACCAACACTTGGTCAAAAATGTTCCAGTAATATTTGTTTTTGTAATCGCTGGCATTATAAAAGTAAGTACCAGATGGTGAGTCGAAAATATCGCCAAAATGCCCCCACATCGGATTGTAAAAATAGTCATATACACGACCTGAGTATTTTCGACTACCTTTTCTGGCTATATCAACACTCATCACTGCATTGAAAGCGTCAATCTCTACCATACCATCTTCAAAGGGATTCATATTAAAATCACCAACAAGTACCGTATTTTTATGGCCGCATAGGTTTTCTAATCGTACTATTTCTTTAATGGTTTTTCTACTAATAAACTGTCTTTCAGTATTATCGGTTCTGAGTTTGCTTGGTAAATGTATTCCTATTAAAAGCGTTTTGCGATTATTGAAATCTATTTCAATAGGCAATAAGTAGGGGTTGTCAGATTTTAAAACTCTAAATTCTGTAAAATGCCTTGAAGTAAAATACTTATTCCTCTTTCGTTTTTACCACAAAATTGATATATCTTTCTGGAACTCGTATTGATTGTAATCAGTAATTTATTGGTAGCGAGACAGTCTTCGGCAATGACTAAAAAATCGGGATTTAGACATTTTATTGCTTCATCAACTATTTCATAGTTGCATTTTTTAGCTACATTCCAGAATAAAACGTTACTCGACATATTTATCTTTTTAACAATTGTTTGTACAAAAGTATAATCATTGCTTTTACAACATTCCAAAGTTATTCAAATAGTCGGTAATGGCATGGCGAATAACATTTTGTGATTCTTCACGACCATAAACGTTTGCAATTTCGCAGGTCATTTTTTCGTCGGGCAGGTTTTTATATGTCAAAAAATAGTGCCTCAGACGTGTTACAACGCTTTCGGGAAGTTCCGATATGTCGTTGTATTTACCATAAAGCAAGTCATCTTTCAAGACGGCAATAATTTTGTCGTCGGCTTCACCTTTGTCGATTAGCCTAAAACCACCGATGGGTATGGCCTGACAAATAATGTCGCCGTGTGGAATGGTACTTTCGCAGAGAACCAAAATGTCGAGCGGGTCGCCATCGCCTTCTTTAATGTCTTCACGGCCAGACTGCTCACGGGCAAAACGAGCGATGGCATCGCCGCAGTATGTTTTGGGAACAAAGCCATAGAGCGCAGGAACTATGTTTGAGTATTTTTGAGGGCGGTCGATTTTAAGATACCCCGTCAGCTTGTCAATTTCGTATTTGACGGTATCGGTGGGTACTATTTCGATAAATGCCGTTAAGATTTCGGGGGCTTTTTCGCCAATCGGAATGCCATGCCAAGGGTGTGCTTTATAGACGCTTTTCATTGATGAGAACAATAATTTGATTTTATGCTTGACTATTGCTCAAAGCTATGAAACACTAACACAAATTCCTAATACACTTACAGGAGCGTTTGGTTTAAGATGCCATTGTCGAGTGCAGTCTGGTAATATCTTGACTCAACGGCTTGGCGAGTGGCAGCCCATTCGTTGCGGCTGTGTGTGTTGCTACCCAAAAAGTTCACCATTTTATTGACAACCAAATATTCAGACATTTCTTTGGTAAGTTGATGTGGGCTTTGGAGTGATGGAATATTGACCTGAAACAAAACACCCATATCGTGTATCAGATGAGTTAGTTTTTTGTCTTGTTGCAAATAATGATACCGCTCAGGGTGAGCCATGACAGGCAAAAGACCCCGATTTTGAATTTGTTTGATAACTTCTATCAAAAAAGAGGGCATTGTAACGACAGAAGTCTCAAAAAGTAGGTACTTACCACCAAAAGTGAGCAGTGGCGAGTGATTTTCTAATAGTACCACCAGCGACACATCTACATAATATTCAGCGGCAACTTCTACTGATATTGGAATACCGCGCTTTTGTACCTCACGTGAAAACTGTTCCTTGGCTACTTGAATGGCACTATGGCTATTTCGATAAAAGTCGCCCATGACGTGTGGCGTCGTTATTACTTTACGAATACCGTCGGCGGCCATCTCTCGCAACAGGCTTATGCTTTCTTCTAAGGTGTCGGGGCCATTGTCTAAATTGGGCAATATATGCGAGTGTACATCTACCGTCAAGAGGGCGTTCTTGGGCAAATGCACTTTTTGAGTTTTGGAACGTTGTAAAAAAGGTAAAATCATCAGATAGGGATTGTAATTACCCTGTATAGCGACACTAATTATGCCAGTATTTAATTTAATTTAATTTAACAACAAAAAACTTTATTTTTATTGTTAACTAATTGAATATAAGTTTTTTAACTTTAAAAGACATAAAAACAAAATCTTAATTTAGTTAAAATTGGTACGTTAATTGCGGATAGAATATCTAACAAAAAATAGAACTAAATGTGGGTAGCAGCATATCTTTTTCGGACACTATGGGCGAGGTTATATTCCAGTCTATTTTTAGATTTGGGTCATTCCATAATATACCACCTTCGGCTGGTTTGTTATAGACGTTGGTACATTTATAGCTAAATACCGAATCTTCTATGGCCACAAAACCATGTGCAAAACCCTCTGGAACATACAGCATGTTGTTACGAATGGCATCTAAGTCTATCAGTTCGTGCTGGCCAAAGGTAGCAGACTCGGGCCTAATGTCTACTACTACGTCTATTACCCTCCCCGAAATAACCCGTACTAATTTGCCTTGTGCAAAGGGCGCACGCTGAAAGTGCAAGCCCCGAACTACACCTTTGACAGAAAAAGATTGATTGTCTTGCACGAAGTGAGTGGGTAAGCCGTGTTTTTCAAAAGTTTGTTGATTGTAACTCTCAAAAAAGAACCCTCTCTCATCTTTATAAACCGCTGGTATAATTTCTACCAAGCCTTCAAGCGATTTTTTTATAATTTGCATTGTTGGTATGTTGTACTTGTTTTGAACGTTTTGGTTAGATAGCTTTGCGCCACAAAGGTACAAAAAGCCAACTGCAATACCATTTTTATAATCAAAAAGCCTAATGTCAAAAAAAACACTTTATTGGCTTTGCCAAGTTTTTAGCTGGACGTTACTCATGTTTTATGAGTTTTGGGTGTTTACATTAGAGTCTGGTTTTAGTTGGACGATGCTGGGTTTTACCATTGCCAGTGTCGGGCTTTGCGTATTGCTGACTCATGTTTATAGGTTGGTTGTCAGACGATGGAACTGGGGTGATTTGCCCATTTATAGACTTATTCCAAGAGTGCTTTTGTCGGGTATTTTGTTGGGTCTGATAATGACGGTAGTTAATTTTTCGATAGACCTCAGCATTCTCAAAGACATAATTGGCAACGAGCCGGCGTTGTTTATGGGGTCGTGGTTGTCGTGGAGCAAAAGTATGTTTATGTGGGTGTTGAGTTATACTGTTTATCATTATGTAGAAAATATCCGCTCAACTGACATTGAAAAAATACTCCTCAAAACCTCAATCAACGAAACCGAGGCCAAGGTTTTGCGCTCCCAACTCAACCCGCATTTTATGTTCAATGCCCTAAACTCTATCAGAGCATTGATAAACGAAGACCCACAAAAAGCGCAACATAGCATTACACAACTGTCTAACATTTTGAGAAATTCGCTACTGGCCGACCGCCGCAAAACCGTAGAACTACGTGAAGAACTCAAAACCGTTGAAGACTACCTGGCCTTAGAAAAAGTACGCTACGAAGACCGCCTAACTTCAGATTTTCATATCGACCCCAAAACGCTTTTTTTGCAAGTACCGCCCATGATGCTCCAAACGTTGGTCGAAAATGGCATCAAGCACGGCGTTCAGAAAGCGGTCAATGGGGGATTTATTCAGATTACGGCATTCATGGAAAATGCCAATGTGCATGTTCATATCAGAAACACAGGCAACTTAGACAGCCCAAAACACGAGTCAGAGTCGGGTGGGTTTGGTATTCAGAATACCGAGCGGCGGCTACATTTACTATATGGCGATGCTGCCAAATTCAGAATTTTACAAGAATCAGAAAACGTAGTCAGAGCCGATATAGTGATACCGATACAAACCGATGGTATATTTAAAATTCAAAGTTCTTAGTTCTTGGTACATTGTTAGCTAAGTTTCTACTTTTTTTACCCGCAGAGTCCGTTGATTTAAAAATAAAATTTAAAAATAATATGTCAAAAATCATTTCATTTGAAGACATTATTGCGTGGCAAAAATCACAAGAATTGGCTGTAAAGATTTATATTGCTTTTGGCTCGTTAAGAGATTTCGGTTTTAAAGACCAAATTTGTAGAGCCAGCGTTTCGGTATCAAACAACATTGCCGAAGGATATGCAAGAGAAAGTAAAATCGAATTTAATAGATTTTTGAATATTGCCAAAAGTTCCTGAACAGAAGTAAAATCAATGCTATATTTGTCCGAAAAGTTGAAATATACTACCGAGGCAGAATCGTTAAAGCTAAGAAATGATTGTGATGAAATTATCAGAATTATAAGGGCATTTTCAAACGCATTACTAAACTCTACGAAAAACTAAGAGGTACTAAAAAAAACTAAGCACCAAGCACTTTGAACTAAGAACTAAAACATGAAAGCACTAATAATTGACGACGAGCGGCTGGCCCGCAATGAACTAAAACGACTGCTCGAAAATTTTCCTAAAATAGAAGTCATCGGCGAAGCAGCCAATGCCGACGAAGCCATACTTATGATAGGCGAACTAAAACCCGACTTGCTGTTTTTGGATATTCAGATGCCTGGCAAAAATGGTTTTCAGCTACTGGAAGCCCTCGAAGACGAAGCCCCAGAGGTGATATTTACGACTGCCTACGACGAGTATGCCCTCAAAGCCTTTGAATACAACGCCTTGGACTATGTACTCAAACCCATAGACCTCGCCCGACTTAGCGAAGCCATCAACAGAGTGCTTGACGAAGCGGTGCGCCAACCAGATAATATGCCGCAAATAGAACGAAAGGCATTAGGTGAAAACGACCATGTGTTTGTAAAAGATGGCGAAAAGTGCTGGTTTGTGCGGCTCGGTAAAGTACGGCTTTTTGAGTCGATGGGTAACTACGTGAGGTTACATTTTGACGACCAAAAACCACTGGTACTCAAATCGTTGAATAGCCTCGAAGAACGGCTCGATGTACATACGTTTTTTAGGGCCAATCGCAAGCATATTGTTAATCTACAATGGGTCGAAAAAATCGAGCCTTGGTTTTCGGGGGGCTTACTGATTACGTTGCGAGGTAGTGGCGAAAAAATAGAAATATCTCGCCGTCAAGCCATTCGCTTCAAGGATATGCTAAGTTTGTGATGATGGGTTTACAAAAAAATAAAAGTAATCGGCTAAATACATTATCAAAGTTTATTTTATAAGTTTGTGTCTTAAAAAATGAATTACCATGCTAAAACAAATCAAGGATTTTTTACACCCTACATATTTAGACATCAAAGATAAGTTTTTTGCGCCAAAAGACTTTGAGGCCGATACCTTACCATGGATTGATCGCTCAAAGGCAAATATAAACGAGGGTCTGAAAGGTTTTGAACCGATAGCAGGCGAGCTGAGTTATGACATGGCCGAAAAACTAAGTTTTTGGCAAAAAAATGGCTATGTAATCCTCGAAAAAGCCATTTCAACTAACTTAATAGACAACTATTTGACAGATGTTGAGCATCTATTAAAGGATAACAAAAAATTTAATACTGTTGTCAGAATCGACTTGCCTAAGTTTCAGCCCAATGCAGAGCGCAAAGCAAAGGACTGGACGGGCGGCGACCTAAGAGAGAAATTTGTAAAAATTAATGACTTTCATAGTATTTCTAAGGCCGGCAAAGAGTTGATGTCGCACCCAGCTATTGGCAATTTTTTGTGGGCGGTCTTTCAGCAACAGCCCGTAGCTTTTCAGAGCCTCACGTTTTTGTATGGCAGCCAGCAGCCTACTCATCAAGACTTTGCATGGGTGAGGTCAAATATAGCAAGTCATCTGGTTGCATCTTGGATAGCACTCGAAGACGTTAAAATAGACTCGGGGCCACTTTATTATTATGTAGGCTCACACAAAATACCAAAATATAACTTTGGAAACGGTATTTTATATTCTGGTCGTTCTACCAAAACACCCCTTGAGTTTGCAGATTATTTAGACAAAACCTGTACCGATTTAAACCTACCAAAAGAAAATTTGATTATCAAAAAAGGTGATGTTTTGCTTTGGCACGCTGCACTGACCCATGGTGGAAACGCCATCGAAAACCCAGAGCAAACACGAAAGTCAATGGTGTGTCATTACTCAACCAAAACTTCGTATCCATACCACAGATTAGCCAATGGAGTTGCGCCAGTTGTTCAAAATCATAATGGACTACTGATCTACGGCGACCCTAACAATCTAAGCCAAGAGAATATGTTATAATAGACAAAACGTATCTCAACTATTTTCAAATTGATAAACCCCCAAATCGATAATTTATACATGCGCCGTGCGCTTGAACTCGCAGAATTAGGTCGAGGCGCAGTTAGCCCCAACCCAATGGTAGGTTGCGTGGTTGTGCATGGCGACCGCATAATTGGTGAAAGCTGGCACCAGCAGTATGGCCATAACCACGCTGAGCGCAACGCCATCGCAAACATTACTACTGCCGATATCCACTTACTGCCCGAGGCTACGATTTATGTAACGCTCGAACCTTGCGCCCATTTTGGCAAACAGCCACCCTGTGCCGATTTATTGGTCAAAATGCACCCCAAAAAAGTAGTAGTCTGTAACCTCGACCCTAACCCGCTCGTAGCTGGTAACGGTATTCAGAAATTAAAAAATGCAGATATAGAGGTCGTTATAGGTGTTTTGGAAAAAGAAGGACGAGAACTCAATCGTCGATTCTTTGTCTTTTTTGAACAACAACGACCGTATATCATCTTGAAATGGGCCGAAACATCCAATGGTTTTATTGGTGTAGCAGATGGCTCACCGCTCAAAATCAGCAATGCGCTCTCGCATACGCTATCGCACAAATGGCGTAGCCAAGAAGATGCCATTATGATAGGCACAAATACGGCTTTATTCGATAACCCGAAGCTAAACGTAAGGTATTGGACAGGCCGAAACCCAATCAGAATAGTCATAGACCAACATCAAAGACTGCCCCCATCACTTAATTTATTCGATGATTCGCAAGAAACAGTTTGCTACAATTCGTCAAATCTCATAAATCTATTAGCAGATTTACATTCCCGAAAAATTCAATCGGTTTTGGTAGAAGGTGGCGCACAGTTGTTGCAAAGTTTTATCAATCAAAACCTTTGGGACGAAATAAGGATTTTTAAAAGCCCTCATTCAATCAATGAAGGGATTTCGGCACCTCAACTGGCTACCAATGGTCGTTTGGTAAGTACAGAAAATCTAATGGGCGACAGTCTTTTTGTGTATCGAAATCAACAGGTAATCACAAATTAAGATTTAGCCGTTCAACCACAACGTTGTTTGCTAAATGGCTTTCGACTATCTCGCCTATATCACTCAGTTGAACGTTACCATAAAAAATACCTTCTGGATAAACTACCATCGCTGGACCTTTGCCGCAAACGTCAAGGCAGCCCGCTCGTTGCGCTCTAATGTCAATGTGTAGGTTTTTTTCTTTTAATTGGGCTTTCATGGCTTCGACCAACGCCATACCATGCTCGGCACCACAACATTTTTTGCCAGCATCTTTCTGGTTTGCACAAACAAATACGTGTTTTGTATATTTCATTTTTTATAATTGTGATTCAGTCATTTTAATTAACAATTCATCAATATTGTCGGCAACGATAATCAAGTTTCTATTTTCGATTCTTAAAAATCCGTCAGCCACCATGCGGTCGCAATGAGCCAGCAGGTGGTTATAAAAACCATTTGTGTTAAGTACACCAATCGGGCCATGATAGATTTTGAGCTGTCGCCAAGCCAATATTTCAAACAGTTCGTCGAGCGTACCATAGCCGCCAGGAAGTGCAATGACCCCATCGGCCATAGATACCATTTTAGCTTTGCGCTCGTGCATAGTTTCGACGTGGTGCAACTCTGTTAGTTCTTTATGGGCTACTTCGAGATCAGCCAAAAAGTTAGGGATAATCCCAGTTACCACTCCACCATATTGCATGGTAGCATCGGCTACCACACCCATCAAGCCACGACTCCCCCCCCCGTATATCATACGAATATCAGCCTTGGCCAACTTCATACCTACCTCTTCGGCCACTTGCCGATATAATGGGTTCACACCTGGGCTTGATGCACAGTAAACTACGATTGACTTCAAAATTGTATTATTCATGTTTTTGTGTTTTTTGCAACAATTCGCACATATTTAAGTACTATAAACAGCCATATTAACAGAAAAATAAAACAATTAACTAAAAATCAACACTTTAAATTTCAATATTAACATTTAATTTTTCTATTTATTACAGATAAATTGATTTTAAAATTAAATCATTCACAGTTTACATACTTTTTTTGCAAAATATTGCAATTTTATTTGTTTTAATATTGTATTATTCAAACTTGGGCATTACCTTTGCAAAGTTATTTATCGAAAGTATATAACAAGACTATTTTTTAATTTTACCCTACAAAAAACATATAGTAATGAAAACCCGCTTCAATGCTTCGGCTAAGTGGTTCGTTCTGGTGTATAGCATTAGTTTATTTGTCAATCAAGTAAATGCCCAAACACCCCAACTCACAGTAAAACAAATTGCTTCACCAGTTTATTGTCTGGGGCAAAGTTACTACAAATTTGTGATTCAAGCATCGGGTGGTGTCGTAACTGTCAATAAAGGCATAATCGTAGCCGACACCATCAAAAATGTAGAAGCAGGTATCACGCCGCTTATTGTTACCCTGACTGCCCCTAATGGGCAAACAATCAAGGACACAATGTTCCTTCCAACGGTAGATGCTTTTCCACCAGCCTCTGCCCTAACACCAAGCTACACAGTTTGCAAAAGCAATCCTCTACCAACGCTTAGTGCTTTTGTTACGTCGTCTAATGTTACCGTAGATTGGTACGACAAGCCCGTTGGAGGTACGAAAGTAGCCACAGGCTCACTTACTTACCAGCCTACCAACGCCAAAACTTACTACGCCCTCAGCCGAGATATTTCTACGGGTTGTGTCGGACTTGGACGAACCCCAGCCAGTATAATTGTAATCGAACCCGTATGCGTATTTGTGGCAACTACTAAGATTCGGATTTAGATTTACGACTTCACGCCTTCATAATTTTAGGCTTTTCCTCTTCGTTTTATCGTAGATTGGTTATACTGCAACAAATGACCAAAAAAGACAATCGGTAGGTCTTTGTTACAAAAATTATCAATGAACAAAAAGAAAGTTCTCGTCTCTGGTGCGAGTATCGCTGGCCCTACACTTGCCTATTGGCTCAACCACTATGGATTTGAAGCTACTATTGTAGAAAGAGCCGAATCGCTCAGAGCAGGTGGCCAAAACATAGACATAAAAGGTGCCGCTCGCAAAGTTGCACATTTGATGTGCATCGAAGACACCATTCGTGCCGCTTCTACGGGCGAGTTAGGTGTTCTTTTTGTAGATGAAAACAACGAAACAAAAGCCAAATTGGCACAAAGCGGCCCAAATTCATTTACAAGTGAGTTGGAAATATTAAGAGGAGACCTTGCCAGAATATTGTACAACCGTACAAAAGACAGTATCGAATATATTTTTGGTGACCAAATTATAGCATTAAACGAGTTTGAGACGGGTGTTGAGGTAACGTTTCAGAAAGCGGCCAAGCGCAATTTTGATTTGGTGATTTGTGCAGATGGCATCAGGTCAAGTACCAGAACATTGATATTTGGCAACGAAAACGTAGTACAGCCCTTAAACTTGTACATTGCTTATTTTACCGTTCCCAAAGCACCCAGCGATACCCAATGGGCCCGGTGGTACAATGCCCCAAACGAAAGAGTGGTTTTTGTACGGCCCGACAACGAAGGCTCGACACGGGCTTCTTTTTCTTTTATTTCAAAACCAATGGGCTATGAAAAGCTAACTATGAACGAACAAAAGGCGTTGCTGCAACAAAAATTTGCAGATGCAGGTTGGGAATCTTCACGGCTTTTGGCTGAATTAAAGGGTAATACTGACGTTTATTTTGACAGTATCAGCCAGGTCAAAGCACCCTCATGGTTTGTTGGCAGATGCGCCATGACTGGCGATGCCGCCTTTTGTCCGTCGCCGTTGAGTGGTATGGGCGCAAATAGTGCCGTTATAGGGGCGTACATACTTGCAGGCGAGCTTTCCAGAAACAAAAATCATACAGATGCTTTTGCGGCTTATGAAAAACTGATGCGGCCATTTATAAAGGAAATACAAAAACTACCGCCAGGTACTCCTTATTTGGCGCACCCAAAGGGTAAATTAGGGCTTTTGCTCTTGCATACCGTTCTCAATATTATTTCAAGTAAATTTATAAAAAAATTGGGTGGTTTGTTTAGTAGCAAAAACAAATCACCTTATGATGATATAATAGAATTGCCTGATTATGAGAATTTTGTGGAAAAATAAGAGGCATAAAAACAAGCGCTATGCTTTGCGTACGGCGGTCGATACTAGGGCTATTTTTGTCTATTATTCTGCCCGTAATTCTTGTTGGTATTCTAAGCCATCTTGCCCCCATTGAACTTTGCCAGCATATTTATATGCATCGAAGCGTTTTTTTGGCTTTTTTTTTTAACTGCTCCTCAATCTCTGCCTGAGTTGCATTTGGTCTGATGATAACAGTCATGTTTTTATAGTTTTATTGATACAAAAACATATCATTTTTTGAGATTTCGTTATTTCGTACTTTCAATGAAAAAAGAAATAACCTAACCCAATAGCGGCCAGCACTCCAATCAAGTCTGCAAAGAGGCCAACTGTGATGGCATAGCGTGTTTTTTTGATACCGACTGAGCCAAAATATAACGCAACGATATAAAAAGTGGTATCGGCCGAACTTTGGAACATACACGACAACCGACCTACAAAAGAGTCCACTCCAAAGGTTTTCATAGAGTCAATCATCAATGCACGAGACGCACTACCACTCACGGGGCGCATGAGCGCAACAGGTAGTGAGTCGCTAAAATCGGTATTTACGCCCGTCAGTGCTATTATGTATTTGAGGCCGTCCACGATGTAAGTCATTGCCCCAGAATTTCTAAATGCACTGATAGCCACCAACATACCTACTAAATACGGGATAATTCTGACAGACGTTTCAAAGCCGGCCTTGGCTCCGTCCACGAATGTACCAAACAAATCTATTTTTTTGCGAAGCCCACCCAATAAAAACGAAACGATGATGGTTAGTAATATCAGATTGCCTGCTACTTTTGAAATCACCTCGATTTGTTCTTTGCTTTGAGTCGATAGATACCACAAAATTATTCCCAAAAAAGCCGTAATACCCCCCAGCCAGCCAAGTACAACTTTGTTGATGAGATTGATTCCTTGTTTGATACTAACCAAAATCATACTTGCTACGGTGGCTGTGTAAGTAGCTATCAGGCAGGGAATTAAAATGTCTGACGGGTCTTGTGCGCCCAAAATAGCTCGTTGCGCCATTACACCAAGCGGTATTATCGTTAGGCCAGAAGTATGCAATACCAAAAACATAATTTGGGCATTGGAGGCGGTTTCTTTGTCGGGGTTTAGGTCTTGCAGGCTTTGCATGGCTCTGAGGCCAAAAGGCGTAGCGGCATTGTCAAGACCGAGCATATTGGCCGAAAAGTTCATAATCATTTGTCCATTGGCAGGGTGATTTTTGGGAACTTCGGGAAAGAGCTGATGGGAAAATGGCCCAATGATACGAGCCAAAAAGTTGATAGCACCTGCTTTTTCGCCAATATTGAGTAGTCCCAAAAAGAACGTCATTGCGCCAGCCAGCGGCAGGGCTATGTCCATGACGGCAGCCTTAGAGGAGTCAAAAATACCTTTGGTAATAATTTCAAATACTTCGACATCGCCTGTTATCATAAATTTGAGCAGAGCAACAACAAAAGCAACAACAAAAAAACCAAGCCAGATGTAGTTAAGAGCCATAGTGAGGTATTGAGATTTGGGTAGTCAGCGAATGTAGTAGGTAATTGCCAAACAACCAAAAAAATCTAAGTCCAACGACTACTCACCGTCAACAATCTGTTTGTAATAAGTTTCATACATAGGCAAAATAGCCTGAATGTCAAACTCTTTGGCACGGGCCAGGGCGTTGGCTTTGAAGCGAGGTAGGTTTTCGTCTTGCAATACAAACAGTGCATTCCTGACCATGTCGTCCACATCGCCGATATTACTCATAAAACCCGTCTGGCCTTGTACGTTTAGCTCAGGTATGCCGCCTACATTTGAGGTAATAACGGGTACTTCGCAGGCCATGGCTTCGAGGGCGGCCAAGCCAAAGCTCTCTGTCTCTGAGGGCATCAAAAACAGATCGGCCACCGATAGTACTTCTTCGACAGCATCGAGTTTGCCCAAAAACCGTACTTCGTGAAAAATTCCTAAGTCTCGGCACAGGGTTTCTATTCGGTTGCGCTCGGGGCCGTCGCCAACCAATAGCAGTTTGCTTGGTATGAGTTCTTTGAGTTTGTAGTAAATCATCACTACGTCATCAATCCGTTTTACTTTTCTAAAATTGGACGTATGTACCAATAGCTTTTCATTATTAGGACAAATAGCAAGTTTGAAATGGTCTTTTTTTTGCTTTTTGAATCTACTTAAATCTATAAAATTGGGAATGACGACAATTTCTTTTTTGATAGGAAAATACTCATTGGTAGCATTTTTCAAAAACTCAGACACCGCCGTAACCCCGTCCGACTCATTGATACTAAACGTAATGACAGGCTCATACGACACATCTTTGCCGACCAATGTAATGTCGGTGCCGTGCAGGGTAGTAATGACAGGAATGTTGATACCCTGCGATTTGAGAATTTGTTTGGCCAAATACGCCGACGATGCGTGTGGAATGGCATAGTGCACGTGCAGCAGGTCAAGTTTTTCGTACTTCACAACATTGACCATCTCGCTCGATAGCGCCGACTCGTAGGGTGCAAACTGAAAAAGCGGGTAGTTAGGGATATTGACCTCATGATAAAAGATATTTTCGTTAAAAAAGTCTAACCGACTGGGTTGTGAATAAGTAATAAAATGTACTTGATGGCCCACCTTAGCCAATGCCTTGCCAAGTTCTGTGGCTACAACCCCGCTTCCGCCAAAGGTTGGGTAACAAACGATGCCTATTTTCATAGATTTCAATAAAGTCAATATTAGTTTTAGAAACAACATATTTTTTGGGAATATAGTTGTTAGTTGGCTTTATAAGTAGTGAAAAGCCAATAAGAAAAAATTTTTTAATTAGTTAATAGTCAGATATTTAAGACAAATCAAAATGCTGTTTATTTATAAGTAACTACCTAAATAATTGAGCAAATTTGCCAGTGTACCAATCAAGTATTAAATATCAATGAGTTAGCTAAATTTATATTCCTGTTCAATTTTGTTCAATTACTTATTTTTTGGCCTCTGCACCGCGATACACTACCTGTTTGTCTGTCAATCGGTCAGGTAGCAAATAGAAACCTTTAATTACGATTGTGTTGCGGTTCATAATCAACTATTGTTCAAAACTCGCCTTTGTGCCATTTTCTTGTTTGATGGCTTTGATTCGAGCATTGCTTCGCCGCATAACGACCCCCGAGCTTTTGGCCAAATAGAGGCTATCAATCGTTATGTCGCCATTGAAAGGCTGCACGTAGTTGCGTTTGGCGGGTATTCGGCAGATAAACTTTTTGACGTGGTGCTTGCCGTCTGGTACGTCCACAAAACCAAAATAATAACCATCGCCCTGAAATTTGAGCCTTACGTCAGTATCTATTTCGTCAAAAATAGCCCCTGTTATACCTTTATTGAGCCATAGTCCCGTTATGTCGTTGATGGCGTTGTTCATAAAGGCTGGGTTGGTGTTTTTTATCAATAATTTTTTGATTCTAAAACTGCTATTGGGGCTTTTGTACGATGTCCAAGTATGCTTTGAACCTACCCACGAAAGTTGCTTGGCCAGCATTGTCGGATAGGCTTTGGTGTCAGGAACGTTTGGTTTGCGTAAAGCCCCGTCAATCAGATAGTTATCGACCAAAATATGATTGATGGCTTGTGTATAAAATACGAGCGAACAAGGATTTTTGGCAATTAAGTTTTTGACGTACAGGCTATCTTTGCGCTTGTGGACAGTCGGGTCCACCTGATTCTCGAATGTAAAAGTGTAAAATGGTTTTTCTATCGAAGCATCGCCCCAGGGTTCGTTGTCTTGTTGTGTATAAAGCGTATCTATGACTATGGCTCGGTGTGCGCCTCTGAAATTGATACCCCAAACTGCAAAATCGTCTTGCTGGATATTTAGACCATTAAAACCATTTATTTCTTTGAGTGCTTGTGCCGTAATTCTGTCATAGCCCAGGTCTTGCTCGTTGTTTCGAGTTATGACATTAACCCCACACATAGGCATATTAACAATACTCATTGAGCCTATTGTGAGTACTGATTTAGAATTGTTTTTGGGAGCAATAATTTGCAAAAAAGCCTCCCCGCCTTGTTTTAATGGACTGATAATCTGTGATTTACGGGTGTTTCCATCAAGTATTACATTACCCAAAAATATAAGTTGGACAATGTCTTCAATCTGAATTACTTTGATACGATCCAGACCGTCCTGTGCTTGTAATGTGGTATTCTGAAAATTAAAAATAAGCCTATTTACATTTATCAACATATAAGGCCGAATGGTGAGCGTGTCTATTTGGTAAGTTTTGTGGCCAAAGTTTATTTGTTCGGCTACTTGCATAGCCTGCCGAAGCCCTACATTAATGGTCTCTTCGTCGGCCAAAAACCAATCAATATTTACACCTTTTTCTATGTCAAAAACCCGTTTGAACCTCCCCAATACCCCTCGTTTACTACTGGCCAATATCGTTCCAGTGTTTGGCTCAGATTCTGTATCTTGAGCATCGTACCGCCAGTTGCCTTCTTTGTCGGAGTCGGTGATATAATATACTTTGTCGATAGTTGGTTTTTTTAGTGCCAACATCGCCCGTAAAGTCATACGTTGCGTTTGTGCAAGAGTAGGTAGTGCAGCTATCAGCAATACAACAAAAAAAGGCTTGAATGTCATTGATAGTTTGATTATTTTTATGTGTTAATGAACCACAAAAGGCACAAAAGAAAACAAAAGTCTTTAATTGCCAATACAACACGTCTCTACTTTTTCCCAATCCAATCGCAATCAGGTGAGAGCCAATAAAATCATTCGGTATATATTGTTTAATCGTGTTTAAATAATTAGTTTTGTACTGTCGTTCTGTCAGAAAAAATATGACTCAAGAAGAAAAAAATACTCTTTTGCGAAAACTAAAAGACCAAAAAGACCAAACCTATCAGCTCTTAAAAAGTGCATCAAATGACAAAAATGCCAGATACTGGGAAATAGACCACTATTTAGACCTTTTGAACAACATCAATGCTATGATAAAATTTTTGGAAACTAAATAAACCAATAACAACATGAATGCAAAACAACATCTCGAATCGTATCTGACGGCAGATAAAGCAACGGCCTTGAAGATGGACTATGAATGGCAAACGAGCATTGAAAAATTGCCTGCTGAACAGCAAAAACAACTTAGTGATGACTTGGTTCAAGAACGCTTAAAATACGCTCACTCAATTACTGAAACCGTTAATGAAATCGCCACAAAGTTAGGTTTCCCAGAATTTGTAGCCAAAAGTCACTAATTCTTTCCAATCCAATCGCAATCAGGTGAGAGCCAATCATAGCCTGGGTCAATAGGCTGGCCGTCTGGCGGTGTGAGAATATTAAATTTTACGTCTTTTGTATCATTTGTTTTTAGGTTTTCTATTTGTTTTTTGGCAAACAAATAATGCGCTCTGTCTTTGGAAGCGGCAAAGGTTTGCCTAACTATCCAATTATTCAGTTCTTCTAATTTTAACATCGCAACCGCCTGAGCTTGTGGCGTAATATCTTTGTTTTGAGTGAGTTCTACGATATGGTTCAATATCATTTTCTCAATCAGTCTTTCAATTTCGGCTTCATAACCTGTACGATTTTTGGCAGACTTCCAAGTGCTTTCTACTATTTTATCTATCACTTCTTCTAAACTCGGCAACGAGTTATCTATGGCATTTTGGGTAATCAATCGACTTACTCTTTCTGAATTAAACAATAATCTAAGGGTCATACCAGCCGCTGCTTCGGGCGGGCCGAGAGGGTCAAAAATCAAACCTGTCCGCCGTTTAAAAGTCTCACGGGGGTTGGCATCGAAGCCAAAAGCTCGTGGCGTAGTGAGTTTGAGTACAGGCTCAGGCACTTTCAAAAAAGTAGGACTGAGCAACTGCAAAAGAGTAACTAACGCCTCTCGTTGCTCTGCGCCCGACACAGGTTTGGTGTTAAGGTCTTTTTCACCTTTGACCGAAAAACGATACTGAACACCTGCAATAGACTTGCTGGCGGCCTCTGCCTGAAAACGATGAAACAAATACATTGGCACAAAGACCTCCTCCAAACTCGACATCGGCATACCAGTTCTGAGTTTGCGCTCGTCAAAATTACTGAGTGCCACTCGCCGTACTTCTATCACTTTTTTGAGTTCGGTTACAGCATTTGTACCATTGTCCCAGAGGTGTGTGTTGGGGTGTGCGCTACCTTCGGGGCGGGCATCTTGATCGGTCAAAAAATATAACCCTTTGCCATACATCTGCTCAACGATTTGATTGAGTGCCTTTTTTTCGTCTGTCCCTTTCGGAAAATCTTGATAACCCCAAACGATAGACCATTTGTCGTATTCGCCGATGTTTTTGGCGTAAGCGTTGCTCAAATCTATTTTTCCGCCTTTGAGTTCAGCCACCATATTTGGGTAGTCCATCACCGAAGCACGGTTGTGCATACTGGCCACGTAGTTGTGCGGTAAGCCAATGGTATGCCCAATTTCATGAGCCGACAGTTGTTTGAGACGGTCTAACGACATAGCCATCATTTCGGATACGTGTGCCGTATCTGTTTCAAAATCACCTACTAAGCCCTGCGCTATCAAGTAATCTTGTCTGACTCTGAGCGATCCCAGCGTAACTTTTCCTTTTAAGATTTCGCCAGTTCGAGGGTCAATCACACTGCCACCATACGACCAGCCACGGGTAGAGCGGTGTACCCATTGTACCAAATTGTAACGAATATCCATAGGGTCGGCATCGGCTGGCAAGAGCCTGACCTGAAACGCATCTTTGTAGCCTGCCGCCTCAAAAGCCTGGTTCCACCACTTTGCCCCTTCGACCAACGCTCCCCGAATTGGCTCTGGCGCACCTGGATCAATGTAATAAACTATCGGACGGACGGCCTCGCTGATGGCTGCGTTGGGGTCTTTTTTTTGTAAACGATGACGAACAATATACCGCTTTTCGATGGGCTCGCTGACAGGAGTGGCGTAGTCAAAAAAACTGGTAAAAATATAACCCATGCGTGGGTCAAATTCACGAGTTTGAAACTGACTGTCGGGTAGTTGCACAAACGAATGGTGCTGCCTCATCGTTACAATACCCGCCGTTGGCGTTACGGCACGCAGATAGCCGCCTGTGTTGTCGCCTGTGAGGGTAATGGTTGTTTCGAACTCTGTATTTTGAGGAAAGTTTTTGGTATTGGGCAAATATATTGCCGAGCGGCTGGCATCAAATTTATAATTTCCTTGCTTGATTCTGGCAATGTCTTGGGCCGCACCCACAGCATCTTGCATCAAAAACGGTGTCAAGTCCACCAACGCACGGCCTTCATATTCGGCCAAAATCTCAAAGCCCCAATGAACCGACTGAGCAAAAGACTCTTCAACAGCGCGGCGTTCGAGCGGGTCTTGGCTTCTGGCACGGTAGCCATAGTTGGGTTCGAGCATCAAAATTTTATTGCCGCTTCGCTGAAACTTAATAACGTGTTCTTGGCCAATCTTGCCACGGTCAAGGCCAATGTCGTTTGAGCCAACACCCTGTGCCAGAGACGAATAGTACAAGATTTCAGTATCCAACTGTTTGATTTCGGCATAGATTTTTCCTTTTTTAGCGTCCCAATAAAACGGTACGAAGCCGTCTCGTTTGTCCATGTCTTTGGTTAAGGTTTCGATAGGGCTTTGAGCCATTGCCCATAGAGGCAAACATAATAAAAGTAATAGTTTTTTCATTGATTTAGCTTGGGGGTTTTTATCTTTGCGACAAAGTTCAAATAATTTATTAGTATTTCGTTTCCAATTTAATGAAAAAAATTCTTGTTACAGGCTCAAATGGTTTATTAGGTCAAAAACTAATCGAATTGCTCGTCAGAGAACCTCACATTCAGCCCATTGCCACCGCTCGAGGTACTAACAGACTACCATTTACTGAGGGTTACGAATATTATTCGATGGATATTACCAATCAAGCGCAAATACAGGCCGTCATCGCCGAAGTGCGCCCCGATGCCATCATACACGGTGCCGCCATGACAAACGTGGACCAATGCGAAACCGAAAAAGACGACTGCTGGGCGCAAAATGTAAAAGCTGTCGAATATTTAGTGGAAGTTTGTCAGCAATATGACATTTTTTTGTGCCACGTTTCTACCGATTTTATCTTTGACGGAACCGCTGGGCCATATACCGAAGCTGCTACGGCCAATCCACTAAGTTTTTATGGTTGGAGCAAACTCGCAGGCGAGCATATTGTTCAACACTCGAACATTCGCTGGGCCATTGCTCGAACGGTACTCGTTTATGGTATTGCCTATGATATGTCGAGAACTAATATTATTTTGTGGGTCAAAAATTCGTTAGAAAACGGCAAGACCATCAAGGTCGTAACAGACCAATGGCGCACACCTACACTCGCCGAAGACTTAGCCATGGGTTGCTATCTTATTGCCAATCAGGCGGCTACGGGCATTTTTAATATTTCAGGTAAAGATTTTTTGAACCCCTATCAGATGGCCGTAATGACAGCCGATTATTTCAAATTAGACAAATCGCTCATCACTCAAGCCGATTCGACAACGTTTAGCCAACCAGCCAAACGCCCAGCCCGAACAGGATTTATATTGGACAAAGCACAATCGCAGTTGGGCTACAATCCACACAGTTTTGAGGAAGGCATCGCGATTTTGGCCGAACAAATGCTACAATAACATGTTTGGTTTTAGTATGCTTTGAGGCTCAAATCCAGACTCTTGATTTGGTGTGTGAGCGCACCGCACGAAATATAATCTACGCCAGTTTCGGCAATGGCTCTTAGTGTATCTTCTCTGATACCCCCCGAGGCTTCGGTTGGGTAGCGGCTACCGACACGCTCAACGGCTTGGCGGAGCGTTGGCAAGTCAAAATTGTCTAACATTATTCTGTCAATCTGACCTACTTGCAGGGCTTCGTCCAATTCAGTTAAGTTTCTAACTTCGATTTCGATGGCCAATGGCTTACCTGTTTTTTTAACGTATTCGTTGGCCTTTGTAATAGCCGCCTCAATACCTCCTGCATAATCCACATGATTGTCTTTT
The DNA here is from genome assembly GCA_043777595.1 of Spirosomataceae bacterium. GTDB lineage: Bacteria > Bacteroidota > Bacteroidia > Cytophagales > Spirosomataceae > JAYVJH01. The sequence continues at coordinate 24,451 of JAYWHT010000091.1, forward strand.
ATCAAAATCATATCATAAAGTGCATACCGATGATTGACCGCTCCGCCAATCTTAGTAGCCATTTTTTCAAATATTCTAAAATTAGGAGTCGTCTTGCGGGTATCTAATAATTTGGTAGGTAACCCGTCCAAAAGTCTTACTAATTGATTGGTATAAGTCGCAATACCGCTCATACGCTGAATGGTGTTGAGTACCAATCGCTCGGCTTTCAAGATTGACTGCGCCCTACCCGAAACGGTCAGTACGATGTCCCCTTTTTTGATAGGTTGCCCGTCCAAAATCAATATTTCGACTTCCATCAGTGGATCGACTTCTTCAAAAATAATTTTAGAAACAACCACTCCAGCCACAATACCGTCTTCTTTGACAAGTAATTTGGCACGATTTTGAGCATCGGACGGAATCGTGGAAAGTGAAGTATGGTCGCCATCGCCAACATCTTCAGAAAGTGCCAGCCTGATATAATCTCGTAAGTCCATGAACAATAAATAAATAGTTTGAAGGGTATGCTTATTGAAGTTCAAAAATAGCACACAAAACATCAAATACGAAGAATGGCTCATAAAAAAGAAAATCGGCTCGAAACCGAGCCGATTTTACTACCTATTAACAGCCATGAAAACAAAATTTTAAATATTTTTTTAACTTTTACAGAGGCAAAAGTAGTGGTATCGTTTCAAACATTCAATTTTTTGGTAATTTAGTGCACTTTTTTAGCAACTAAATCTATCGGGACGATAAACACGATGTGAGCTGGGACGTGGCCTGTCATTTAAACCACTCTGTATTTATTGTGCTTGCAAACTTTTGCATATCGTGACACAAAGATAACGTTAAGGATTGCACAAATGCAAACAAAATTTTAAAAAAATATCAGATTGGCAATAATTCTTTGTACGATTCGTGAAATAACATCTTTTTAAGGCCGACTTTCGTTTATTTACTACATTGAAGTTTGAGATAAATTTCGGAACTTTGGTGTCTTTATCAACCACTATTAACACCCAACATCAAATGAAAAAAATTATTTTAGTAGCCTTTGTGGCACAGTCATTATTTTTTGTTTCTGACCTAATGGCGCAATACAACAACTGGGCGGTTGGCTTTCAACTTGGCGACCCCTCTGGTGTGAACGTTCGCCGTTATTTTGGCCAAAACAAGGCTCTGGACCTGAGTGTCGGTACTTATGGCCTTTTTTATGGTCGAGACCGCTCATATAGAAATGGTAGCTACAAGAATGCAGGCTTTTCAGCCCGTGTCAATTATCTGTGGCATACTTCTCTTTTAAAAAATGACAGCTTTCGGGCTTATTATGGCTTTGGTGGCCAAATCAACTCACGGCGTTATTATTTTGTGCCGCAGAGCCTATCAACCGAAGTCTTCGACCGCCAAATTTCATTAGGTGCAACTGGCCTAGCTGGATTAGAGTACTTTTTGCCTGCCAACCGTCTTTCTGTTTTTCTCGAAACAGGCATATATGCCGAGTTAATTCCCGCTATTTTTTATCTGCACCCACAAATCAGTGGCGGCGTGCGTATGAATTTTTGATTGAGATTCGACTACTTTCTTGAAAGTAGTCGAATCTATTCATATTGTGTCCATTTAATAGCATTTTCGATGAGTTTTATAAAATTTTCATTTTGCCAGACTAATTCGTTATGACCCATTGAGGTATAAAACGTCTTACCTTTGCCTACTCGCCTACACCAAGCAACGGGGTGGTCTTTGCCCATACCAAAGTTTTTTGCATCTACCAAGATCGGAATATTGCCACTTGGTTTAATGCTCTGACCATTGATGGTATAAAGAACATTGAAGGCTTTTTGGCGTGGATTTTCAAAAAATACATACCATTCGTCGGTATGGCTCCATCTTTGAGCAATACCAGTCGTAATTACGGTATCTGCTTGACTGTCAGCCAAAACATCGGTCGTTTGAAGTTGTGGACTAAGTGGGTGATGTGAAAACTCTGCCCCTAATAAATTCTGAACATACCAATTCCAGTGATGAGAGTTATCGCCAGAGCCATGAATACCTATCAAACTACCACCGTTTTCGACGTACTTCTCCAAGGCTCTTTTTTGCTGGTCGTTGATTACCTCGCCCGTAGAATTATTAAAAATCACTGTACTAAACTTAGCCAACTGCTCGACATTGAACACTCCACCATCTTCGGTTTCGTACAAAAACCAGTTATTTTTTTTTGCCAGGGCAGCCACAACTGGTTTTGACGCATCAATGGAGGCCGTGTGTCGGTAGCCTGTTGTTTTAGAAAAAAACAATACAGCAGGCCGATTGGCTGGAAAACTAATAGCTGGTGCTTGGGTTTCATAAAAAATAGGGAATCCATTTTTTACTTTATAAATAAACGCAGCCCCGAAAACCACCAGCAAAAATACCATTGATAGGATTGACAGAAGTGCAATTTTTAAAAATCTCATCATGTTTAGTATATAGGTAGTTGTGTATATAATGCAGGATTAAATATAATACTGAAAATCAATAAGTTATCAATTCGCCATGCCTTACCTCTCCCGAACAAATACTTAAAAAATATAGTTTCGCTGTCATTTACACGGGAATGGCGACGACATCGCTTGCATTTTTGAACCTTGTTTGTACAAATCTACGAAAAATCAAAAAATCAGACGAAGATGAGGATAGCTTTCAGTGGGCCAAAGGCGAAACTCAACTGAATTTCGCCTTTGGCCTTAAAACATTATTAGGGTTACGAACTTGGTTTATCGCTACTAAACGGCTGATTGTAATGTCGCTTACCTGTGTTTTTGTACAAGGCATTGGCCACAGCCCCAAATACTGGCGGAAACGGCGGCTCGCCTAAGCCCGTTGGGTCGATGTCGTTTTCTACGAAGTGTACTTCTATTTTTTGGGGTGCTTCGTTGTGGCGAATGATGCGATAGTTGTTAAAATTATTTTGTTCGGCAGCACCCTCCTTGTGAGTCAATGCACCATAAAAAGCATTGCCGATACCATCTACCACTGCACCCTGTACCATATTGATGGCAGCATCGGGATTTACGACAATGCCGCAGTCTATGGCACTAAACACTCGCTCTACATACGGCTGTCCGTCTTTTGTAACCATATCTACAATGTGAGCGGCATACGAACTATGACAAAAATAGGCAGCCACACCGCGGCTATATTTACCATTTTCGGGTTTGCCCCAACCAGATTTTTCTTTTACCAATTTCAAAATTCCAGCATAGCGATCGGCATCATATTCATTGTTTTTACCTACTGGGTTTTCTTTGGCACGTTTCAGTAGTTCCAATCGTAGCTCTATCGGGTCTTTGCCCATAGCTTCGGCTACTTCGTCCAAAAACGACTGCTCGGCGGCGGCATTAAAGTTTGAACGTGGCGCTCTAAACGCTCCAATAGTAATATTAGAGGGTATCTCCCAGCCTTCGGCCAAGTAGTTTTCTATTGCTCCTGCTGGAAAACGATTGGCATGAACAGGGTGCTCGGGAATACCTCCCCCTTTTACATGAAAGCCAATGAGATTTTTGTTGGCATCGAGTGCGGCCCGATAAGTGGCAGTGTACATTGGCCGATAGATTCCGTAAGTCATGTCGTCTTCACGGCTGTACATGAGTTTGATGGGTGCTTTGACTTTTTTGGAAATACGAGCCGCTTCTGTCAGATAATGGCCGTAAGCCCTACGACCGAAGCCCCCACCCATGCGAGTCATCTGAATTTCGATTTTTTCGGGCGGGAGGTTTAAAATTTTTGAAAGTGTGGGTTCTATCCAACTTGGCGCTTGCAGAGGCCCTACCAACAAGGCTTTTTCGTCTGTAACGTGGGCAAAAAAGTTCATTGGCTCCATGCAGTTATGAGCCAAAAATGGTGCATTGTAGGTACGCTCAATAATTTGAGCCGCATTTTTAAAGGCCATTTCGGGGTCGCCGTCTTTGCGGAGCTGCTTGGCTGGCATTTTGGCCGTTTCTTGCATTTTGGCCATCTGTGAGGTAGTACTTTCTAATCCTGCTGGAATGGTGTTTTCTTGTTTTTTGCCTCCCCAGCCTACAACAGTTTCTTTTGTCTCGCTTGCGGCCTCCCATTGTACTTTCAGTCGTTTGCGGGCGTTCATTACTTCCCAAGTAGTGTTACCAACTACTGCCACCAGTTCATTGAATGTATGTGTATCGAAGGCCGATTGCTCAAAACCATCTTCAAAAACCTTGAAGCTAAACACGTCTTTGATTCCTGGCATTTTGAGTGCTTGCGAGGCATCAAACGATTTTAGTTTCATGCCAAACGCAGGCGGGTGCTGAACCATCGCAATCAGCATACCATCGACCCGATAGTCTGCACCAAAGAGCGGCTTACCCGTTACTACTTTCAAGCCTTCTACGTTTTTCTTAGAATTTTTGACAATTTTAAAGTCTTTGGGGGCTTTGAGTTTTACATCTTTTGGAACGGGTACAGTGACCGCTTTACTTGCCATTTCGCCATATTTTGCCGATTTGCCGCTCGAATGTAGCAAAACCCCCGCTTTGGTGGTGATTTCGTTTGCTGGTACTTTCCAAGTTTGAGCCGCCGCCTCAACGAGCATAAACCTGGCCGATGCTCCTGCATTTCTTAGTGGTTTCCAGTACATCTTTACCGAATTGCTACCACCTGTAAACTGCGGGCCGAGTTTTACGTTATCGTGAGGACCCATTTCTACTACTACGTTTTTCCAATCTACATCTAACTCTTCGGCTACAATCATGGGCAATGAGGTCATTACGTTTTGTCCAAATTCGGGATTAGGACAAAGGATTTTGACAACATTATCGGGTGTGATTTTAATAAAAGCCGTCAATTCCAACCATTGCTCTGGCAAGTTCATGGCTTTGGTTTTATCGGCAGACCTAAAACTCGACAGCCAACTCACACTAAGCAGCATTCCCCCACCCGACAATAGCGAAGATTTGAGAAACGAGCGGCGACCAAATTCAGCCCCCACACTACTGGCGGTGGCTTTATCTGACTTGGTATTTATATTTTCTTTTTCCATTTTATTTAATCATTTATAACGAATTATTGAACAAAATAAGCCACAATACTGACTTAGGCTTTTACAGATTTGATGGCTTCTTTGATTTTTATATATGTACCACAACGACAAATATTACCGCTCATTGTGGCTTCAATATCTGCATCGCTTGGTTTGGGATTGCTTTTGAGTAGTGCCGCCGCTGTCATAATTTGCCCAGACTGACAATAGCCGCATTGTGCTACGTCGTGTTCGAGCCATGCTTTTTGTACGGGGTGAGTACCGTTTTCAGAAAGCCCTTCGATGGTAATAATGGGCTGGTTGCCAATGGCCGACACTGGCAACTGGCACGAGCGAATGGCGATGCCGCTCAAATGAATAGTACAAGCCCCACACATAGCAATGCCACAACCGTACTTTGTGCCAGGCATATCAAGGTGGTCTCTCAAAACCCACAGCATGGGCGTTGTGGGGTCGGCCTCTACTTGGCGGGCTTTCCCGTTGATTTTAAGTGTGTATTTTGCCATAATAAAAAAATTTAATGTGAAGATTATCGATAAAAGAAAATAGTATCTCAAAAGTACTATATTTTTCAAATATTACTTTAAAACATAGCAGATAAATAGTGAACAGTGAAAAACATTGTAGTTGATAATCAGACATTTAAAATAAATCAGAATGTTGTTCAACCTAATAACTAACTACTTACAGCAATTATAAATGGCAAACTTTCAGTAGAAACAGTGTATTGGTGTGTTTGAAATAATAAATTTGCAAAGAATCATGATTTTGGCGTTGATTTGACTGTATTCTCTTTAAAAAGCGCACTGATTAACTAATAAACCCGTACAACAATGAAAAAAATTTTTTTACTAATTTGCTTACTGACTGCAACCGTAGGCTTTACCCAAAACCTCGAAACTGCCACGCCCGAGTCGGTGGGTATGAGTTCTGCACGGCTCAAACGCATAGATGCCACACTCAACGACTATGTAGAAAAAGGGTATATTCCAGGCGCAGTGGCACTTGTTGTACGAGACGGCAAGGTGGTTTATCACAAAGCCTTTGGTTATGACGACTTGGCCGCTAAGTCTCCGCTGTCCAAAAATGCCATCGTTCGTATTGCTTCTCAAACCAAAGCCATCACCAGCACAGCCGTGATGATGCTCTACGAAGAAGGTAAAATTCTGTTGGACGAACCCGTTTCAAAATATATTCCAGCTTTCAAAACGACTGGTGTCTTAGACAAATTTACCGAAGCCGATAGTTCGTTTAGTACCGTTCCAGCCAAACGGCAAATCACAATTCGAGACTTGCTCACACACACCTCGGGCATTAGTTATTCGGGTATTGGCACCAAAGAAGCCAATGCTATTTATGCCAAAAACAACGTTCCAAGCGGCATAGGCACACCCAATGCCAAACTATCTGATGCCGTCAATTTGATTGCTAAAATGCCCCTCATGCACCAGCCTGGCGAGCGTTTTACTTATGGTTTGAATACTGATGTTTTGGGTCATTTGGTAGAAATAGTTTCGGGCAAAGCCCTTGATGTATTTTTTCAAGAACGTATTTTTAGTAAATTGGGCATGGCCGATACTTATTTTTATTTACCAGAGTCAAAACACAGTAAGTTGGCAATGTTGTACTCAGAAGACAAAAATCGGAGTACAATAATCGCCCCCGATGCCGTTCAGAACTTTCCCAAAGAAAAAGGTGGTTTTTTTGCAGGTGGTGCGGGGCTGTCATCGACGGCCATAGATTATGCCAAATTTTTACAAATGATACTCAACGGTGGTACTTTCAACGGCAACGATGTTCTGTCGCCTGCCATAGTCAGACTGATGACAAGCAACCAAATTGGCGATAAGAATGTAGGACAAAACAAATTTGGATTAGGTTTTGCCGTAGCCACCGCCAAAGAAGCCGCACGCTTGCCGCTCTCTGAGGGGAGTTTTGAATGGGGTGGTATTTTTGGCACAAGCTACTGGGCTGATCCCAAACAAAATCTTATCGGTGTAATATTGACCCAAAAGTACCCCAATAGCTACAACGACCTGACCGAAAAATATAAAGTTTTGGTCTATCAGGCCATTTCAAAACTAAGATAAAGCGGTTAGATTTAAGGCTCGTCTGTGCAAAAATCCAGCCGTTTTTTTATTCTCTATAATTAAGTGCAGGTTTACGGTCGCCGACGAGGGCTTTGTATTGATAGCCACCTTTGCGAGTGTCAAACTCGGCTTTGGCATCTTTGATAAGCTGCGGATTGTTGTATAAGTCCATAGCTGTCAGGGCAATGGCTTTGGCTGCTACCATCATTCCCTTACGGCCAATACCCGTACCACCTGCCGCTACGGCCTGCCAGCTGTGTGCGGGCGTACCTGGCACCCACGTAGCGGTGCGAAGCCCCATTGTTGGCACAGTCCAGCTTACATCGCCTACGTCTGTTGAGCCTCCGCTACCACCTTCGGCTTGTGAGGGTTGTATTTTTTCAGAATTAAATACATCGCTAATGCCCATGCCTTCGGTGGCTTGTATTTTTTTGGCAAATTCCAGCTCGGCAGCCGTATATTTCACACCACCTACTCTTGTGAGGTTGGCGTGTACGGCCTTGGCGAGGGCATCGTTTGGCAGTAGTTCATGTACGCCCCCAATCACTTCCCAATCAACAGTCGTACCTGTACCCATGGCTGCGCCTTTGGCGGCTTTTTCGACTCTGTCCCAAATTGAGGCTACTAAATCACGGTTTGGGTGGCGGACGTAATAATAGACTTCGGCAAAATCTGGCACAACGTTGGGGGCTTTGCCACCGTTTGTGATTACATAATGAATACGAGTAGCCGAAGGAATATGCTCACGCATCATATTGACCATGTTGTTCATGGCCTCTACACCGTCGAGTGCAGAGCGGCCACGGTCGGGTGCGCCAGCGGCGTGAGCAGACACCCCATGAAAACGAAATTTGGCCGATTTATTGGCCAACGAACTTGCCGAATTGGCAGAGTTGGCATCGCCTGGGTGCCAGTGAAGAACCACATCGACATCGTTAAATAACCCCTCACGAGCCATATAGACCTTGCCAGAGCCACCTTCTTCGGCGGGTGTGCCATAAAACCGTACCGTTCCTTTTTGGCCTGTTTGTACCAACCAGTCTTTGACGGCTATGGCGGCGGCCATTGAGCCTACACCAAATAAATGATGCCCGCAAGCATGACCAGCGAGTTTGCCCAACGATTTTTTTTCGGGGATAGAATCTTGCGAAAGACCTGGCAGAGCATCAAATTCGCCCAAAATACCAATCACAGGCTTACCACTACCAAAAGTGGCCGTAAAAGCAGTAGGCATATCGGCCACGCCTGCCTGAACGGTAAAGCCTTCTTTTTTGAGGTTGTCTTGCAGCAAGGCCGAACTCTGTACTTCTTGATAGCCCATTTCGGCATAGCCCCAGATTTGGCCAGAAAGTGTGCCGTATTTACTTAGTTTTTTGTCTAATTGATTGATGACATTGGTTTTGTCGTCTAATTTTTGGGAATTGCTCTGGCCAGCTAACAATAGACCGAGAGAAAGGGTGAGGATTGTTTTTTTCATTGGAACTTACTCTTGAAAAAGGTTTAAAAATGTTTTTAGTGGGGTTAATAATGGAGAATCTAACTTCCAAATATACGGTTTTTCTCGCATACTATATGAGATCAATTGGTTTTGACAACAAAGGCTTGATTTCGGTGGGTAGTTCGACCGATATAGACAAAAACTTTGAGCCACTTCGTAACGAACTTTTGGCTTCGGGCATGGTGTCGTCAGTTTGTAAGTCCAGTTCGTTACCTACCCGAATTTGGAGCAACAGCAACGGCTGGAGATGGAAAAACTCAACGCCACAAGACGAGGGAGCAATTTTTAATATCGTGGCCACTAACTATGACTACATCAAAACGTTGGGAATAACACTCAAAGAAG
>JAYWHT010000092.1:0-33099 GCA_043777595.1 Spirosomataceae bacterium
CTAAGGCATTTTTAGCCGCTGTATCTAATATTGGTGTGTTTACTCGTCCCATGCGACAAAATTACAAAATAATCTAAACTAATTATAATGACCTACTTACGATTTAAAAGTTTGTATTTTATTGTTTTTCTGTTCCAAATAGCTATTGTGGCACAATTTTAGCAGTACAGATGTGTAGTACAAATTATAAGTCCAATAATCATGAAAATTCGCTTGCACAAAATTACTTTTCTCTTTCTATTTATTTCTCTTTGCAGCTTTATGGAGTCCACAACATCACGAGATGTTGAAGTAGCCGAGCGCATCAAAGGCTCAATCAAAATGGGCGATGCACACGATTTGGCTGACCATTTTGAGAAAAATATGGAACTCGTCATCGACTCTGAGCGGGTATCGTTTAGGAATGTTCGCAACGAGCAAGCCGAACTGATACTCAAAGGGTTCTTTAAAAAATATCCACCCAAAGACTTCAAATACGTGTTTCAGGGTACAGCCTCAAAAGTGCGCTACTGCACGGCTACCTATCAGCCAGCCACAGGAGGTATGTTTCAAGTTTATATTTTGATGCGGATTACCGAAAAAGATTATCTCATCAATACCTTACATTTTAAGAAAGAATAAAACTATAAAGTAAGCCTTCGCACTAAGCGAAGGCTTCCCTCTTTTTAGCGGCCTACTTCACCTCAAATGCTGCATCTTTTAGCCCTTTATTGACTTTGATTGTCTGTATCTCAAATTTCATATCCATTGGCCCCATTTTTTGTGAACGGCTAAACGGCATTTTTACACCGCCGCCATCTTTGATTTCTTTGTAGTTGTCATACACTACATTTATGCCTCCACGCATACCGCCGCTGCCCTCGGGTCTGCCTTGGCCGCCGCTTGGTGCTGTGGCTGGGCTTTGTTGAGCGGGTGCGCTACCAACTTGAACACGCCTTGTTGCACCCATTCCAGCCACTTTTTTGAGTTTTAGGCCAGTAGCCATGTCAAAAGACTCTGACCATTTTTTGCCTTCTGGAGTAGAAAATTCTACTTTCCAAGCTATTTTGCCATTTACAGTATCTCGACCAACTACGTTTTTGGTGATTTTGAGTTGGTCGTACATCATCTCAGGAAAAGGGTTAGAACCCAATACCATCATCGTCGCATCGGCACCCTCAATGACATTGGTTTGTTGGTTGCCACCCCAGCCCGATAGCATCGAAATCTTACTGCCATCACAAATTTGACGGTTTACTTCGTTGCCCATCATGTAGGTAACGGACGTAAATTTATTAGGCATTTTTACCCTTACTTCGTTTTCCATTGCTCCACGCTGTGTTTCGGCAGTCGAGCTGATAGTCAGGTCTTGTATTTTCATGATGGCCTCTTTTCCACCAATAGCCGTGAGGTATTTGTCAAGCACTTGGTCGGCGGTTGGGTCTTGAGCATGGGTGTTCAGCGACAGAGCGAACAGTACAGCAATCAAAAGTGTATTTTTCATTTTGGTATTCGTTTTGGGTTCAATATAAAAAGTATTTTACTGAATATACCTACTGATTTTCTAAAACGCCATCGCTTTCAATCTCAGTCCTGTATCTTCGGGCAAGTCAAAAAGCAAATTCATATTTTGAACGGCTTGCCCAGATGCCCCTTTGATGAGATTATCTATGATGCTCGTTATCAGCAGGTTATTTTCATTTTTTTGTAGTTGTATCAAACATTTATTAGTATTGACTACTTGTTTGAGGTCAATGTCGGCTTCGCTTACGTGCGTAAAAGGGTGTGAGGCGTAGTAGTTTTGGTAAAGGTTCTGGGCTTCTTCAATACTGCCGTCAAATTGAGTATAAACATTGGCCATGATGCCTCTCGTAAAGTCGCCTCGGTAGGGGATAAAGTTTATTTTTTGTGTAAAATTATCTTGTAAACACTTGACAGTCATACCTATTTCTGTCAGGTGTTGGTGTGTGAAGGCTTTATAAATACTCAAATTGTTGTTGCGCCACGTAAAATGAGTACTCTGACTGAGTGCCTGCCCAGCACCTGTCGAACCTGTGATGGCCGACACGTGAACATCCTCGTAGAGTAGTTGTTTTTGTGCCAGTGGTAGTAGTGCTAACTCAATCGTTGTTGCAAAGCAACCTGGATTGGCCACTTTGTTACTATTTTTTATTAAATCTCGTTGCAACTCAGGCAGTCCATAAACAAAATCGTTGCTTTGGTCTCTAAAATCGGTACTCAAATCAATGATTTTGACCGATGGCGGTACAGGGTTTTCAGACAAGAATTTTTTAGATTGACCATGCCCCGAACACAAAAAAATAACATCGACAGCCTTAAAGTCAAAACTATTAGAAAACACCAAATCTGTATCGCCCAGCAAGTCGGTGTGCGTGGCTGCTATTGTTTTGCCAGTTTGGCTCTGGCTATTTGCCCAGCCGATTTGCGCCAGTGGGTGATTGATTAGTATCCGTAGCAATTCGCCACCCGTGTAGCCAGCGGCGCCAATGATTCCAACTTTTATTTTTTGCATAGATTTAGGTTTTGGGTTCTTTGATATTTTTTGTGGGAGTTTGTTTTTACCTTTTTGTGGTCTTTTGTGGTTGAACAATCATAAAAATTATCAGAAAGCCATTCCATATTTAGATGGAGTTTTTTGTAAAAGCCCCATTGACAGTCCGCCAGATATTGAGTGGATTGGCGTTTTGTAGCTCGGCTGGCAAAAAATTATCATTGAACCCCTGCACAGCAAAAGGCCGCACAAAACGCTTGATGGCTTTGGCCCCAACTGACCCAAAACGCCCGTCTGTACTGGCTGGATATGGGCCACCGTGCTGCATAGCCGCACAAACTTCTACGCCTGTTGGCACTGAGTTTAATATCAACCGACCACAAAGCAAACTGGCGGCTTGTACGGTATTTTGGTAAGAAATCAAGTCATTTTCAGTTGCAATAAAGGTACAAGTCAGTTGTCCTTCCAGATGCTCGGTAACGGTTTGCATCTGAGCGGAGTCTGCACACTTGATGACCAACGAAAACGGCCCAAAGACTTCTTGATGCAAAGCTATATTATTTAAAAAATCTGTACCCGATACAGAAGCCAAGGACGGAATACCCTCATTGTTAGTGTTTTGAGTGGTGGTTTCGGCTTCGATTGTTACATTTGGTTGTGTCAATATTTGGCTACGCTTGTCCTGAAAAGCGGCCGCTATACCGTTGTGAAGCATTAGTGCTGGTGCAATGTTTTTGATTTCATTGGCCAATATCTCTACAAATTTTGTCAAATCTGGACTATCAACACCAATCAATAGCCCAGGTTTTGTACAAAACTGCCCCATGCTACCTGTGATAGAACCTGCATACATTTTGGCAAATTTTTCGGTGTTTTGGTTCAATGCTTCGGGCAATAAAAACACAGGATTGGTGCTACCCATTTCAGCAAAAACTGGAATAGGCTTAGGGCGGCTATTGGCCAAGTCAAACAGTGCTTTGCCACCCATGAGTGAACCCGTAAAACCTACCGCCGCCGTAAGTGGGTGCATAACCAAGGCTTGACCAACATCAAAACCACCTGCCAAATGCTCAAAAACGCCATCGGGCATATTTGTTTTTTGTATTGCCAATCTGATTGCACCAGCCACCATTTCAGATGTTTTGAGGTGAGCAGGGTGCGCCTTTACTACAACCGAACAACCAGCCGCCCAAGCAGCGGCAGGGTCCACACCAGCCGTTGAGTAAGCAAACGGAAAATTACTCGCCCCAAAAACTACAACTGGGCCAATCGGCACAAGCATATTTCTGATGTCGGGTTTGGGTAGTGGCAGGCGGTCGGGTAGAGCGGTATCAATAGTGGCATCAAGCCAAGAACCTTCTTCAACCACATCGGCCATTTGTCTGAGTTGTAGGCAAGCCCGCCCACGCTCGCCTGTGAGCCGTGCTTCGGGTAGGTTTGTTTCGCTCATAGCCGTATGAATTAAAGCCAAGCCGAGAGCTTCGATTTCGGTGGCGATGGCTCTTAAAAAGTTGGCTTTTTGTTGCCCAGATTTGTGGCGATATTCTAAAAAAGCAGCGTGCGCTCGTTTCATTAAATCGCTTGTGTCGGTCGTGTTGGTTGTCATCGAACAGGTATTTTTTTGTGCAAAGTTACAACAATCATTTACCTATCACAATTTTTTGTAATCCAGAAAAATACTTGAAATTCCTTTGGTCTCACGTGTTTTTTGTGTACTAATTTGTAGCCATAAAAGCATTTATTATTTCGGCATTAACACGCTGAGGTTTAAGTGTTTGTGGATTTATAGCTATCCAAGTAGTAATAGATTTGGTAATGAGCATCTCGCCTTTATAAATTTCGCAATGGCGCAGGCTTGTTACGCCTGTAAAGGTTTCGACCCACGTTTTGACGGTAAGTATATCGCCCAAAAAGGCTTGTTTGAGGTAGTCAATCTCATGGCGGCGAGCTACCCAAGTAATTTGTTGCATTTGCTCAGGCGAAACTATCGACTCCCAATGTGCTTGTGCTACGGCTTGAATATATTGCAAATAAATCACGTTATTGACGTGATTGAGTTCGTCAATGTCAGTAGCTTTTACTGTGATTTGGTACTGAAATATTTTGTTAGGCATATAATTACTTTTATTGTAAAACTATGAAAAATTACCGCACAAAACTACTTTTCGTTTGTAGCCGTAACAAACGCCAAGCCTGACTGTTGAGATGATTTGAAAGTACGATGAGCGATTTACAGTAAAATCAGCAGGTACAAGTCCCAGTTCACGGGTCAAGATTACTGAAAAGCTCATTGCATGGACAGACGTGATTTTGGTCATGGAAAAACGGTACAGATATTTTTTGATTAAACTTGTTTGTGTGTTATTATTACAGAAAATGTAAGAAAGCCATAATAATTATGCCTTATCCTGAATACAAAAAACTATTTCAAACCGAATCTAATACCATTGCTATCAAAATTTTGAGAGCAAGAAATACCGCTTTGATTTTGTGTTTTTTACAAGAATCGTTTAAGGCAAAAAACTATTCGCCTACAATTTCAAGCGACATTCTTATCAATCAATTAGTCGATTTTTTGGAAAACTGGGGTGTAAGCGATGAAGAAGATTTAGCAACGAATACCCTCAACATTGAAGATAAAGCTGCCAAATACATCAAAGATTGGGTAAAAGAAGGCTATCTGTCTCTCTATTCTGACGATGCTGGGCAAGATTTACATTCGCTCACACCCGATATAGAAAGTGTTTTGGATTGGGTAGCTACGCTTATGAAAAAACGTAACTTTATAGGAATGGAATCGAGGTTTTTGGACATTTTTTATAAACTACGTGAGTTAGTTCAAAATACCGATGATGATTGGCAAGCCAAAATAACCGAGTTAGAAGTGCAAAAATCTAAAATTGATGAGCAAATTAGAAATCTTCAAATTCACAAAAAAGTAGAAGTGTTCGAGGATTATCAAATTAAAGACCGCTTTCAACAAATCAATCTGGTGGCACGTAGTTTGTTGCGAGATTTTAGGGAAGTTGAGGGTAACTTTCAAGAAATAACTCGTAAAATTTACCAGAAACAAACTGAGCAAAATCAAAGCAAAGGTAATTTGTTGGGTTTTTCTCTTGATGCTTTGGACGAATTGAGAGCAACGCCACAGGGAAAGACGTTTGAGACTTTTTACCAACATATAACAAACCCACATCAAAAAGTAGAATTAGACCAGCTTGTTCGCCAAGTTTTTAATTTATTGCAAGATAAAGGCATTGAAACGGAAGATGATTTTCTACGAAAAATCAAATTTTATCTACATTCAGAAGGCCAAAAGGTGAATGAATCCTTTTATCAGTTGGTTAAAAAGTTAGAAAAAATCATTTCAGAAAAAAATATTCGGGAACGCAGAAAATCACTGTTGCTCATCAACGACATTAAAAAAATAGCGTTGGAATTAACTGAAAATCCGGCCAAAGATGCCGTTTTTATAGAAATAGAAGACCGTGCAGACTATATCTCTACCGACAGCGTGGTATTGCTTGACGAGAAAGAAGCAAAAATAGTACCCCGTATCTTAAACCAAGCAGAGAGCGAAAATACTGAAATACCTATCAACATAAATACAATAGACAAATCGGTACTGATTGCCAATATCCAGTTTTTGCTCAAAACTCGTTCGCAAGTTACCCTGCAAGAAGTGATAGCGAGTTTTGGCTTGAAAAACGGCATTGCAGAGTTGATGGCTTATGGAAGTATAGCTGCCAACTCTAACAAACACATCATAAGCGACCATCAGAAAGAAACATTTCAACTATCCAGCACTCGTAAAATAGATTTTCCAGAAATTATTTTTTGCCGATAAATATGTTCAAACCCTACGCATCTGCCATCGTAAAATTATTGCAAAGCCGAGCCGTTTATGACAACGACCGTCACTGGCAAGCCATCGCACAATACGAAATACCTATCAGGGCTTATTTTGAAGAAATAGGTGTTAGCTTAGACTTCAACAGAAGCGAGGGATACGCCCGCATTACCCAACAAGAATTTACAGACGATGAACCCAATCAGCCTATCAAACTGATTCGTAAAAATACGCTTAACTACGAACAGAGCCTCACTGCAACTATATTACGAGAATGGCTTGACGAACATGAATTTGGTAATTTTTAATCAAGCAATCGGTTATTTATTTCAAAACAAGATTTACGAAACCGAATGGAGTTATTTTTTAAAGACCAGAACAACAAAAAAGCAATAGCTAATAAGTTAGACAGTTTGGTTGAAAAAATGGTAGATAATAGTTTTTTGGAGGTAAATCAAAAAGATGAGGCCAATCCAGATAATACTCGATATGAAGTAAAAACGTTGATAAAAATAAAAATTAGCAACGAAAACCTCGACACATTCAAAACCAAATTGCAAAATTATGTGGGGACTATTTGAAACCAATGCGGGCGAAGTAGGCTATCGACTCAAAACCTTAGAAATATTCAATTGGGGTACTTTTCATGAGGGAAAAAACAAGGCGGATATTTGGAAAATAAATCCCGAAGGACAAAACAGCCTTCTAACGGGGGCCAATGGCTCGGGTAAAACCACTTTGGTAGATGCACTTTTGGCATTGTTGGTCAATCCGACTAAGCGGTTTTTTAATCAATCATCAGGTGCGGCCAGTAAAAAAGACCGTACAGAACGGTCGTATGTAGAGGGGCATTATGGGCTTTCGCAAAGCGAAGAACAACAAAACGCCCGTACACAGAAACTTCGCCCCAACAATCACGAAACATATTCTGTTATTCTGGGCGTTTTTATCAATCAATCCAGTACAACGATTACACTCATTCAGGTACGATGGTTTAGCGGAAATGAACTCAAACATAAATACATTGTCGCTAAAACCGAATTGAGCATTAGTCAGCACATTCAGTTTAGTTCGGACGGGACTTGGCTTCGTAAGCTCAAAAGACAGTTTGGCGATAGGTTAAAAGATTTTGATACTTTTTCTAAATACGCCAGTGATTTTCAGCAACACTTTGGTATGAAAAGTGAGAAAGCACTTAGTCTTTTCAATCAGACAGTAGGCATGAAAGTACTGGGCGATTTGGACGAATTTATCAGAACCAATATGCTTGAAGAAAGCACTGCCGAAGCTGATTTTGCAAAACTCATAGGGCAGTATCAGAGCCTTTTGGTATTATACCAAGCCCTCGAAAAAGCCAAAATACAGTTAGATTTATTAAAACCCGTCTATGATTTGGACAAGGAATACCAGCAACTCAAAACTGAAATAAAGCATATTGAAAACCAAAAGCGTTTTTTAGTACCCTGGTTTGCCCAACAGCAAATAAAGATTTGGGGAAATGAAATAAAAAATCAAGATGCCGAGTTGGACAGATTAGGAGATAAACTGGGGCAGGAAGAACAAAATATTGACTCAAAAGGCGAGCAGCGTTTTAGTTTAGAATTGGCCATCGGCAATAATGAAATCAACCAAAAAATCAAAGACTTAGATAGAGATATTAAAGACATGGAGAAGTCGAAATCTCAAAAAGAGCGTGATTTGAAAGATTACAATAATTTAGTCAGAAAATTGGCTTTTACTGAAAATCCTGATGAAGCTTCGTTCCAAGAAAATTTAAAAAATGGGCAAGATTTGCAGACTAAACTTTTGGGCGAAAAGAATGAATTAGAGGATAAAAAATTTGTTGAAAAATCAAACCTTGAAAAGCTAAAAAATGATTTTGAACAACTTAAAAATGAGATAAACCAGCTCGAAAACAGCAGCAATAAAATCACTGGGCGAGTGGCTGAAATACACCAAGAAATTTTAGAAGCCGTAGGAGCAAGTCGCAATGAAATACCATTTGTAGCCGAACTTATCCAAGTAAAGCCCGAAGAAAAAGCTATTTGGAATGTGGCAATTGAAAAATTGTTACATAGTTTTGGCCTATGTCTATTAGTGCCAGACAAATATTATTCGTCTGTTAATCAGTATGTTAAAAACCATAAGGATTTGAAAGGAAAGATAAAGTATTTTCATGTGGGTAAGGCTACTCCAAGCATTATGCAAGACCCACGGGCATTGGTAACCAAACTTGATTTTAATACCAAAAGCCAGTATGCCACTTGGGTAGAGAGCCGCATTGCTGGTCGGTACAATTATTTTTGTGTAGAAGAGCAAGCCACCTTTGAACGTTTGGACAAAGCTATTTTGCCATCGGGATTATCACGCAACAAAGACAGTTACGAGCGAGATGATACGCAAAATAACCGACAAATATTAGGTTGGGACAATAGAGAATTACTACGACAACAGAAACTAAAAGGCCGAGAGGTGAGTGAAAAAATTGGCGAGATTGAAAGAAGTTTACAAAAAACAACAAGAGCATTTTCTGACATTGATAACAAAGAAAAGGTTTTGACTCTTTTTTTAGAAATCAAGCAATTTTCAAAGCTAAATTGGCAAAGTGATGCCGAAGAAATAAGTAAATTACAAAAACAAAAAACCGAGATAGAAAACTCAAATGCGGCTCTGACAACCTTGCAAAAGTAATTAGAGACGTTGAAAGACGAAATAGCCACACTTGGGAAAAATAAAGATAGCACCCGTGATGCTTTTAAAGGAACTGAAAGCCTGATTCGACAACTAAAAAGCGAGCAAGATCAGCAAAAGATTGTAATCAATAATTTTGATTCTGATGACTTAGAAAGTGAGTTGAAAATTTTAAGCACCATAATACAAGACATTGAAAATCAGTTAGTTTACGGTCAATTTTTATATCAAAAACAACAATTTGAAGCTGACATATCTAAAAAAATAATAGAGCTTATCGAAAAGCAAAATCAGCAAGCGGTAAATATCCGTTCGGCAATGAGCAAGTTTAAGTCGCCCAGCAAAGAAATCAAAGCCAAGTTTTTGGATTGGGACAGTGATACATACAACCTAAAAACAGAAATCGACCAACTACCCGAATACATAGAATGGTACGAAAACATCAAAAACGAAAATATAGCCGAACTCGAAACTCGTTTTAGAGACGAATTTAATAGTGGCGTTACCAAAGCACTTTCAGTTTTTGTAAATTCGCTGGAATTGCAGCACGGAAAAATTGAAAATGCTATTGAAGAAATCAACGAATCGCTCAAAAATATAACTTTCAACATCAATCCAGATACCTATATCCAGTTAGACCGAGCCGATACCAAACGCCCTCGAATCCGAGATTTTAGATTTGAAAAACTCAACAGTTGGCAACCCGACCGCTCAAAAATAGCCTTAGCCACTGACCAAAAAGAAGCAGAAGTCGAACATTTTGTGAGTCATATTCAGCCTTTTGTCAAAGAGTTGCAAGAAAATGAAAAATGGAGACAAGAAGTTACTGATGTTCGTAATTGGTCAGAGTTCAAGGCACGTGAATTTTACAAAACAGATAGTGCTTACAAAACAACTTATGAAAGTTCGGGTAGCTTGTCGGGCGGAGAAGCTGCACAGTTAGCCTATACGGTATTATGTGCATCGTTGGCGTATCAGTTTGGTATTACGAAAGAAAAAAATAGTCGTTCGTTTCGCTTGGTGGTGGTTGATGAAGCATTTAGTAAATTAGACGAGAATAAGTCTGAATATTTACTTCGTCTGTGCCGCAATTTAGGGCTGCAACTCATGGCCGTAACACCACTTACGTCCATTCAATTGGTTGAAAACGATGTTTCGGTTATTCATTGGGTTACAAAATCTAACACCGACAAGAACAAATCGACTGTACGGGATATTGCTATCATGGAATATAAACAAAAGAAAGAAAGCCTTTTGGTAGAAGAAACCACCGCCGAATGATAACCTTAGCACAACTCAAAACCAAAGCTAATAATCAGTACCAAAAAGTGCTGAAAGCGGTTTTTTTGGGCGAAGATATATTTCCTTTACTAATCGCAACCGATAAAAGAATAGACAAATCGTAAGGCTACGAGTATATTTTTGAACAACAAAAAGACTTATTGTTACAGGCTAAAAATAAAATAGGAGTTGGGTTTTCGGTAACTTTAAAAGAAAACAAAAAGACAAAACAGAGCGAAATATCCAAAATATATTTTGAAACTCTCGAAGATTTTATCTGTTTTGTTGATAAAGAAAACGAGTTTAGACAGTTTGAAAGCGATAGTTTAGAGATTATTACCCAAATTCCAGAGTTAAAAAATTTGCTTTCCAATTTGCCTAAAATTATTGTCGAAAACCACAAAAAATGGGCAGAGTTGTTACTGGTTTGCCACTATTTTATCCAAAACCCCCAACCCAATTTATATGTCAGAAACTTGCCTATTGATGTTTCAACTAAGTTTATAGAGAATAATCAGTCTATATTGCGAACGTTGTTAGATTTTTTGATTGGCGATAAAATAAATACCGAAGAAACAGATTTTTTTAGACGATTGGGCTTACAAATAGAAGAACCCAGTATAAAAATTAGGTTTTTGGACAGTAGTCTTTCTTTTCATCAATCAATTTCTTGCCTGAGCGTATGGGTAAGCGAGTTTAACGGCTGGCATCTGAACTGCCAAAAAGTATTTATCATCGAAAACCTCACTACATTCTTATCTTTTCCAAAAACGTCAAGTAGTATTGCTATTTGGGGAGGTGGCTTTGCTGTAAATTTATTAAAAAATGCAAATTGGTTGAATAATCGAACACTATATTACTGGGGCGACATTGACATACATGGGTTTCAGATACTTTCTCAAATTCGTGGATTCTTCTCTAATGTCAAATCTTTGATGATGGACAGCCAAACCCTTCAAAAATTTCATACAGGCCAAAAAGGGGGAGATTATAAAATTATTGAGATGGTCAATCTAAATATACAAGAACGAGAATTTTACGAAATGATTAAAAGTTATAACTGGCGTTTAGAGCAAGAAAAAATACCTCTCAACTATGTCTTGAATGCCATACACCCACTTACTGTTATGCCTATCACCTCTTTGTAATATGCCCCTGGCGAGGTGCGAGTATTTCAATTATAGTCTTCATTGTCAGATAGCTGTATGTCAATGATGAGAATATTTCGATTGATTAGCATAAATTTTATTTCTGTGGCCTTCTCTGTGAGTAAAACATTTTAGCGCACAGAATACACGGAAGTTTAGTTGATAATTCTAATCAAACTTTCTTTATCAACCAGTAAATCAACATTAAAATTTACCAAGAACCCTAATTTCTTACCAGATAATTTGAGGTAGTTGAGCAGTTGTTTTTTATGTACATTGTGTAACGATTCAACAGATTTTATTTCGATAATTACTTGATTTTCAACCAGAATATCTAATCTGAAACCCAAATCGAGTTTAATTCCCTTGTAAAATGCAGGTAATGACATTTGACTTTGAGCCTTTATCCCGATACTTTCCAGTTCATACATAAGTGCGGCTTCATAAACGCTTTCAAACAGACCCGGGCCAAGTTCTTTATAAACAGTATAAATTGCACCTCTTATCTTGTAAGATAAATCTGCTAACTCCATATCTCTGTTTTTTTACTGTGAATGATTTTATTTCTTCTGTGAGCAAAACATTTTAGCGCACGGAATTCACGGAATTGCACGGAAAAATTCTGTGGTTTTCTGAGTATTCTGTGAGCAAAACATTTTAGCGCACGGAACTGCGTGGAAAAATTTTGTGAGCAAACATAAAAAAAATTCTGTGGTTTTCTGTGTATTCTGTGAGCAAAACATTTTAGCTGACGGAACTGCGCGGAAAAATTTTGTGAATAAACATAAAAAAAATTCTGTGGTCTTCTGTGTATTCTGTGAGCAAAACATTTTAGCTGACGGAACTGCGTGGAAAAATTTTGTGAACAAACATAAAAACTTTTCGATGCTACGCATATAGATTACGTAATTACTTTACAACTTTGTATTGTAAACTTCAAAACAATGATTGTCAGCGAGTTAGCTAAACTAATTGAATATGTGTTGTGGTTTGATTTTAGATGGTGCTGGATATAGCCCGACCGTTTCCTGAATTTTTTAATTGGGAAGAACTCAAAATGCAATAAATTCCTAATCATGGTAATTACGAGCCTCTGATTTGGAAACTCGTAAGACCACGTTTTAAGAAAGCATTAAAAAAAGAATAATAGACTATGAAAAAAATAATCGTAATCGTTGGTCTGAGTGGCAGCGGCAAATCAACTTGGGCAAGGGCATTTTGTAGAGACAATCCAAACTGGCTACGCATCAACCGTGACGATATTCGTAAAAGTATGTTGTCGGTATCACTCAATGAATACCATCAATGGAATAACGATGCCAAATATCGAATCGAAAAATTAGTAACAGTTCAACAAAATCAACTGCTAATCAAGGCATTAGAAGATGGCTGGAATGTGATTTTGGATAATACACACCTCACACTGTCGTACCTAAACGAATACCGAAAATTGCTAACTGAGCATTTTGAAGAACTGACGATTGAGTACAAGCTGTTTGAAACAAATATTGAAGATTGTATCGAACGAGATAAAAATAGGATAGATGTAGTAGGGGAGGCCGTAGTCAGAGCGCAAGCCGAAAAATTGAAAATATTGAAAAAGAACTTCAAATTTGAGCCAGAAGTTATTTTGCGTCAAAGTTTTACGGCAGTCCAAGACCCAACACTACCACGCTGTATTTTGGTGGACATTGACGGTACTGTTGCCCAAATGCAAGGCCGTTACCCGTTTGATTGGCATAAAGTAGGCGAAGACTTACCTAAACAACCCATTATCAATACTGTAAAAGCACTCAAAGCGGCTGGCTATGAGATTATTTTCTTTTCTGGTAGAGACGAGGTCTGCAAAAATATAAGTCGAGAATGGATTTGTGAGTACTTTGGCTGGAAACCGTCTGACTTTCAGTTGATTATGCGTAAAAGTAAAGACTATCGCAAGGATTCTGATATTAAATTTGAGTTGTTTAATGTCAATATCAGAGATAAATATAACGTCGAACTCGTCATCGACGACCGCCAGCAGGTTGTAGATATGTGGCGCAGAAAACTGGGGCTTACCTGCTTACAGGTAGATTATGGGGATTTTTAGAAATCTAAAAACACAAATAAGCAATATTCTGTCGAAAAGTGGTATGACTTATCGACAGAATATTGCTTACTTAGAATCTGATACTTTATGGTTTTTTTAAAGCCTTTGGCGCAACAATCATACTCATGCGCTTGCCTTCGAGTTTTGGTTCAAGTTCTATTTTTCCATGCTCTGAGAGAGCCTCTGTAAACTTTGCCAACAGTTTATATCCTTGGTCTTTAAAGACTATCTCACGACCTGAAAACTGAACGTAAGCCTTTACCTTTGCACCTTCTTTCAAGAATCCCAAAGCATGTTTGAGTTTGAAGTCGTAGTCATGATCGTCGGTTGTGGGGCTGAAACGAATTTCTTTTAGTACAATTTTTGAAGCATTGGCTTTGATTTCTTTTTGTTTTTTCTTCTGCTCGTACTTAAACTTTGAGTAGTCTATTATTTTGCAAACAGGTGGCACAGCATTGGGCGATATTTCGACTAAGTCGAGATTTTGCTCTTTGGCTATGCGTTGGGCATCTTCTATTTTGTAGATACCGATAGCGATGTTTTCGCCTACTAAGCGAACTTCGGGTATTCTAATTCTTTCGTTAATGCGATAGGGTTCTTCTCGTACAGCACGAGGTTGGTACGGTCTGCGTTGTTGGGCCATTCAGTAGTGAGTTGGTTAATTTTAAATTTTCAGTCAAATTTGTGAATTACTATCGAATATACAAAGAATAGTAAAGAAAAGTTTTGTTAATTTTCAAAATAACCTGAAAATCAGCTATTTCAAGCTAAAATCGGTTGCTTTTGGGTTTTTCTTAAAGTCAAAAATATCATCGTGAATAATAGATACTTAATTAGCGCATTTCATTTTCATCAAAATTATCAATAGTCTTATTTTGTTAAAACTGCTTGATGGTTTCTTTGACTTCGGCATTAAATTTTTGTGCAAAGTCTGCCAGTGTCATACTTCCCAAGTCGCCTTGTCCTTTTCTACGAACAGATACCATGCTTTCGTCTTGTTCTTTTTCGCCGACAATGAGCATATACGGAATTTTGTTTACTTCGGCATCACGTATTTTACGACCAATTTTTTCATCTCTCAAATCAATATAGCCCCTGATGTCCATTTCTTGTAGTTGTAAAAAAACATCGTTGGCATAGTCTTCATATTTTTCAGAAATTGGTAATACTGCAATTTGGTCAGGCGAGAGCCATAGCGGGAAGTTACCAGCGGTGTTTTCTATCAAAATCGCTATAAAACGTTCTAATGAACCAAATGGCGCACGGTGAATCATCACGGGGCGGTGGCGTTGATTGTCAGAGCCTACATATTCCAATTCAAACCTGTTTGGTAATTGATAGTCCACCTGAATCGTACCCAACTGCCACTTGCGACCCAGGGCATCACGCACCATGAAGTCGAGCTTGGGGCCATAAAAAGCCGCTTCGCCCAATACTTGCACCGTGCTAAGACCACGCTCTGCCGAGGCTTCGATGATGGCACTTTCGGCTCTGGCCCAGTCTTCGTCTGAGCCTATGTATTTTTCGTCTTTGGCTGGGTCTCTGAGCGAAATTTGTGCGCTAAAATTATCAAAACCTAATGATTTGAAAACATATAATACCAAGTCGATTACTCTAATAAACTCGTCTTTGACTTGCTCTGGTCTACAAAAAATATGGGCATCGTCTTGCGTAAAGCCCCGAACCCGTGTCAGGCCATGTAGTTCGCCGCTTTGTTCATATCTATACACAGTACCAAATTCAGCCAATCGCAACGGCAAATCTTTGTACGATCGTGGCCGAGATTTATATATTTCGCAGTGGTGTGGGCAGTTCATGGGTTTGAGCATAAACTCTTCGCCCTCCTCAGGTGTATGAATCGGCTGAAACGAATCTTTGCCGTATTTGTCCCAATGGCCAGAGGTTACATACAGGCTTTTGCTACCGATATGTGGCGTAATAACAGGCGAATACCCAGCCCGTACTTGCGCTCGCCGCAAAAACGACTCTAAACGCTCTCGCAAAAGTGCGCCTTTGGGTAGCCATAGCGGCAAGCCTTGACCTACTTTTTCTGAAAATGTAAATAAATCTAACTCTTTGCCCAACTTACGGTGGTCTCGGCGTTTGGCTTCTTCCAACAAAAATAAATAATCGTCCAGCTCTTTTTGTTTTGGAAACGTAATGGCATACACCCGAGTCATCATTTTGCGTTTTTCGTCGCCCCGCCAATATGCTCCAGCTACATTCATCAATTTAATAGCTTTGATAAAGCCAGTATTAGGAATATGCGGCCCGCGACAGAGGTCTGTAAAATTGCCTTGTTTATAAAACGTAATACTACCATCGGCCAGCCCGTCAATCAATTCGAGTTTGTACTCGTCTTGTTTTTCGGTAAAATATTCTATTGCATCGGCCTTACTGACCTCTGAGCGCACAAATTCAGATTTGAGTCGAGATAGTTCCAGTATTTTAGTTTCTATTTCCTTAAAATCATCTTGCGACAATACTTTATCTTTTAGCTCGATGTCGTAATAAAAGCCGTTTTCGATAGCTGGCCCTATCCCCAGCTTCACGCCTGGGTACAATGCCTCCAAGGCTTCGGCCATTATGTGTGCCGACGAGTGCCAAAACGTTGCCTTGCCATCGAGGTCGTTCCAAGTCAATAGTTGTACGTTTGAGTCTGTTGTAATGGCCCTTGATGAATCCCAAACTTGACCGTTTACCTTGATAGACAGCACATTACGTGCCAGTCCTTCGCTTATACTAAGGGCAATCTGATGGCCAGTAATGCCACTTTCGTATTCTCTGATGCTACCGTCTGGTAGTGTAATATTGATATTTTGCATCTGCATTTATTGTTCTTAATTCTTTTTTGTAGTATCTATTTTTGATTTTATTTCTAAACGACTTTCTGGAATATCAATAATTACCCGCTCTGAATCAGGACTAAATGCCACACTTTTTGACGAACCGCCTGCTACCGAATCGTTCGTGCTTGACGGATAGTAGCCGTATTGTTTATAATAGCCGTTTCGACGTTGAGCTGCATACAACCTACCTTTTGTTTTCCAGTCAGACGGGTTGCGCTCTACTGCTAACGTAAACTGCTCAATGGCTTTATCTAAGTTACCAGCACGTTCAAAAGCCATGCCAAGCAATAAGTTAATAGCCGAAAACTTTGGATTTTGCCGAGCTACCTTCTCAAAATTTTTGATGGCCAGCAGGTTATTGCCCCATTTTAAATATATCAAACCAGCCTGAAAATTAGCTAAATAGTAAGTCGTGTCGTACAACATCGCTTTTTTGTAAAAAACCATTGCACTATCCAAATATTTGTTTGAATGATATAGCCCACCCCTCATATAATGCAACTGCGACTCTTTTGGAAAATACCTCAAGCCAATGTCATTGTATCTAAGGGCTTCGTCTCGTACTTTGAGACGGGTGTAGATGTTGGTTAGTTCAATATAATTATCTAAAAAACGGGGTTTTAGCTCTATTGACTGCTGAATGAGCGCAATGGCCGATGTTGTATCGCCTTGTTTGGCGGCCAGCGTACCACTATAAAAATAAGCTTCACCCTGATAAGGCGCCATTTGTAATGTTTTGTTCAGATACAATCGAGCCTCCCGATATTGGCGTTTGTGCTGAGTTAGGTCGCCCAACAGAGTATAAAGTTGCGGTGTATCTTCGCCCAATACCTCGGCACGGCGAGCGTCTGATAGGGCTTGTTCAAAACGATTGAGCTGTCGCTGGATTTTTGCTCTGGCAAACAAATAATTACCATTATTGGGCGCAATATCCAATGCTTCGTTGAGGTCTGTGAGAGCGGCGGTATAGTTTTTTTGTTCGGTCAATAATTTGGCACGTTTATAGTAAATATTGGCAGAGCGTGGGCTTTTTTGGACGGCATCTGTCAGAGATGCAATACCAATTTCTATCTGATGTTTGCGGTCGGGGGTGGGTAAAGCTGGAATACGAAAGTTTTGACGTGTGTCTGTTGAGCAGCTCAAAAAGCCGATGCAAATACCAATACCGATGATGATGTGCCTAATTTTCATTTGAAAGACAAAATTGCAAAATCTTTTTCAAAAAAAGACCCAAATCACAAGAAATGGGTCTCTTTTCAGATGTTCTATTTTATGATTTTTGTGCGTCTGACTAAAAAAGGTATTACTCCAAGAACCAATTAAATTTTTACGCCCAAATTTACCGATTCATGTTGGCCATAAACTCTTCGTTGGTACGTGTGCCTTTGAGGCGGTCGAGCAAAAACTCCATTGCTTCATTGGGGTTCATGTCGGCAAGGTGTTTTCTCAAAATCCACATTTTTTGCAGGGTATCTTTGTCAAGCAGCAAATCCTCACGGCGAGTACCCGACGAGGTTACGTCTATTGCAGGATAGACCCGCTTATTGGCCAAACGGCGGTCTAAGACCAGCTCCATGTTACCAGTACCTTTAAATTCTTCAAAAATCACTTCGTCCATCTTTGAGCCAGTATCGATCAAGGCCGTAGCAATGATAGTGAGCGAGCCGCCGTTTTCGACATTACGGGCTGCACCAAAAAAGCGTTTGGGTTTGTGCAGTGCATTGGCATCGACACCGCCCGATAGAATCTTGCCAGATGCGGGCGTAACGGTGTTGTGCGCACGGGCCAAACGGGTGAGGGAGTCGAGCAATATAACAACGTCATGGCCGCACTCTACCATGCGTTTGGCTTTTTCGAGGACAATTCCCGCTACCTTTACGTGGCGGTCGGCTTGCTCGTCAAACGTTGAAGCCACTACCTCTGCACGCACACTGCGCTGCATATCTGTAACTTCCTCGGGGCGTTCGTCTATGAGCAACACAATCAAGTATATTTCGGGGTGGTTGCGAGTTATGGCGTTGGCTATTTCTTTGAGTAGTACTGTTTTACCTGTTTTGGGTTGTGCTACTATCATACCACGTTGGCCTTTGCCGATGGGTGCAAAAATATCTAACAGTCGGGTCGATAAATTTTCGGCTCGGCCTGCAAGTTTTATTTGTTCTTCTGGAAAAAGTGGTGTCAGGTATTCAAACGGAATACGGTCTCTGATTTCTTCGGTTGTTTTGCCATTTACGCTTTCTACACGAAGTAGTGCAAAATATTTTTCGCCATCTTTGGGTGGGCGAATTTGTCCTCGAACAGAATCCCCAGTTTTTAGGCCAAAGAGCTTAATTTGAGACGGCGACACATAAATATCGTCAGGACTGGCCAAATAATTATAGTCGGCAGACCGTAAAAAGCCATAACTACCGTCAGACATGATTTCGAGTACGCCTTCGTTTGTAATCAGTCCGTCAAATTCTTTTACTAAATTATTATATTGTTTTTTGACGTTTCGTTGCATATCGTCTCGCTGCGGTTCACGTTGGCGTTGCTCTTCGGTAGGTTTTACTTCGTTGGCTGTCATTGAAGCTGCATTTTCGATTTCGTCTGTAATAAACGAAGTATCGACCACAAATTCATTTTCGACTGGCTCACTGCCATTAGCCGCAGTTATATTTTCAGTTAAGCCCGAGATATTGCTCACCATCTCCATATTATTAACGATAGCTTCTTCTGGTTCTTGGTCTGCGAGCGGTTTTTCTATCCGCATACGACGTGGCCGCATTGCATTTGGTTTTGGTTCGGCAGACTTGGGGGCTTCTATGTTGCCACTTGCGGCAGGTTTTCGTACTGGTCGAGGCTTAGTTACTTTTTTGTCGGACACTTTGTTTTGGTCAGATGACTGGTTTTCCATATTGTTTGGATAGATATACGATTATGTGATGGGGTGGGTCGTTGTGTAGCTGTATTATGTAGTTCAGCGGTGTTGAGACTCAAAAGCGCAGTTGTAGTACAAGTTTGCGCTGGGGTATTGACAAATTAAATTGAAACAGGAATTAGAATAGCTTTGATGGCTTTATTGCAAAAACGACGAGAGGTAATCATCGGGAACAGATTGAGTATATGTATTCAAGCCCGAGACGAGTACAAATATGGAAAGATAATCGGATTAAAAAAAATATTTAGTCCAAATATTCTTTCTTTATTTTAATAACTTGCGGTAGCCCTCGGTTTTGGATGGGTCTAATTGCGATAAAATACCATACGCTCTCTGACGCTCTTCTTTGGTGGCGGGCATCAAAATCTTAATAAGTTCATCGCTTTTTGCATCAAAAAAAGAGTTTATCAAAATAGACGAGGTTCTCAGGGCATTGGCTTGCTTGATGGTGTTCAGAACATCTAAAATTTGTCTTCGAGCCATGACACTGTTTTCTGTAAAAGTATCCAGACCCAATCGATGATAGGTGTATTGGCTTTCACGGTAGGCTATTAGCTGCTGACTCATTAGGTTTTCTATAAGCCAAAAACGGCTTCTAAGGTCTGACTGCCCCCAGCCGCTACCACCCGATGCGTTGATAGCTATATTTGAGAGTGTAAAGGCTTTTTGTATGTAAGGATTTCCCCCTTGTTTACTAAAAGAATCATAATCGACAGACAAAACAATGTACGCATAAAAGGCCAATAATTGCGTCAACTCGTCTGTATAGTTGTTTTCGTTGTAGTACATAGGGTTGTTGGGTAGGTAGCTAAAATTAAAAAATCTATCTACATAACTAAATACAACGGTCTCGTAAGTACTGCCAAACACAGGCCGAGTAACGACAATTTGGGCGTTGGCTTCGTAGCTACCCTGCGATACTGACCGCAATAAATTGATACTTAGTTTACAATTTATGCGTTCTTCGGTACTAAAATTATCGCCAGTCCATTTTCGGGTATTCATAAAGTCGCCAATCACACTTTTGAGTTGGTTCAGTGAGTTGGCATCGGTGGTTTGTTGGGCAAAAAGCTGATCATAATTCAATATTACGGTACAGTTTAGTTCCTGTGCTTTAATTGTACTGGAAAGTATCAAGCAAAAAGCAGTAGCCAAGAAACCCATTATGAGCCTCTTCGCAACTGCCTTGATATTTATAATGTCCGAAAACATACGATGAGACGATAAATAAATGCTTAATTTTATTTATGCGTTTTCGTCGCTATACCGCCAGTATATTTTGTTTTCCATAAACTCTTCGGCGGCTACGCCTGTTGGTTTTGGCTGGCGTTCATAAAATTTAGAGATTTCGATTTGCTCACGGTTTTCAAATATTTCTTCTAAATTGTCCACACCAGATGCAAACTCGGCTAATTTATTACTTAACTCTTCTTTATTTTTAACAGCAATTTGCTTGGCCCGACGAGAAATAATAGCAACGGACTCGTACATATTGCCAGTTGGAGCCGCAATTTTATTGCCGTCTCTTGTAATGATTGATGGGTTGATTGCCATTTCGGTTTTTATTTAAACGTGGTTGATATTCAATTTTGGGGTACTATTTGTAATGATTCTCTAATCGCCTCTTTTAATTTGACGATGTCGAAAGTTTACCCGACTTTGATTCTTTGGCGGCAGCTTTGGCCTCTTTTTCTGCTTTGTCGGCGGTAGCGATTGCCAACAATTCTTTTTGACCAACTTCGTAATATTTTTCAACTTTTGATATATAATTACTCTTTGGGTATTTGTCAATCAGCGACAAATAGTATTTGCTTAGGTCTTCGTAGCGTTCTTTTTGTTTTTCTTTAAAACTTAATTTAGCTAAATTATACTGGGCATCGACTCTGAGGTAGTTAAGCTCTTCGTTATATTTAGAGGCTGGAAACTCTTTGAGAAAGTTATTGATAGCAACCACAGACGACCGATAGTTAGCGATATTGAACTCGCTGGTTTTGTAGTATAGTTTTACTTTTTCAAAGGCTTTGGTTTCTAATTTATCTCTTAGTTCTAATATGAGTTTTGTACATTCGGCACGAAATGGGCTTTCGGTATATACATTTATAAAGTCTTGGAGAGCCGCAATAGCCGTAAGCGTACTTGTTTGGTCTAAGTTAGAATTTGGAGAATCTTTGTAGAGTGAGTAGGCGTGCATATAAGTTGCCTCTTGTGCAAAATCGCTGCGGGCAAAAGTCTCGTAAAAATTTTTAAATAAATATTGAGACATATTATAAAGCCCTTGGTGATAGTTGCAATAGGCATTATAAAACTGCGACAATTCGGCTTGGGTTGCCCCTTTCAGCAGAGGCGTAATCTCTTCAAACAGTAAACCTGCATGGTAGTAGTCTGCTTTTTTGTAATATTCAAGTGCAGCTTCGTATTTTTCGTCGGTTGTTGCGTTTTTTTGCAACTGGGCAAATTTACTGCATGATGTCAGCAATACTATCGTAACTGCAAATACTATGTTGGTATAAATATTATTTCTCATTTGGCCGCAAAGATACAAAAAAAAGCTACAGTTTCATAACGAAAAAGTAGCTAAAATAGTATTTTAGTGTACACTCTATTTCGATTAGTGTCTTACAATCAACTTTTTGGTAGCCACTTTCTTTCCTTCGACCATCAACTGGTAGTAATAGACGCCAGTCGGTATATTTTGGGTTTGTATCGTTAGCTGTTTTTCATTCTTGTTCAAATCATAGTCTCCAATGCTCGACAGCAAGACATTGTATATCACTATTTTGGCACCGCTAACGTTACCAATAATATTATAATCAATTTCTGCAAAGTCATTTGCTGGATTTGGGTATATATTTCTGACCGTAATTTTGTCGTTAGCAAACATATTGTCCTCTAATTTTACTATTTCTGAATTACTTTTTGATTCTGCAACGACATTGTTGTCGGCGTTGGTAGTCCTCGAACGATTGGGCGCAACTTCGCTCTGTATCGGTGTGCCATTTTGAAGCATCACTGACCGAAAGTAGGTATTGATTGCTTTTGATGGGACAATTTTTAGATTTCTATCCAAAGACGACCTAAAATTTATTGCTGGTCTGCCTTTATTTGCCATCAAACTCGAAGCATCTCGTTTTTGGCCAATGTTGAGTCGGCTACCGTTCTTGGTACTTGTTTGGGCTTGTGCCACAAACATTACCAACACCGACAGTGCCGAAACAAGATATGTGCGTATAGTTATTTTCATATAATTTTGGTTGGCGGCTACCCGTTTAAGTTGGCTGTGTTTTACTGATGTACGAACAGTAGCACAAAATAGTTCATTTAAAATAAAATAAACAACAATCGTGCCTTAATTTTTATTGAACGGCAATAATTATTTACAAGCGGTTGGCTTTTTTAAGTACTGCCGCTCTCGTTGGTTTGTCTTTGGTGCGCCAACTAAATCCATCTAATTGTTTTTGTTCGACTACTATTTTTGTTGGGGGTATGAGTTTGCCATCGGGTTGGCCGATAAATTTTATTTTTTTGACTTGATTTCGTTGAAAAAATAGCGTCATCTTTGACGATTCTACTTGATTCATACCCATATTTTTCATTTTTTCATTCAATACAAAATAAATACTTTCGCCATTGCCATCTACAAAAACTTTATTTAAACGAGTACTATCGTCAAAATAAGCTGTTATTTGCCGCCCTTTGATTTGATTGAAATTGGTAAGACTGTCTTGGGCTATCACAAACGACTTGACTTTGAGGTACATCGTTTTGAGTTTGTTATCAACCATTTGAGCTGTGATTGTATCTGCTTCGAGTTGGTATTTATTGGCCCATAGTATCGGTTTTTTTAGAAATATAATTGTCGAATCTTGTGTATTATAAATTACTGAGTCACACTTGGCTTGTAGGTCTTGTCTGTAAATGAGTACGTTTTTACGGCCAATTAGCTTCTTGGGTTTTTGCTTTTCATCGTCTTTTGAGGTGAGTTTTATTTTCTTTTTGGTGTTTGTTGAATCTTTTTTTAGGCTATCGGCCACAATCTCAATTGAGTAGAGCGTGTCGGCTGTCATAAAAAGCGTGTCGTTTTTAGAAATACTCCGCGTCAGGGCATGGCCCCATACTTTTGAGTAGCCTGCTTTGCCGTCGTATTTGCCAAAATCACCATTCAAAATCGTTTTTTCAGACTTAGACACCAGCTCTACATTACCCTGTGCCGAGCCTCTTTTTGTTAGGTTGTCAAACGTCAGCGCATCGCCAGTGAGGGTATAGTCGGGGTTGTCTATTGTTGTTCGAGTTTTAAAAATAGATTCCCCTGTTTCGGTATTGTACGACCCTTTTCTGGCCAAAACCGTGCCACCGTCTTTGCTTACTACTTTGGTAGGACTCTGAAAATCGGCAATTTTGGTAAGCGAATTATAAAAAAGTGTGTCGGTTGTGAGGGTATATTTTTTATTGACCAACTTCACATTTTGATAGTAAGTATAGGCTTTAGTTTGAGTGTTGTAGTAGCCTTGTCGGCTGGTGAGGGTGTTTTCGGTATCAATGGTTTTGCCTCGGTTTGGATAGTACGCCACGCCCGACACCATGTCGTAGTCTAAGCGGTTGGTGGTTAGGGTACGTTTTTTGTCTTTGAGTGTTACCGTCTTGCCAGATACTTTTGCAGTGCGGGTGTTGCCATAATATAGGAGTGTGTCGCCCGTGGTTGTGATGCTGTCGCCTTGTATCATTCTGACGTTACCATAGGCTTCGAGCGCGTTTGCGAGTACGTTCTGAATTGCCAGATTACAATACATCATCGTACCTTTGTGCCTAAACACTACATTGCCTACCACTCGCCTTACCTCCGTGCCATCGGCCATTCGCAAAAAAGACGTACTGTCAGATTTTAGCAAAAATACTTTATCATCGTTGGCTAGGGTAGTCGGTCCTGTGGGTGTTTGTTGAGACTGGGCGGTGGCTATAAATAAAATATAGAGTGCAATAGATGCGTAAATGCTTAAATATTTAAATATCATTTTATTGTTACATTTGTTTTTATCTCATCACCTGCACCGTACCTGCTTGTCGGTTGGCGTTGCCTTTGGTGTCGGTGGCTTCGATGAGATAGGTATATGTGCCACTTTCGACATCTGCTCCGTCTGAATTTTTGCCATTCCAGCCTTTTTTCCAGTCAGTTGTGTAAAAAACGGTTTGGCCTGTACGAGCAAAAATAGTAAGTTGGGCGTCTTTTATAAACTGGCCTTTGATTTCAAACACGTCATTCAAAAAATCGCCATTGGGTGTAAAGGCATTGGGTACAAATAGTGTTTGATTTCTGTAATAATAAATTTTGTTTGATGTTACATTTGTAACGTTCCTCGAAGTCGGGTACGCCTTGATTCTATAAATTACGTCTTGGTCTGAGTCTTTATCGTCCATGAGCCATTCTATTTTTTTGCCCACATTATACACAAATTTTACTCGCCCTTGAGCGTCCAATCGCTCTACATCGTAGCGCGATAGCGTACCACTAAACGGCAACTCTGGCGACCATTGTAACTCTTCGCCCTTGTTTTGTAAATGTACACTACATACGTTCACAGAGGCGGGGGCGGCTCGGTCGCAGACATCGGTGTAGCCAATTTTATAACAAACAGATTTAGAGCCAGGGTTGGCGGTTGTGTCGATGTAAGAGCTTTTAGCTGAAATAAACTTGGCACTATCTTGATTTATAACCGTACCGTCGGAGCGGCTGTAAGTATAATAACTCACTCGGATGCCTGTTGGTGGGTTGGCTACCGACACAATCGCCGTTCGGTCGTCTCTGACATTGACCTGTACGTTGGCCAATGCTGGTGGTGAGGCTACGGGCTGTGTTGTGGCTTCTCTGACCAAAGACACCGATGTGGCCGAGGGCGTTGTGTTGGTTTCGGCCACAACTTGATAGCTGTACTTTTGGCCACATTTGGCTTTGGTATCGACATAAGTAAACTGTGCGGCTGGTACGATGGCTATTTGAGTGCCGTCTCGTTTTATTAAAAATTGTCGAATACGGGCCGTTCCAAAGTTTCGCCACTGCAAGTTATTTTGGTAGTTGGGGGTCGTTACTGTTAGTGAAACGGTTGGTATCTCGGTTGTAGCGAGGTTAATGGCCGTAGCACCGCAGATTGCAATGTAAGCCAACGAAAAATGAAAAACGTTGGTGGCCGTGTTAAGTCCTGTAATTTTGAGTTTGGTCTCGTTGCCGCTCACGCTCGTTGTAGCATTGGTTACAACCGAGGTGTTGGTCGCACCAGTGAGTCGCTGCAAGAGTGTATATTTTGTTCCAACGGTGCCGCCTGTGTAGGTAAGTTCAGCGGTTGTGGCATCAATAATAGTGAGATTGGTAATAGTTGGCAACACCACTACGGCGCCAGTCGGTGTTATATTTTGAGGGTCGCTGGGGCCATTGCAGGTAGCACCTGCATACAAACCAGACACTACCACTCTGTATGCAGTGTTGTTTGCGTAGGTGTGTGTTGGTGTAGCCTGACCAACCACAAAGTTAGTGTTGGGTGTGCCATCGCCCCAGTTTATTTGGTAACCTGTATAGACAAGTCCAGTTGTGTTGATAACCAGACTCACGGTACGGTTGCCACAAGAAGTAACGCTAAACGTTGGTTTGGGCGTAGCTACAACTCTCACAGTATTACAAGCCAGTGAGCGTCGGCCATTGATTGTACCAGTTTGTACTATCAAATAAGCACCTGCAACAGGAAATGTAAAAGAGGTTAATGTTGTGGCTTTGGTAGTATCGGCAAATGATTTGAAGTCATAGGTATATTTGAAATTTGTACCAACGGCACTATTTACAACACTAAGAGGCTGCCCCACGCAAGCAATAACAGGCGAGGTAAACGCCCCCCGAACCCATTGACTGGGTAGTGCCGGGCAAGTCTGGGCGAGGGCCAAATTGTTAAGTAAAATTGTACCTAATAACAATAAAAACGAATGGCGAATAAGTTTTAACATCGAATTTTTACAATAAATTTAAGAAAGGTCTAAAAGAATGTAAATATACAAAACCAATCAAGATGACCTCACTTTTGGAGTATTAAAAATAACAAATGAACCTTAAATTTTCTTAAAATCGGTACTTAACAACCAAAATTGCATATTTTTGCATCAAAACAAAACATAACATCAAAAATGGCTTTGAAAAAGAAAAAAATAGGTACATATCCCAATGCAATGATTGTTGCAAGTCTGACGGCTGCGCTGTTCTTGGTGGGCTTGTGTGGCTTATTGGTCATTCAGTCCAAAAAACTAATTTCAGTC
Source organism: Spirosomataceae bacterium (assembly GCA_043777595.1). GTDB lineage: Bacteria > Bacteroidota > Bacteroidia > Cytophagales > Spirosomataceae > JAYVJH01. The sequence goes on from JAYWHT010000092.1 coordinate 26,610, forward strand.
ATCAAGCAGCAAGTCGAAGTACGAGTAATGATTGACAAAGACATTGACTCTACTCAAACACAAGCGTTGCTCAAAGCGATACAGTCAAAGCCTTATGTGCTGGTCGAAAATAACACACCACAGGTTATTTTTGTATCGAAAGACGAAGCCGCAAAGCAATATATTGATGAATCAAAGGAAGATTTTAAACAGTTTTTGGGCGATAATCCACTACATGACAGCTACCGAGTAAAGCTCAAAGAAGACTATTTTGAAGATGCCAAACTCAAACAAATCAAAGACGAATTAGACAAAGCCGATGGTGTTTTTGAGGTTGTATATCAAGAGCATTTGGCAGACCAAATCAATAAAAACTTCATGAAAATATACATGGTGCTGGCTACGTTTGCGCTTATTATGCTCGTAATCATTGTTTTGTTGATGAACAATACCATTAAACTTGCTATTTATTCGCAACGGTTTCTTATCAGAAGTATGCAGCTTGTGGGTGCTACCAATGGTTTTATTCAGATGCCATTCCTAAAAAAAGGAGCAGTCCAGGGACTCATCAGTGGTGTCATTGCGGCAGGGCTTATTTTTGGTATTTTGCAACTTGGTCTCTACCTCATCGAAGGCTTACACATATTACAAGAAAACACCAAACTCGCTATATTGTTGGTCTGCGTTATTGTACTTGGGGTATTGATTGGCGTTGCCAGTACCTATCAGTCGCTCTACCGATACCTTAGAATGGCCCTTGACGACCTTTATTGAACTGCAAAACAGAAAAGTATTAAATAAATTATCAATATCTCCATCAACCAACAATTAAGTCCTCCTATCTGGGGTTAGGAGGCCAAAACTATGAAAAAAACATCACTTCCTTTTGCTAAGGCCAACTATATGCTTATGTTGGTTGGTATTGCGCTTGTTCTTACTGGCTTTTTGGTTATGAGTATGGACACCGCCGAGTTTGGCTTCGGTACACTCGGTCTTGTGGTTGGGCCACTGATAGTTGTTTCGGGTTTCGTTACTGAGTTTTTTGCTATTCTTAAAAAATAAAACTCATCGATGACCATTTTTCAATCTATCGTTCTGGCCATTGTCGAAGGCCTTACCGAATATTTACCCGTATCTTCGACTGGTCACATGATTATCGCCTCGTCGTTTATGGGTATCGCTTCCGACCCTTTTGTTAAGTTTTTTACGGTAGCCATTCAGTTAGGTGCTATTTTGGCTGTTGTGGCGTTGTATTTCAAACGATTTTTCAAAAGTCTTGACTTTTATTTCAAACTTTTGGCCGCATTTATTCCAAGTGCCGTTTTTGGGGTTTTGTTTAGCGACAAAATAGACCAGCTACTCGAAAGCCCATTGAGCGTAGCCATTGCGCTATTAGTGGGTGGAATATTTCTGTTGTTTGTAGATAAAATATTCGACCAACCAACGGCCATTATGCTCCACAACTCTGATAAAATTAGTTATTTTACGGCTTTCAAAATAGGGCTATTTCAATGTTTGGCCATGGTGCCAGGTGTGTCTCGCTCTGCCGCTACTACTGTTGGAGGTATGACACAGCGATTGAGCCGTAAAGCCGCTGCTGAGTTTTCATTTTTTTTGGCCGTACCAACCATGTTTGCCGCCACTGCCAAAAAAGCATTAGACTACTATAAAGACGGCTTCACTCTGTCGTCAGACCAAATTCAACTCTTGGCCATTGGCAATGTTGTCGCTTTTGTGGTGGCATTGGCCGCTATCAAATTTTTTATAGACTTCTTGTCAAAATATGGTTTTAGGCTCTTTGGGGTCTATCGAATTATTGTTGGGGGTGTCATTTTGGCCATGATTTTGAGCGGTGTCAAGTTGCAGATAATATAGAGATGATGGCAGACAAAAATAAAATACAGCCTTTGGGGGAAGTTTTTGGTTTTCCGATTGATAACGAAACTGATAGAGCGAAACGTTACCGAGAAGATAAACTTTGTCCATACAATAATATCGTTTCAAATTGTACGAAAAATAGTATTGAGTTTCCGTTAGGTGTTTGTAGTTTAAATCACAAAGGAAAACAAGTAATTATTTGCCCGATTAGATTTAGAGAGGATTGGATAATTATCAGTGATGCCGCTAGTTTTATTTTTGATGGTAAATCGGCTTGGACACACGTAGGTGAGGTTCGATTAAAAGACAAATTTGGTAAATCGGCGGGCAATATTGACTACGTGCTGGTGTCTTATGACGACAAGGGCAGAATATTAGATTTTGGCTCTTTGGAAGTCCAATCAGTTTATATTTCTGGTAATCTAACGGAACCATTTACTGCTTTTTCAGAAGAACAATCTACTGAATTTACTTGGACACAAGCCTTCAAATATCCTAAGCCTGACTATTTGTCTTCTTCCAGAAAAAGACTGATACCACAAATAATTGCCAAAGGTTCAATACTAAAACAATGGGATAAGAAACAAGTGGTAGCACTACAAACGAGTTTTTATAATACCCTTCCAATTCTTCCAGAGTTTAACAAATCGGATTCAGATTTTGCGTTTTTTCTTTACGATCTTGTTCCAAGCAAAGATACCAATACGCTCATGCTCAAACTCCAGCGAATCGTTTATACTAAGTTTTCAAGTGCTTTGGAGCAAATTGCAAAATTTGAAGCAGGCTCAATAAGTCAATTCACTGAATTACTACAAAAGAAATTAGATAATAAAAGAACAGGTGTATCAGGTATTAGTAATTTTAAAAACATAGTTGTAGAATGAATAGCCAAATGACGATGTTCGAGACTGAAAATAGCGGTCTTCAAAAGCTCGTTACCAACGTAGCATCTGTGCCGCAACGTAGTCCATTTCGTTATCCGGGGGGTAAAACTTGGCTCATTCCAGTTGTGAGGCGATGGTTAAAACAAGAGAGAAAAACCGTAGAAAATTTAATAGAGCCTTTCGCTGGTGGTGGAATTGTTAGTTTGACAGCTGCTTTTGAAAAATTAGCCGAAAAAATTACAATGGTAGAAATAGATCACGAAATAGGGGCTGTTTGGGAAGTTATTTTGAACGAAAAAAATCAATGGCTTGCCGATAAAATATACTCATACGATTTGACTTATGAAAATGTAATAGCAGATTTGGCAAATACCAATAAAGACCCACAAGATGTGGCTTTCTGTACAATTTTAAAAAACAGGGTTTTTCATGGGGGTATTATAGCGAAAGGTTCGGGAATGATAAAAAACGGTGAAAATGGTAAAGGAATTACCTCTCGCTGGTATCCTAAAACATTGAGAGATAGAATAATGGCTATCAATGTTATAAAAAACAAAATCAAGTTCATATCGGGCGATGCTTTTGAGATAATAATACAAAATCTGAATAACAAACAAGCCTATTTTTTTATTGACCCACCATACACCATAGCAGGCAAGCGTCTCTATACTCATTTTGAAATAGACCATGAAAAACTATTTGGATTGGCGGCTCAAATAAAAGGCAAATTTATGCTCACCTACGATGATACGCCCGAAATACGGCAATTTGTAGAAAAGTATCAATTACAGTTTAGAACAATTCCGATGAAGACTACACACCACCTCTCAAAAAACGAAATAATAGTTTCGGATAATTTTGATTGGTGGAAATTATAGAGAAACCGCCAAGCTAAATACATACCAGATAGCTTGTAAAAGTAAACTAATAATGACCAACGACCAACAAACAACGCCTGATGAGGGTGAAGTGATATTGATAAATAAACCAATTACATGGACATCGTTTGATGCCGTTAATAAACTCAAACGAGCCTGCCGAATCAAAAAAATAGGTCATGCTGGCACACTCGACCCACTCGCCACAGGACTGCTGATAATGTGTACGGGCAAAAAAACCAAGCAAATAGATACTTATCAGGCCGCCGAAAAAGAATATACTGGCAAACTCGTGCTGGGCAAAACCACCCCCTCGATAGACCTCGAAACGGCTTTTGATGCCGACTACCCAACTGACCATATTACGATAGAAACTTTACAAACTGCCGTTGGGCAACTGACAGGCACTATTGAACAGTTTCCGCCTATATTTTCGGCTATTAAAGTGGGGGGTGAGCGGCTCTACAAAAAAGCCCGCCGTGGCGAAGAAGCCATCATCAAAGCTCGAACGGTTACGGTGTCTGTGTTTGAAATTGATGCCGTTAGTTTTCCCGAAATTAGTTTTAAAATTGTCTGTACCAAAGGCACGTACATTCGTAGTTTGGTGCGAGATTTGGGGCAGTTAGTCGGCTCGGGGGCATACATGAGCGAGCTGTGCCGAACCAGAATTGGTGAATTTAGACTTGAAAATGCCTTAGAATTAACAGATTATATCAAAATAAAAAGAGAAGAGTTGGGGCTTGTAGATTGATACTTGAAAATGATTGGTTAAGACACCAACCACGCTTGTAAAAAATCTATGACTAAGGACTCACGACCAAGGACTCTCAAATAAAAAATGCAAATACATTACGGAACAGAACATATAAAAAACCTGACGAATGCAGTAGTTACAAGCGGCACTTTCGATGGCGTACATTTGGGGCATCAAAAAATATTGAAACGGCTCACCGAAACGGCTCAGTCGAGTGGGGGAGAGGCCGTTGTCTTAACGTTTTGGCCACACCCTCGCATGGTGGTCTCTAACGATAGCCAAGACTTGAAACTACTCTCGACCCTTGATGAAAAAATAGAACTGCTGGCTCAAAACGGGGTCAATCATCTGGTCGTTATTCCGTTTACCAGAGAGTTCTCAGAGCTTTCGTCCGAGGAGTTTATATCACAAATATTAGTAGAAAAAATAGGTACAAAAAAACTCATTATTGGCTACGACCATCGTTTTGGGCGCAATCGTGAGGGTGGGTTTGAGTACTTGAAAGACAATGCCCACAGATATGGTTTTGAAATTGAAGAAATAACCAAACAAGAAATTGACAACCTGACCATTAGCTCAACAAAAATCAGGCAGTCGCTCGTTAGTGGTGCAACTCACGTAGCCAACGAACTATTGGGGCGACCGTATAGTTTTACGGGCTTGGTAGCCAAAGGACGGCAGCTGGGCCGAACTATTGGCTTTCCGACGGCCAATGTGCAAGTGCCTGAATCGTTTAAGTTAATTCCTGCCAATGGTGTTTATGCTGTCAAGATTAGTGTCAGGGGGCAGTATCATTTTGGAATAATGAACATCGGCAACCGCCCAACGGTTGAGGGTATTGGCCGCACACAAGAGGTATTTATTTTTGATTTTGATGCCGATATTTATGGTGAAAAACTTACAGCCGAACTATTGGAATTTATCCGTCCAGAGCAAAAATTTGAGGGCTTAGAAGTACTCAAAGCACAGATTTATAAGGATATTGATGTGGCGAAGTCTTTTTTATAATTCGCCCAGAGGGCTATTGTTGCTACTTGGCGAAACCGAGCAACTGCGAAAGATGTAATATTGGTTTGGATAAAAAAATCAAGTACACGGATTGTGCTAGTAGAATTATTTTGAAAAAAGGGTAAAAATGGTTATCTCAAGGTTGCAAAACCAAAATAGAGATAACCATGAACCAGATAGTAAAAGACCCAGTACTCAAAGATAGGCTAAAAGATATAAACCTGTCTGATTTTTTAACATATTCTTATTGTATCATTGATGATATTTTTCAAGAATTCAAGTGCTATGCCCTTAGAAAAGGCCCTGCTTGTAGTTTTTCAGATAGCGAAATTATATGTTTAAATCTTGTTGGCCAAATGGTGTGCGATTCAGAGTTATCATGGCATGGCTTTGTAGCTAAGAATCACATAGATTTATTTCCAAAATTATTAGAACGTAGTCGTTATCACCGTAGATGTAAAGATTTACAGGCCATAACTGAACTTATACGGTATAAATTTATTTTTTTAATGGACTATCATTTACAAAAATGGCACATTATGGACAGCATCGCTGCGGCGAACCGACCAGTTCCAGTTTGCATATATGTTAGAGCATCTCGAAATTTACGATTTGCTACCGAATTTGGCGTAAACAATGCCGATTTATACGGCCATTGCGCTTCTAAAAAGGAAGACATTTATGGCTTTAAATTACATTTAATAACTACAACCACTGGCGTTCCTGTTCATTATGTTTTGGCCCCCGCAGCTCATCATGACGTAGCTGTTGCACCAGAATTAATTGAAACCTACAATAAAAACATTCTTATTTTAGGTGATAAAGGCTATGTTGGATTAGAAAAACGATTACATAAACCACAAGATTACCAGTTAATAATACAGGCCAGAGATAACATGTCAGCACAAAATACGGCTATTGAAAAACGTTTTTTGGGGGTCTTTCGTAAAACTATAGAATCGACTAATGCGCTTTTAGCAGGCCAGTTTAATATTCAGTTTACTCGGGCAAAAAGTGCTTGGGGCCTTTCTAATAGAGTTATTGCTAAAATAACAGCTTTAACATTCGCAATATTTTTAAATTTTATTGCCGAAATGCCCATTTTACAG
>JAYWHT010000093.1:0-8793 GCA_043777595.1 Spirosomataceae bacterium
TTACTATCTGGTTCATGGTTATCTCTATTTTGGTTTTGCAACCTTGAGATAACCATTTTTACCCTTTTTTCAAAATAATTCTACTAGCACAATCCGTAAGTAAGTATATAATAATGTAGAATGATGGTACGCCGCTGCGACTGAGTAAATGTTTGATTTTTAAAATTTTACTCAAATTTTAAATCACGTTTCAACTTGTTCAATCATACATTATTAGAAATTATGCAAAATCTACAAAAAGATACCTTTTGTGAGCTTAGAATATACTTTGTCTTTAGCGACAGGGTTATAACCCCGTTGCTAAGGACAGGATTTGGGAAAATTACTGCAAAAAACAACTTTTGCATAAGACAAAATGATATTAAAATTGTATCAATATGTTTATAATCAGACTATTGTCTTGAAAATATAAATAAATAATTCAACCTCTCATTTGCATATATTTGTACCGTTATAAATTCTAATTGGTGCTGTCGCTCTCTACATTTTATTTTGTTTCATTAAAAATGACCCAAAAAACAAACATTTACTAACAAAAAAGGTTTCTACTGTACTTTTGTGGCGTTTTTCTAACAATAACCAACGAAACATCGACAAACGACTCCATGACTACAGACTTCAAAACACTTCCCTCCCCCTGCTACGTTTTGGACGAACGACTGCTTCGCCAGAATTTAACATTGATAAAAAACGTAATGGACGAGGCAGGCTGCGAAATAATATTGGCTCTCAAAGGTTTTTCGATGTTTAGTGCTTTTCCGATTGTTAAAGAATATTTGGGAGGTGCTACGGCCAGCTCACTCAACGAAGTCAAGCTCATCAACGACTATTTGGGTTGTCAGGCACATACTTACTCGCCAGCTTATTTAGACGCTGAATTTGACGAAATCGTGAGCCGTAGTAGTCATATTACTTTCAACACACTGTCGCAATGGCACAGATTCAAAGACCGAATTCAAGGTGCATCGTGTGGTATTCGTATCAATCCGCAATATTCTGAAGTCGAAACCGATATGTATAACCCTTGTGTGGCTGGCTCTCGGCTGGGTCTCACCAGAGACAAACTCGGCGACACCCTACCCGAAGGCATCGAAGGGTTGCATTTTCATACACTTTGCGAAAACGGCTCGGACACTCTCGAGCGCACGCTCGAAGCCGTGGAAAGTCGTTTTGGCGACCTGCTGTACCAAGCCTCGTGGCTAAACATGGGCGGCGGCCATCTCATTACACGTGAGGGTTATGACATTGAAAAACTAATCGGATTGGTCAAAAACATTCAAACCAAATACAACATAAAAGTAATACTCGAGCCTGGCTCTGCCATTGCCTGGCGCACAGGTTACTTGACTTCGACCGTGTTGGACATCATGGACAGTCAAGGAGTTGAGGTAGCAGTACTCGATATGTCTTTTGCTGCACACCTACCCGATACCCTCGAAATGCCCTACAAACCCAAAATAATAGGCGCACATTACGAGCCAATCTCAGATAAACCTACTTATCGGCTTGGCGGTATGACCTGCCTCGCTGGCGACTTCATGGGCGACTATTCGTTTGACGAGCCGCTGGCAATAGGAGACTCTATCGTCTTTGAAGATATGATACACTACACAATGGTCAAAACCACTACTTTCAATGGGGTCAATTTGCCTTCAATCGGAATCATTCAAAACGATGGCACTTTCAAACTCGTCCGAAAGTATGGCTACGATTCTTTTAAAGATAGACTGAGTTGATGAGATTATTTGATGATTGATGTATGATATTTGGTGTTTAGCTCAAAATCTAACGTCTTTTTTTTAATAAACATTAAATTTTTGTTAAAATTTGTTAATCAGTTTGTTTGTATTTGCGTGCCAATGTTATTAACTTTGTACTAATATTTTTTTTCTTAATCTAAACAAATCAATTCTTATGAGGAAATTGCTACTCCAGACCTTCCTACTGGTATCTGTGGCTTGCTTGTCATTGACAGCGCAAGATCGCAAAGTAACAGGAAAAGTTCTCTCGGCTGAGGACGGAAGCGCACTCCCGGGCGTATCGGTAGTTGTAAAAGGTACTGCAAAAGGTACTAACACTGATGCAAACGGAAACTATGCCATCGAAGCACCAAGCTCTGCTACGCTTGTATTTAGCTTTGTTGGAACAACTTCGCAAGAAGTATCTATCGGAAACCGTACTGCTGTTGATGTAAAATTAGCTGCTGACTCTAAACTACTCAACGAAGTAGTAGTAACAGCCATTGGTATTCAGCGTGACAGAAAAGCGTTGGCTTATGCTGTGTCGTCTGTAAAAGGTGACCAACTCGCCCAGCGCTCTGAGCCTGACCCATTGCGGGCTTTGACTGCCAAAGTACCAGGTGTAAACATCATCGCTGGTGGTGGTGCGCCGGGACAGGGTACTCGTATCACGATTCGTGGTAATAACTCGTTTGACGGCAACAACCAGCCGCTATTTGTAGTAGATGGTATTCCGTTTGATAACTCTACAAACTCGAACAGTGGTGGTTTTAACTCAAACTCTGTATCGTCAAACCGTGCTTATGACATTGACCCCAACAACATCGAGTCAATGAACGTACTAAAAGGTGCGGCGGCTTCGGCTTTGTATGGTTCACGTGCGGCCAATGGTGTTATCGTTATCACAACCAAATCGGGTAGTAAGTCTGCTCGCAAAGGTTTGGAGGTAACCTACAATGCCTCGTACTCAACAGAGAAAATCTCTACCGTGCCAGACTACCAAAATTCATACACACAGGGTTCTAACCAGAACTACTCTGCAAGCTTTATTGGTAACTGGGGCCCAGCTTTCCCAGCTGAGGTGGACAGAATCAACGGTGCTTTGGGCTTTGACCGCTACACAAAGGCGTTGTTTGGCTCAACTGGCTACCCAGATGGTACAATTCCTCACCCATTGGTAACGTCGGGCTTTGGTGCGCCACGCTACCCTGCCGTGTTTCCAGAATTGTTAGAAAACGGTAAAGCTATTGCAGTACCTTTACAACCTTACGACATAATTGGTGGTTTCTTTAGAGAAGGTCGTGTAGTAGAAAATGGTATCAATATATCGGCAGGTGGCGAAAAAGCCTCTATCAATGCAGGTGTATCTCGTACTCGCAACGAAGGAATTATTCCTAACTCGTTTACACAGCGTACAGCCTTGAACTTTGGTGGTAATGCTACCTTGGCCAACGGCCTCATATTGGCTGGTAACGTAAACTATGTGAACACAAGCCAGCAAAGCCCACAGTCAGGTGCATCGTATTTTGCTGACTATGGCTCAGGCTCAACAGGCTCTATCTACTCACGTTTGTTTTATTTGCCACGTAACTACAACCTCAACGGCTATCCGTTCGAGAACCCAGTCGATGGCTCTAACGTGTTTTACCGTGCCTTGGACAACCCCCTCTGGACAGCTAAGTACAATCTATACAAATCTAATGTAGATCGTGTATTTGGTAATATGTCGTTGAGCTATGACGTAGCTCCATGGTTAAACTTAGTAGCCAAAGGTGGTGTAAATACATACCATGACACGCAGCGCAACAACATCAGACCAGGTGGGGCAGCCGTACCACTCGGCTCATTAGGTCGTGTCGATCTTACCAGAACAGAATTAGACTTTACTTTCTTAGCTACTTTTTCACACGATTTTAGCGAAAAAATAGGTGCTAAGTTGTTAGCAGGTATCAATGCCAACGAGCGCTCATTAAGCTTACTTGGTGCAGGGGGTAGCCCAATTATTGATCGCAACGTACAGGTAATTGGAAGCACACTGACTCAGCAGGCTTTCGAATACTTAGAGCGTCGCCGCTTGTATGGTATCTTTGGAGAATTGACGTTGTCATACAATAATTACTTGTTCTTGACAGGTAGTGTGCGTAACGACCGCTCATCAACGCTACCAGCAGCCAACAACAGCTACATATACCCAGCCGTAACTGCTGCATTTGTATTTAGCGAAGCATTCAAGTTACCAAAAACCATCTTGAACTTTGGTAAAGTACGTGCCAACTACGCAACAGTAGGTAAAGATGCAGACCCATACAGCGTAGCTACTGCCTACAACTTAGGAACAAACTACGTGAATGGAACTGCCTATTCAGTAGCAAACTTGCCAGGAAGACTAAACAATGCTGACTTGAAGCCAGAGTTTACAACTGAGGTAGAGGTAGGTACAGAGCTACAGTTTTTCAACAACCGCATTGGTATTGACTTGGCCTATTTCGACCGTAAATCAACCCAGTTGATTGTATCACGTCGTATTCCAGTATCAACTGGTTTCTTCAGTGAAGTAAGTAACGCTGGACAAATCAACAACCGTGGTATAGAGTTGGGACTGACTTTGGTACCAATCAAAACCAAAAGTGGTTTTACTTGGACATCGTTTGCAGCATACACTCGCTTGCGCTCAGAAGTAGTTGATGCTGGCCCAGCTGGTGAAATCTTCTTAGGTGGCCTTGGTAGTTCTAACATCGGAACAATGCACCGCAACGGCAATCCTTATGGTATGATATTTGGTTCAGTCAATGCTCGTGATTCAGATGGTAAGTTATTGATTAACCAAGAGTCTGGCCTACCGTTTACATTGCCAGAATCAAAATTATTAGGCAATCCAGCACCAGACTTCACATTGGGCTGGACCAATACTTTTACTTACAAAAACTTTACAGTATCTGCTTTGATGGACTACCGCAAAGGTGGTAAGATGTTCTCTGTAACAGCAGCATCGTTGTTGTTGAGAGGTCAGTTGAAGTTCTCTGAAGACCGTGAAGGTATGCGTGTGATTCCTGGTGTATTGGGCGACCCAGCTACTTACCAAGCAATCCTCGAAGATGGCAAGCCTATCAAAAACACCATCCCACTCTCGGCCTTTACTTACCACTTCTCTAACGGTTTTGGTGCTTATGGTGCCGACGAGACAAACGTGTATGACGTAACAGTGATTCGTCTGCGTGAAATCACGGCTGGTTACTCAGTACCAAAAGCAATATTGAGCAAATATGCCAAGTTCTTTGGTAGCGCACGTATCTCATTGTCTGGTCGTAACTTATGGTTCTATGCACCGAATATGCTTACTGGTCTAAACTTTGACCCAGAGGTATTGTCAAGTTTTGCTGACTCTAACGTACAGGGCTTTGACTTGGGTGCCGCACCATCTACTCGCCGTTTTGGTGTAAATATCTCACTTACATTTTAGTCAAACGTCTTGGGTCGTGAGTTTACTTAGATTGCTCTCGACCCAAGACCCAAGACAATAACCATATTTAAACCGAATAAAAAATGAAATTAACATATAAATCAATTGGGCGGCACTCCGCTGGGCGGCACTCCGCTTTTAATTCAATATTGGTGGCTGGTTGTGTAGCTCTCGTTAGCTCGTGCCAACTTACTGAACTGGATATAAATACCGACCCAAACCGCCCAACAACTGGCTCACTTGCCCTATTGCTACCAGTAGCAGAGCAAGCGGCGGTAAACTATTCATCTTTTACAGATCCAGCATTTGTAGGTCAAGCCAACGGTAGCGACGACTACAACCTGACCAATAGCTCATACAACGGTACTTGGAATGGATTTTACAATGGTACCCAAAATATTGAGGAAATACTAAAAGCAACTGCCGATGGCAAAAACCCCCGTTACAGGGGTATAGCCCTCACACTACGTGCCTACACAATGGGCAACTTTGTGGACTCTTTTGGAGACGCACCATTTACAGAGGCATGGAAAGGAAACACAGCAGGTGGTACCAAAACACCTAAGTTTGATAAAGACTCAGATATTTATGAGGCTTTAATCAAATCGTGCGACGAAGCAATAGCAGAGTTTGCCAAGCCACAAGCAGTTGCCGTAGTTGGCGACTTTATTGGCGGCAACAGTGCTGCTAACTGGACCCGCTTGGCCAAGACCGTTAAACTACGCCTATTGTTCAACTCTCGTAAGGGCCGTGCTACTGGCAACGCCGACTTGGCCAAAGCCTTTGCAGATGGTGGCTATATTACGGCTCCTGCCAACGATTTCTTCTATCAGTATTCTACCGTCGTAGCCCCACAAGACAACCGTCACCCATGGTTTGGTGGTACTGGCTGGGCTGGCAATGGCGATTTTAGCTATATGAACCACCAGCTAATGGGTGAAATGATACTGAACAAAGACCCACGTCTCAATTATTATTTTTGGAGACAAACAAGTGCCGTACTCGACCCAGCTAACCCAGATCAACGTGGAACTATCCCGTTTGGTGGCACTTACTTGGTAACACGCCCTTCGTTCTTGAATGAGTACAAAAAAGCATTTGGTATCACTGGCGACTTGCCAGCATCTGAAATTGCCTATATCGCTGGCTTCTTTGGCCGTGACCGTGGAGACGTAACAGGTGTACCTGCCGATGGTGCGATTCGTACCTACCCAGGTGCGTACCCAGCCGGTGGCAAATACCAAGACAAAACCATAGCAGCCAAAACCCTAACAGGTGGTATAGCAGGTGGTAATGGTATATTTCCATTGATTATGAGCTGGAACATAAAATTCTACCAAGTAGAGGCTATCTTAGACGGAACAGGTACTGCTGGCAATGCCAAGGCGTTGTTTGAGGCCGCCATGCGTGAGCAAATAGCCTCAGTAGTGAAAGTAGCCAGATCGGCAGATGCAGCCGCACCTGCACCGAGCACGGCAAGCGTGGATACTTATGTGGCCGAGTGGCTCAAACTCTACGATGCAGCATCGACTAATAACGCCAAACTAAATGTAGTTGCTAAGCAAGTATATTTCTGTACATTTGGACAGTCTGGTGAAATGTGGAACTTGATGCGTCGTACTGGCTATCCAGTTCCGGGTCAGTTTAGAGCATTCTCAACAGGCTTAGTCAATCCAATATTGAAGCCAAAACGCCAGTATGCCCTCCGTTTGCCCTACCCAATAGCAGAGGCAAACTTAAATCCCAATGCGAAACCTTTTATAGAGGGAGTTATCTTCGACCGTGATGCCATATTCTGGGATAAAGTAAAAACAAAGTGGGAGTTTTAATTTAGCAAATACTGATTGTTAGTTTGGGAATACCCTCAAAGTCAAATCTAACACAAAAAATATTGTATCAATTAAGCTCCCTTCGGGGGTGCGGGGGCTTTAAAAACTTAAATAATATGAAAAAAATAATATCAACCCTATTTGTGTGCAGTATTGCTATGTTGATGAGCTGCCGAGACGAATCTCTAAACCCACTACCAGGTTGGGAACCAGCTTTGCACGGTTTTGTGATATTTGATGGCGTTGCACCAGCAGCAAATGCAAAGACGAGAAACCAGCCCTATATAGCCAACTACGCTCGTAATTTTCCGCTCAAAGCCCAAGATGCCGCCACTGCAACAGTCCCTTTCAAAGTAAGATGGGTGTCATTAGACAATAAATTGACTGCTTCTAAAGTAGATGTTTACTTAGAAATGATTGAATATTATCAAGATGCAGATGGCAACGATAAGCAAACTTCTCTGGGAAATAAATTAGTCAAAAGTATATCGGCACCAGCAGGTAACCGCCAGTGGAACTCGTTCACGATTTCGGGTACAGAAGCCTTTAATTTGTTTAAAGATGCTACCGTTAAATACGACAAAACAAATACAGTAAGGGTGTTTGCTAATCCTGCTAACAAACGCCCAACAGGCCAATGGTTCAATGGTTCAGAGGACTTTGTAGTTACTTTTGTTCTGACCACTTCTGATGGCTTGGTATTCAAGAAATTTAACGAAGATAGTATCTGTGGCGACCCTACAGATATTTCAGAGGCAAGTGCCAACTGCAGACTGTATTTTGATGTAAAGTAAATAATTTTTAGTTTTTGAAAAAAGGGCGATATATGTAAGTATATCGCCCTTTTTCTATGCTATTCTTAATAAATTAGGGTTCTACTGTGATTTCTACGGAGATGCTGCTTTGAAGTCGAACCGAAGCCATCGCTTGGAGTGATAGCTTCGCTAAACCCGTATAAATCAACGAAGAATCTCAATTAGTAAACAGATACCTCCAACATTTGAAGTACAAACCACAAAAGAAAAACACAAATTTCTGTGATATTCCGAGACTTCTGTGAGCTAAAAAAGCGGTAGCTTATTCCTTAGTCTGTAGCTTCAAAGACCTGAGAGCGACAATATCCTGTGAGGACACAGGACAGGGAATCGAATTTGTATTTTGGTAAAACAATATGTAAATTTGTTGGGTAAATCAATACCAATTATGGGATATAGCAATTTTAAGAAAATAAAAACGGTAGTCAAAAAATTTGACCTTTCGACAAGATGGGTTTCTCTTTTTGATACTATTACCAAAGTTGAGCCAAGTGCTTGGTTGTTGGAAACGCTCGAAATGGCTCATTTTTTTCCGCTAATGAACGAAAAAACAAAGGCTGAACGAGTTGTTTCACCAATATTATTAGAAGTGAGTAAATCTTACAAAGATAAAATTACATTTTTCTCTGGCGAAGCAATCAATATTAACTCAGAGAATGACCTCTCTGGCGAGTGTGATTTTTTGTTTTCATTACACCCACCACAATCATTTATGGACGCACCGATTATTTCGTTAGTTGAATCTAAAACGGATTGCCGCCCAAATGAAGACATGGAATGGGGAATAGCGCAATGTGCGGCACAGTTGTATGGTGCAAAATGCTACAATGAAGCCGAAGGTAAAGATATTCCAACGGATTGTGCTAGTAGAATTATTTTGAAAAAAGGGTAAAAATGGTTATCTCAAGGTTGCAAAACCAAAATAGAGATAACCATGAACCAGATAGTAA
>JAYWHT010000094.1:0-102833 GCA_043777595.1 Spirosomataceae bacterium
TGATATTTTTTGGAAAACTTGACTGTATCATATATCCAACATCATACATCTTTTGGTACGCCTCCCAGCACCTATCTGTTCCGCTTGGGTGGTTTGAGTACGTCATAATGGCCTCAGCACCAAAGGTTTGTACGTGGTCGTAGATTCGGTCGTCGTCGGTAGCAACGATGATTTTGTCTAAGCATCGGGCTTGTAAGGCTTGTTCATACACTCGCCTAATCATACTTTTGCCTTGAATGTCTATCAACGGTTTGCCTTCAAAGCGAGTAGAGCCGTAGCGTGCTGGAATGATACCAATAATCATATTGACCTCTAAAAAGTGTTTTGAACACCGAAGCCTTCGCACAGAGCGAAGGCTTCGGTTATGATTTTGACAATGTAACGAGACCTATTCGTCGCCTGGACTGGCGGGAGTGGTCGTACTGGGTGCTTTGATAATGCCTCGTTCTGAATTGCGAACAAAGTTCAGAATATCGTCTCGTTCGGCTGAGGGCGAAAGTTCTATTTCGATTTGTTCGAGTGCATCTGTGTTATTCAGTCCTTTGAGGTACAAGTACCGATATATTTCTTGTACATCGCTGATTTGTTCGTTTGTAAAACCACGACGGCGCAATCCGATTGAGTTTACGCCAGCATAAGACAACGGCTCACGGGCTGCTTTGGTAAAAGGCGGCACGTCTTTACGGACGAGCGAGCCTCCCGAAATCATAGCGTGTGCGCCAATTTTGACAAACTGATGTACGGCACTGACTGCACTCACAATAGCCCAGTCGCCGATGTGAACATGGCCAGCAAGCTGAACGGTATTGCCAATGATACAATGATTGCCTACTCGGCAGTCGTGAGCAATGTGGGCGTAGGCCATCACAAGGCAGTGGCTGCCAACTTCGGTTTTGCGGTGTTCGTCTGTTCCTCGGCTAATAGTGGCATATTCTCTGATAGTGGTATTGTCGCCGATAAATGTAACAGTATATTCGCCATTAAACTTCAAATCCTGTGGTACGCACGAAATCACTGCCCCCGAATATATCTTGCAATTTTTGCCAATTCTTGCCCCTTCATTGATGACGGCATGAGAGCCTATCCAGCTTCCTTCGCCAATTTCTACATCTTTATGAATAATGGCAAATGGCTCTATCACAACATTTTGTGATATTTTGGCTTCGGGGTGAATGTACGCTAATGGTTGAATCATATCGTTAGGTTGAGAATTTTTGAGTTTGGTGTGATAAAGCCCAAATTCATTTTATTTTTTACGAACTAAACTGGCTGTCATATCGGCTTCACAAACGAGTTGGCCTGCTACAAAGCCATATCCGTGCATTTTGACGATTCCTCGTTTGATGGGCGATGTAAATTCGCACTTAAAAATAACGGTATCGCCAGGAACAATATTGCGCCTAAATCGGCAATTTTCTACTGCCGCCAAAAAAGGCCAGTAGTTTTCGGGGTCTGGCTGCGAGCTAAGTGCTAAAATTGCCCCCGTTTGCGCCATCGCCTCCATCTGCAAAACCCCAGGCATGACAGGATTGTTTGGAAAATGCCCCACAAAGTAGGGTTCGTTACTGGTTACGTTCTTGATGCCAACTACACTGGTTTCGTCCAAATATGTAATCTTGTCAATCATCAAAAACGGATAGCGGTGCGGCAGTAGCTCGCAAATACGTTTCAAGTCCATAACAGGCGTAACTCGTGGGTCGTAGGCAGGTATGTGGCTTTTGGCTGATTCCATCAATCGCTTGATTTTTTTGGCTAAGGCTACATTGGCTGCATGGCCTGGGCGAGCGGCTAATATTTGCGCTTTGATAGGCCGACCCACCAAGGCCAAGTCGCCAACTACATCAAGCAGTTTATGGCGAGCCATTTCGTTGGGGTAGTGTAGTTCCAAATTATTCAAAACCCCTACTTTATGATTAACCCCTATTGTGGGTTTATTTAATAGTTTTGATAAATAATCTAATTCCCCGTCCTCTATTTCTCTATCTACAATCACAATGGCATTTGTCAAGTCCCCACCTTTGATGAGGTTGGCTTTATAGAGTGCTTCGAGTTCGTGCAAAAAACAAAAGGTACGACACGAAGCTATTTCTTTTTCAAAAGTTTCGATGTCGTTCAATGAAGCGTGCTGGCTACTCAATACGGGCGAGTTATAGTCCACCATCACCGTCAGGCGGTAGTCGTTGAGCGGCAGGGCTACCATTTCAATGTCATTTTCGGCATTGATATAGCGCACAGGCTCACTAATTTCAAAATAATTACGAGAGGCATTTTGTTCAACGATTCCTGCCGATTGGATAGCCCTCACAAACTGAATCGAGCTGCCGTCCATGATGGGAGGCTCTGGCCCGTCTAATTGAATCAGTACATTATCAATCTGCAAACCTACAAAAGCCGCCAATGTATGCTCTACGGTATAGACTCTCGCCCCGCTTTGTTCGAGGGTTGTGCCACGAGACACGTCCACGACATTGTCCACGTCGGCATCAATAATGGGTTGTCCCTCTAAGTCTATTCGTTGAAACTTATAACCATGATTGACGGGTGCTGGCAAAAATGTCATCGTAGCCTGCACTCCTGTATGCAAGCCTATGCCCGAAACCGAAACCGATTTTTCAATAGTACGTTGTTTGATGTATAGCATAAAATGGTAGGATTCAGAATATTAGAAGTCGGGATTCATAGTAAATATACAATCTTCTGACTTCTGAATCCCGATTTCTGATTTCTAACTTATTACTTTTTTTTCTAATTCGTGTATTCGTTTTTCTAATTGAGGCAGTCTTTTCATCACCACCGACGAGCGCAGGCTTTCTTTGACACCAATAGCAGGCGTGCCAAAAAGCGACTGGCCTTCTATTTTGACGGTACTTGTTACGCCTGTTTGCCCACCAATCTTAGTGTTATCGGCCACGCTAATATGCCCCGCGAAGCCTACTTGCCCTGCAATAACGCAGTTTTTTCCAATTTTGGTAGAGCCAGAAACACCTGTTTGTGAGGCAATTACGGTATTTTCACCAATTTCTACATTATGAGCTATTTGTACTAAGTTGTCAATTTTTACACCTTTTTTTATAATAGTCGAACTTGAACTGAGCGTGGCCCGATCGATGGTGCTGTTTGAGCCTATGCTCACGTTGTCTTCCAAAATCACATTGCCCAACTGTGGAATGGTTCGGTAAGTGCCATCGGGCTGGGGTGCAAACCCAAAACCATCACAACCAACGACTGCATTGGCAAAAATAGTACAATCATTGCCAATTATTGTATCAGAATAAATTTTTACCCCTGCATGTATCTCACAATTATTACCAATGCAAACGTTATCACCAACAGACACTTGAGAATAAATCTTAACACCGTTACCTATACGCACGCCAGAGCCAATACGTGTAAAAGCACCCAGATAAAAATTATCCCCGTGTGTCAGATTTGCGCCAATATACGACGGCTGCTCTATGCCTTTTAGTGCGTTTTTTGTCACACTCTGATGGTATTCTAATAGTGTCGTAAAGCCCGTGTATGCGTCTTTTACTCGTATCAGTGTTGTTTTTAGGGGTTGTTTGGCCTCAAAATCTTCGTTGACAATCACCGCCGAGGAGTCGGTAGTATAAATATATTGTTCGTACTTTAAATTGGCCAAAAATGAAATTGTACCTACTTTACCGCTTTCTATTTTAGATATTTGGCTCACCGTTCGGTCACCATCGCCTTCTACTCGGCCTTGCAGCATGGCTGCTATTTGATTGACAGTAAATTCCATAGATACTGGTTTAAGGCTGCAAAGTTAAGTTTTTCGACCAACAAATATAGTATTTTCGGACGATATTACTCAAAGCCTTGATAGTCGGTAAGTCTGAGGCATCGGCAATGTCCTTCACAGAGCCGTCTTTCATCTTAATCAAAATGCCCTGTTTGCTCGAAATATAGGCCGCATTACTCGAAATACCTTGTACGAGCGTGTATTTTTGCCAGCTTTGCGGAATATTCTGTTGGGTCAATTTTATTTTAATTTCTTGTAATTGCTGCTCTGTAAATGGCTCATCTTGAAACTGTATTTTGTATAATTTACGATCTAACAGCAACTGGCAAATAGTCGAGAGGATTAAATCAGAGTGATTTGTCCAAATTTTTATACAACTCCATACATCATAATCGTCCAACTTAGTGAACGCTTGCAAATACATGGGGTCGTCTTCAAAGTCGTTGATGGTTATGTTTTGTTTCAAAAATATAGTTAAATCGGGCGATGCAAAAACAGCCTGCCCGTCGCTGATGAGTTCTCTGGCTCGTTTGATGGCCTGAATCAACATAGTTTCGGCACAGATACTGGTTTTGTGCAAATAAACCTGCCAATACATGAGTCGACGGGCGTTTAAAAAATTTTCGATACTCAAAATTCCCTTGGCCTCAACCACCAATTCATCGTCCACTACGTCCAACATTTTAATCAGTCTATCTGCCCCAATCGCCCCTTCGGCCACACCTGTAAAAAAACAGTCACGGTTCAAGTAGTCCATTCTGTCCATATCTAACTGACTGGAAATAAGTTGATTGAAAAACCGTCTTGGGTATTTGTCTTCAAAAATCTGAATCGCTATATCGAGCCGCCCGTCCATTTGGCGGCTCAATTCTTTCATAATCAGTAGCGAGATATGCTCGTGTGGCACGTCGTTCAAAATTGTATGCTCCAACACGTGCGAAAACGGCCCATGGCCTACGTCGTGTAACAATATAGCGACTTGTGCTGCTTCAATTTCGGCATCGAATATCAAATGACCTTTTGATTGTAACGTTTTGAGTGCTTCGCTCATGAGGTGCAAAGCCCCCAACGCATGATGAAAGCGAGTATGCAACGCACCAGGATAGACATATTCGGCCATGCCCAACTGCTTGATGCGCCTAAGCCGCTGAAAGTAGGGGTGTTCAATCAAGTCAAACAATAAGTCAGACGGTACATTGACAAACCCATAGACGGGGTCGTTAAATATTTTTCTCTTGTTCATCACAAAATTTAGACTTTGGATATTGGATTTTAGATTCTAATAAATTTAACGCCAAATATTCGATTTATAGTACAAAATTAAACACCACAAACTGACGAATAATTGACAAAGTACGGCTAAAAATCAATCGTTGTGGATTTTTGTCATCTATTTTTGTTAATTTTCAGTCTTAAATCTAAACCTAAATTTCATTGTGAACAAAAATCTACTTATTTATGTCGTTGCGGCTATTGCAGCCACAGGTGGCTTGCTTTTTGGCTACGACACAGGCGTAATAGCCGTTGCGATGCCTTTTATCAAAGAAAAATGGGTACTTTCGACAACCACCGAAGCCTGGGTAATGGGTGCAGTGTTGTTGGGAGGTATGGCTGGTTCGCTACTTAGCGGTCGCCTAACCGATTATTTAGGCCGTAAGCGCATCAATATTTTTACGGCCACGGTCTTTATGCTTGGCTCGGTTGTTACGGCTATGGCCCAAAACCCTTCTTGGCTCATTGCAGGGCGACTATTGCTTGGTGTGGCTGTGGGCGTGGCTTCGTTTTCTGTGCCGCTTTACATTGCCGAAATTGCCCCAGCAGCCAAACGTGGCCGATTGATTTCGTTTTTTCAGTTGGCCATTACTATTGGCATCTTGATTTCATATTTGGCGGGTTATTTCTTTTCAGGAGCCAACGACGGCTGGCGTATGATGTTTTGGGCGGGGGTCATTCCTGCTTTGGTGCTGTTGGTTGGTATGGTTTTTTTGCCCGAAAGCCCACGTTGGCTTATTACCAAAGGTCGTGATGCCGAAGCACTCGAAGTGCTACAACGAATAGAAGACGATGCTGACGTTCAGGCAGAGTTCAAGCAAGTAAAACAGGCTATCGTTAGCGAACAAAACAACAAAACCAACTGGCGAGAGCTGTTCAGCAAACGCCTCCGTCAACCGTTATTGATTGGTATTGGTATCTTTTTTATTCAGCAATTTTCGGGTATCAATGCCGTGATATATTTTGCCCCCGAAATTTTTAAGATGGCAGGTTTTGCCTCCAAAACAGGTGCTATTCTGGCCACTGTTGGCGTGGGGGTGGTCAATGTTGCCTTTACGTTATTGTCGCTTCGGTTGCTCGACCGCTGGGGTCGTAAGCCGTTGCTTTACACTGGTTTGGTTGGCACGGCGGTAGCATTAGCGGTTTTGTTTTTATCGTTTTATTTCAAATAGTCGCTCGGAAATACAGCAGCTTGGTTGGCTATTGGTAGCGTTTATACCTACATTATGTTTTTTGCAATTAGCCTCGGGCCACTGGGTTGGTTACTGATTTCAGAAATATATCCGCTCAAAATCAGAGGTTTTGCCATGTCGTTAGGTAGTTTCTATCATTGGTTTTTTGACTTTGGCGTAACCTTTACATTCCCAATCCTAACTGTCATACCGTTTTTGGGTGAGCAAGGTGGTATTTTTGGATTTTATATGTTAGTTGTTTTAATGGGCTTATTTTTTGCCAAATATTTAGTACCCGAAACCAAAGGGCTGTCGTTGGAAGACATTGAAAAAATGTGGAAACCAACAACATAACCCATTTTTTTGTATTTTTGTGGTCAAAAAAACCATTCATTCAACATGACTATTCACAAAGAAGGCTACAGCCTGATTCTCAGTACAGCCGCTATGTCGCTCATTGCCAACGTTATTGTTCTTTATTTTTTACCAGAAACCAAATGGCTACACGTTGTAGTACTCGTTACAAGTTTGATTTTCTTTTTTATCATTCTTCAATTTTTCCGTAAACCCGTCCGTATTGCCGACACAAATCCCAAACATATCATTGCACCCTGCGATGGTAAAGTGGTCGTTATCGAAGAGGTTGTTGAAACCGAATATTTCAAAGGCCCACGCCGTCAGGTTTCTATTTTTATGTCGCCAATCAATGTGCATATCAACTGGAATCCGATTGCAGGCGTTGTCAAATATTTCAAATACCACCCGGGCAAATATTTGGTAGCTTGGCACCCAAAATCAAGCACCGAAAACGAGCGCACTACAACAGTACTACAAGCACCCAACGGCGTAGAAGTATTGTTTCGGCAAATTGCGGGGGCATTGGCCAAACGCATTGTGTGGTATGTAAAAGAAGGTCAAACGGTAGCGCAAGGCTCAGAAATGGGCTTTATTAAGTTTGGTTCACGGGTGGATTTGTACCTACCACTTGACGCTAAAATTTTGGTTGGTTTAGAACAAAAAACTACTGGCAACGAGACTGTTATCGCAGAGTTGGTGTAGAGCATAAGTATTTTGAGCGGGTATTTATTTTGCTTTGTTGTCGGGTGTTTCCACCCGACAACAAAAGAAATGATAGCTAATCGTTTTTGACCCACTCCACAAAATCATACGCCCAGCCGTGTTTTTCGTCAGCCTGATACCAGAGGTATCACGATAGTTGTTACTCGGCAGAGCCAAGCAACTGCATGAACAAAAAATTAAGGCAACCATTTATTTCTATTTTTATCCAAAATGTATAGACAGCTAATTTTAGTCTTGACCGTTGCACTGTTTTGCCTGCAGGCGAAATCGCAGAATAGTGAACAGCTTATCTTTGACAGAATTGAGTATATTTTCAATTTGAAGCCTACCATCGCTCAGAAATATTGGAAAGGTTTTGACAAAAAGAAATATGACGTTCCCCTACTCTATTACACCGAGACAGCATCTTACATAGCAAATCCCGAAAAAGATTTTATCAAATATTACAAACCCACACTTGTTTTTCAAAACAGTACCATAAAGGTTTATAAAACTATACAGCGATTTGATACCGTGCCGTTCCACATGGAGACGAGTTTTGGCATAGACGAGTTTATCGACAAAATCGTAGAGCCAACACCGATTATGTATTGTAGTAGCTTTGAGGCTTCGTCAAAAAAAATGCCCGAATGTACATCTACTGAGTATTGGGTAACAATGATAGTGCATGAGTATTTTCACGGTTTTCAGTTCAAACACAAACCCTATGCAAGTACTGTGTTGATGAAAACGGCTGATGTTTCGGAAGATAGCTTATCCAGAATATTTAAAAACAATGCTTGGTTTGCAGAGAAAATTAAACAAGAAAACGACCTGCTACTAAAAGCAATTCAATCAAAAAATCGGTCTGAAACAGAAAGCTACGTTGATAGTTTTTTTGGTTTAAGAAAAGAAAGACGATTGGAGGCCAAATCTAAATTAAACTTCGAGGTAGACGACGTTGAGAAAATCTATGAAACCATGGAAGGCACGGCAAGGTATGTTGAATACAATTTGCAAATGGAATATGCAACAAGAAAACCTAACAAAAAACTTTTGAGCGTAGATACAGCCTATCATTCGTATAAAATTTTCAAAAATTACAAAATTGAAAATGACCCATGGCTCTACACCCCAGGAAAACGATATTTTTATGCAACAGGTTTCAATATCGTGAGGCTATTGGACAAGTTAAAGATTGATTACAAGTCAAGGCTTTTTAAGGAAGGTAATCTTTCATTAGACGAAATATTAAAAACAAACTACAAGAAAAAGAACAGTGGGTAATATAATCGACTATCGGGAAGAAACACCCAACACCAAAAGATTGTTGTTACTTGTCATTAAAATATAATCTCCCATTCCACAAAATCATACGCCCAGCCGTGTTTTTCGTCAGCCTGATGCGAAACACGGCTGGTTTCTTTCCAGCCGTCGGTTGGTATTTGTAGAAAAGTATCTCCCTCAAAATCGGCTTTGACTTCGGTAACGTACATTTTATTGACAAAGGGTAGTGCCAATCTATAAATTTCGGCACCACCGATTACAAACGCCTCTTCGGCCTCAACGAGTTGGGCGGCGGCGATAGCGGCCTCTAACGAACCGACAACCGTGCAGCCGTCAATTTTTAGTGTGTTGTCTCTCGTAATAACTATTGAGGTGCGGTTGGGTAATGGCTTGCCGATAGAGTCAAAAGTGCGGCGACCCATAATAATCGTGTGGCCTGTCGTTAGTTTTCTAAATTGTTTGAGGTCGTTGGGCAAATGCCATATTAGTTGATTGTTATGACCAATGACTCCATTTTGGGCAACGGCAACGATGAGCGAGATGAGCATGGTAATTGTTTTTGTTTTCGATTCTAAAAAACAAAATAACTACAAATTTGTTGCGTTTAATAATGATTGTGCGTAATTGTTGTGAGATTCAATATTTTTTCTTTAATTTTCGGGACTACTACTATTCGACATTTTATATATGACTGTTTTTCTACGATTTTGTTTGATTGGCTTGTTATTTGGTTCGTTGGCTGCTGAGGCACAACAGCGCACCATCACGGGCAAAGTTACCGACGTTACGGGGTCGCCGCTGCCCGGCGTGAGTGTCGTTGTCAAAGGCACAAGCAACGGCACGGCCACCGATGCCGAGGGAAGCTACCGTATCAATGTCGAAAAGGGCAATACCTTGGTTTTTAATTTTGTGGGTCTTTCGACACAAGAAATTACGACTGGAAACCGAGTGGTTATCAATGTAGAAATGGCCGATAACCCAACACTCCTAAATGAGGTAGTGATAACGGGCTACAATACTACGCAACAAAAAGACGTAATTAGCTCTATCAGTACCATCAAAGCCGAGCGATTTAAGAATATCCCTATTGCAGGGTTCGACCAAGCCTTGCAGGGGCAAGTGGCTGGCGCACAGGTAACGCAGTCGTCTGGCACACCGGGCGGCGGCATCAAGATACAGATTAGGGGCGTAACGTCTATCAATGCCTCTAACCGCCCGCTGATGATTGTCGATGGCATAGCAGTAGCCGACGGAGCGGTGTCGCAGTTTGGTTATGGCGGCCAGCAAGACAATGCACTGGCGGCCTTCAACCCTGCCGACATAGAGTCTATACAAGTACTCAAAGATGCCTCAGCCAAAGCTATTTATGGCTCTCGGGCGGCCAATGGCGTGGTACTTGTAACAACAAAACGAGGCAAAGCCAACCAGAAAACAACCATTACCTTTGACGCATCTCGTGGCCAGACCGAAGTAACGAAGAAAATAGACCTGCTTAATTCGACCCAGTTACTTGAACTACAACGTGAGGCTCTGGTTAATTATAACCTCAAAAAAACAAAATTTGAAGACAAAATAGACCCCGATTCCCGTGGCCTCATCAAGGGTGTTACAGACGGTGTCAGTACAGACTGGGTCAAGGAAGTACTCCGCAAAGGCGTATATCAGCAATACCAACTGTCGGCGGCGGGTGGCAACGACAAGACTAAGTTTTATATAAGCGGTGGCTACAGAGATGAAGAAGGCGTACAACTCAACAATCGCTTTACGAGGTTTACAGGCTCACTAAATCTTGACCATAAAGCCAGTCCTAAGCTATCGTTTGGGGTCAATTTGAGTTTGGGCAATACCGTAAATCGCCGTGTAACGAGCGACAACGCCGTTGATGGTGTCTATGGTTCTGCATTGCGTAGCTTGCCGTACTTTTCGCCTTACAACGAAAAAGGAAAAATATACACACCCAATGATGACAATTATCAGGGTTTTCCAAACTCAAACCCAGTAGGCGAAGCCTTGCTACCTCGGCAGATAACTTATGGTGTCAAATTGTTGGGGGGCTTCAATACTGAATATGCTTTCCGCCAAAATCTCAGATTGCGTACCAAATTCAGTGTCGATTATAACGCCAGCGACGAAGACACCTATTACCCAACCAGTGTTTTTTATGGTAGCCTGCCAAGCGTGGGTGCTTCGGGTGTGGGAGCGTATGCGAGCAGAACATTGGCTATTTTTCAAAATTCTACAGTATTGACCTACAACAAAACATTTAACGAAATACACAATTTAAGTGCGTTAGTTGGTGGCGAAATCATCAGAGCGCAAACCAGAAACTCACAAGTACAAGGGCGACTGTTTAGTAGAGACGACTTTACTTATGTTCGCTCGGCGGGAATTGTCGATGAAGGCGACTCGTTTTATGCTCAAAATGGCCTGGCATCTGGTTTTACAGAAATAAAATATGACTATAAAAATAAGTACCTGTTTTCGGTTACAGGTCGCTACGATGGGTCTTCTCGATTTGGACAAAACAAAAAATTTGGTTTCTTCCCATCTGTCTCGGCTGGCTGGCGTATATCTGATGAAAAATGGGTAAAAAACCTCGGTATTTTTGAAGACCTCAAACTGCGTGGTAGCTATGGTTTTACGGGCAATGAACGAATTGGTAATTTTCAGTTTTTGAGTTCGTGGGTCAGCGGCACATACAGCGGCTCATCGGGCGTTGTGCCAGAACGCCTACAAAATGCAGACCTGCAATGGGAGCGTACCCGTGAAGCCAATGTGGGCTTAGATGCCGCATTTTTTAATGGTCGGTTGAGTTTTACGGCAGAGGTTTATAATAACCTTACCGATAAACTACTCTTTGCACAGCCCTTACCCACCACCACAGGTTTTAGTAGTTTGCAAGGTAACGTTGGCTCTATCAGCAACCAAGGTTTTGAGTTTTCGTTACATTCGGTCAATCTCGAAAGAAAGTTTAGATGGGTTACAGACTTGAATTTTTCGCAAAATCAAAACAAGGTAATAGAGCTGGCCTCCGATAAACCTATTTTTAGAGGCTTTTCGGCTTCGGGAGTGGGCAATACAAATGTCATCATTCTAGGCCAGCCGCTGGGTACGTTTTGGGGGCTTAACTATTTGGGAGTAGATGCCGCTACAGGCGATGCCATTTATGAAGATGCCAACAAGGATGGCAAAATTTCGACAGACGATGCACAGGTTATAGGCAATGCCCAACCAAAACTAATAGGCGGCCTAACCAATAATTTTTCTTGGAAAGGACTTGACCTCGGTATATTTTTTCAGTTTTCGTATGGCAATAAAATCTTGAACTATGGTAACTCGTTTTTATTGAACCCTGGCACAGATTTGCGTGTAAACCAAACAACTGCCGCCCTGCGCCGTTGGCAAAAACCTGGCGATATTACAGACGTACCCCGATATGAGTATCGGTATGCCTACAACGGTTATTCGAGCAGCAGAAACTTACAAGATGGTTCTTTTTTGAGACTCAAAAATGTGTCGTTGGGCTACACCGTGCCAGCTCGCTGGACATCAAAAGCCAAGTTGGGCGCAGTAAGACTTTATGCCAATGCAACTAACTTATGGACATTGACCCGATACAACGGCGGAGACCCAGAGGTTAGCACAAACGATGGCTCAACAACAGCACAAGGTATAGATTTTTTTACATTGCCACAAGTCAAAACATTAGTAGCGGGGTTGTCGATTAGTTTTTAAATGATTTTCAATGGGGGAGGGTTTAAACCCCGCCCTATTGAAAATTAAAAATCAAAATATTTATGTCAAAATACATCTCAATACTCTTCATTGCAACGCTACTGATAGCTTGCCAAACACAAATACTCGACCCGCCACCTGTCGATTCATTGACAGACGAAATCGTCTTCAAACGTGCCGCCGACTTGCCCGGGGTGCGTGTGGGTTTGTATAATGCCTTTCGGTCTATTGCCAGCCCACTCGTGCAAGCAGGCGACTTTACAGCCGACAATACCATTCATATTGGTACATTTACAGATTATCAAGAGCTGGGCAGTAAGCAAATTACACCAGCCAACGGTGTAGTAGCCGACTTATGGCGGCGAATTTATAATACCATTTATTTGTCCAATTTTATTTTGGAGCGTATCGGTAGCGTATCGTCTATCAAAGAGGCTGATTCAAAATTGGTCATTGCAGAGGCTAAGTTTTTGCGTGGCTACGCCTATTTTGTAGCGGCCAATACCTTTGGCGGTGTACCCAAAATAACTACAACCGACTTGGCAACTAATCGAAATATACCCCGTGCCAGCAAAGCCGATATTTTGGCTTTTGCGCTCGAAGATTACAAAGCCTCGTTCAAGGACTTGCCCAATAAGCCCTCAAATGTCGCTTATGCCAGCAAAGATGCACTTCGGGCGGCTTTTGCTCGTTATTATTTATATCAAAAAGACTGGAGCGGAGCCGAGCTTTACGCCGACTCGGTCATCAGGTCCACCAATGCTTATACATTGGTTCAGTTTGACGATGTGGTGCTGAAAGATTTTACGAAAGAGTCTATTTTTGAAGTTGGCTACACATTACCTGACTACAATGGCGATATTAACAATTATTTTATCAGTCGCCGAGAAGTCATACCGTCCAACCAAGTTGTAGTGTCGCTTACGTCTCGTGATGCTGGCCAACGACAAACGACCTTGGGTTTTGATTTTGCCAAACAAAAAGGGAACGATAACGGCTGGTCTATGCTTAAATATGGTTCAAAAGATGATGCCAACCGTAATTTTACAATTTTCAGGTTGGGCGAAATGTACCTCATCAGAGCCGAAGCCCGAGCGCAACAAAATAAATTAGTTGCTGCCATTGCCGACATAAATATATTGAGAACAAGGGCTACGTTGGGTTTTGTAGCTACCACCAACCGACCAGCACCTACCAAAATCACCTCATCAAATCAAGCTGATTTATTGTTATCGATAGAAAGAGAACGAATCTATGAACTGGCTTACGAAGGCCACCGCTGGTTTGATTTGGTCAGAACGGGACGAGCGCAAACCGTAATGTCAGCTTTTTCGTCAAATTGGAACTCAAAATATGAATTGTGGCCGATACCACAAACCGAAATACAGCGTAACCCTGCATTGGTTGGAGCGCAAAATCCGGGGTACTAAATAATGAAATAAATTAAAGAAATGAAGAAAATGAAAAATATTATCACTTGCACGTTCGTCATTGTCTCGGTATTTTTGGCGAGTTGTAAAGAAGAAATGATAACCTTTGCTGGCCAAAGTTTTGTTCGGTTTACCGATACAACGCTCTCATTTAGTGAAAGTTATAACAAATCAATCAAAATAAAAGTCCACAATGCAGGAGCGACTTTGGCGGAGGGCGCAACTGTAAACTACACCGTAGGCGGCACAGCCAAAGAAGGCCGAGACTATCGAATCGAAGGCGTAAAAGGTACTGTGTTTATTCCATCGGGGCAGAGTTTTGGTGAAATTAGCGTTAAACTTATCAACAACGCCAATAATATTTTGGAAACAAGTACGATAGAATTTACACTGACCGATGCCACGCCCAAAGAAAAAATACAAGTGGGTTTGAGCGGAGGTAAATTAGGTAAAACAATGATTCTGAGTATCAAAGATGCCTGTATTTTTGACGGTACTTATACAGGCGCTTTGCCTGTCAAAACGCAGTTTTATGGTGTGGCAGATATTGACATAACAAGCACTGATTGTAAAAAATATACGATTGACAACATGAATGTAGGTTTTAGTAATTTTTCGCAATTTTTTGGCTACGCCGATATGTTGAGTTTTGAAGCCGAACGCCCTAAATTGAGTTTTATTGATAACGGCAACAATACGCTTACTATTCCCAAACAAGTTATTCCAGAACTACCAACGGGCTTTGATACACTGTCGGGAACTGGCCTATGGAATCCTCAAAACAAACGTATCACGCTCAGTATCAGAATGAAAGTGCGCAAATTAACTCCCAGAAAAGACACAATTATCAACCTGCCACTGATTTATATTCCACAATAAGACTATGAAAAAATCAACGATATTCTTCGCTATTTTGTGTGCTACTATCTTGAATGATAGTTGTACCCAAAAATTTGAACCCACACCGCTTACTTTTACACAGCTACTGTCTGGCACAGAAAGTAAAACATGGGTGCTGACTTCGGCCAAAATTATTGACTTGAAAATTGAGTCTCCCGAAATAAAAGGTAGCGATTTGCTCGACCCCTGCGAATTGGACGATCAGTTTGTGTTTTATGCCAACGAAGAAAAAAAATTAGAATACAAAAACGGAGGCTCAAAATGTACCAATGGCGAACCCGAAATCTTGGCAACCGATAGCTGGGAATTACTGCAAGGTAGTGCGGCCTTAGACATGGGAATACCTCGTTTGTTTGGTGGAGCAAAACTACCGTTTACAGTCAAATCGCTCACTTCGAGTACCATGACGTTAGAATATTACTTTGGCGATATTGATGTCAGCTATCGATTTACGTTTGTGTCAAATGGCAAGTAGGCAGTAATTTAATAAAAATTTGAACCTATTATGACAACTACAAATAAGGGTTTAAATACAATTCAACTCACTCTTCTCAAATTGTTTGATAAAGATATGAGCCTACAAGAAGAATCGGACATTCATAAAATGTTAATGGAATATTATGAGCAAGATTTGCAAATAGAGCTTGATAAAGTAGTTAAGAATAAAAGAATTACTCAAAAAGACTTAGATGTTGTTTTAAATCAAAGCAATCGAACAAAATAGTATTTATGAAAGTGGTTATTGATACAAACTGTTTGATTGCTTCTATACCTACATTCAGTAAGTACTTTTGGTTATACGAAGAATTTAAAAGAGGTAGTTTTGAATGGGTTACAAGTAATGAAATTTTAACTCATAAATGCCCTAATTAGCTAATTATGGAAAAAGTCCTTGACTCGAAATATTTTCTTTCTCTAAAATATACACTTGCCTATATGTGTATTTTAGCCGCTTTTTCATGGTGTATAGATGTAGGTTGGGATATTTTGATTCATAATAAGTCGTTTGTTGAAGCAAATAATGATTATGACATAAATATAAGTAGATGGCTTGTTATTTCAGTAGTATTTACATCAATTAAACTACGAAAAACACTTGTAAAATAAATTAACAACAGTCGCATTACAAAACTAAAAAAACTAACCGCTACACCAATGCGTAAAATATACCTCATAACAGCACTCTCTTTAATTTTGTTTGGTCAAATACGGGCCCAAAAAATAGATCAGTGCGCTACAATGCCGATGGATAGCTTGTTGCGGCTCAAACACCCCGAACTGGGGACACTCAACGATTTTGAGCGGGCTTTGCAACGCAAAATCGTTGAAATCAAAGCCCGTCAGGCGGCTTCACGTACTGTTGCTGAGGTGGTTACGATTCCGATTGTCGTACATGTTGTTCACAATGCCGAAAGCGTCGGGGCTGGGCGCAACATCAGCGAGGCACAAGTCAAGGCACAAATAGAAACGCTCAATGAGGACTTCCGCCGCCGCCGAGGTACACGTGGTTTTAATGACGACAGCCGTGGTGCAGATATTGAGATAGAATTTTGTTTGGCACAATTTAACCAAACAGGCCAGAAAATGACAGAGCCAGGCATTGACCGCATCAATGGTGGCCGCTTGGCTTGGACTCGCTCCGAGATTGAAGGCTCGCTCAAACCAACTACTATCTGGGACCCCAACAAGTTTTTTAATATCTGGATTTTAGAATTTGCCGCCCCCGACAATAACCTATTGGGCTATGCCCAGTTTCCAAGCCAATCAAGTCTCGACGGTCTGCCCGCCAATGGTGGCTCTGGTAGCACTGACGGTGTAGTGGTTTTGTATTCGAGTTTTGGTAATATCGAAAAAGGGAGTTTTCCGTCTATGAAAGCCCCTTATAACTTAGGTCGTACACTATCGCACGAAACTGGACACTGGCTCGGCTTGCGCCATATTTGGGGCGATGCCAACTGCGGCAATGACTTTTGTGATGACACGCCTTCGCAGGCATCAGAGAGTAGAAACTGCCAAAAGGGACGAGTGAGCTGTGGAGGAAGCAACATGGTCGAGAACTATATGGACTACTCTGACGATGGCTGTATGAATATTTTTACTGCCAATCAAAAAAGTAGAATGAGGGCGGTCTTAGAACTCAGCCCTCGCCGAAGTAGTCTGATAGGCTCAAATCTGTGCGGGCAGTCAGTTAGTGCCAAGCCGTTTTCTAACTTTCAGGCCGAAAACAGAAGGGTTTTATTGGGTGGACAAGTTCGTTTTACAGATTTATCATCAAGTTTTCCGACAGCGTGGCGGTGGGACTTTGAAGGTGGCGACCCAGCTACATCGACCGAACAAAACCCTACTGTAACATACAGCATGGCAGGCAAATATAAGGTTACGCTCACGGCTTCAAATGCCCTCGGCTCGTCGGCAGCGGCTACTAAGTCGGCCTATATCGAAGTACTTAATCAAGGGCTTTGCGCTACTGTTACCAATTTTGTAGGCACTCCGACCATTCTAAAAAACCCAACTGGAACTGGCTACGTGGCAGGTCAAAATAACCGAAATATCAAGGCTATTTCCGAATATTTTGATAACGCACTGGGTTACGCCAATCTACGGGGAACAACCGTCAAGTTTGGAATAGCCAAAGCAGCCAAAGGCAGGGAGTCGGAGAGTATCGTGAGAGTAACGGCCTGGAACGCCCGAGGGTTTCAAAATGGGCCAGGTAGCGTACTCGAAACCAAAGAAATACCGCTCCGTACTATTTTGGACGATGTAGCCAACAACCGAGCCACGGCCATTACTTTTGATAAAAATCTACCTCTTTTTGGCTTGCCGTTTCATGTGGGCGTGGAGTTTGACTATGCCGCTGGCGACAGTGTGGCCATAATAACCTCAAAAAATGGCGAAGCCACCAGCGCAACCACTTGGGAACAAGACAAGACAGGTGTTTGGGACTTGATAACTCGTAGTAATGGTATCA
The DNA here is from genome assembly GCA_043777595.1 of Spirosomataceae bacterium. GTDB lineage: Bacteria > Bacteroidota > Bacteroidia > Cytophagales > Spirosomataceae > JAYVJH01. The sequence goes on from JAYWHT010000094.1 coordinate 17,584, forward strand.
ATATTGCCAACGACATCAAGGTAAATATTGGCATGAAGCAATCGGTTCAGATTGCGACTACGGCCCAAATCATCGACCCCAACCAAGCCATAACGCTACAAGGCCGTGGTGGTACAAGTTATAGCTGGTCGCCAGCCAATAGCCTCAGTGCAGTACTCGGCCCACAAGTTACGGCCAGACCCACTCAAACAACCACATACAGAGTCAAAGGTACAGGCGATGTGTGTGTGGATTCGGCCAGTGTAACGATCTATGTCAGAAACATTCAGGTATTAAGCACCAATACCCCCGCTACCGAACAACAGCTTACAGTTAGCCCCAATCCGACCGATGGAGAAATGATTGTAGCTTTCAGTAATACTGTTATTGGACAGGTAAAAATAAATGTATTGAACATGACAGGTATTGAAGTGCTAAACAAAAAATACCAAAAAAGTGACTATCAATTTTCTGAAACAATAGATATTAGAAACATTGCTTCTGGAATCTATATTATTGAAATTCAGTTAGATAACCAAACGGTTCGCCGTAAAATCTTAAAGTTTTAATTTAATATTTTGAGCGACAAACCAATCATTGTTCTAAAATTTGGAAGTGCGGCCATCACCAAGCCTGATGGCGAACTCAATCAGGTTGTGATGGTGGACGTAGCTCGACAGGTGGCGCAGTTGTATGGTCAGTATCGTATCGTCATTGTGTCGTCAGGGGCGGTGGCGGCTGGCAAACAGTTTATTCAAAACTATGCTGGCGAAATTACCCAACGAAAGGCGGCGGCAGCCGTTGGTAACCTGCTGCTACTCAACAAATACGCCCAGTTTTTTGCTCCATATCAAATTCCTATTGCTCAAAGTTTGTGCGAGCGCAGTCATTTTGCCAATCGAGACCAGTTTTTGCAAATGAAAGATACTTTTCAAGAATTGTGGGCAAATGGTATTGTACCGATTGTAAACGAAAATGACGTAGTGAGTAGCCGAGAGTTAAAGTTTTCGGACAATGACGAATTGGCCACACTCATTGCCATAGGTTTTGGCGCACAAACGCTCTTGCTATGTACTTCGGTGGGTGGTTTGTTAGACAGTAATGGCCAGATTATCAGCCGAGTAACCAATATCAACGATGTTTTTCAGTTTGTGCGTTCCGATAAGTCAGCGGTTGGGTTGGGAGGTATGAGTTCTAAACTGACTTTTGCCAAACGTGCGCTACGCATGGGTATTGAGGTTGTTATATTTGGAATGAATGAAGCCGATGGTATTTTGAAGGCCCTAAAAAAACAAACAGGAACAGCCTTTATGCCAGACGACAACAGCCTCTCGGCTCGTAATCGCTGGCTCGTTAGCGGTAGTTTGGTAGTGGGCAAAATCCAGATAGATGCTGGTGCAGTAAGGGCATTACAAAACCGCAAAAGCCTGTTAGTTGTTGGTATTCGGCAGGTCGAAGGCGATTTTGAGGCTGGCGAAGTTATAGAAATCATTGACGAAAACAACACAGTCGTTGCTGTAGCCCAAGCCCGTGAGTCGTCGACTATAATTACCCAAAACCTAAAAACCCAAAACTTTGAAATAGCCAACGCCAACGATATTGTGTTGTTGTGAGGGTAGCTTTTTCTATTTTCTACCAACTTCCATAATATGGTATTCTTGAATCAAGGCGGGATTTTCGGGAGTAAGTGTAAATGATATTTTGATATTGGCTTTTTCACCTTCTAATATAAATGACCCTCTCAGTTGGTTTTCGGGAATCAATTCGCTGGTATTTAGTATTTTACCAATATTCCCAAAAATGTTTTTAGCTTCTTTTTGTAAATCGGCAAGTACATAATCTGCAAAGAAATTTTCGGCAAAAATACCTGACTTTTCGGCATTTATCCAGTTGGGTAATAGTGCCAATAGCTCAGTTTGGCGTTGTTTCAAAATAGCCGAAGCAGGCAACTGCCGGGGTTTGAGATTGGCACCAATAATGAGCGTGTCGAGTACTTGCAAATTGACAATCGACATGGGGGCATACGTCAAATTGGCAAATGACACTACGCCCAGACCATATTCAGGCAACATACGCCAGTTGCTACCAAAACCTGGCAAACCTCCGCTGTGGCCCACATAAACTCGCCCTTCGGCATCTTGTAGCCTGTTGAGGCCATAACCATAAGCCGACGTAGTAACCGATGACCGCCCACTGGGATATTTGAAATTAGAATTAAGGCCAATCAAGTTCCAAGGCTGGTGCATCTCTCTGACCGAACTTCGTTTGAGAGGTGCCGATTCAATATCGTTTTTGGGTGGCCAAGCCGCCTGATGGAACGCCATATATTTACCAAAATCTTCGATAGACGTTATCAGTCCGCCCATTGCTCCATAAGCACCGTTGTGTAGTAGCGGTTCTTCCTTCCATTGGTCGTTGTGCCAGCGGTAGCCGTGAGCGAGTTGGGCGGCAGGTACTTTTGTGAATTCCCAATAGGTGTTTTTCATATCTAATGGCCTCAAAATCTGCTCATTGATATACTGCTGATACGGCTTGCCCGATACTTTAGTGATGATATAGCCCAAGAGCGTTACGCCCAAGTTGCTGTACTCATAGGCCACGCCAGGCACATTTGAAAATGACGGAGACTGTGCCAGTTTCAGTAATTCAGCATTTGTATCAGAAAGCTGGCGGTCGCCCCATGGATTGTCTTCTGGAAAACCTGCGGCGTGGGTCATCAAGTGTCTGATTGTAATTGGTGGAGAGTCGGTTGTTAATAGTTTGGCTTTTTTCATTTCTGGAATGTACTTATCGGCATGGTCGTCCAAATTTAGTTTGCCAGCATCTCGCAACTGCAAAATAGCCATCGTCGTAAAACTCTTGCTAATAGACGCAATTCTGAACTGCGACTGAGCTGTGGCAGTGGCTTTGTTGGTAATGTCGGTATAGCCCGTGCTATTGGTATGAATCAGTTTACCATCTAATAATATACCATAAGACGTAGCCGGAAAATGCTTGTTGTTGGCATAGTCTTGATATATTTTATCAATCGTTGGCAACATCGCTTGCACTTTTTGTAGCCTGTTGGTATCTGTAAAAATAGGTAGTTGGTAGGTTTGAACTTTGGTCATGGCATCGTAGCGCAAAAGGGCTTCTAAATAATAATAATCGGCATAAATCAACGGCACATCGACCTCAGACTTAGCAGGTTTATTGCCGACTGAATGTTTTAAAATAAAATAATTGTTTGTACCAATCGCTGCCTTATAAATAGGGCTTGATAGGCTTTCTAATATTTTGACGGCAGAATTGAAGTAAAATTGAGCGTTCTGGCCACCATATTTACTGAGTTCCAATAGTCCCGATGCAGCAATAGCCGCCGCCGAAGCATCTCGCTCCTCGTTTGGAATGTTGGGGGCGTTCATGTCCCAATACGGAATTTTGTTGGCAGGTAAGTTGGGGTGATTTAACACAAAATCGGCAATTTTTCGGGCTTGTTCCAAGTAATTTTGGTCTTTGGTTTCTCGGTACATCGTTACAAATCCGTACATTCCCCAAACTTGGCCTCTTGCCCAAGCCGACTCATCGGCTGCGCCTTGATGGGTTTTCTTGGCCAATATTGCGCCAGCAGAATCATAGCACACCACGTGATAGCTGCTATTGTCGGGGCGGTAGTGGTGCTTGATGGTATTGTCGGCGTGGGTTGTGCTGAGGTTGTAGAAGTCCATATTACCAGTCTGCTTTGCCGCCCAAAACAACAATTCAAGATTCATCATGTTGTCAATAATGACAGGATAATTATAGCCACCTTTCAAGTTATTCCATGACTTGATGAGGCCGATTTTTGAATCAAATCGTGTAGCCAGCGACTTAGCACCATTGAGCATAATAGCTTTGTATTCAGGGTTTTGTGTTAGTCGGTAGCCATTACCAAAGGGACAATAGAGCATAAAGCCCAAGTCGTGAGTGTTGGTATTGTATTGCTCTTTGGCTACGGCCATCGTCCATCGGTGGGCGGCTTCTTTCCATTTATTATCTTTTGTTTGTTCGTACAAAAACCATAACGAACCTCCAAAAAAACCACTACACCACCAATCAGATTTCATGTTGCGTGGCGAGCCGTCGGGCAGCGACGACTGCGGGAATTGCGTGATGTCGGCATGAGAAGCCAACATTCCTTCATATTGTTTGGCGGCTAACTGAAATTCTTTTTGAACATCAATTTTAGATTGCCCAAAACCAAAATGGCTAAGGCAAAGCAATAGAAGTACTGTTTTTTTCATTTGTTTTTAGTAGTATTGACAATTAAAGCCACACCAACTCGTTTTTTACTTTCAATTCATATTGTTATCTCATGTACCCAAAATATACAAACTGCAGTCCAATTTTATTGATAATGGTCTTTTGGTTTTTTAGTTCAACTCTCAAATCACAAAACAAGAAAGCCATCGAGGTATTTGAAAAAGGAATCAAAGCCTTCAACGAGCAACGATTAGACCGTGCCGCCCTGTTGATGGACGAAGCCATAGGTATTGACAGCACTTATGCAGAGGCGTATTTTAAAAGAGGACAGTTTTTTGATACGTTCTTGCAGTCTGAGCAAGCCTTGGCTTATTTTCGTAAAGCTGTATCGCTTTCGCCCGATTTGCCCGCACTTGTACCTGCTTATCAAAAACTAATTCAGTACCACATTCAGGCTGGCGACTATGCCCTTACTCGTTCTTATTTAAGGCGTTATGTTTTGTTTTTAAAGCCTAAGTCAGCGGCTCTCAAACGAGCGCAGCGGCAATTAGAAATCTGTCAGAATGGTGAAAAAGCAATATCGAATCCACTCAAAATTAGTCCGGAGGTACTGTCTGATACGGTCAATAAGCAACGAGAGCAGTATTTTCCGAGCCTCACAGCCGACGGTGAAACGCTGCTCTTTACTACTTTGATTGGCGGTAATAACGAAGATTTGTACATTACGAAACTCAAAAATGGACATTGGATAGAACCCGTTTCAGTATCGACCAACATCAACTCATTGGGCAATGAAGGCGCAGGCTCTATCTCGGGCGATGGCCGTACTCTGGTCTTTACAGGCTGCAACCGTATGGACGGCTATGGCAGTTGTGATTTGTATATCAGTCAAAAAACAGGCGAAGTATGGGAAAAACCTCGAAATCTGGGCATTAACATCAACTCGCCATATCGAGAACGCCAGCCGTCCCTCTCTTCCGATGGGCAAACGCTCTATTTTATATCTGAAAAAGTTGGTGGCCAGGGTGGTGATGATGTATGGAGCAGTACATTGCAAATCAATGGCCAATGGTCAAAAGCCCGTAATTTGGGAGCAACAGTCAATAGTCAGTATGACGAAGCCTCGCCGTTTATTCATGCCAATGGCCATACGCTTTTTTTTGCATCAGAGGGCCACGAGGGCATTGGTGGCTACGATATTTTTATGTCCGACAGCACTGCCACAGGCTGGCAACCACCTCAAAACTTAGGCTACCCCATCAACACTGCCGACAATCAAGTGGCATTGGTGATTACGGCCGATGGTAAGTATGCCTATTATACCAAAGGAATCAAAAACGAAGGGCTATCTAAGCTATACAGAGTGGCTTTGCCTGAGGCGTTACAACAAAAAATTAAGGCCGTAAACGCCTTGAAAGGAACTGTAACGGACTCTAAAAGCCAAAAGCCACTGATGGCAACGATTGAGATATTTGACCTAAAAACCAATCAAGTCATAGCCAAACTCAATGCCGACTACGTCAATGGCCAGTATGCAACAACACTACCGAACGATGGTGAATGGGGGCTGTATGTGAGTGCCGAGGGTTATTATTACAAAAGTTTATCGTTCGACTACTCCCAAAAACACGAAGCTGAGGGATTGGTGCTAAATGTGTCGCTCGACCCATTGACGACCTCAAACAATGGTATTTTGAACAATATTTATTTTGAAACAGGCAAAGCCGATTTACAAGAAAAATCTAAAACCGAACTGAATCAGTTGGTTTTATTTTTACAGGCCAATAAAAACGTCAGACTCGAAATATCAGGCCATACAGACGACATAGGCAATGATAAACAAAACTTGGTATTGTCGCAAAAAAGAGCGCAGAGTGTTGTCAATTATTTGTCAGCGGCAGGTGTTTCGGTAACTCGTGTCAAGGCCATTGGCTACGGCAAAACCCGCCCCGTTGTACCCAATACTTTTGACGACAACCGCCGCCTAAATCGACGCATTGAGTGGCGGGTGATGTAAGATTTTTAACTCCGACGTTGTCCGAGTCCATCGAAATGATTATGCCAAGCGATAACTTGACAATCAAAGTTGAATTGTGGCTCTCTGACAATTTTGGCAGCAGTTAAACTGCCATTGGTTGTGGCCAAGTCATTAGCCAATCCAAAATAATCATAATTATTCGTAACTTCGTAGCCGAACCATTAACAATCTACAAAACGACATGAAAAAGCAAGTGTGTATCATTGGCGCAGGCTCTTCGGGCATTGCGGCGGCCAAAACGCTCAAAGAAAATGGGATAGAATTTGATTGCTTTGAAAAAGGCTCGCAGATTGGAGGTAATTGGAGGTACAAAAACGATAACAACTTATCATCGGCCTATCGGACGTTGCATATCAATACCAACCGCAATGTGATGGCGTACTCAGACTACCCAATGCCTGCCCATTACCCAATGTTTCCGCATCATAGCCATATTATTGAGTACTTTGACAGTTATGTCAATCATTTTCAGATTAGAGACCTAATTACTTTTAGTACCTCTGTTGAAGACGTTTCGCTCAATGTCGATGGTACTTACAAGGTAACAACTGATACAGGTTTAATATTTGACTATGAGTATGTTATTGTAGCAAACGGACACCACTGGAACCCACGTTTTCCAGAGCCTGCCTTTAAGGGGGAGTTTACAGGAGAAGTACTACATTCTCACTTTTATACCGAAGCAGAGCAACTGGCACACAAAAACGTATTGGTGGTAGGTATCGGCAACTCGGCCGTGGATATTGCCTGCGAAACGGCCAAACAGCATACTGGCCGTGTTACGATTTCGAGCCGAAGCGGTGCATATATTGTTCCAAACTGGTTTTTGAGTATGCCATTCGATAATCTGGCAAGTCCACTTACGGCCATGTTACCGTTGGCTTTACAAAGAATATTTTTAAATATTTCTCTGTTTTTGGCTCGCGGCCGCCAGCAAGACTATGGCGTACCAAAGCCTAACAGACCCATTTTGAGCGAACACCCAACGCTCTCGCAAGAGTTATTGAATGTCGCTGGTCGAGGTTTGGTCGATTTTAAGCCCAACATCAAAGAACTAAAAGGCAAAGAAGTGTTTTTTGAAGATGGGAGTAGCCAAACCTATGACACTATTGTTTATGCGACAGGCTATAAGGTTACGTTTCCGTTCTTGAAAGACAAAGTTTTTGATGTAGGCGACACGAATAATTTTAGACTTTACAAAAAAGTAGTTCACCCAGACTGGAAAAACCTATTTTTTCTGGCTTTGGTACAACCATTGGGGGCAATCATGCCATTGGCCGAAGTCCAAGCCAAGTGGATAGCCAAAATAATAAATGGCCAGTGCAAGTTGCCAAGTCCCGAAGTCATGAAAAAAAGTATTGATGCCGATACCGTCAAGATGGCCAAACGCTACAAGGCTTCGGCACGCCATACCTTACAAGTCGATTTTCACCCATACAAGGCGAGTATTGAGCGAGAAATGGGTCGGTAGTTATATTTTGGATAGCAAAAGAGCTGCTTCTTTGTCGCCTAATTTTTTGGCAAGTTCCAAATCGGCTTTGGCTTTCGGCACTTTGTTGATTTTTAGTAAAACAATAGCTCGCCAGCGCAAAGCATCGACATTTTTTCGTCGAGAGTACCAAACTGCTTTGTCAAACATTATCAGGGCATCTTGCCATTCGTCTAACTCATAGTGAGCCTGACCTTTACCAATCTGAAACTCGTAAAGTGTGTTATCGAACTTCATTGACTGGGTCAAATCGTAGATACTTGTGTGGTAGTTTTGAAAGTAAAGATTACACAAACCCCTGTAACCCAGTGCAATAGCTGACTTAGGGTCATTTTTTACGGCCTTGTCAAAGTACTTAAAAGCGTTGTCAAAATCGCCACCTTGAAACAACTCAATACCCTCTGTCATCAGTAATCGGTCTTTGTCGGCACGAGTTTCGTGGTCAGTAGTATATACTTTGACTGTTAGATATATAGCGAAGAATATACCAAAAACGATAATTTCCATCTGATGATTCTGTAATTATACATATCTTGAAAACACCGAATTGGCAATAAAGTTTATGGCAGCCAATTTTATATTTTTCGATGACACTAACAAGTTAGATTTAAAGTATAAAAACTATAAATCAACTACCCCTCAATAAAAACTCCCATTGAGCAAAATTTATCAATGCGCTCGTTGATGCGCTCTTGCGGGCTAAGGCTGTTTAATGTTTTTAGTTCTTTTAATATAGCCATTTTTACGCTCTGAGCCGCCACGTCATAGTCCAAATGCGCCCCACCCATCGGCTCGTCTATGATTCCGTCAATAAGTCTGGCGGTTTCCATGTCTTTGGCTGTGAGTTTGAGAGCTTCGGCAGCTTGCTCTTTGTAGTTCCAACTTCGCCACAGTATAGACGAGCAAGACTCGGGCGAAATGACTGAATACCAAGTATTTTCGAGCATCAGCACACGGTCGCCGATGGCAATACCTAATGCTCCACCCGATGCACCCTCACCAATAATTATGCAAATAATAGGGACTTTCAACAAAAACATTTCTTTCAGATTGCGAGCAATGGCTTCGCCCTGCCCACGCTCTTCGGCTTCCAACCCAGGAAATGCCCCCGGCGTATCTATCAGACAAATAACGGGCTTATTGAATTTTTCGGCCAATTTCATCAGTCTCAGTGCCTTGCGATAGCCCTCAGGATTGGCCATACCGAAATTTCGTTGTTGGCGTTGCTTGGTATTTCGTCCTTTTTGTTGGCCAATAACCATAACCGTTTGCCCATCAATAGTACACAAGCCTCCCACCATGGCGGGGTCATCTCTAAAACTTCGGTCGCCATGCAGTTCTATAAAGTCCTCACACATTTTTTCGATGTAGTCGAGTGTGTAGGGTCTATCGGGGTGGCGAGACACCTGTACCCGTTGCCAGCGAGTGAGATTTAGAGCGGTGGTTTTGCGTATTTCTAAACTTTGCTGCTCCAACGCCCTCACTGCCGACGACACATCGGCGGTTGTGGTACTGGCCAATTTTCGTAGTTCAGCCAATCTCTCTTCTACTTCTGCAATCGGCTTTTCAAAATCTAAATAGGTTCTCATAGTTCGTAACTTTGCCCTTTTGCTGGAATTTCGACATTAGTGTAGCCAATTTCTTCAAGACTTATCTTAAAAGCCTCCATGCTACTAAGTTCGCCATGAATCAAAAAGGTTTTTTTGAGTTTTTCTGGTTGTTGTTGTTTCACAAAATCAATCAGGTCGTCGTGGTCGCCATGGCCGCTAAACACATCAATGCGCTCTACTTTGGCCAAGACCGGCTCGTCTTTCCCTTTTATTTTTACAGTCGTTTGTCCGTTCATTAGTCGCCAGCCAAGCGTACCTTCGGCACAGTAGCCAATTATTAGAATGGTACAGTATGGATTACCGATGTTTTGCGAAACATGATGCTCCACACGCCCACCCTGCACCATACCCGACGATGATATAATAATACAAGGCTCAACATGGCTCGATACAGAACGGCTTTCGTCAGTACTTTCGAGATAAATGAGGTTCGCAAAGTCAAAAAGCGATTCGTTTTCTTCATTAAACTCTCTCGCTTCTTTACTTAATAGTCTTATATTTTTTTGATGTACTTTTGAGCTTTCAAGAGCCAATGGGCTATCTGTAAATACTTTGACGGGTGCTATGCCTTTGTCAGAATAAATCTTGTTGAGTGTGTAGAGCAATGCCTGCGTGCGGCCAATACTAAACGACGGAATAATAAGCCGACCAGCCATATCGACACAAGTGCGCTGGATTACCTCAGCCAATGCCTCTACTGGCGTTTCTTTATTGACATGAAAACGATTGCCATAAGTAGTCTCACAAATCAGATAATCTACCTGTGGTACAGGCGATGGGTCGTTGAGTAGTGGGTAATTTTTGCGGCCAATATCTCCCGAAAAACAAAGCGATTTTTTTTGACCGTTCTCATATACATCAACTATAATATGTGCCGCACCAAGCAAATGCCCCGATGGAATAAATGTAACATTACAAGTGTCTGAGACTTTAAACTTACGATTGAATGCCAGCGGTACAAAATTTTCGACCGACTCCCGAACTGTTTTTTCTAAATATAGTTCTTTCGGCATTTCTCTGCGTTTGCCACCTCGCTTACGCCTCTGGCCTTCGGCTGAGTTGATGCTATTGAATTTTTTTTGATTGAGCGATGCCGCATCTTTCAGCAACAGTTCTGTGAGCGAAAGCGTGGCATCGGTACAAAGCACCTGCCCTTCGTAGCCTTCTTTGTATAGGTTCGGAATCGCCCCAGAATGGTCGATGTGAGCGTGTGTCAATAACACAACATTGACCATCGAAGCCTCGAAAGGAAAGAGTCCTCGTTGAGGCTCTTCTTGCTTTTCTTTGTTTTTTGCGTCTTTTTTATGGCGTTCTCTGCTCTCAAAATCTGAGCCGCAATCTATCAAAATTCGATAATCGTCGTCTAATTCAAGCAAATACATGCTCCCCGTTACCTGCTGTGCTGCTCCCCAAAAAGTTAATTTCATTCAAATAGTGTTTCTTTATCAATGCAAATTTATAATAAAACGAATGGAGTTAATAACAAATTGATATATACTTCAAATAATTGGTGAATCTACAATGTCTCTAACATGATAATTGGTAAACTAATACAGATACAAAATGAGGTCTGATAAACTAAATTGTCTTAAATTTGTGATATAATAGTCTCTATGACTTACTGTTTATATTTATTCAATGACAACAAATACAATCGAAAACCTACCCCCCAGACGAATAGAGCAACTTATGGCCTTTGACCGTTTGCTCAATGTCATGGACGACTTGCGGGCCAAATGCCCATGGGACAAAAAACAAACTATCGACAGCCTTCGTCATTTGACTATCGAAGAAACCTACGAACTCTCTGATGCCATCATAGAAAATGACCTACCAGAAATAAAAAAAGAACTCGGCGACTTGATGCTACACTTGGTTTTTTATGCTAAAATTGCCTCCGAAACCAATAATTTTGACATTGGCGATGTACTAAACGGCATTTGCGACAAACTTATTTATAGACACCCGCATATTTATGGCGACAGCGAGGGTAACTTAGTAATAGCCGACACAGAACAACAAGTAAAAACCAACTGGGAGCAACTCAAACTCAAAGAAGGTAATAAGTCGGTTTTGGGAGGCGTGCCAGCTTCATTGCCAGCTTTGGTCAAGGCCATGAGGATTCAAGAAAAAGCCCGTGGAGCAGGATTTGATTGGGACGAAAAACAACAAGTCTGGCAAAAGGTAGAAGAAGAATTGAACGAGTTTAAAGAACATTTTAATGTCGAAAATAACGAACTTATCGACCAGTCTGAGGCCGAAGGTGAATTTGGCGATTTGATATTTTCGTTAGTAAACTACGCCCGATTTATTGACATCAACCCCGAAACGGCACTCGAACGAACCAACAAAAAATTTATAAAACGATTTAATTATTTAGAAACTCAGTCAAAAGCCGATGGCAAGGTTTTATCTGAAATGACCCTGACCGAAATGGACGAATATTGGAACCAAGCCAAAAAATTATAAATAAAATAAGGACTTCGTACACCTAATTTCTACAAATTGCCGTTTTTAAGTCTCAGTAAATGTGCCAATTAAGCATTGATTGTCAATGTTTTGATTTATTTTAAATATCTGATTATTAACCAATTACAATATTTTTCATCATTCGTTTTTCGCTATTCACTACGTGCTATTGTTTCTTTCCCAAATTTACGATTATTTTAATGTCTTGATTTACTACCACTACTACCAACCTAACTACAATGCTCTACTACTTATTTGATTTTTTGGATAAAACCTACAATTTTCCAGGTGCAGGGGTATTTCAGTATATCTCTTTTCGGGCTTTGGGTGCTACTGTTACATCGCTTTTGATTGCGGCTATTTTTGGTCGGCGTATTATTGATTTGCTACGAAAAAAACAAATTGGCGAAACCATACGTGACCTCGGGCTGGCTGGCCAAATGCAAAAAAAAGGTACTCCTACCATGGGCGGGTTCATTATTTTGGCATCGTTGCTTATTCCTGTCCTTTTGTTTGCCAAACTCTCAAATGTCTATATCATTTTGCTTATCATTACGGCTATCTGGACAGGTATGATTGGTTTTTTGGACGACTATATCAAAAAATTTAAAAACAATAAAGAAGGCTTGCAAGGCAAGTTTAAGGTCATTGGCCAAGTGGGACTGGGGCTAATAGTTGGTCTGACGTTATCATTTAACCAGCACGTTAAGATTCGTATTTTTGACAAGCCACTCATCGGGGCAGCCATCAACGAAGTGCAGCGATACCACGACATAGTACACCCAACGATAACGACTGTACCATTTATAAAAAACAACGAATTTGATTACAGTTGGTTGCTATTTGGCTGGCTACCAGCCGAATACACCTGGATAGTTTATACATTAGTTGCTATTTTTATTATCACGGCGGTGTCTAATGGTTCAAATATCACAGACGGAATCGACGGCCTCGCCGCAGGTACTTCGGTCATTATTGGGCTTACGTTGGCTGTACTTGCCTATCTGTCGGGCAATGCTAAGTTTTCACAATACCTCAACATCATGTATATACCCAACGCAGGCGAACTGGTTGTTTTTTGTGCGGCCTTTGTGGGGGCTTGTATCGGTTTTTTATGGTACAATTCCTACCCCGCACAAGTTTTTATGGGCGACACAGGCAGCCTAATGTTAGGCGGTGTGATAGCCGTGCTGTCGCTTTCTATTCATAAAGAGCTACTGATACCTATATTTTGCGGTATTTTCTTGGCCGAAAACCTCTCAGTCATCATGCAGGTTGGTTATTTTAAATACACAAAACGAAAATTTGGCGAAGGGAAACGTATTTTCTTAATGTCGCCATTGCACCACCATTTTCAGAAAAAAGGCTACCACGAAGCCAAAATAGTTACCAGATTCTGGATTATCGGTATCATTCTTGCCATTTTTACATTGGCAACGCTAAAATTAAGATAATACCAAAACCCGTTTTTTGAGTTATAATTGAACCAAATATATTCATTAAATGTATTAACACATATTACAATAGTTTAAACCCAAACCAAAAAATGTCAATAGAAACCGATATAAAACAGTCTGCGTTCAAGTCGCCTCATCACAAGCTGATAGTGAACTTGCTCTTCACAGCCAATTGGCATCAAAACGAACATTTGAGACTGCTAAAACCAAACGGCATGACAGTTCCACAATACAACGTTCTCAGAATATTGAAAGGGCAATACCCCAAGGCAGTAAGAATCAACGACATCATAGAGCGAATGTTAGACAAAATGTCAAATGCGTCTCGAGTAGTAGATAAATTGGTCGAAAAAAAACTCGCCCATCGTACTGGTTCAGAACTCGACCGTAGAGCAGTAGATGTTGTAATTACAAAATTGGGTATGCAAATGTTGATAGACTTAGAAGCAACTGAAGCCCAAATGGAGGAAAAAATGATGACCCTCACAAGCGAAGAAGCAGAGCAACTAAGCAGCCTGTTAGACAAACTTCGTGGCTCAGAACAATAAATTAGAGTACATTTTCTTATTTTTTAATATTTACAATCAATCCACAATCAATGAAAACCCTAAAAATCGTTGCCCTTGCATTGGCGACAACAATCACAGTGAGTGGTGCGGCTTTCGCATCAAAAAAATCAAAAACATACAAAGTTGATGCTACAAAAAGCGTGGCAAAATGGGACGCTAAAAAAGTAACTGGCGAACACAACGGCACATTTAACTTAGCTGGCGGCTTGCTCACACTCGACGGCGACAAAGTAACTGGTGGCTCGTTTGAAATTGACATGAAGAGCATCAAGTGTACCGACATCGCAGATGCTGGCTACAACGCCAAACTTATCGGACACCTGAACTCAGACGATTTTTTTTCGGTAGAGAAAAACCCGAAAGCGATGTTTAAAATCACAAAAGTAGAGGGTACAAACATCACTGGCGACATGACCATCAAGGGCATAACACAGAGCATTACTTTTCCAGCTACCGTGAAAGTCGAGAAGGGGGCAGTTTCGGCTACTGCCAAAATAGTACTCGACCGTACGAAATGGGATATTCGTTTTGGGTCTAAAAAATTCTTTGAAAGCATTGGCGACAAAGCCATCGCCGACGACTTTACGATTGACTTGGCTTTGTCGGCAAAATAATTTCGACAACGTCCGACAAAAAAGTCCTCTTGGGTATGTGTACCCGAGAGGACTTTTTTGTCGGATTCTAAATCTAATTACTTGGCTCATGCTACGCAAAAATACCAGAGAGAAGTACTACTGGCGGTCTGCCACTACGGTAGCGGCAGGAAAAAGACAACATAACAACGCCACAGGCACAACTTGTCATTAGGCCGCCCCGCTGGGGCTGTATTATTCAATTACCCATTTTAGCTATCAACAGTACACACCTACGGTGTTATTTTTTAGTTGTGTAACATGAGTTATTTAACTAATTACAACGTTATCTGTTTTTCAGTGTTCATTATTTAAGTACTTATTCAAAACTAATATAATGTTTTAATTTTGATAACTTACTGATTTACAGCGTTAAATTTAACTCACGACGACTTGAATACCTACCTATCGTCCATTTTTCCTTTCAAATAAGCCCGCACCACGTCAAGCCCCTTCGTAAAGTTTCGGTTGTTTGGTACAATTATATCGGCATCGGCTTTTGAGGGTTTGATAAACTGCTCATAGGTCGGAAAAACGTGGTTTTCCCACCGATATAGTACATCTGTTAGGTCGTAGCCTCGCTCTACTTGGTCTCTAATAATACGCCGTTTGAGTTTAATATGCTCTTTGGCATCTATGAAGATTTTAAGGTCCAGCAAGTCAGCGATTTCTTTGAAATAAAACACAAAAATACCCTCCACTACAATAATTGGCGTAGGCTTAAAGGTCAGTAGTTTGGGAATAATATTGGGATTGTTGAATGTATATTCGAGCTGCTCAACCGGCCGGCCTTCTCTAAGTTCAACGATGTGCTGGGCATAAAGTCTGTGATTGATAGCTTGCGGTAAGTCAAAATTATGTACTCCATTTTCATCAACAGGTACTTCGTGGCGAGCTCTATAATAATTGTCTTGCGAAATTAAGCAGACCTGATTTTCGTCAAAGTTATTCATCAGGCTATTCAAAAAATAAGTCTTACCCGATGCACTTCCACCCGTAATACCTACTATAAAAGGTTTTTGGTCCATTTACCCAATCAATTTAAAATTTTTATACTCTCCCAAGTTAAGCCCTGTATATTTTTTGACCCAAAGTTTGAAGTGATTTTTAATACTCAGTTTTTTGAACGAAACATCGTGAGCAAATTGCCAATTTTGGCGAGTTATCCGCTCTTTCATAATAGACGGGTGCGTGCCTGTAAACCGTGCCAACGAATCGACCTGCGAATAGTCAAAACCCTCGGGCGATACTTTTACGTGTTTTTCGGCCTCATCGCCGTACCAGTAATGATGAATATGCAAGTGTTTGTTTTGCATAATCCGAGGGTCTTTTACCCAACCATAATGATAAATCATTGCATTGGCTGGCCTCACGTTTAGCTTCTGATTATTGTCTTTTCTAAAACCCTGAGCATCACGATATGAATAAATATTGGACTTAGGCCGCACGACCCGCACCTCTCGCTGATACCAGTTGGGCGAGTCGCCAATATAATCGTAAGAACCAAAAAGATGGACATAATCAAACACCAGCCCATCTATACTTTCATCGTTTTTCCATCGCTCCATGCTACTACGAATGGTATCGAGGTCTTGTTCGTGTATAACTTCGTCGCCTTGAACATAAAAAGCCCAGTCTGCCAGCGGCGATATGGCTCTGAGGGCTTTATTGGTTTCGAGGGCATAGACCTCTCCCCCTTCTTGTTGCGACTCGTCCCATACGGTTTCAATGATTTTGATTTTTTTGGGGTCAATGTTCCTAATCACGGCCAACGTATCGTCGTCGCTACGGCCAACGGCTATCACAAACTCATCGCAAATATCTAATATTGAGCCAATGGCTTCGACAATCGGAAAGTCGAATTTGGTAGCATTTCTGATAAAACTAAATCCCGAAACAAACATAAAATGTTAATGTAAAACACTGTTTATCAGAAAATTATATAATCCATTACTTAGTTATTTTATTAAACTAAATAACCTCGACCAGCGAATTTTATTCCAGATGTTTTTTGGTTTTGGGTCAATAGACATCCATACAAATACTGCTTTACCTACAATATGATTGGCTGGTACAAAACCCCAGAATCGAGAATCTGCCGATTCGTAGCGGTTGTCGCCCATCATAAAATAGTAGTCTTGCTTAAATGTATATTCGTTCAGAGTTTTGCCGTCAATAATGATTTTATTATTCGATATCACCACTTTGGCTACATCGTTTTCGTCAAAATATTTAATGGTATTGCCGTATTTGGCTACATTAGTCGAGTCTAAGGTAATAGTCAAACCTGCTTTTGGTATTTGGATTGGCGCCCAGAAGTCGGGATTTTGTTTTTTGGCGGCACTCGGAAACAACTCACCTTCGGGTACACCTTCTGGATAAACACTCTCGTGCGTTACGCCAACAATAAACGGATATTGTTTGAGTGCAAGTACTTTTTCGGGGGTAGCACGGATCTGATACAGAAATTTTTTGGCACCGAGCGAGTCGGCTGGAAAAACATTATAGTCAGCGATTTCTTCTTTCTCAAAAAATCGGTCGTCCAAAAGTTCAAGAGATTGCAAGCGGTAGTAAAAGCGGGCATTTGCAGGTATTTCGGCTTCTTTTCCGTTGATGTACGCAATGCCATTTTTGACCTCTACCACGTCGCCAGCCACTCCAATACAACGTTTGATAAAATTGGTACGCAAATCGACAGGGAAATGTTTGTAGCCGCCATTACCTTCTTCGGGGCGTTCGACGGGAGTATCGGGGTTGCCGGGATAGTTAAAAACCACTACATCGTTGCGTTTGACTTCGGTAAAGCCAGGAAGGCGAGACATCGGTAGCTGAATGAGTGTCGAGAACGACGGTATTTGTGTTCCCCAGATGGTTTGGTGTGTGAGTGGTATTTGGAGTGGTGTTTGGGGAGTGCGTGCGCCATAGTGCAGCTTGCTCACAAACAGAAAATCGCCCACAAGCAGGCTGTTTTCCATCGACGACGACGGTATGGTATATGCCTCCAAAAACAACCAACGGATTAGGGTGGCAGCCACAACGGCAAAGGCGATAGAGTCGAACCATTCTCGGACAATAGACTTTTTCTTTATTTCAGGCATTTTAATAAATATAGTAAGGTGTAAGTTTTATGTTTTTTATTGGCCAATCAAGTCGTCCATTCCAAAAGTCCCTTTTCGGTCTTTGAGCCACTCGGCAGCTACAACAGCCCCCACTGCAAAACCCTCTCGACTATGTGCCACGTGCCGAATCTCAATGCTATCGACAACCGAATCGTAACAGACAACATGTGTGCCAGGTACTGTTCCCTCTCGCAAAGATACAATCGGAATCTGATTTTCGGTACTTTCGGCCCGATTTACCCACTCTGTTTTGTTGGGCAATAGCTCAATTAACCCTTCGGCAAGTGTAATGGCCGTACCGCTGGGGGCATCTTTTTTTTCGGTATGGTGTATTTCGGTTGTGCTAACGTTATATTGATTGTAAGGGGCTATGAGTTTGGCGAGGTGTTTGTTGAGTTTAAAAAACAGATTGACTCCGATGCTGTAATTGGAGGCGTAAAAAAAAGCGGTGTCGTTGGTAGCACAAATGTCATTGATTTCGGGCAAGTGTTCGAGCCAGCCCGTAGTGCCACACACCGTCGGAATGCCCTGTGCCAGACTCCATTTTAGATTTTGGTAAGCGGCTTCGGGTGCGCTAAATTCAATGGCCACATCGACGGTCTGCTTTGAAAAGTACGCTAATTCATGCCTATTACTAATGTCTATTTTGCCAACTATTTGGTGGCCACGGCCAAAGGCAATTTGTTCTATGACTTTACCCATTTTGCCATAACCTAAAAGAAGAATATTCATTTTTAGAAAATTACTGCCGTATTATTATTCCTATGTTATTTCATACCTACATCAACCTTAACACCTGTCGTGGATGTAATATTTACAGGGTAATCAATGCAAAACTCTCTACACTGATTACTTTCGTTTTCATCATACTCTATCTTTTCAGATTAAGCATTTTGTTAGTGTGTCAGGGTATCTAAATCTACACTACCCCCCGATGCCAAATGTCTATATTTCAATTCAGAGTTAGTATCTTGCGAGTAGTTCAGATTTTTTGGCTTTGTGATTCCCTTAATCGTTTTATGTGAAAAAATCAAACCTCTGTACTGGATATCTACTGCTGGATAGTTTAGCATTCTCTTTGCTGTTCCACAGATATATTTACTTAATTCAAAACTTGCACGAACCTGTTTTATTGCACCCGTCGGATTGGATGATTTTAATTCAATGATGAATATAAAAAGAGAGTTTATTTGTGGATACACAATTACACGGTCGGATACTTTACAAAGGTTTTCTACCGATGTTTCAAAAAATGGAAAAATGCTTGTATTTTTCTTATCAAGTTGTAAACACAAAAATTTACCCATTTTATTTATAGTTACAGGTTTACTTGAACTATCTTGTAAGATAACTTGTCCCCCAATATAAGAATTCTTAAAGTCCGCTTTTATAATGTCTGTTATTTTTTTAAATACTTCTTCTATCATTACTTTTATGAGTGAGCGTTAAAGAATAAGTCTTGAGAGCGTTCGTTCAGCTCATTGATTACATTATCAATTGTTTCAATTTCAAAACCTGTATCTGTTACTTCTAAAGAAACAGATTTTCGAGTATTGTAATGAAATAATAAAGCCTCTACTTTAGTGTGTGAAAGCAAAGTGTCGTCCGTGTAATTATATTTTTTTGCAAACGATGGTTTACTTTTTAGCATAATTAGGTTATTTAGTTCTCTTATGATGTAGTCGCTATGAGTACTTATTAAAACTTTAAAGCCTTTATTTACAATCTTTGCAATTATTCTCGCAATTATTACTTGGTTATCTGGATGCAAATTTAATTCAGGTTCATCAATGACTATGAAGTCTCCTTTCGTAGCAAGATGTCTAAAATATATAACTAAGTTAGATAAAGATTTCACAACTGATGCTGTAAGATGGATAGGTAACCTTAACGATTTCGCTTTGTCGGGTTTAAACTGTACGTCCCCATCTTTTGAAATTAAAACTTGTCCTTTTAAAATTTCTTTTTCAATTTCATCTGCAAAATGCTGAAAATCACTATTATTTTTCTTGAAATTATTTAGATCTTCTGAGATTTCAAGACTATCTCTAATTGGCGAAGGGTATCTTGTTGCACGCCTTTTAATTATATCAAATGGGTCATCATCGCCACCTACATCTTTAAGTTCAAGTAATTTATCGACTAAAACGTTTCGCTTAAGGGATAGCTCTTTTGAGAATATATTGATCGCGATTCGTTCCGCTGGTGCTATGTATGTTTTGGGAAAAATAAAGTCTATCAAAATATTGAATATTCTATCTGCAATAAAATCGAGCAAAATAGATGTTGGAATTTCACGCTTATTATCATTGTCTTTAATTTCTTTCTCAATTAACAAACAACTTATTATGGAAGAATTTAATTCTTTCACAATTTGTACCGAAATGCTGTTTCTTATGCCAATTTCCTGCCTAATTTGTTCTTCAAGTATTTTAGTTCTTAAGTTAGGAATGCTCCCAAGTTCTATTTTAATTTCGGTTTTAGAAAATGTTATCTCATCTGATGCAAAAACTTTTGAGATTTGTTTCACATAATTTTCACCAATTGTATTCAAATATGATATGTTGTTCTCTGTCAAAAGGTCAATTATATCCAACTCTATCCGTCCTTTAGTGAGCAGATTTTTTATTTCCTCTTCTATCTTCTTTGATTTTGGTAATTCGGAACGAAACTTCATTAGTCCATATATTGCATATGCTACATACGTCTTTCCAGTATTATTGGGGCCACAAAGAACTATTAGGTCTTTGTCTAAGTCCAGTCGTACATTTTTTACATACCCTAACTCTTTGAACTCTACTTTCATCTTAAAAGATAATTTGTCGTGAATTTGGTTATTTTTACAGCAAACATTATTTCATCTATGTTGTGTTACTATCCTTCTGCTATCATACTTTATTTTTTATTTCTCTCAAGTATGCGCTTCAAGTTTATGAAAATAGTATATCAGCCACATCTATCACTTCAACCCCAACACGACCTTTACACCAATGACATTGCCCGTAAAATTGTTGGTGTAGGCATCTGGCTCAATACGAAGCGAAAGATTGTCGTTATTCATTACCTCATTGTAGTCTTTGAGGTGTGCCGATACATTGGCTTCAACGGCAGCCAATGCAAAAACCCCCACCAACATCAACCAGTTGAGGTCTCGGTAACGTCTATAAAAATCTTTACCTTGTGTGATTTGTTGCAATGTCAGGTCTCGAACAACATCTGGGTTGTTGTTGAACGGACTACCTCTGATAAACACGCTTGCCGTGCTTCTGGTCGCTTTGCCATTGGCATCATAACTATCCACATAGGGACCCAAAAAATCTACATAACGAGTGTTATTGTCATAAATAAAATAAACAACCACCCCAAATGCCGCCCAAACAAAAGGCGCTTTCCAATATTGTCGGTTATAAATCTGGCCACCACCCGGAATTAGTGAGTATAGTGTTGCCTTTTTGGGTATAATTTTATAATTGAATCGACCGATTTTTTTGAGCGAATCTAATGGTTTGATTTGCTTTTTTAAGGCAGAATCTGTCCGAACAACGGCTGGGTTTTGGTACTTTTTTTGTAAACTATCTATAATGGCTTGCTGGCTCAGGGCGGGGCTTACGCACCAGCTCATCAAAACCCAAACCACTATATAAGCCCATTTATTCATTTTCTACCAATTTGTTTTGTGCTTCAAAACTGAGCGATTGCAAAATATGGTCTAACTCCTCTTGTGTTGCAAACGGGATTTTTATCTCGCCTTTGTTTTTATCGTCGCTTTTTATCGAAACTTTTGTACCAAACAGCGACGACAGTCTGAACTGTAACGTCCTAAATTCTTGTTTTATTACATTGGCACGGCGTTCTTTGGCAAGCGGATTGTCAGAGAGTAGTTGTAAGTCTCGTACCGCATCTTCAACTTTTCGTACAGACCAACTCTCTTCTATTGTTCGGCGAAATATTTTGAGCTGAATCTCTGAATTGTCAATATTGATAATGGCTCGGGCATGGCCCATGCTAATTTGCTCGTCACGGAGCGATGCCTGAATGAGAGGCGGTAGTTTGAGAAGTCTAATATAATTATTGACTGTTGTACGATTTTTGCCTACCCGCTCGCCCAACTCTTCTTGTTTGAGACCACAGTCTGAAATAAGCCGCTGGTAACTCAGTGCAATTTCGATAGAGTTTAGGTTTTCACGCTGAATGTTCTCAATCAAAGCCATTTCCAACATTTGCTGGTCGTTGGCCGTTCTTACATAAGTAGGAATACTCGTTAGTCCAGCCATTCTGGAAGCCTGCAAACGCCGCTCTCCTGATATTAGCTGAAAACGGTCTTTACCAATTTGCCTGACGGTAATGGGCTGGATAATTCCCTGAATACGAATCGACTCGGCCAACTCTTGTAATGCCTCTTCGTCAAAATACGCCCGAGGCTGGTATGGATTGACCTCTATTTGGTCTAATCCAATCTCTGACATCATACTTACCCCTATTTCGGGAGTATTCGGGTTGTTTGAGGCTCGCCCTGCTGGTGGATTGACGGTGTCGTTGTCTTGTAACAATGCACCCAAGCCACGGCCTAAGCCTGTCATTCTTTTATGATTTATTTTTGTGGTATTTTCCATTTTTTAATTTATTTATTGACTGATACAATCTCTAATCTTGTTCTATCAGTCCGTTTCGTGTCAATATTTCTCTCGCCAAATTCAAATAACTAATCGCCCCTTTACTTTCAGAATCTTGCACAATAGCTGGCACGCCGTAACTCGGCGACTCACTTAATCTAATATTTCTGGGAATAATTGTATTGAAGACCATCTGCTTAAAATGCGACGTTACCTCGTTTACGACTTGGTTTGATAGCCGTACACGCAAGTCGTACATGGTCAATAAAATACCCTCGATGGTGAGTTCGGTATTGAGGCGAGACTGGATAATTTTGACGGTGTTGAGCAATTTGCCGAGGCCCTCTAATGCAAAATATTCACACTGAACAGGTATAATCACCGAGTCGGCAGCGGTAAGGCTATTGATGGTAATAAGCCCCAGCGACGGAGAGCAGTCCACAATAATAAAGTCAAAATCGTCTTTGATGGTGGCCAATGCTTCCTTCATTTTTTCCTCACGATTTTTGAGGTTAATCATTTCGATTTCAGCACCCACCAAGTCAATGTGAGAAGGCAATAAATAAAGGTTGGGAAATTCGGTTTCGATGATAGAGTCTTCGGCAATTACGCCCTCGACCATACATTCATAGATACTAAACTGAATTTCCCGGGGGTCAAAGCCCATTCCCGATGTAGAGTTGGCCTGTGGGTCGGCATCTACAATCAACGTTTTATAGTCGAGCGTAGCCAAACTTGCCGCCAAGTTGATGGTGGTGGTGGTTTTTCCAACTCCACCTTTTTGATTTGCAATCGCAATTATTTTGCCCATTGTAGTTATTGATTTACAGCGGTCAAATATCCGACATTCAGAGCAAAGAACAAAGACGTTCCACGAAAAAAAACTAAATATGTTTCACGTTCTTATATTCGGGGCTTCCAAGCCACCTCTTCCGACCCCAATTCATGTGTCATCAGTCGTGAGAGCATAAACAAATAATCAGACAGTCGATTTAGATACTTAATCACCAGCATATCAACAGGTTGCTGACCATTGAGCGTGATAATGAGTCGCTCCGCCCGACGACAAACTGTACGAGCAACATGGCAAAAAGACACAGACTGATGCCCGCCTGGTAGTACAAAAGCCCGCAATGGCGGTACAACGGCATCGATAGCGTCCATCTCAGATTCTAATAATTTAATATCAGCCTCATGCAAATCGGGTATTATTTTTTTGGTTTGCTCGGGTTCAGATGCCAAAATTGACCCAACGGTAAACAATCGGTCTTGGATTTCTTTTAATAAACTGCGGCGTGGTTCATTTACGGGTTGGTCTCTTACTAATCCAATATAAGAATTAAGTTCGTCTATCGTACCATAGGCTTCAATACGGAGCGAAGCCTTGCTTACCCGAGTGCCGCCTACGAGCGAAGTTGTGCCTTTGTCGCCAGTTTTAGTATAAATTTTCATATTGGGTCAATTTGTTTCTGTAATTTTGTGAGATTGTAACATCAAAGCCCACAAAAAGGTTGTAAGTCTATGAAAATATTGGCTGCTGAGTTTCTTTCCCGTGATTTATTACAAAAAATAAATACGCAACTTACTAACACCATGACAACCAAAGAAAAATACCAAGCTCTTGCGATAAGTTTGAAAAACACCAGTAACATCGTCGAAAAAAAATCAAAACTACAGGCTATTTATAAATTGGTCGATGGTTGTTCTGATGAAGAGCAAGAAGGTTTATTTTTAGAGACTGCCAATGAGCCTTTGAGTGAGGAAGAAAAAGCACTCCAATCAAAAATTATTTCGGCTGGTTTGCCCTCTTATCCCGATTTTTTGGCACGGACAGCCCCCACATATTAAATTTTGCTACTAAAACTTTCTATGAAAATATCCTCTGCTGAGTTTGTCAAAAGCTCTTCTAAATTGGCCGAATGTCCACCTGCCGATAAACCCGAATATGCCTTTATTGGCCGTTCAAATGTTGGTAAGTCGTCGCTTATCAATGCCATTGTAGGGCGTAAGGACTTGGCCAAAACCTCTGGACAACCTGGCAAAACGCAGTTAATCAATCACTTTGTGATAAACAAAAGCTGGTGTTTGGTGGACTTGCCGGGTTATGGCTATGCTAAAGTGTCGCAAACGAGCCGCAAACAATGGCAAGGCATGATTGACCAATATCTCAACAAAAGAGAGTCGTTGATGGCTGTTTTTGTGCTGGTGGACGGGCGAATTGAGCCTCAAAAATCAGACCTTGATTTTATTACTAAATGGGCTTCGACTGGTTTGCCAATTATTGTCGTTATGACCAAAACCGATAAACTAAGCGGCCCAAAACTCGAAGCTGCTATTGAAACCTACAAAAAAACGCTACTCGAAACTTGGGAAGAACTGCCACCGTTTTTTATAACATCGGCGGTATCGCATCTGGGTACCGATTTGATACTGAACCAAATAGAAGAATGGAACGGGGCTTTTGAAGCACAATAAACCATGAAAAAAACATTACTGCTGCTCTCAATCGTACTGATTTGTAATGTTGTGGTTGCTCAAAAAAGGGTATTGATATTGATTTTTTTTGATACCGAATGTCCCATTTGCCAAACCTATACAGGTAAATTGCAGGGATTTTACGACAAATATAAAAGACAGATAGATTTTAAAATTATTTATCCAACCAAAAATACAAAACAAAAAGCCGTTCGGCAGTTTCAGAAAGAATATGATTTTAAAATACCCTTTGTGATTGATACGGAGCATATTTTAGTAAAAAAATGGAACGCCACAACTACGCCCGAGGTTGTGATGGTGAATGAAAAGGGCGAAATTATATACCGTGGAGCAGTCGATAATCAGTTTGTGGGTTTGGGTAAATTTAGACCAAAAACTACCGAAACCTACCTACAAGATGCCATCGAAAACGAGCTTCATAGCCTACCAATAAACCCACAAAAAACAGAGCCAATTGGCTGTTTGATTAACCGAAAATAAACAAAAAACGACAGATGCAAGCTAATTGGTGGAAAGAAGCCGTTGTATATCAGGTATATCCACGAAGTTTTAAGGACTCAAATGCTGATGGTATTGGCGACCTGCGAGGGCTTACGTCTAAGCTCGACTATTTGCAAGATTTGGGCATAGATGTCATCTGGCTTAGTCCACATTTCAAGTCGCCCAATGCCGACAATGGCTATGATATAGCTGACTATGAGGCTATTATGACAGAGTTTGGTACAATGGACGACTTTGACCAGATGCTGGCCGAAGTACATAATCGTGGTCTCAAACTAATTATAGATTTGGTCGTCAATCATTCGTCAGACGAGCATCGGTGGTTTCAGGAAGCCCACTTATCCAAAGATAATCCATATCGAGATTATTATATCTGGAAATCAGAAATACCTAATGACTGGATTTCATTTTTTTCGGGTTCGGCTTGGGACTTGGACGAATTGACAAATGAATATTACTTGCACCTGTTTGTCAAAAAACAACCTGACTTAAACTGGGAAAATCCCAAACTGCGCCAAGAAATTTATAAAATGATGCGTTTTTGGTTGGACAAAGGCGTGAACGGGTTTAGAATGGACGTAATTTCGGTTATTTCCAAAGACCAGTCATACCCCAATTTTCCTGCCGACCGCTTTGGCGATTTGTCGTTTTATGCCAATGGCCCACGAGTACACGAGTTTTTACAGGAAATGAACCAAGAAGTACTCTCAAAATACGACTGTATGACAGTCGGTGAAGCCTTTGGCGTGGGGCCAGACGATGCGCTTGACTATGTGGGGGAGGCTCGCAAAGAACTCAACATGATTTATCATTTTGACCACGCCGTACCTCGTGATGAGATTTGCTTTGTTAGTCCCAAAAATGAATTTAATTTGTCAGAATTGAAACAAATATTCCAAAAATGGGATAATTCACTCAAACCTGATGGTTGGAATACCGTTTATTTTGGCAATCACGACAACCCACGGCTGCTGTCTCGGTTTGGTGATGTCGAAAATTATCGTTCAGAATCGGCCAAAATGTTGGCAACAGTACTACTGACTTTGCGAGGTACGCCATATCTCTATCAAGGCGATGAAATTGGAATGTCTAATTGTGAGTTTGAAGCCATCAGTGAGTTTGACGATGTGCAGGTACACAATGCCTACAAAATATTGGTAACAGATGGCGAATATTCGGACGTACAATTCTTGAAAAGTGCCAACAAAATAGCCCGAGACCACGCCCGAACGCCTATGCAATGGACAAACAAAGCGCAGGCGGGTTTTACGGACGGCCCAGCGACATGGTTAAAAGTAAACTCAAATTATGCCCAAGTCAATGTCGAAACCCAACAGGCAGACCCAGATTCGACACTAAATTATTACAAAAAACTATTGCGCTTTCGTAAACAAAACCCAGTATTAGTTTATGGCACTTACCAAGATTTATTACCAGAAAGTAATAGCGTTTGGGCTTATTTTCGTGTCAACATTGATAATAAGATGCTGATTGTCAATAATTTTACAAATCAGAATCAATTATATACTTTACCGCCAGAGATGACTACTGGCAAGGTAATGATTTCAAATTATAGTCAATCAACAAATCTACAACCAACCATCACGCTTCGCCCTTTTGAAGCTTTGATTGTTACATTCTAAACAAAACGATGAACAAATTTTTCATACAATCAGGTGCTATTTTGGGAGCATTGGGTGTGTTGGTTGGTGCTTTTGGCGCACACGCCCTCAAACCAACGCTCGAAGCCGCAGGCCGCTCAGATACTTTTGAGACGGCTGTCAAATACCAGTTTTATCATGCACTGGCATTGGTTTTGGTGGGTATATTAACGCAAAATGCTACACCAGCCGCTACTAAACTTTATGGCTGGGCGGGTTATGCGTTTTTGTTGGGGACAATTATCTTTTCAGGCGCACTCTATACCATTTGTTTGTCGGGTATCAAAGCCTTTGGCGCAGTTGCACCCATCGGTGGAGTGGCCCTAATTGTGGGTTGGGTATTATTGTTTTGGGCAAGTTCCAAGTCCTAAGTTTTAAGCCAGTTCCATCTTCAAAAACTTACCTGTGTGGCTGCCTTTGGTTTTGGCTACTTGCTCGGGAGTACCTTCGGCTATGATGCGCCCACCCAAATTACCACCCTCTGGGCCAATATCTATCACACAGTCCGAAACCTTAATAACGTCCATGTTGTGTTCGATAATCAAGACGGTATTGCCTTTATCCACCAGTTTGTTGAGTACACCCAGCAGTAGCTTGATGTCTTCAAAATGCAGACCAGTTGTAGGCTCGTCTAATATATAAAGCGTTTGGCCAGTGTCTCGTTTTGAAAGTTCTTCGGCCAATTTCACCCGTTGCGCTTCGCCTCCCGACAAGGTCGTGGCGTGTTGGCCGAGGGTAATATAGTTGAGTCCTACATCGTTGAGCATCTGTACTTTACGGTTTATTTTGGGTAAATTTTCAAAGAAACCCAACGCTTGCTCTACCGTCATGTCAAGTACGTCAGATATTGATTTTCCCTTAAAACGCACCTCCAATGTCTCACGGTTGAACCGCTTGCCTTTACAGCCTTCACAAGCCACAAAAACATCGGGCAAAAACTCCATCTCAATCTTTTTCATGCCTGCTCCCTCGCAGTCTTCGCAACGACCGCCCTTGACATTGAACGAAAAACGACCAGGTTTATAGCCTCTGATTTTGGACTCGGGCAACTCGGCATACAGCGACCGAATGTCGGCAAACATATTGGTATAAGTAGCTGGGTTTGAGCGTGGTGTACGGCCAATAGGCGACTGATCTACTTCTATCACTTTGTCGATATGTTCCAAACCTTCAATAGCCGAAAAGCTCATTGCTTCACGTTTGGCATTGAAAAAATGTTTATTCAGTATCGGAAAAAGGGTATCGTGAATCAACGACGACTTACCACTACCCGACACTCCCGTTACCGAAATCATCTTGCCCAATGGCAATTTGAGGGTTACGTTTTTGAGATTGTTACCAACAGCATTTTTCAGAATCAGCGATTTGCCATTGCCCTCTCGTCGTTTTTTGGGAACAGCTATCAAGCTACGGCCACTGAGATAGTCGGCTGTGGTTGAGCCATTTTTTAAAAACTCTTCTGGGCTACCCTGTCCCACAACCTGCCCGCCGTGCCGCCCTGCACCTGGGCCAATGTCGAGAATATAGTCCGATTCGAGCATCATGTCTTTGTCGTGTTCTACGACCAGCACGGTATTGCCCAAGTCTCGTAGTTTTTTCAATGAATCAATGAGCCGAACATTGTCTCGTTGGTGGAGGCCAATACTCGGCTCGTCCATAATATACAGTACGCCAGTGAGTTGCGTACCAATTTGCGTAGCCAATCTAATGCGCTGCGCTTCGCCTCCCGACAGGGTTTTGATGGCTCGGTTTAGTGTCAAATAATCCAGACCAACGTCTAACAAAAAGCCTACTCGTTTCTTGATTTCTTTCAAAACCTCACGAGCAATCACCTGCTGGCGGTCGTTGAGGCGGTCGTACAAATTTGCTAAAAAGTCAGAGAGTTCACGCACGTCCATCTGTGCTAATTCTGAAATATTTTTACTGTCAATTTTTATCCACAAAGCCTCTTTTTTCAATCTTGCGCCATTACATTCAGCACAAGTATTGACGACCATAAAGTCTTTGAGCCAGTCTTGCATTTTATCACTACCGCTTTCTTGTTGGCGTTTCAAAAACGTTACTATTCCCTCGTATTTCGTATTCCAATCTGTACCTTGGTATTTTGTGGACTGTACTGGCACGGGGTCGTCTGTACCATAGAGCATCATTTCTATGGCCTCAGCCGGAAACTGCTCAATGGGCGTGTTGAGTGTTATTTTAAAGGGTTTGAGAAGTACTTCCAATTGTTTAAAAATCCACATTTCACGGTATTCGCCCAGCGGTGCTATTGCGCCTTTGTTGATACTTAGTTTTTTGTCTGGAATGATAGACTCTTCGGTAATTTCTTCGACCTTACCCAAACCCTGACAGGTAGCGCACCAGCCATAGGGCGAGTTGAACGAAAACAGATTAGGAGCGGGGTCATCGTAGCTAATGCCCGACTCGGGGTCCATCAGGTTTTGTGAAAAATAGTATAACTTACCCGAAACCTCGGCCATCATCACGCCCTTGCCTTGTTTAAGAGTAGTTCCGACCGACTGACTCAATCTAAAACGGTCTTCGGTTTTTGGAATAATTCTATCGACCACAATTTCAATATCGTGAATTTTATAACGGTCGAGCTGCATTTTGGGCGTAATATCTTCGGTTTTTCCGTCAATTCGTACTTTGGTGTAGCCCAATTTGGCAATCTGAACGAATAGTTCTCGGTAATGCCCCTTGCGACCCTTGACGACTGGCGCAAGGAATGTTGTTTTTTGTCCTACAAATTGGTCTAAAATCTGGTCAATGATTTGGTCTTGGCTTTGCTTTATCATTGGTCGGCCCGACACGTAGCTAAACGCCTCACCAGCACGAGCATAGAGCAATCTCAAAAAATCATAAATTTCGGTAACAGTACCAACCGTTGAGCGGGGATTGCGAGACGTCGTTTTTTGTTCGATGCTAATAACAGGACTTAGGCCGTTGATTTTATCGACATCGGGGCGTTCCATGTTGCCCATAAAACTACGTGCATAGGCCGAAAAACTCTCCATATATCGCCGCTGTCCTTCGGCATAAATCGTATCGAAAGCCAAAGACGACTTACCACTGCCCGATACGCCTGTTACGACCACTAATTTATTTCTTGGAATCGTTACATCAATGTCTTTGAGGTTGTTTTCTCGTGCGCCAAATACCTCAATATACTCATGGCCAGTTAGTTCTACGTCAGTCAGCGGTTTGTTGTTTGTCATACACAATAAACTATCAAATATAGGTTGGGGTTCAAAGATACGAAATTGATTTTTTGTTTTGGAATAATCATAACAGCGGTAGTTTTATCTGTCAGCCAAGAAGTTCATCAAATTAGCATACACTTTTTCAGAAAGGCGTTTTTTTGCTTCTAAGGTAAATCCCGCAAATTGATCAGTTATGATAATATTTTCGTACTGAGAAAACTCACTACCAAGATTTCCCACGCCGTCTGCATCAAAAATAGCAAACGAAGTTTTATCGTTGCTAATCCAGTTTAGAAATGCGTCTTTCTCAAAAGTTAGCCCTAATGAAGTATTGATTAAAATTGAGTTCTTTTTTTTAATAGCAAATTCTTGGTCTGTCAAAAGAATGGTATTTCTTGGAAGATGCGTTGTTACTACGTCGCAAGTCGCCATCAATTCATTCAATGGTAAATAAAACACGCCTTCTTTTTCTATTTCATACTTTCTACTCCTATTAAAATAAAAAACCTTCATACCAAAATGAGTAGCGGTTTTGGCAACCATAAGTCCCAAAGTGCCAAGTCCGATTATACCTATATGCTTGTTAGTTAGTTCTGTAGCTTCGCTTTTCCATTTTTGTTTACCAAGTCCTTTGAACAAATAAATTAACTGTGCAAAGATAAATTCAATCGTTCCTTCGTCTCCATAGTCTTTTACACCCTTGACTTCAATGCCCAATTTTCTTGCTGCCGCAATATCTACATTGGCAGAATTTTCGTCGTAAAGGCTACAACACATTCCTACAAATTTTAAGTCTGTTGCTTTTTTTAGAACGTCCGCACTAATCCTCGTCTGCCAACTTACCAAAATGCAGTCGGCCGCTCCAATTCGCTCAATTATTTGAGTTTCCGTTTCGGGAAAGTCATCAAAAACTGATATTGGCTGTCTTGAAAGCATAGAAATTTTTTCAATTTCAGGGCTTGTCAGTCCGCAGTTGTCTATAATAGCTATTTTGTTAAAAGTCATACAGTGTCGTCTGGAATATTACGGCCAACATTATTGTTTATGAAATTTCATACAAATTAAAATAATACTAGTATCTTTGTATCGGAAAGTTCGCAGGAACGGTCCCCGACTTAGGGCTTTACATCAGTAAAGCCCTATTTTATTTTATAAATGGCCTCTCGCCAAGACTTATTTATTACCTCTTCAAGAGTAAATTTCAATAAGTCACTCCCCCAAAGTATCCAAATCTCTGCAATTACGTCTTGATTTTCTGCACGCTGACACCTGTCCTCAACACCTGTAATTAAAATTTGAGGAGCCATTTCGCAATCAATCTCCAATAAAATATACGGGGCTTGCTTTTTTGCCTTCTGAATGGCTTTGTCAATCGCTGAGGCAGATGGCGTTTGGCACAATTTAAACTCTACCAGCATCACATACGCTCGGGTACTTCGATGCCCAGCAACGCCATTGATTTTTGAATGGCATCGGCTACGGCTTTTGACAGAATTACCCTACTGCGTTGAACCTCAATATTTGGCTCGTTCAAAATAGACACTTCGGCATAGAACGAATTATAGGTTTTGGCCAACTCAAAGGCATATTGCGATACCAAAGCTGGTGAATAGTTGCGGCCTGCATCGGCTATTCTAACTGGAAACTCTGACAGTTTATAAATCAATTCTTGCTCAGACAAATGTAAGGTCTCCACAGCTACAGGTTGGATCATTTCGACATTTAATTGATTCGCCTTTCTTAATATTGACCGTATTCGAGCGTGTGTATATTGAATAAACGGCCCTGTATGTCCCTGAAAATCAATCGACTCTTCGGGATTAAACAACATTCGTTTTTGTGGATCTACTTTTAGCAAATAATATTTTAATGCGCCCATTGCCAAAACTTGATATAATTTTTTGGCTTCTGATTCTGTAAAACCATCAATTTTTCCCAAGTCTTTGGTGCGTTGCTGGGCGGTATCGGTCATTTCTTGTATCAAGTCGTCGGCATCTACTACTGTCCCTTCACGGCTTTTCATTTTGCCAGAGGGCAAGTCCACCATACCATAGCTAAGGTGATAACAACCATCGGCATAGCTACGACCGAGACGTTTCATGATATTAAAAAGTACGTTAAAATGATAATCTTGCTCGTTGCCCACTACCCAAATCGAGCGGTCAGTACCAAAATCGCTATATTTGAGGTCGGTCGTGCCTAAGTCTTGGGTCATATAAACAGATGTACCGTCTGAGCGTAGTACCAACTTTTCGTCTAAACCCTCTGCCGATAGGTCAATCCAGACTGAGCCATTTTCTTTTTTGAAGAACGTACCAGTAGTCAAGCCCGCCTCAACTACATCTTTACCTAATAGATAAGTATTTGATTCGTAGTAAGTTTTATCAAAATCAACCCCTATTTTTTGGTATGTTTCGGCAAAACCGCCATAGACCCATTCGTTCATTTGCTGCCAGAGTGCTATTGTTTCAGAATCGTGCTGCTCCCATTTTAGTAGTAGTTCTTGGGCTTCTTTGAGGAGCGGGGCTTGTTTTTCGGCTATTTCTTTGTCAATTCCCGACGCTACGAGTTCTTCGATTTGGGCTTTATAGGCTTTGTCAAACAGTACATAATATTTACCTATAAAATGGTCGCCTTTCAAATTGGCTGTTGTGGGAGTTTCGTCATTACCAAACTTCATATAAGCCAACATTGACTTGCAGATATGAATACCACGGTCGTTTACCAAACAGGTTTTGATGACCTTATAGCCACAGGCTTTTAAGATTCGAGCCACCGAATCGCCCAAAAAATTGTTACGCAAGTGGCCCAGATGTAGCGGTTTATTGGTATTGGGCGACGAAAACTCGACCATGACAGATTGGCCGTTTGGTGCAGCAAAGCCGTAATTATCGTCAAAAGCCAAGTCGTTGAGTGTCTGTACCCAAGCCGAGTCTGCGATTGATAAATTCAAAAAACCTTGCACAACGTTAAATTTGGCCACAATATCTGCCTGCTCGCCGAGGTATTGGCCAATGGCCTGACCAATGTCGAGCGGCGACTTGCGTAATGATTTAGTGTAAGGGAATGTTACAAAAGTGTAGCTGCCTTCAAATTCTTTTTTGGTGGGCTGCAACGTGATATTTTCTTCGGCTACTCCGTAAAGTGTGTTGAGTGCTTGCTTGATATGTGCTTTGAGCGATTGTTCGATGTGCATGGGTGTTGGTTAAATAGAACTCGAATAAGGCAATGATTTGATATAATTTTCCATAAACTCAAAATCAGGTTGGTTATTTTTTGTAGGCAATTTTATTTTTTCTTCAATAATTCTGGATAACCTGGCTTGTCGTCCGAATGAATATTTATAACGTAGTTTTTTTAAAATTGACACAATAAAAACGGAAACATATTTGTTACAAGTAAATTTAGGAATGAGGGTATAAACATTGTCATCACTAAAATATTTGTACGGGTGAAAAAATACATTGAAGAACATATCTACGGTTATTTGATTTTCCCAACACTCTTTTATTTCTGAATATTCTGAAAAAGAGATATAATCGACAACTCCATTGTTTTCTGACGACGCCGTGATTAGCGCAATGTTATTTCCTTCGGTGTCTTTTACTCTGTCGTAAACCGTCAATCTTTCGCCTTTTTCTATGGTAAATAATGTACTTAATTCAAAGTTTTCCCAGTTTCCAATATCAAGTGTTAAATGAAAATGAGGGGCAACTGATTTTTTTATAATATTGCAGTAGGGGTCTTCAATAGTTTGCGTGTTATTCAACGATAGGATATAATTTTCCATAAAATCTACATCAATGTCGCCTTGTACATTAATAGGGAGTCTAATGATAGATTCTTTCATTCTTGTACTTTCCCATTTTCGACCATAACTAAATCTATATTTTTCTTTTTTTATCAATGGCAAAAGGAACATTGCAATATATTTGTTGAGTCTAAATTTTGGATATAAAACATTTACATCATCGCTAGCCCAAAAGGGTTTTGGTTGATAAAATGCCTCACCAACCGATCCATTATAGTTTACTGTTATTGTATTTGCTTCATGAATCGGTTCTTGCCCAATAAAATCTCTATAGCCATTATTAGAGTCTATTGCCCCAATAAAAGGCGTATCACCACAGGTAAAATCTTCTTTGGTAAGACGTTTGCCCTTTTTTACTTCAAATATGTCTCCATATTTGAAACTACCCCAATTTGAAATATCCAATGTCATTGATTCAAAACTTTAAAAGATGCGTATTTTTTTAATTCCAGTATAAAATCTTTTTCTGATAAATTAGAGTAATCTGTTTCTAAATATGACTCGGCACACCATTCCATGTCTGCGGTTACAACTTTATTTACACTAAACCCCGGCTCTTCTCTTCTATTTTCATCATTGTAATACCTAACCCATTTTTCTTTGATTGTTTCCCATTTTCGATAAACATCAACTCTGCCTATGTGTTTTCTTTTTTCAAATCCATCATCTTTATAATAGCCAAAGTATGTTTTTTTGGTTGGGCTATGTTTCCTATGAGCTGTAAATATCATTACACATGAAACTACTCCTACTTTTGAATTAACAAATAATTCATCGGGCATTGACAAAACAGCCTCTAAGGTATGTTTGGACAGCAGTTGTTTTTTAAATAACAACATTTTGCCACTTGTTGCTAATGCACAGCTCATTGGCACTATGGCAATACAAGTGCCACCATCGACAAGGCACTCTAAGTTGTTAAGAATAAACTCAAACTCCTCTGTATCATTTTTTTTGTCGCCTTTATAAGGCGGGTTCAAGAACCCTACGGTTGGTTTTCGGGCTTTTACTTCGTTGATGATGGCTTCGTCAAAACAACTACCATTGATGATATTGGTTTTGCCGTCTTGATGGATATACATATTGGAAACCGCCAACGCAAAAATATGCGACTGGTACTCAACGCCAATCAGTTGTTTTGATTTAATTTCGGCAATTTTCGTAGCCTCGCCTGCCGCATCGTCTATCATGAGTTTCATGGCCGCAATCAAAAAACCACCCGTACCTGTGCAGTTATCAAACGCAATAGAGTTTTTGTTTACTTGTGCCAATTCTGCAAAAAGCTCGGTGATATGTGGCGGTGTTAGCACAATTCCCAGGCCTTTGTCGCTGTTGGCATACCTCAAAAATTCAATATAGAGTTGCCCCAAAACATCAAAATATTCATGTGTTTTGATAAACGAATTAACGTTTTCGTCTATTTCGTCAATCAATTTTTTAAGTACTTTGTCTTTGGTCGAGAGCGAGGTATCTGTTCTGATAAAGCCAAATTGACTGTTTAAGTTATCAAGTTTTGAGCCTGTAATATTCGACTCTTCTAATTTTTCTGATACTATTTTTGTCAAGAAATCGGCAAGACTTTTGGCCGTTGTTTTTTTAGAATAAGAGGTCTTAAAAATACCATCTTCGAGCGCAATCAGAATGGCACTGATGAGCAAAGCCCGTTGATTTTCAGGAATTTTATAGGTATGTAGTTGGTCGTTGAGTTGTTTGGTAAACTCCAAAAGCGTGTTGTAATCTTGTCTAAATTTTTCGGGGCTTTTTAAGTAGCCGTCCAAATATTCTTGTGCTGAGAGCAGCTTGTCGCCAAATATAGCCGTTGGTTTTCTTTCGCTTTTTAAGTGTAAAAAATGAGATACTTTTAGTTCTTGTGTTGTTTGGCCACTGACGGCAATGGCCAGCACATCAAACTCTTTGGACAAGTACGAGGCATAGAGCAATACACCATCAACTGCGTAGTCGGCGTATTTGTCTCTGTTCTGGCTTTCGTGTTTGGTAGTTTCGGCTTTGCACTCAACGACAATTAGCAAATTGGCGTTTTTATTGTAGGTTATCAGAAACTCAGGCCGTCCCTGTCCCATTCCTTTTTTAGAGGCCGTTTTAAGTAGTTTATCAATTTTAGAAATATCCGACGATTGCTCTTCGATATGAATAATATCACCTGATTTTTCAAAATGTGAATAAACAATTCTTTCTGTTTTTTTTTCGTTTGCCATTGTTTCAATTTTATTTTTTGCGAGCCTTTCCACAAAATTACTTCAATTTTATG
Organism: Spirosomataceae bacterium; assembly: GCA_043777595.1. Taxonomy (GTDB): domain Bacteria; phylum Bacteroidota; class Bacteroidia; order Cytophagales; family Spirosomataceae; genus JAYVJH01. Next base: position 53,721 of record JAYWHT010000094.1, read on the forward strand.
AACAGATGACCAACAATAAAGCTAAATTCGTAATTTTGAAGTATTCTACCCAGTAAAGAGTTAGCTTCAAGCAAAGTCTTGCTCAAAGATTTTAAAGGTTTTATCAATGAAAATAAACAAAACACGATTTCTTTTTTTTGGATTTTGGCTAATAATCGGGCAGTTATATGCTCAGTTGCAACAATCTGCACGGATTGAGTTTTTGACAGCAGACAGAGGCATAGAAGAAAATTTTGACGTTACGCCACTCAATAAAATGGGGCTACTCGTTACACATCGCAAAAATGAATTTTACAAAGGCGAAAGCTGGACATTTCATAGCTACGACACAACGCTTCACGAACGCTGGCGCACCGATTTTAAATTGAGCGATAAACTAAAAGCCATTCGGTCGTTCAATAATCAACAATTTTTGTACTGGCTTTTCAGCGAGCAAGACACCGAAAAGTTTACAATGTTACGGCTTGACTTACAGAGTGGTGATACCGATATTTTTATGGGAAAATTGCCGACTGAAATAGACATTCATCATTTCAAAGTCCTAAACAACATGGCTTACATCGGTGGCTACTATCGCACTCGGCCTGTGGTGATGGCGTTTTCGTTTTTTGATGGTAGCGTCAAAGTACTACCTTATCTTTATACCGAAAACACTGAAATCAGTAGCTTAGATATTGACGAAGTACACAACGAACTGACGGCAATTTTATACACAACCAAAGGCCGAAATTGCCAATTTGTGATAAAAACATATTCTTACCAAGGGCAATTAGTAAGAACGACAACTATGCCCTCTGACAATAAAAATAGTTTGATTTCTGGAAAAATACTACCCTTTGACGATCAAAATTCACTTCTGATTGGTAATTATTCACAAGGCTGTACGCAATATTCGCAGGGTTTGTTTTTTTCGAGAATCCAGAATGGTGAACCAGAATCGTTGCAATGGATTGATTTTGGGAAATTAGAAAATTTTTTTAATTATTTAAAACCCAAACGAAAACAACGAATGATTGACCGTATCGGTCGGCAAAAAGAAGAAGGACGAGAACCCAAATTTAGATACCGTCTATTGGTTCATGATATTTTAGATGTTGGCGACGAACTCGTTTTTGTGGCAGAAGTCTTTTATCTTAGCGGCAAAGCAACGCTCAATGTACGAACTGCCAGCCGAGACTCAGAGGCTTATAATTATACCCACGCCATTGTGTGTGGATTTGACAAAAAAACAGGTAAATTACTGTGGGATAACTGTCTGTCAATAGACGAACTGACGGGATTTGAACTTGTAAAAATGGTGCAGGTAACACAACAAAACGAAAAACTAATATTGGCATATCCGAAAGAAGGCAAAATTTATACCAAGGCCATCGAAAAAAATAAGGTAGTACGGCAGACCGAAGAATTTGAAATAAAGCCTGCTGACAAAGACGAAAAGATAACCGACAACGACCAGCAGCAAATAGGGGCTTGGCACGGTGGCGATTTTGTGGTGTATGGCTATCAGAAAATAAGCAGCGAAAAAAGCAGTGTTGCAACCCGAGACGTGTTTTATATCAACAAACTAACCTATGACTTTAATGCCGCACCGCAAGAACCAACAAAAAAAAGAAAAAATAGGCCGTGATTGGCATTGTATTTGTTAAACATTGACCCAAAACCAATACTCCAAATGACTGTTACATTACAAATTGAAAATGAATATGACTGGCAGGTATTAAAACCAAAATGAAACCGACTTTCAAAAAATCGAAGGCTTGAAAGTTTTTAATCCTCTAAAATGAAATTATCGAATTATCAAATTATTAAATTATTAGTTTTTTTGCCACTGTTTGTAGTTGCCCAACCCAAACGTGAGTTTAGGGCCGCATGGATTGCCACGGTAAGCAACGTGGACTGGCCGTCTAACAAAAACCTAAGCCCCGAAGCACAGCGTGCCGAGCTTATAGCGATGCTCGACTCGCAAAAAAAACTGGGTATGAACGCCGTAATCTTACAAGTTCGTAATGCCTGCGATGCCGTCTATCAGAGCGACATTGAGCCATGGTCTGAATGGCTCACAGGCCAGCAAGGATACAGCCCAGGCTACGACCCGCTGGCATTTGCGATTGAGGAATGTAGAAAAAGAAGCCTTGAAATCCATGCTTGGTTCAATCCATACAGAGCCGTTACCGATGCTACGAGGTCTTCGATTGCACCCAATCATGTTTCTAAAACTCACCCCGAATGGATACGTTCTTATGGTAATTTACGAATATTAGACCCTGGTATTCCTGCCGTCAGAGATTATGTAAACAACATCGTGATGGACGTGCTGCGCCGCTACGATGTGGACGGTATTCATTTTGACGATTATTTTTATCCATATCCTCAAACAGGAATTGAACTAAATGATAATGCAACTTTTAATAGTTTTGGACGTGGGTTTACAAACAAAGCCGACTGGCGGCGCAACAACGTGGACTTGCTGGTTGAGATGGTTTCTGAGAATATAAAAAAAACAAAACCGTGGGTTAAGTTTGGCATTTCACCCTTTGGTATTTGGCAAAACAAAGCCTCATCGCCCGATGGCTCTAATACCAAAGGGCTTGAAAGCTACTCAGCTATTTACTCAGACTCAAAATATTGGCTTGAACAAAACTGGATTGACTATGTAGCACCACAACTTTATTGGAAGATTGGACACTCAGCAGCCGATTTTACAGCCCTTGCGCCTTGGTGGAACGCCAACGCCAACGGGCGGCACGTATATGTGGGCTATGCCGTCTATAAAACCGATACCGACTGGCAAGACCCCAACGAGGTTACAAATCAAATAAAAATAGCCCGCTCGTTTCAGAACATCAATGGTAGTGTTTTTTTTAGTGCCAAAACCTTAAAAAACAATCCTTTGGGTGTAAATCAATCAATCAAAGTAGCATTTCAAAATCTGTCTCTGCCACCTACCATGCCATGGAAAGACGACGTTCTGCCAGCAGCACCAATCAACCTAATGGCACAGTTGCAGCCCGACAGTAAGGTAAAGTTATCGTGGAATTATTTTAATAAATCTGACAATGAATTTGATAAAGCAAAAAAGTTTGTAGTCTATCGCTTCGACAACAACGAGCCTGTGGTTGGCAACAATAGCCGAAACATCAAAGCCGTTTTGCCTTATTTATCCGACAGCCCAGCGATGGTCTTTATTGATTTGGAAGCACAAGCTGGCGTTAATTATCAATACGTTGTAACGGCTCTCGACAGGCTTTCAAACGAAAGTAGCCCGTCGGCCACAGCAAGTACTGCCGTTCTGACGGCAGCACAAGAAACCCCCGTAGCCACCAACAAAGCCCCCGACAAGGCCGACAATAGTTTTCAGGTTTTTCCAAATCCGTTCAATCAGCAGGTGAGTATTCGTTACAAACTTCAAAAAGGCAGTACTGTAAGTCTTTTTGTTTATGACACACAAGGCGCAAAAGTCGGCGCATTGGTCAATGACGAACAAAAACCAGAAGGTACTCATTCGGTTGTTTTCAATGGTGAGTTTTTGAGCGATGGGGTTTATTATGCCCGACTAAATACGGGGAGTGGCATCAAGACTTTGAAGATAGTACTGGCAAGATAATGCTCCAAAAACACTATAAATGACGAGTAGCCTGCAAAAAATCTACAATTCGTTCGCTGGCCAAGCCATCACCGTAAGGATTGTTGGCCTGCGACATTCGGTCGTAAACTGTTTTGTTTTCGTACAATTCTCTGACTGCCTGCACTATATTTTCACGGTTTGCGCCTACCAATTTTACAGTGCCAGCATCAACGGCCTCGGGGCGTTCGGTGGTATCTCGCATTACGAGTACGGGCTTACCCAAACTCGGCGCTTCTTCTTGTACGCCACCTGAGTCGGTCAAAATCACCCAAGACTGTTTCATCGCAAACACAAAATCGGCATAGTCCATTGGAGCAGGTAGATGTACGTTTGGCAAGTCACCAAGTAGTTCATATACAGGCTTTTGGACATTAGGATTGAGGTGAACAGGATAAACGATTTGAAGGTCGGGATAGCTTTCGGCCAGTTCTTTGAGACCACTACAAATCTGAATAAAGCCATCTCCAAAGTTTTCTCGGCGGTGGCCTGTTACGAGTAGAATTTTATTTTTTAAATTAAAAATAGCCCATGTTTTTTCATCAATTTTATCTGAAAAACCATTGACTTTATCGCTCACATACAGAAGCGCATCGATGACTGTATTGCCTGTAAGAATAATCTTTGACTTATCAATACCTTCACTCAAAAGGGTTTGTACGTTTCGGGCTGTAGGAGCAAAGTAAAAATCGGTAAGGCGATCGGTCAAAACCCGATTGGCTTCTTCTGGAAATGGTGACTGTAAATTGCCTGTTCGTAGTCCAGCCTCAACGTGGCCAATCTTGATACCCGCATAAAAGGCCGCCAATGAAGTAGCCAGACACGTAGTAGTGTCGCCATGGACAAGTACAACATCGGGCTTAAAAGTTTTGAACAATTCACGCAAGCCCGTCAAGATTTTACAGGTAATGTCGGTCAAATCTTGGCCTGCTTGCATGATGTCGAGGTCGTAGTCGGGCTTTAAGCCAAAGAGTTCGAGGACTTGGTCGAGCATCTGACGGTGCTGGCCTGTTACACAAAAACGATGCTCAATACCTTCGGCTTGGTTCAATTTTTGGACCAAAACAGCCATTTTGATAGCCTCGGGACGAGTACCAAATACAGTTAATATTTTCATTTCCAGGCAATATATATTTTTTCAGTTGCACCAATACCAAAACGCTTACCGTCAATCTGCTGGGCATAGGTATCGTTTTCTACTCTAAATCCTTGCGCTCTGAGGCGGTCGGCGTAGTCGGCACCATAATACCAGCGTTGGTCGTGGCCATGGTAGAGTTTTTGTTTTTGGTCTTGGGTCAAATTGGCATCTGAAAATGTTTTTTCTTGATTGAGGTTAATTGGATCATGGAAAATGGCATAACCACCAGGCTTGAGCGTACGATAGACCTCTCTGATAGCTTTGGCATCGTCGGGAACCATGACCAAAATACCTACGGCAATGATTACGTCAAAAACATTATCGTCAAATTTTATGTCGTCAATAGACATCACATAGTCGGGCTGAACAGTAATGCTGCTCGTGAACGAAGTCATGTAGTCGGCAGTAACGTAGTCGATATACGGGTTAGCTTTGATACTCGGAATGAGACAAATATCTGGCGCAAAGTGTAATACTCGCTTACGTGGGGCTTCATAAAAATTGAGTTTGTCTCGTAAATTGAGATAAATATAGCGGTGGCGTTCGAGCGACTTGCAGTCGGGGCAGTAGGCATTTTGACGATACCTGAACGGCATAAAAGACTTGAACGTTCCGCCACAAATAGGACACTCAACGGCTTCGCCTTGCCGATAAGGCATGGCCTTGATTTGAAATCTAAGATTACGAATGGGCTGCAGGACAACGTAGCCTAATAGTTTTTTTAGGATTTGTTTCATAGTTTACTCAAACATCAGATAGAGCGTAATGCTGTGGGTGGTAAGACGGCCAATACCGAGCGAGGTGGGGTTGTCGGACGGTTTGTACATATTGACCAGTCCAGTCGAAAACCGCAGTTCGGGGGTTAGCTTGGTGTAGGGCAAAAATTGTTCAAGACCAAAGCCATAGTCGAGTGTCAGGTCGGTAGTTCGGGTTGTAAGGCGTTCGGTACCAGATAGTTGCCTACGGCGGACGTTAGTCTCAAAACCAAAAGTCAAACCTGCTATCATGTACATTCGGCTGTTCATGCGGCGTTGCGACTTGTATTTGAGTAATACCGGAATCTCTATCCAAGTCGCTTCTCTTATTTCTTGCCGACTGCTTCCCTTCAAAAACTTGTACTCCACCACTCGCTCATACAACGATATTGATGGCGTTGAGCGTAAGTCCCAATGGTCATTCAAAAATTTATTAAACACAAAGCCCATTCTAAAACCCTTCGTAACAGGTGCTGTGATGAGTACCGTACTGTCGGAAGCGGCCAAGAACTCGTTACTGTGCATAACATTGAACCTTGTGCTGGGCAGCGCAAACAAAAAACCGTAGTGTATGTCTTTGTCTTCGTAGTTTTCTTGGTATTTGGGTCTATATTTTAATTCTTGTGCCAATACAGATTGACCCAATGATAGAAAAAACAAAACCAAGAAACTTACTTTTTGCCCACGTAGATTGAGCATATTCCAAATGTGAGTGTAATACATCGTGTTTGGCGGAAACCCGCCGCTTCGTAAATATTCAAAAAATCTTGTCCATCGGGAAACGCCTGTACTGACTCAGGTAGATAGGTGTAAGCCGAGGCATCTTTGGACACCAACCGCCCAATGGTAGGCAAGATGTAACGAAAATAAAAGTTATAAAATTGCTTGAACGGAAAACTTTTTGGCTTTGAAAACTCAACTACCACACAAGTTCCGCCTGTTTTGAGTACCCGACACATATCTGTCAGGCCAGCGAGTAGGTTTTCAAAGTTACGAACCCCAAACGAAGCCATGACGGCATCGAAGCTATTGTCGGCAAAGGCCAGTGCTTGGGAGTCGCCTGTTTGTAGAGTAATGATTTGCTCTTGACCCATTTTTTTGATTTTTTCTCGACCAACGGCCAACATTCCTTCCGAAATATCGACACCGATTATTTTTTCGGGTTTGAGCGATAGTGCCTCGATAGCAAAGTCGCCTGTGCCAGTGGCTATGTCCAAAATCGTTTTGGGAGCATCGGCTTTGAGTATTTTGACGGCCTGTTTGCGCCAATAAAAATCAATACCTGCGCTCAAAAAATGGTTCAAGAAGTCATAATTGGCAGATACATTGTCGAACATTGTGGCAATTTGTTCTCGCTTGCCTGCGGTACTTTCTTTGTATGGAACTACTGTCATGGTGTTGATTGGGGAATGTTTGTTTGCAGTCGGTAAGTAAAAGAATTGCGTTGTCTGATAATTCTTATGGGGGTCTATTTTTTTACCACAAAAAGCACAAAAGATTGCGAAAAATATTGGTTCTCAGACCTTTTGCGTCCTATTGTATCTTTTGTGGTTGAGTAAATAACAGAAATTGTCGGGTAGCCAAAGAATTACACATTCAAAAAACCCCAAAAACCTACAATTTGTTTGCGCTCACTTCAACGGCCTGTACAAAATCGGTAATGAGGTCGTCGATATGCTCTAAACCAACCGAAATTCGGACGAGGCCAGGCGTAATACCCAGCGCAGCTTTTTCGTTGGGTTTGAGTTTGGCGTGCGTTGTGGTGTCGGGATTGGTAACAATAGTACGGGTATCGCCTAAGTTGGAGGATAAAGTTGCGATTTGTAAGGCCGCAAAAAACGCACTTACCCGTTTGAAGCCCCCAGCGAGTTCTATCGTAACAATCGCTCCCCCTGCTGTCATTTGTGCTTTGGCGAGTGTGTGTTGGGGGTGGCTTGGTAAAAAAGGATAATTGACTTTCTGAACGCCAGCGTGAGCGTCTAAGGCTTCGGCGAGTTTTTGGGCGTTTTGACAGTGTTTTTCCATACGCAGTTCCAATGTTTCTAAACTCTTGCTCAACACCCAAGCATTGAAAGCCGACATTGATGGGCCTGTGTGCCGTGCAAAAAAACGAATCGGTTGAATCAGCGCCTTTGAGCCAGTCAATACTCCTCCCAACACACGACCTTGCCCGTCCATAAATTTTGTAGCCGAGTGTACCACCAAGTCCGAACCAAAATCGGCGGGAGTCTGTAAAATAGGTGTTGCGAAGCAGTTATCGACATAAAAAACCAGGTTGTGTGCCTTACAAACTCGGCCTATCATGGCCAAATCGACAAGCTCTAAGCCTGGGTTTGAGGGTGTTTCTAAGTAAATCATACGGGTGTTGGGCTGGACGGCGGCCAACCAATCAGCTTCTGAGGCATTGGCATCGACATAAGTATAAGTAACGCCCCATTTAGCCAAAATAACTGTAATAATTTGGTGAGCAGAGCCAAACAACGCCCGACAAGCCACCAAATGGTCGCCCGACTTCAAGATACCCGCAAAGCCCGCAAAAACCGCCGCCATGCCTGTAGCAAAAGCAAGCCCATCTTCGTGTCTTTCGAGCATCACTACTTTATCTACAAACTCTTGAACCGATGGATTTGAAAATCGGCTGTAAATATTACCTTCTTCGGTTTCATCAAAAAGTGCTTTGCCCTGCTCTGCCGACTCAAAAGCGAAGCTCGAAGTCAAGAACAACGGCGTGCTGTGTTCACGGTATTGGGTTTTGGCAGTTTGGGTGCGTATGGCTTTTGTTTGGCGTTGCATAGTGTGGTTTGACTGGGGTGTGTTTTATTATTTTTCTGCTAATATTGTTTTAAATTCATCTAATTTGACGACTTTGAGCGGTGGAAAATCTATATTATTGAAGATATCAAAATGCCTATCATTTGAAACTAACAATGATGCACCAACAGATAAGGCCAAATTAGCAAATTTGTTGTCATCGGGGTCGTCTTCTATCAAGTTCAATACAAACGAAGATTCTGACATTTGTATATTTGACTTTGTTAGCATTAGTTCTATCACCAAATCTGCCGCTGTTTTTGAATATCTATCTATTATCATTTCGTAGTACTCTAACAAAATTTCCGTACTCACCACCCAAATAAATTTACCTAAATTAAATGCCTCGTATAGCCAATATCCACTTCCTTTTGGTGGAATGGACGCAAGTAAACAGTTAGTATCAATTACAACTTTCACGATTTTGCCCGTATTTTTTTTAGCATTTCAGTTCTGTTACTCTCTGTGAGCCAAGAGTCATAATCTTTTTGCGTATACTTTTTTTGGGTTATTACACGGTCTAATTCTTGGTTTAATTTTTGTTGTAAGTGAGCTTGAACCAAACAAATTATCTCGTCTGATTCATTGGAAGACATCACTGAAAACAAACGCAGTAACCTAATTTGCGCCTCGGTCAATGATTTGGGTGTTTGTAAAGCAGTCATAGTTTTTTATCAAAAAAAGCACCTCAAAGGAACTTAAACCCCCAAGGTGCTACAAAAGTACTTAATTCTAAGAAATGTATGGCGATAAATATCAAAAAAGTAAACTCAGGCCGCCATTTAGACTCAAAATACCAATGGGTTTTACTTCTCGCAAGAAATCTGTGCCTGTATCTGTACCAATTTTTACTGTTGTTTCGACCGAGTCAAAGCTGGCTTTGGTCGTCAAGTAATCTGCATGCACGGCGAGGGCGATATTGCGGCCCATCATGTATCTAACACTCGCACCCAAACCTGTTGTAAACGATTTTGAATTGACTGCCGTTGTTTTGACACTCATTGTGTTGCCATAATAAAGCCCTTTTAGTTCCGTACTTGGCCGCTCAACCCACGACATTCCGCCTGTGAGCCGCCCATCAATAGTAAGGCGGTCAAAAACAAAACTCACGTAAGGCCCTGCCAATAAATGCGAGCAATTCCAGCGGCCTGCGCTGGCTTTCCAGTCGCTGCCGAGCTTGCCGTTTTCTACTTTCTGAATCATTTGTCTGGTACTGCCATCGTTCAAGCAGTTGCTAAAATTAAGAACTGCACCCCAGCGATGGTTGAGCCTATAACCCAACGAAACCTGAAACGATGAACCACTCAGCGCCATCAAGTCTGACGGGGCGTTGGGGTCGCTTTGGTAAGGCGAGCCTATTGGCATGGCCAAGCCCCCCGAAATATTCAAAAAACCTCGACGGTCGATGTGCGACAATATAAAATCTCGCTGCGCCATCATTGGTAGGCTGGCCAATAGACCAACTGCAAGTAAAAGTACTTTTTTCATGGTAATTGATATTTATTAAAATATTAGAGTTTTACGGTTACAAGCCAAATTATCAAATACCGTGCCATGTTTTTTAATACTTTGATTATCAGTTAGTTAATAAATAATATTGCTCATTATCAAACATATTGCTATTTTTGTAATAATGAATAATCATTTAGACATATTGATAGCACGCATTGCCACTTTACAGTCAAAGGGCGATGTCTATTTTGCAGAAGGACTGTTTGAGGCACAGCGAGTAAACCCGCTGATTGGCTACAAACGCAACGATGAAACTATTTTTTTTACGGCCATTATTACTTTTACACTCCAGCGGCTCAGTCATTTGTTGTCGGTAGAAAGCCAAAAAATAGTGAGTAGTATTACGGCCAAATCCATAAAGAACTACCCCGATTTTGAGAACAAAGACGGCCTCAAAACCTATAATTTCTGGAAAACAAAACCATCTCGACACTTTCCGAATGGTTACGTTTTTGGGCGATTTACCCATTTCAAAATTCCTGATGACGTGGACGACACGGCTATGGTTTACCTGACCAGCCCCCACACGCCTACCGATATTTTGTGGCTCAAAGACAAACTAACTCAACACGCCAATTTGTCGAAACTACAAATCAAAAACACCTTTAAAGAATACAAATCGCTGCGAGCTTACTCGACTTGGTTTGGCAAAAATATGTATATTGAGTTTGACGTAGCTGTACTTTGTAATTTGATGTATTGGATTTTTGAAAACAAACTACCTCACAATCAGCACGATAGCGATAGTTTGGCTTATATTCGCTCAACGATAGAAACCGACCAATACCTCAATCAGCCGTTTGCGGTAGCGCACCAATACCCCCGCACTGTGCCGATTGTGTATCATGTAGCAAGGCTTATGGGGGCATTTCAGATTGAAGCCTTAGAGCCAATCAGAGCTAAACTAATAGGTGATATTAGACGTTTATTGACCCAACCTCAGCCTCGCATGGACCGTATCGTGCTACAAACATCGCTCATGCGGCTCGGTATTTATGACTTCAATTTTGAATCTGTCGAAGACATTAGTACAGCAAATTTTGAGGATTTTTATTTTTTTATAGCTGGACTTTTAACGGCTTACCAAAATCCTGTGCTTTACCAAATGGCTCGCTGGCCACTATTTCATATTAGGTGGCAATGTGAGGCGCATTGCTGGACGCTCGTTGCAGAATATGTGGCGTTGCAGAGTTCGCACAAAAAACCTAATTTTGCCAAAACACCAAACTAACTACGACATTGAATCTATTTGACGTTTATCCAATACAAAACATCGAACCAGTGCGAGCGCAAGGCTCAAAGCTATGGGACAAGGCAGGCCAGCAGTACCTTGACCTTTATGGTGGCCATGCTGTGATTTCGATTGGGCATTGCCACCCGCATTATGTCCAGACCATAACTGAGCAGTTGCAGCGCATCAATTTTTATTCTAATTCTGTCAAAATATCCTTACAAGACAAATTAGCCGAGTTACTGGGCAGGCTTTCGGGTTGTGCCGATTATTCGTTGTTTTTGTGTAATTCGGGAGCCGAAGCCAACGAAAATGCGCTAAAATTAGCCTCCTTTTATAATGGCCGCTCAAAAGTAGTAGCTTTTACCAAAGCCTTTCATGGCCGCACGGCTGGGGCTGTGGCCGTTACTGACAATGCCAGTATTGTTGCCCCTGTCAATTATAAAGACCACGTTACATTCTTGCCTTTTAATGACGTAGCGGCTGTCAGTCAATATGTTACAGACGATACTTGCGCTGTCATTGTTGAAGGCATACAAGGCGTTGGAGGTATTCAGGTGGCCAATGAAGACTTTTTGAGAGCCATTCGGCAACGTTGCAACGAGACGGGGGCTGTGTTTATATTGGACAGTGTGCAGTGTGGCTATGGCCGCTCGGGGCGTTTTTTTTCTGACCAACATTATGATAATTTACAAGCCGATATTTATACAACAGCCAAAGGTATGGGTAATGGTTTTCCGATTGGTGGCGTGCTGATTTCGCCCAAATTCAAAGCCAAACACGGTATGTTGGGTACTACTTTTGGGGGCAATCATTTGGCTTGTGCAGCAGCGATTGCGGTTTTGGAAGTAATAGAACAAGAACAACTCGTAGCCAATGCCAAGCAAGTGGGCAGTTATATTTTGTCAGAACTCAAAACCATGGGCGGCTACAAAGACCTCCGTGGTCGTGGCTTGATGATTGGTATTGAATATGACTTTGCCGTTGAAGATTTGAGAAATAAACTACTTTTTGAAGAGCATATTTTTACGGGTGTTGCTGGCAAAAATACCATCAGACTATTGCCGTCATTGGCACTTACACAAGCCGATGCCGATGTGTTTTTAGAATCACTACATAAGTATACACGTTCATAGTCTAATCATATTTTTACATTTATTCATTTGAAAAAGTGTGATACAATACATTTATTCGTTTGAAAAAGTGTATTTTTGTGATTGATGTAAAACCGTAATCATGCTAATATCCCCTTGTATGGTATCGCTACTATTTTATGAATAATCTCTATTCTTCCAAAAAATCAAGGTCTTTGTCGTGAGTTTCGGCAATGGTGAGGGTTGAGTAAAAGCCCAGTACAAAACAAATAAAGCCAACGATAGCAGCGGCATAGATTACGTCGGTGGTGGGTTTGAGGTAGTTATAAAAAGTCGTCATCAATATCACAGTACCCCTGACCATGTTGGGTATGGTTGTGGTAGCGGTGGCTCGTAGGTTAGTACCAAACTGTTCTGCACCGATGGTTACAAACATGGCCCAATAGCCAATACCAAAGCCCATTGCCAAACAAAGCCCATAAAATACATCAGCCGACTGCACGCCTGCAAAAAGATAAATAAAACAAAAAAACAACGTAAAGGCCATCATCAGAGCCACGGCCTTTTTACGAGATTTGAGATATTGGCTCAAAACGCCGCTCGACAAGTCGCCAGTGGCCAAACCTACATAACACCACATAATGGCCAGCCCTGGTTTGATGGCCTCAGTTATGCCCAATGCTTTGCCAAATTCGTTGCTGAGAGTCGCCAAAATACCAATCACAAACCAAGTGGGTAGCCCTATGCCAATACACTTCATGTAGCGTACAAAACGATCTTTATTTGTAAAAAAAAGCATAAAATCGCCTTTGGAAACTTGCTTTTGGGTAGCAATAGTCGTGAACATTCCCGACTCGACTACTCCCAAACGGAGCAGTAACAATGCAATACCCAAACTACCCCCCACCAAGTAGGCATTGCGCCAGCCACCAAAAACCTCGACCGTAAAGTATGCCGCTACCGCCCCAAACAAACCAATGCCTGCAACTAATGACGTACCAATAGCTCTTTTTTCTTTTGGTAATATTTCCGAAACTAACGTAATACCTGCCCCCAACTCGCCAGCCAATCCCAAACCTGCAATAAATCGTAAATACTTATAAAGCTCGGTAGCAGGCAAAAAAGCAGTATCTTGAATGAAACTACACGCAATGTTGGCAAGCGAATAAGTAATAATTGACCCAAACAAAACCGATAGTCGGCCACGTTTATCGCCCAGAATACCCCAAAAAATACCACCCAAAATGAGGCCGCCCATTTGCCAATTTAAGATATTAACTCCTATTTTTGAAATTTGTTGTTCGTCCAAGCCCAAATCTCGCAAACTCGGCACCCGTACAATACCAAAAAGTAATAAGTCATAAATATCGACAAAATAGCCCAAGGCGGCTACAACAAGTGGTAAACTCAATAATTTGGCGTTGGGCGTTGTCGGTGAAGTGGAGTTAGACACGGTTTTGATCATTAGGTTTTGGTTTTGGTTGCAATATTACTAAATATTCACTCTTTTTTATTTCAATTCTTCTAACTTTGTAGATATAATTTCGACCATTAAACCAAAACCAACTTTGTATGTCTTAGTGATATACAATTTACGCTAACCAATGAAAAGAATATTTTTTGTAACGATACTGTTATTGAGCCACTTGCTACACAGCCAAAACGACAAACGGGCAGCGGTTATTTTAGATGCCATGGGTACAAAGTACAAAACCATGGCTTCGTTTCGAGTGGCCTTTACATATACCAACGAGGGTGCCGCTGCCAACGATACCTACAAAGGCGAAGCAACGGTACAGGGTACTAAATTTAGGCTAAAAATGGCAGGTCAAGAGATTTTTAATGACACCAAAACCATGACGACTTACATCAAAGAAACAAACGAAGCAAACATAACCAACTACGACCCCAACGAAATAGGCGACGTGGACCCTACCCGTATCTATACCGTCTATAAAAAAGGTTATAAGTATGTGTTTGTTGAAGAAACAACCGAAAAGGGACGTACCTACGAAGTTGTTGAGCTTTCGCCCGAAAAAAAGGACACGAAAGTAACCAAAATCCAGATTAAGATTGACAAAAAAGACAAGTCGGTAAAGAGTTGGAAAGTAACTCAAAAAAACGGCCAACGATTAGTTTTTAAAGTTGATAAATTTACTCCAAACGTACCTGTTACTGACAAATATTTTGTTTTTGATAAATCCAAATACCCTGACGTTGAACTGGTTGATTTAAGATAAAAGGCTTCTCTCTCATTTATACTGGCATAAATAGAAGGAAGTCTTCGCTCAAAGCGAAGGCTTCCGTAAAATACATTTTCCATATAAATTAATGAAAAATGGTTCTACTATGATTTTTACGGAGATGCTGCTTGAAGCCGAACCGAAGCCATCGGTAAACCCGTATAAATCAACTACGAACCTGAAAAATTAAATAAAACTACTCCTTGGGTGCTGGGCGTGGTGGACGGTTGGGATTAGAATTATTACCGTTGCCTGCACCATTTCCGCTTTTCTTTTTGTTATTGTTGTTATTTCGTCGCTCTCGGTCTTTGCTGCTGTATTTTTTGTCCATTCGATCCAAATCACTATTGATTTTACCAACTGGTATAGCCACTACCTCAGTCGTTTCCATGACATCGAGTGCTGCTGGTTTTTCGCCTTTTTTGTTGAGGCTCTGAATCGCTTTGACTTGGTCTATTGCCACTGGGTGCCAGTTGGTGTAGTCGTTTTCATACCCAAACCACATAATTCGCTTGAAGATGTCAGTTTTTTGAAGAAACGCATTACCTTTTTGGGTTTGGAGCGGGGCGTCTACGTGAGGAATATCTTTGAGTGCGTCCACATACGTTTCGAGTTCGTAGTTAAGGCAACATTTTAGTCGCCCACATTGACCCGATAACTTTGTCGGGTTGAGTGATAAACTTTGATACCGAGCTGCAGAGGTTGTAATATTTTTGAAGTCTGTGAGCCACGTTGAGCAACATAATTCACGACCGCACGCACCTATGCCGCCAATTCGGCCAGCTTCTTGGCGCAGACTGATTTGGCGCATCTCTACCCTAATTTTAAACTCTCCTGCCAGCAGCTTGATAAGTTCTCTAAAATCGACACGGTCGTCGGCAGAATAAAAAAACGTAGCTTTGGTATTGTCCGACTGAAACTCAATGTCTGAGAGTTTCATGTTGAGTTTTAGATTTTTGGCAATTTCACGAGTGCGATACAAACAGGGTGAATCTCTGTTTACTGCCTGTTCGTGTTTTTCGAGGTCTTTGGCTGTCGCAATCCGATAAACACTTTTGATGGTTTCATTATCTTTTACGCCTTTTTTTACCATCTGCAACCGCACCAACTCACCCTGCAACGACACCGACCCAAGGTGATAGCCCGAAGCCATTTCGCAAGCCACGAAGTCGCCAGTTGTGATAGTAAGATTATTGACGTTGCGAAAAAACTCTTTACGGCCACCCTTAAATTTTACTTCAACTATATCAAACTGCTTACCCGATGGTACGTCCATATCGCTCAACCAGTCAAAGACGTTCATTTTGTTGCAGCCACCTGTGCCACACGCACCGTTATTTTTGCAGCCGCCTACTGCTTTATCACTGCTTCCGCAGCCACCTGTCGAACACGATTTACAAGACATATCTTTGGGAGTAGCCACAAACAAGGCATTACTACTTGTTTGCTTAATCTACTTTATATTTATAGTTAAAAAAATCAAAACGGAGACATTTTGGCACTCTTTGAGGCCGCTCTCAAATTCAAAGTAACTGAATTTTGAGTTCAAAACCAACTTTTTCACCAAATACCATTACCACTCCTATTGTATTGACCACAAAACACGTAACCAAATTCATCAATTACACTCCTTTTTAGGCTACATTTGTGTTTGTTAAATCATTTAGGTTATTATTTGGCATGAATTTCTACATTTTTAACTCTATATTCTTAACTATCATTAGTACTCATGCACTGGTCTGGTATTTTTTATGACAAAACAGGTAATCGTCGTTGGGACTGGCACTTGCTGGTGTTCTTCTTAAACGTATTTTTGGTTGTCTGGGGCTATAGCCTAAGAGGTCCCGCATTTCAGGCTGTCAAGGGTTTTAGGTCGGGGCTTGTATTTGCATCGTTGTTTGGTCTTTTTTTTACTCAAAGTAATGCCAAATATTTATTTAACGAGAGCAAAAACTGGGTTTTATGGGTTTTCGTGCTTCTCAATTTAATAGTTGTACCGTTCAGTGTCGATTTTTTTCGTAGCATCGAGCGGCTTTTGGCTTGGTTGCCGTTTATGATATACATCAATTATTTTGTGGTTTATCTTTTCAAACAATATTCCAAAGACGAGGCACGGCTCAAATTATTGCAAATCTTCAATCTTTCGTATTTTTATCCTGTTGCAATTTTATTTATTTCGGGGGCTATATTTCAAACTCAAAACATTTATGGCCAAAATGTATCTCTGTACAAAACCAACGTCATTGGCTGGGCTTGTACGGTATTTGTACTGACGGGTTTTGACATTTACAACAATCGCCATACACGCATTTGGTTAGGCCGGCTGTTTTTGGCTGTGGCTTTGCTCACTGTCTGGGGTATCGTTCTGACAGGCTCACGAAGCAGTTATGTGAGTTTGGCGGCGGCATCGGCGGTATTGGTTCTGCGAAGTAGCCGCATTTCTGTACAGTTCAAGAGCGTTATTATGGTTTTTATTTTGGGCTTTGCTTACTATATCATTGCCAGCCCCGACTCGGTCATTAACCTGCGCTCGCAATACGCCGACATACGTCAAGCCAAAGGCGAAATACGGTTTGAACTCGCCCAAAAAGCCTTTGAAGCACTACTCAAATACCCAGGTCTGATTTTTACAGGTTTTGGTTTCGACAACTTTCGGGCAGGGTTATCTACTTATGGAGGCGTTCAGACCGATTTGGCTTCGCACAACTCTTACCTCGAATTATTGTTTTCGACTGGGCTTTTTAGTTTTTTGTTTTTTATAATCGTCATAGTATTCAATGCTCTCTTCAAATACATTAGGTTCGACAGCCAACAGTTTATTTTTATGCCCATGTTGCTCATCATTCCTTATTTTGAATCGAACCTCAACGCTGGGCAGTTTTTGTTTTTTCCATGGATGACCTTCTTGTTTTTTTACGCACACCTCACCTCACCCCAGCAACCACTCAGCTTAACATCTCATTAACAATCATTGACTTTTCATTAACAGTGTATCTCAAAACAAGGCCGCACCTTTGTATCGCCTACTAAGGGTCAGTCTTTTTTATCAATTCATTCTTAAACATCAAAAAAATGAAAAAATCAATTTTCCTTTCTTCGCTTTTGGCCTTGGGGGTAGTGTCGGTTGTGTTTGCTGGTACATTATTTTCGGCTATTAAATGGGTAGAAACCGAGCATAACTTTGGTAAAATCGCCAAAAATAAGCCCGTAACTGCCGAGTTCAAGTTTACTAATACTGGCACAGAGCCGCTCATTATCAGTAATGCCCGTGGCTCATGTGGCTGCACGGGCGTAGAGTTTCCCAGAGAGCCTCTGATGCCCGGCACTTCGGGCGTTGTCAAGGCTACTTTCAATGCCGCCAACGTTGGGACGTTCAACAAATCGGTAACGGTAGAGTCAAATGCCGAAGCTGGTACTGTCGTCTTACAGATTCAGGGCGAAGTAGTAGAGTAGGTTTGTGGTTAAAAAAAAAGAAACCCCCAACAGATACATATTTGTTGGGGGTTTCTTTTTGTGCACTGTCCAGACTGACTTTACTTACTTTTTAAGACTACGCTTATATTTTCTTTTAAAACAGTATGCGTGCATAATATTTTTTTCTAATTTTGAGAAAAATACTACCAAATGGAATACAACAATCGGCTCAATCGGCTCATAAATACCATCAGCGAGTTTCCCGCCTATACACAAAGCTGGTTTAGAGACTACTCTATTGGCAAAATGGTTAAATTTGCAGGCACTGCTAAAATTCATTTTGAAAAAATGACTTGCCACGAGGTCGTTTTGACATTGGCCAATGCCCCCAAAGTACAAAACCACATTGGGCAGATTCATGCCGCCGCCACTACCCTACTGGCCGAAACCGCAACAGGCATGATAGTAGGCATGAACATACCCGACAACAAACTACCGCTCATGAAAAGCCTGACGGTACACTTTATCAAACGCAGCCAAGGCGCACAACGAGCAGTATCCACACTTTCAGACGACCAAATAGCCTTATTGCGAAACACCGAAAAAGGCGATATGATTGTGCCTGTAACAGTCCACGACGAAGTCGGCACGGAGGTTGTCAAAGCAGATATGTGTTGGGCTTGGATTTTGAAAGATAAAAAAAAGTAAAATCAAAACCTTAATTTTGAGCAAAAACCAACAAATACCATGCTCGACTCATTAGAAATACAAAACTACCGCAATTTCAAGCACCTCCACATCGAAAAACTCGGTCGTGTCAATTTGATTATTGGTAAAAATAACACAGGCAAAACGAGTTTGTTGGAGGCAGTGAGTTTGTATGTGGCAGGAGATAAGTTTAAGACTCTGAGAGATTTGTTGGCACAGCGGGGTGATTATAATAGAGAATATTATAAAAAAGTAGAAACAGATTGTTTTGAGGAAAACACAAGATTACTTTATTCTGTTTTCAATGGACGAAGCCACAATAAAAATAAAGAAATACAGATTTTAGAAGACGACACTCATTCTCTAAAAATTAAAATTGTGATTGAAAAAGAGGGTCAAACAGTTGAGTACAGTCAAAATAATAATTCTTGGGTTTCAGCAGATTTAGAAAACCCATTTCTGGCTCGTAGTTTTTTAAAAAATGAAGAATATAAATGGGATTACATTAGTTCAGATTGTATTCGTTGCAATGATAATCCAAAAAATTGGGGTAAAATAGCACTAACAGAAAATGAAAAATACGTTATTCAAACATTAAACATTATTGATAAAGAAATTGAAAGATTTACATACGTTGTTGAAAGAGATGAAGATATACCCAAAGTAAGTCTAAGTTCTGGCGAAGTAGTTAATTTACGCTCCATGGGTGACGGCATCAATCGTATTCTGACAATTGTTCTGGCAATGGTAAACTGTAAAGATGGGTACTTATTGATAGATGAATTTGATAATGGCTTGCACGTATCGGTTCAAAAACAGTTGTGGGAAATAGTGTTTTATTTGGCCAATAAGCTCAACATTCAAGTATTTGCTACCACGCATAGTAACGACTGTATCAATGCTTTTGCAGATGTGTTGGGTAGTGGTAAGTTTGCAGAAAGCGATGGCATAATGGTACGTTTGGACAATTACGAAGGTAATATTGATGCTACAATTTATGAGTCGGAAGATATTTTTAATACAATAAGAGCAGAAGTTGATCCCCGATGATAAAAAATAAACTTGACCCTAAGAATCCAAAGCAGTTGCTCGTTGAGGGAAATGACGACTTACATGTTATTGCTAATATTTGGAAAAATATTACAAAAGACGAAACCCCTCCATTCTATATCAAAGATTGCAAAAGTATAAATAATATTGTACCAGATTTGACGGCATTTCTTCAAAATCCAGCAACAATAGAAATAATTGGAATTGTGTTAGATGCTGACTTTTCAATACATTCACATTGGCAATCTGTTAGGAATAAATTATTAAAAATAGGCTACTCATTGCCCGAACAGCCCGATATCAACGGCACAATTATCGAAAAACATGGCCCATACCCTCGCATTGGCATTTGGCTCATGCCTGACAACTCAACGACTGGAATGTTAGAGGATTTTGTCAAATATTTAGTGCCAGAAAACGACAAATTGTTTGCTGAGTCTGAAAGAATTTTATCAGAAATAGAAAACCAAAATTTACACCAATACAACGAAAAAATACATCGCTCGAAAGCCTTGATCCATACTTGGTTAGCTTGGCAAAAAGACCCTGGGAAGCCAATGGGTATAGCTATACAATCTAATTTTCTAACTACCCATCACGACCTCTGCCAACGTTTTGTAACATGGCTCAACGACTTATTTAACCCAAATATTCAATCATTCAGTAACTGATATATGAACCGTTCTATCAAAAAAGTAGCCGTACTTGGCTCGGGTATCATGGGCAGCCGCATTGCCTGTCATTTTGCCAACATTGGCGTAGAGGTACTATTGCTCGACATCGTTCCTCGTGAACTAAACCCCGCCGAGCAAGCCAAAGGGCTAACACTCGAAAGTCCCGCTGTCAGAAACAGAATCGTTAATGAGGCATTTCAGAATACCCTCAAAGGCAGACCAGCGGCTTTATATAACGCCAAGTCGGCCAGCTTGATTAAATTAGGTAATTTTGATGATAATTTACCCGAAATAAAAAACTATGACTGGATTTTGGAAGCCATCGTTGAGCGATTGGACATTAAACAAAGTCTTTTTGAACGTGTAGATACTGCTCGCAAGCCTGGCACTTTGATTACGTCCAATACTTCGGGTATTCCCATTCATTTGATGTCGGAGGGGCGAAGTGATGATTTTCAGCAACATTTTTGCGGCACGCACTTTTTCAATCCGCCACGCTATCTCAAACTGTTTGAGGTTATTCCAGGTCCAAAAACCGATACCAAAATCCTTGATTTCTTGATGCACTACGGCGACCTATATTTGGGCAAAACGACTGTACTCTGTAAAGATACACCAGGGTTTATTGCCAATCGGCTGGGGATTCATGCCATGGTGCAGACAGTCAGAATAGCCGAAGAGATGGGCCTGACGGTTGAAGAAGTCGATAAATTGACGAGTACAGTGGTCGGTCGGCCCAAGTCGGGTACTTTTAGATTGTCGGACGTTGTGGGGTTGGACACGACTGTAAATGTCTGTAATAATCTTGTACTTATGCAGCACGACGAAGCCCGTGAAGCGTTTGTATTGCCTGCGGTCATGGCCAAACTCTCTGAAAATAAATGGCTTGGCGACAAGACTGGGCAAGGGTTTTATAAGAAAACCAAAGACGAAACAGGCAAAACTGTGATTTTGGCCTTAGATCTCAAAACATTTGAATACAAACCTTCGCAAAAAGTAAAGTTTCAGACCTTAGAAAGCACCAAAAGCATCGACGATCTCAAAAAACGTTTTGCGATTTTGTTGAAAGGTACAGACAAAGCGGGTGAGTTTTATCGCCGCACTTTTGCCGATGGTTTTAGGTATGCCTCCAATCGTATTCCTGAAATTTCGGACGAACTCTACCGCATAGATCAAGCCATTTGCGCTGGTTTTGGTTGGGAAATGGGCTTATTTGAAACTTGGGACGCAATGGGCGTAAAAAATATGCTCGGCATCATGGAAAGTTTAGATTGCAAGCCCGCAGCCTGGGTTTATGACATGATTGAAGGGGGTAACGAGTCATTTTATAAAGTAGAAAGCGGTCAGAAAAAATATTATGACATTGCCACAAAATCATATAGAGCCATTCCTGGCCAAGAGGCTTTTATTATTCTCGAAAACAAATCTCAAAACGTTATCTGGAAAAACGCTGGAGCGAGTATTTATGACTTAGGCGACGGCGTAGCAGGCGTAGAATTTCACTCAAAAATGAACACCTTTGGTGCAGAGGTAGTCGAAGGGCTAAACCGTGCTTATGGCGTGGCCGAAAAAGATTTTAGAGGGCTTGTGATTGGCAACGACTCAAACGAGGCATTTTCGGCTGGAGCAAACTTAGGTATGTTGTTTATGTTTGCTGTCGAAGAAGACTTTGACGAAGTAAATATGATGATTGCACAGTTTCAGCAAACCATGATGCGGGCCCGCTACTCGTCTATTCCCGTAGTGGGTGCGCCTCACAACTTGGCTCTGGGTGGTGGTTGCGAGCTAAATTTACATTGCGATAAGGTCGTGGCACATTCTGAGACTTATATGGGTTTGGTTGAGTTGGGTGTAGGTCTGATTCCGGCCGGTGGTGGCACAAAAGAAATGGCTTTGCGTTGCTCTGATATGTACCAAAGTGGTGATACTGAACTCAATATATTACAGTCGGCATTTATGAATATTGCCCAAGCCAAGGTTTCGACATCGGCGGCAGAAGCCTTTGGTATGAATTATTTACAAACCAAAGACCAGATAGTACTCAACCGCAGCCGTCTCATAGCCGAAGCCAAACAAGCAGCCATCGAACTGGCAGAAAATGGCTATACACAACCTAAGCAACGGGCAGACATCAAGGTTCAGGGCAAAGCAGGAATTGCACTATTCAAAGCAGGATTAGGCTCAATGCGAATGGCCAATTATATATCTGACCATGATATGAAGATTGCCGACAAACTGGCTTATGTGATTTGTGGTGGCGATTTGAGCTATCCGCAAAACGTTACAGAGCAATATTTGTTGGACTTGGAGCGTGAGGCATTTTTGAGTTTGTCGGGCGAAAAGAAAACATTGGAGCGGATTCAAAGCTTACTCGCTGGAGGTAAGCCAGTACGCAATTAGAAAACATCAAAATACAAGGTTATTACCATACCATTCTGTCATCGTACCCATCGGGGTGAGTACGATGTTGATATTTGGGTTTTAGTTTGTTACATTTGCACGTCTATTTACAACGTGTGGGCAAATAGATATGCAAATGTAACAACAAGTAACAGACCCCGTATATCAGTAACGTACAGACATGAATTTTGACAAAATAAAAAATATAATCTTTGACTTTGGCGATGTAATTATCAACATTGACATACCGCTCACAACCAAGGCTTTTGCCGAACTGTGCGGGGTTCCGTTTGGTGAGGTAGCTACTATTTTTGCCGAGAATGAGGTTTTTCGTAAAGTTGAAACTGGCCTAATTGACGAAGCTGATTTTAGGAATTACCTGCGCTCAATATTAGGCCACCCCGAGTGGAGCGACCAAACCATTGACAAGGCTTGGTGTACGCTGCTGTTGGATATTCCACCAGCCAGAATCCAGCTTATTCAGCAGTTGGACAAGCGTTACCGCTTATTTTTGTTGAGCAACACCAGTGCCGTTCATATCAACGAATCGACAAAAATTTTACAACGTGCCACAGGCGTTCCATACTTGGGGCTATTGTTTGAAAAAATGTTTTTGTCCTATCAAATGGGTATCATGAAGCCCGCCCCCAAAATCTATGAGCAAGTACTGACCGAGGCCAACATAGTAGCCACAGAAACATTGTTTTTGGACGACAATCTTGATAACATTCAAGCAGCAGCGGCGTTGGGTATTCAGACAATTCATGTTCAAAAACCAATTTGTATCACCGAATATCTGTCAAACGCACTTTGACCCAACACACATCTAAATATCCAACATTTACTTAATGCCTTTCAATCGCACTCTTCTTTTACAAATCGTTTTGTTTGTTGCCACAGTCATCACTACCACGCTTTCGGGTGCTGAGTGGATGTTTGGCCGACCTTTTATTTTGGTCGAAGAACGCCTCGGTTGGGAACATTTCGTACAAGGTTTTTGGTTTTCGATTCCTTTTTTAGCCATTCTGACAGCCCACGAGTTAGGGCATTATTTTGTTGCTAAGTTTCACCAAGTCAAAGTTACGTTGCCTTATTACATTCCGCTTTGGGTGGGTTTTGGCGAAAGTATAGGTACATTGGGCGCATTTATCAAGATTCAAGATATTATAAAATCTCGAAAAAAATACTTCGACATTGGCATAGCTGGCCCATTAGCTGGTTTTATTGTATCTATTGCTGTGCTGTGGTATGGTTTTGCCAATTTACCCACACTCGACTATATTTTTAAAATTCACCCCGAATACCAAAAATTTGGATTGGGTTTTGCCCGGGTTGTGTATGCCAACAAAAACCTCGGTGGCTCAATCATATTGGGCGACAGTCTGCTATTTAATTTCTTCAAAACCTACGTTGCTGACCCCAATCGGCTACCACCATCACAAGAAATGATGCACTATCCGTTGATTTTGGCTGGCTATATTTCATTGTTTTTTACATCGCTCAACCTCATTCCGATTGGCCAGCTCGACGGTGGTCATATTTTGTATGGACTTGTCGGCAACCGTACCTCACGCATTATCAACCCCATTTTGTTTTGGATTTTTGCGGCTTATGCTGGCTTAGGGCTTTTCAAACATACCGACTTTACGACCATCAACGACGAGGGTTTTTATGAACAATTAGGCTATTTGGCTCTATACGCTATATTTCTACAACTCTGTTTTAGTAGTGTTTCAGAAAATATACTCAATACTTGGATTTTGGCTTTGTCCATTATCTTGTTTCAATTTGCTTTTTCTTATTTGTGGCCAACTACCGAGGGCTACATCAACTTTTTACCGTTTGTGTTTTTATTAGGCCGATTTTTGGGAGTCTATCACCCACCCACCGAAGACACCTCCCCACTCAACTGGCAACGCCAGGCATTGGGCTGGTTTGCGCTCGTGGTCTTTGTGTTGTGTTTTAGTCCAAAACCGTTTATTATTTTATGATAATTACTGTTTCAAAACGTGCTGGGCAGGCGCAAGAATATTATTTTTCGGTCAAATTGGCCGAAGTACGGCGGCTTGTAGCCCGCGGCCACGACGTTATCAATATGGGCATAGGCAACCCCGACCAAATGCCGTCTGAGGCCACCATTCAGGCACTTGTTCAGTCGGCGCAGCAGCCGAACAATCACGGCTATCAGTCCTACAAAGGTATTCCAGTTTTTAGGCAGGCTATTGCTCAATGGTACAGCCGTATTTATGGCGTATCGCTCGATGCCGAAACCGAAATTTTGCCTCTTATTGGGTCAAAAGAAGGTATCACCCATATTTCGATGACCTTTGTTGATGCCGACGACGAAGTGCTTGTGCCAGAACTTGGCTATCCGTCCTATCGTGCAGTTAGTCAGATGGTTGGTGGCAAAGTGGTTGATTATCCGTTGCTCGAAAACCAAAATTGGCAACCCGATTGGGAAGCTATGAAAGACCTTGTTTCGGCAAAAACAAAGCTACTTTGGCTCAATTACCCACAAATGCCAACAGGCGCACCTGCAAGCCAAAAACTATTTGAAAATGCCGTTCGTTTTGCAACAGACAACAAAATTTTACTGTGCCACGACAACCCGTATAGTCTAATCTTAAATAAGAAACCACCCATCAGTTTGCTGTCGGTTGATGGTGCAAAGGACGTAGCGATAGAGCTAAACTCAATGTCAAAGTCGCACAATATGGCGGGCTGGCGAGTGGGCTGGCTATTGGGCGCAAAACCCTACATTGATGCCGTATTGACCATCAAAAGTAATGTGGACTCGGGAATGTTTTTGGCTACACAACACGCCGCCGTTGCCGCCTTGCAAAATTCAGACGACTGGCACACCAACCAAAGCGATATTTATGGCCAACGCCTCGAAGCCGCCAAAGCGTTTTTAGATGCCCTCAACTGCACATATAGCCCCGACCAAGAAGGAATGTTTTTGTGGGCCAAACTGCCCGAAAGTATCGCCTCAGCCGAGCAATTAGTGAACGATTTATTGATACAAAAACATATTTTTATTGCGCCAGGTTTTATTTTTGGGCCCAAAGGCCAGCGGTATATTCGTATTTCGCTTTGTATGGACAAAGTACGTATCTGGGAAGCTGTCAGGCGATTAACTAATGAATGACGATAGTGGAAATTTATATTACTTGACCTATTTTCCGTAACTGATAAAACACCCGCTCAATAAGCCGTAGGTCTTCGGTAACGATTTCGGCTGAGGCTTCCATACCGTTTTTATAAATCAATGTTTTGTTATAATTAGTTTTGAGGCCATTGGGCAGTTCGATGATTGCCTGAAAAAACTGGCGGTCGGACGTGGGTAATTGCGAAACCGAAGTGATTTTGCCTTCAATCATGCCATATTCTTCAAACGGATAACTCTGAAATTTGACCAAAACTCGCTGCCCTACTTTGACTTTGCCAAAATTTGTTTGTAAAATCAGTACTTCGCCAAAATACTTACCCGCTTCGCCGCCCACATACATCAGCTCGGTGTTGGCTTTTAGCATTTGGTTTTCTTGTAATATTGTCGAAAAACTAATTTTGCCATCGGTCGGGGCTTGGACTGTGTAGTTTTTTTGCCAATCTTCAACGGCACTTACCAGCGTATTGAGGGCTTGTGTAAACTGTGTTTTTTGTTCAACCGCCTGGCGGTCGAGTTCGGTGAGTTCTCGTTGCTTTTGGGTTTGGGCTGTCATGTTGTTGGTTATCAATATACTCAACTGTTTGACGGGTAGCTGTTTGTTAATGTATTTGCTTTCTTCGTGCTGAATGTCAAGCGGTGCAATTACTTTGTCTTTGTATAGCTTTTTGTTTATCTCAAACTCTTTTCTGGCCAATTCTGCATCTTGGTTTTGCATACTGTGTTGGTCCAAAAGTTGGCTATGGTTTTGTTCCAAGTCTTCGAGTTCGTAGCGCAAATAGGTTTTGCGTTTGTTGTAATAACCATTGGCAAACAACGAAAGAGCTTGCGTATATGACTGCATAAAGTTTTGATAGGCCGTTTGCAACTCGCCCAAAGCCATAAACTGCCCTGCTGGAAAAACGCTCAAATCATTGAAACGATTGTTGGCTACTGTGTTTTGTAATGTTTTCAAATCGTCATAAAGTCTCTGCACTTCGCTATGGCTCGCCGTTGATTCCAAATAACCCAGCACTTCGCCAGCACTAACCATCTGGTTTTCAGACACAAACAATTTAGTAAGCCGTCTGTCGGTTTTGGCAATAACCGATTTTGGGGCATTTTCGGAAGTAAGCCGAAACGACGACCGCACAATGGTAGGGTAATGAATGAGCCAACTGCCAAAGACAACCAACAACAGCACTCCAAAAATAACAGCCATACCCCAGCGAATAAGCCAACTCGGGATTTGCTCCAAATAGTCACGCACGGCCTCGCCTCTGATGTCTATTTCTTGGGTACGGAAGTCTTCGCTATGAGCGAAGACTTCCGTTAAACCTTCATTTTTTTCATTCATTTCATTCGCTTCATTGATTTTTAGTCCCCTAACTCCAACTGGTTTTTGACTAACGAATAATAGTAGCCACGTTGAGCTACGAGTTCGTTGTGTTGGCCTTGCTCTACAATTTGGCCACCGTTGAGTACTATTATCTGATCGGCATTTTTGACAGTACTTAGGCG
Source organism: Spirosomataceae bacterium (assembly GCA_043777595.1). Taxonomy (GTDB): domain Bacteria; phylum Bacteroidota; class Bacteroidia; order Cytophagales; family Spirosomataceae; genus JAYVJH01. Next base: position 81,039 of record JAYWHT010000094.1, read on the forward strand.
GTGGGCTACTACTACGACTGTTTTGGGACTAAGATTAAGGAAGTCTTCGCTGTGAGCGAAGACTTCCTTTTTGTTTAAACTACCCCTAAAAAAGTCATCTAAGTTTTGCATAATCACCGCCTCATTGTTGGCATCTAAGGCTGAAGTAGCCTCATCAAAAAATACAAATTCGGGGCTTTTGTAAACGGCTCTGGCTATCAGAATACGTTGTTTTTGGCCACCGCTTATGCCCATGCCACTTGCGCCTATACGGGTATTGTAGCCGTTGGGTAGTTTTTCGATAAACTCGCCAATGTTTGCCGTTCGGACCGCCTCACGCAGGCGGTGGCGGTCTATAATGCCATTGGTGTCTGACTCGCTAATGTTGCGAGCGATAGAATCGGCAAAAATAAAACCCTCTTGCATGACCACGCCGCACTGCCCACGCCAAAAATTATAGCCAATGTTGTTGAGTGGAGTGTTACCTACTAAAATTTGGCCTTGCGTAGGCTCATAAAACTTCAAAAGTAGTTTGAGTAGCGTAGTTTTGCCACTACCGCTTGCCCCCACAATGGCCGTAGTTTTGCCCTCGGGAATACTCATACTTATGTTTTTCAAAACCATCTCAGCACTACTACTCCCATACCTAAAACTAACATCACTCAACTGAATGGTTTTACTATCAGGTAACTCTGAAATAAGCATTGTATTAGCTCCCCCTTCGGGGGGCAGGGGGCTTTGTTCTTCATTCTCTTTATTATGAATCTCCGCCAGCCGCTCTATACTCAGCTTGGCATCTTGATACGACCGTATGAAAATAATAAAATTATTGAGCGGTACGTTCATTTGGCCAACAATGTACTGGACTGACAGCATAGCCCCCAGCGTAATCTGCCCGTCTATGACCGCCTTGGCAGCCACAAAACTAATAAAGATATTCTTGACTTCGTTGATGAATACTGCGCCTTCTTCTTGAACTTGCGATAGTGCTAACCCTTTGATAGACAACTTAAAATAACGTGCTTGAATAGCCTCCCACTCCCAACGTCTTCGTCGTTCAGAACCATTGATTTTTATTTCTTGCATACCGTCAATCAACTGAATTGTTGTATTTTGATTAGATGTCGCTTGGTCAAATAGTCGATAGTCTATTTTGGCACGGCGTTTTAGGAAAATCAATATCCAGCCAATGTATAATATTGCACCTACAATAAAAATAAAAAAAAGCAATGTATTGAAAACACATAATACGCCCCCAAATATGACCAATGTAACAGCAGAAAAAAGGACATCTAAGGTAGTGGCCGATAGAAAATTTTGAATACGGTTGTGGTCATAAATTCTCTGCAAAATGTCGCCTGTGTTTTTGCTTTCAAAAAACGAAATGGGTAGGTTCATTAGTTTTATCAGAAAGTCAGACAACATTCTGAGGTTGATACGGCTCGTTACGTGTAGCAATATCCAGCTTCTGATGATGCTAAGGGCAGTTTGTGAACAAAACAAAACCAACTGGGCTATTAAAACCAAGTAAATAAAGTTGAGATTTTTGGTATTGATGCCCGTATCTACAATTTGCTGGGTCAAAAACGGGAATATGAGTTGTAAGAAACTACCGACCAGAAGCCCTAAAAATAACTGAACGAAATAACGGGGGTAAGGCTTAAAGTATTGAGTAATAAAACTTATGCCTTTTTTTGTGCGGTTTGTACTTTCTTCGGTTTTATAAAATTGCGGTGTTGGTTCTAAGACCAACAAAATACCTAAATCGTCTTCCGTACCTTGCTTGTTAGGTAACCAGCCTTTTAAAAACTCTTGCTTGGTGTAGGTCAATATACCAAAAGCAGGGTCGGCCACAACGACTTTTTGCTTGGTGGCTTCATAGACCACCACATAGTGCCGTTGCCGCCAGTGGGCTATGCAAGGAAGCGGAATCTGATTGGCAAGGTCGTTGTAGGTCGTGCTTAGTGCCAGTGTGCTAAACCCTATTTTTTCGGCGGCATCGGCCAAGCCACCCAAACTTGCCCCTTGCCGAGTAATGCTCGATAAAAGCCCTAAGTCGTCGCTCGAAAACGACTTTCCGTAGTGGCGAGCTATCATTCGCAAACAGGTTGGCCCACAATCCATTTGGTCGTGTTGGCGTATAAATTTGTATTTTTTTGCCACCAGACCGTTATTTTAATATTTCTGTAATTCTTTTCTCAAAAATGCGTTCAAATCTTGTTTTTTGACACCCAGCACTTTTTCAATGGCCTGATAAGCATTTCCGTTTGTTTCGCCAGCCTCAAATAATATTTTTAATCCTGCAAACCCTTTACGCTCATAAGTCAATTTGCAAATGAGGCCGCCAATGGCGTAGTCAATATTTGTAATACCTTCGGTAAACACTAAGCCATCAAAATCACCCAAATCTATTTTATCAGTGATAATATATTTTTTCAATTCTTTCAAATGCCAGTTTAGATTCTGTCCTGCAGAACCGCCTAAATAAGTTGCGAGTCCCTCATCAAAAATTGGACTTTTAGTGAGTGGGAAAAGATGATAGGTATATAAATGAACTAATTCGTGCGGATAGTAAAACGAGCCATTACCCACATATAAAACCTTATTCCATACTTCAGCCTCCCCACCCGATATGTCATTGTAATCGTCAAGAAATGAATAAAGGGGTTCTCTCATTTTTTGAATGCCTGCAAAGTTTTTGGCAACTACATAAACAAAACTAAGGGTATCGGTATGTAGTAATTTTGCTACTGCTATATTGAAGTTTTGTAGCGAATCAATTTGTTTTTGATTAGATTTAATACCTCTTTCTTTGATAAAAAGAATGTTTCCGGTTTTTTCTTTTACAACATTTTTGGTCGGATTATTAAGCAAAAAACTACCTATTTTAGCGTTTTTTACTACTACTTTTTGGATACAATTTAGTTGTGCAGTTCCGTTACCTTCCCCATGTATATAGCCTATGCTCACTGTTTTTACAGAATCGTTGTGAGTAACAATATTTATGATAGTAGGCTTGTAATAATAGTCATCACCCATAGATGGAGACTTCATACTATTTAGTAGGCGAGCATAAGGGTATTTCAGATACTTTCTGTCATCTTTTAGCCAATAAGCGCCTTGCTCGTCAGAAAATGCCTTTGCTCGAAAAAAACGAGTAATAACTTCTATCGTTGTTTTGATGTCTGCTGTAGTGTCTTTTTGTAAATACGAAGAAAGCCCTATTGGTAAATCAGACTGACTATAAGATACAATGTTAGTGGCTGATAGTAATAAAAAAGTCCAAAATATTCTATATGTCTTCATATTGTTTTCTGATAACAGTAGTGTAAGCTTTATATTTTTGGCTCTTTGAAATAAGTCGTAGTAATTTATTTTTTTGAGCTACTGTGTCCTTGATGAATATTGTTAAGGTCAGTTAGACATAATTAAGTCTAACTGACCTTAACTAAGTGTACTATGCTCTCGGTATAGGCTTAGGTCTTTCGACCCGAGTGTTATCCGCAGGCATTGTTGTTGAAGCCCCAAGAATGTTAGAGTCTTCTCCACCCTTAATCGCCTCTAAATTAGCGACTACATTGTTTTTCTGTGCCTTTAAATCGGCTAATGATAATCTGTTATAATAGTAATTGGGTTTGTTTTTATAGCTTCCTGCCATACTAAATGTATAGCTTCAAGTTACGGTACAAACTACGCCTAATATATGGACGTAAAAAACATTGAAATTATTAAATTTTACTACCTTTTTAAGATAAATTATTGAAAAATTGGTAGGTTTGGTTCAAAATATTTTTCACCTCTAGGCTTTGTCCTATAATATTGACTATCTAACATGGAAACTTTCGGCACTAAATTACTCAAACAGCGTATCAAAAGCAAATTGTCGGCACAAGAAGTAGCTGATAGTTTGGGAGTTACACAAGGCATAGTTCACAATTGGGAAAAGCGATAAGTCAAGTTTTAAAGTAGAATATTTGCCAAAATTAGCAGAAATATTGGGTGTTTCAATAACAGACCTAATACCCGAAGGTACAACCCTCAAAACCATGATAGTGCCGTAGTAGGTTTTGAGGTCAAAATAGAAGCCCCAGAGGTCTATCTCAAACTGTTGGATAGCAAAGATAAAATCATAGAACTACTCACCAAACGCTGCGAAGATTTAGAAGCCAGCCATGATGCCAAAGACAAAACCATTGAAGCACTACGAGCGAAGATAGAGCGGCTGAGGGCGGAGTAGAAATAAAACTAAATCCGTATATTTGCTAAAAAATAGGTGCTATGTATCAAAAAATAAAATGACCAACCCCAATCACCTATCGTCCCAAGAGTTTCTACAACAAGCCCAAAACTTGCCTGTGATAGACGTGCGCTCGCCAGCCGAATACGCCCATGCACATATTCCGAAAGCTGTAAATATTCCACTTTTTGACAATGACGAGCGGGCTTTGGTAGGTACTTGTTACAAGAAAAAAGGAAAAGATGCAGCCGTTTTGCTGGGTTTAGAATTAGTCGGCCCTAAGCTCGCCAACTTTGTCAGAGAGAGCAAGCGGCTTGCTCGCACGGGCGAAGCACTGGTACATTGCTGGCGGGGAGGTATGCGAAGTGGTAGTTTTGCATGGCTACTCAGAACGGCAGGACTAAAAGTACAAACATTGGACGGCGGTTACAAAGCCTACCGAAACCACGTTTTAGAGTCGTTTACAGAATCTCAAAATATGATTATATTGGGAGGCAAAACTGGTAGCGGCAAAACAGAAATATTACAAGAAATACAAAAATTAAACCAACAAGTAATTGACTTAGAGGGTATTGCACATCACAAAGGCTCATCTTATGGAGCAATAGGTCAAGAAAAAGCACCAACCTCTGAGCAATTTGAAAATTTGGTACACCAGCAATGGGCCAAGCTCGACCGTACCCAGCCGCTCTGGCTCGAAGACGAAAGTCGAAAAATTGGCGGGTGCTACATTCCAGTACCTCTCTGGACACAAATGCGAGCAGCCAAAGTACTGTTTATAGACATTCCAAAAGAAATCAGAATAGAACGATTGGTCAAAGAATACGCTTTTGTGAGTCATCAATTACTCATCGAAGCCACCGACCGAATCCAGAAACGGCTCGGCGGCCAGCACCACCAAGCAGCCATTGAGGCACTTGACCAGCAAGACTACGCCACAGTTGCCGACATTACACTAAGTTATTACGACAAATCGTATTTGTTTGGCCTCTCACAACGCCCCCCCGAGCAAGTAGTCAAGGTAGAAATCTTAGAAGATAACCCTGCACAAACTGCACAAAAAACTATTGAATTGGCCAATACCATTTTACAGCCTTAGTCGTTATAAAAGCCCGTATTGATTCTTATATAGTACAATGAAATACAATAATGGTTTTCGATTATATCAACTTTTACCAAAGCAGCGCAAGCTTTGGTGGGTATTTTTATTGCTAATTATTCACAAAACCGCCGCTCAAAACTCAATATTAGCCGACGGGCAGGTATTTAAAATTGGAGTCGTCAGAACAGGTATTTATAAATTAGATACTGATTTTTTTAGAAACAATAATTTAATTGTCAGCAATTTAGACCCTCGTAAGATTCAGATTTTTGGTAATGGTGGGGCGATGTTGCCGCAGTCAAACAGTGCCAGTAGAGCTAATGATTTGACCGAAAATGCCATCTTGGTCAGAGGTGAAGCCGATGGACGGTTTGACGATGCCGATGCCGTTTGGTTTTATGGCCAAAGCCCGCACCAAACCCAGCTCAATGCCAGCGGCTTGCTCGAACACCAAACCAATTTGTATTCAGACACTACTTTTTATTTTCTAAAAATTGGAACTACAAATGGACTAAGAATCCAAAACCAAGCCTCGGGCAATAGTGGCGTACTTGTCGGTGATTTTGACGATTATATTTTCAGAGAATCTGAACTTATCAATAAAATACAGTCGGGGCGAGAGTGGTGGGGCGAATATTTTGGAACACAACCACAACAAAACGTCAATTTTGACATAGCTGGGCTTGTACCCAACTCTGATTTTAAACTCACAGCGGCTACCATTGCAGCAGCGCAGGTAACTACTAAATTTAACTTTTCGGTCAATGGTCAAGCCCTTGGCTCACAGTCAATGGGTACAGTTTCGACATACAGATACGACTACAAAGGCCAGCGAACAGTGCAGTCATACTTGGGAAATTTAGCAACCAACGACAAAATTCAAGTCGGTATATCGTTCGATAAAAACGGCCAACAGTCTGCCGAAGGCTATTTAGATTTTGTGGGCGTTCAAGTTCAGCGGTATCTGCGCCAATATGACCAACCTACTGTATTTCAGAATATTAGTAGTACAAAACAAGATTCAGTTCGTTATATTTTGGGTCAATCAAATAGTAATTTAGTAATTTGGGACATCACAAAACCCACCCAAATCAGTAATCAGGTTTACAGACTCAATGCCAACGAAGCGACTTTTGGATCGGCCAGTAAATTGCTCAAAAAATTTATTGCTTTTACCGAAACTCAAATTCAAAAACCCGTTTCAGTTGTAAAAATTACCAATCAAAACATTCGCTCACGGCCCACACCGCAGTTGCTTATCGTTACGGCTGCCGCTTGGCAAAAACAAGCGCAGCGATTGGCCGATTTTAGACAAAATAATGACGGACTAACTTCACAGATTGTTACGACACAACAAATTTTTAACGAGTTTTCGTCTGGACAGCCAGACCCAACCGCCATCAGAGACTATGTCAAACACCTCAACGACCGCCAGCCCAACCGCCTCAAATACCTACTGCTAATGGGCGATGCGACTTTTGATTATAAAAACAACGGCCAAAACCAAAACCCAAGCCAACGAGTCAATTTTGTGCCAACTTACGAAAGTCGAGAGTCGGCCAGCCCTGTGTATAGTTTTTCGTCTGACGATTATTTTGGATTTTTGAAACTCACTGACGGCGATTGGCTCGAAGACTATTCGAGTAGCCAGTCGCTTGACATTGGCGTTGGTCGCTTGCCTGTAAAGTCAGTCAGCGAGGCCACTATTGTGGTCGATAAACTAATAAAATATACATCAAAAAACACAAAAGGTGCTTGGCGGCAGCGAGTGGCTTTTGTGGCAGACGATGGCGATGGTAATATTCACCAGCAAGATGTCGAAGATTTGTCAAAACTAATTGCCCAAAATGCCCCACAAATCAACATAAAAAAAATATTTATCGATGCCTTTCCACAAAACAGCAACGCCTCGGGCCAGCGTGCGCCCGACGTAAACAAAGCCGTTAGTCAAGCTACGACTGACGGGGTTTTGATAATGAACTACACAGGCCACGGTGGCCTTTCGGGCTGGGCCGAAGAGCAGGTTTTGAGCATTGGCGATATAATTAACTGGCGCAATATAGACAATATGCCGCTCTTGGTTACGGCCACTTGTGAGTTTGGCCGCTGCGACGACCCCAGCGTAGTGTCGGGGGCAGAGCTGGCAATACTAAGCCCACGAGGTGGAGCAATAGCTCTACTTACTACAACTCGCCCTGTGTTTGCCAATACCAATTTTTTATTGAATCAAGCCTTTTACCAATCTGTTTTTAAGCCTATCAATGGCCTCATGCCACGCTTGGGCGACGTATTTAGAATTACCAAAAACAACAGTATAAGTGGTGTACTAAACCGAAACTTTATGCTCATGGGCGACCCTTCGCTACGGCTCAATTACCCTGACTATCAAGTTATTGTATCGCAAACTGACACACTCAAAGCAGGAAAATTAACCCAAATAAATGGCGAAGTGAGAGCAAATAACCAAATCGTTTCTGATTTTAATGGTATGGCCAATGTCATAGTTTATGACAAAGAAAATCAACTACTGACCAAAGGCAACGAAAGTACACCGATGCCATATAGCCAGTTTAATAGCAAACTATTTGAGGGTAAAGCAATTATCAAAAATGGCAAATTCAGCGTTCAGTTTGTTGTTCCCAAAAACATAGATTACAGAATTGGCAAAGGCCGAGTGGAAACCTACGCCATGAGGTCAGACAGTTTGTTTGACGCTTCTGGTGGAGGTTCAATCATAGTGGGAGGCACAGACCTACTCGCTAACGACAACAAACCGCCACTGATAACAATGTACCTCAACGATAAAACATTTACAGATGGTCAGGAAGTTGGTGAAAACCCAGTTTTGATTGCCAACTTGAACGATGACAACGGCCTCAATATATCTCGTGGCGGTATAGGCAACGATATGGTTTTGACACTAAACGACACCCTATCAATAACTGTCAATGACTACTTTTCGGCTACTACCAACGACTATCAAAATGGTACAATTAACTACACTTTTGATAAGCTAAAAGCAGGTAGCTATGTACTCAAACTAAAAGTTTGGGATAGCTACAATAATTCATCAGAATCGTCGTTGGGATTTAGAGTTGCTGAACAAAATAAAATTATTGAGAGCATAACGGCTTTCCCCAATCCATTTTCTGAGTCAGTTACCTTTCAGTTAAACCAGTTCAAAAACAACAATGACCTCGAAGTAGATATAGTTATTATAGATTTGAATGGCAAAACAATCAAAGTTAGTCAAGCTACAGCCTATAATACTGATAGTAATTGGGCGGTTTATCAGTGGAATGGTACAAACCAAAATGGCACTGATGTAGCCAACGGACTGTATTTGTTTCAGATGAACATTCGAGATTTGAATACCCAAAAAACACAGAAAGTAACAGGTAGAATGTTGTTGAAACGATAAAATTTAAGAATTAACGGTATTTGTTTATAGATTTAGACCCAAAAGTAGTATTTTTGAAACTTGTTTGTTGAATCGGCCACATCGCCACACTTGATAAATCATTGAAAATCAATATAATTTATTATGAATAAAAGAATTGCTATCACCTTGATTGGTTTTTTTTACTGCTCCTCTACACTCCTTAATGCTCAAAACATTTTAGGTCAAGCAGACTCAACTTTACGACCAGTTGTAGCTTCGGTTCCGTTTGCGGCCTTCACGCCCGATGCACGTAGTGCAGGTTTGGGAGATGCTGGCGCAGCACTAAGCCCAGATGCCAACTCGGTATATTGGGGAGCAGCCAAATTGGCACAATCGACCAAAAACTACGGCGTAGCTATTTCTTACACGCCTTGGCTCAGAAACATCGTCGATGACACGCAATTTATCAATGCCTCTGGATTTACCAAAATTGGAAAAAACCAAGCCATAGGCTTTGGCATCATGTATTTTGACCACGGCAAATTTGAATCAAGAAATAACCAAGGTCAATCAACTGGCGACTTTTCGAGCAATGAATTTTATGGCACCGTAGCCTATTCTCGTAAGTTATCCGATAACTTTTCGATGGGTCTGAACCTCAAATATATCTACTCAAACTTAGCAGGTGGCTACACTGGCACGGCGTTCTCTATCAAACCAGCCTCGACAGCGGCTGGCGATATTAGCTTTTTTTACCAGAGCGACAAAGTCGACGAAACCACAGGCAGAGGCTGGCATTTGGCAAGTGGGCTATTGCTACAAAACATTGGCGGTAAAGTCAATTATGGCAATACCGAAACAGGGTTTATACCAGCAACCTTCAAACTCGGCGGAGCAGCAACTCGCCATATAGATACGCACAACAAAATTACGTTTGTGATGGATCTCAACAAACTAATGGTACCAACGCCACCCATTAGAGACATCAACCGTGTGATAGTAAAAGGTAAAAACCCTTATGTAAACTCAATACAAGGTATGTTTCAGTCGTGGTACGACGCTCCAGATGGTACAACAGAAGAGTTGAAAGAATTTATGGTATCGGTTGGTGCAGAATATTGGTACAACGACCTATTTGCCTTGCGCTTGGGCTATTTTAACGAAGCCCGCTCAAAAGGCGACCGTAAGTATTTGACGGTTGGCTTTGGCGCACGGATTCAACAACGGTACGGTATGGATTTTGCTTACTTGATTCCGCAACGTCAAGGTAGCCCATTGGCCAATACTTTTCGTTTTTCATTGCTGATTGATATGTTTAAAAAGCAAGTCGAAGACGAAACACCAGAAGAAGACGAAACTACAAACTAAGCCCTTGCAGGTTTAGCGATAAATATTTTTTTTTACAAAAAAGGTCAGACAGAAACGTCTGGCTTTTTTTCATTTTCAAAAAGCAATACCATGCCCCTACTTCAATCACTACTCACAACTTGTACGCCTCTTTCTACAATCGGTAATTTAGAAATTGTTGTTACAGAAATTGTATTTGATTCTCGAAAAGCGACTTCCAACTGTGTTTTTGTGGCTCAAAAAGGCACTCAAACAGACGGGCATCAGTACATTCAGAAAGTGATAGAAATGGGCGCAACAGCCATAGTTTGCGAACATTTACCAACTGACATATTATATAACGTTACTTATGTGCAGGTCAAAAATAGCGCACAAGCAATGGGGCAAATGGCAAGCGAGTTTTATGGCAACCCGTCGGCCAAACTCAAATTGGTGGGCGTAACGGGTACAAATGGTAAAACATCTGTGGCAACCTTGCTCTTTAAACTTTTTAGAGAATTGCAGTATAATGTCGGGCTGTTATCGACTGTTCAGAACCAAATAAACGAAACCGTCATCACGGCCACACACACAACGCCCGACGCCGTACAACTCAACGCACTGCTGGCCGAAATGGTAAAGCGTAGTTGCACGCACTGTTTTATGGAAGTTAGCTCGCACGCCGTGGCACAAGAGCGCATCGCTGGGCTGACGTTTTTGGGTGGGCTATTTACCAATATCACCCACGACCATCTTGATTTTCATGGTACGTTTGACAACTATATCAAGGCAAAAAAAGGATTCTTTGACCAACTCCCCAAAAACGCCTTTGCACTCGTCAATCTCGACGACCGCCGTGGTAGCGTGATGGTACAAAACACCAAAGCCCAAATCAATACCTATTCGCTACAAACAATGGCCACTTTCAAAGGTCGTTTGGTGGCCGATAGTCTGTTTGGATTACAGATGGAAGTCGCCAATCAAGAAGTTTGGTTTAAACTCATTGGCAAATTCAATGCCTATAACTTACTCTGTGTATACGGCACGGCCTTGCTCTTGGAAGAAGACCCAGAACAGGTTTTGACATTATTGTCGGCCATTACGCCCCCGCCAGGCCGTTTTGAACAGATAGTGAGCAAAAATCAGATTGTGGGTATTGTCGATTATGCACATACAGACGATGCACTCAAAAATGTATTAGAAACCATCGGTGAGCTGCGAGAAGGCAATCAGAAAATAATTACGGTAGTGGGCTGTGGAGGTAATCGAGACACTACCAAACGACCCAAAATGACCCGTATAGCCTGCGAACTAAGCGATAAGGTAGTTTTGACTTCCGACAACCCACGCCTCGAAAACCCAGCTGATATTTTGGCACAAATGGAAACAGGAATACCGCCGCTTGGCTTCAAAAAAACCACCACCATAACTGACCGCCGAGAGGCCATCAGATATGCCGTTAGTTTGGCACAACCCCACGACATAGTGTTGGTAGCTGGCAAAGGCCACGAAACCTACCAAGACATAGCTGGTACCAAATACCACTTCGACGACCGAGAAGAACTACGCAACGCTTTTGGAGACAAACTATAATAAATATTAAGCGTAGTCTATCACTTTTTTTGTGCCAAAACACGCAAGTTTCTATGATTATCGCCATATTGGTCTAACTCAAAGCCAATGGCATCTTTGTCTGAAACAGATACAGGGACATTGGTTTTTTGAAATTTGTTTCTAACCACCAACCCAATTTTTTTTAGAAAACCCGCCTCTAAACTATCTATATAGTCATATTTCTTTCCTGCCGTTTGCAGAGACAATATCGCCATATTGTGTTCTGTCAGAATGTGTCTGAGAGTATCAATGTCCCACAAACAAATATGTGGTGAGTGCCGGCGCTCACATTTTAAGTTAAAAATATTGAGATTGGGCATTTCCCAAAGCAACACGCCACCAGGTTTGAGAAGTGCCATACATTTTTCTATAAATAAATGAGGCTCAACTACATGCTCAAACACGTGAGATGTAATGAGAATATCTAACGTGTTTTTTAGATTTGAAATATCGTCAATACCTCCATACAAAAACTCAAAACCAGACTTGTGAAGCGTATCGACTGTTTTTTGGTCGTATTCGACCCCAATATAACGGGTATTTGGAAAAACTTGGCTGAACCCAAATAGCAAATGACCAAAACCACAACCCAAGTCCAAAACTGTTTGGGGTTCAGAATCAATATGTTGCTGATACAGTTTGGCCAATGCCCGCCCCCTGGAAACCGAAAAAAGATTGTCTTTCGGAAATTGTGCTAAATCTATTTTATAAATATCGTCACGGTCATATTGATACTTGTAATATTCTGTGATTTGTGCATCTGTAAAAGCCCGATTGATTTGATTTAGACCACATTTTTTACATTTTATTATTCTACAATTCAAAAAAATATCGTCTGATTGTGTGGCACGATAAGGCATAATATCCTCAAATTCCGAATGTTTACAGATATAGCAAGTCATGGTTTGATTAAAAAATAAGGTTGGCCAACGATTAAACAACAATTAAAGTAAGCAAATGTAACCCATTTTTTGTTTTGCAAAAAGGATATTAAAACAATAAAAAATTTGATACATTGATAGTCAAATATTTACAGTTTTTAAACTTATAAAAATGAATATTTAAACATTACATACCCTAACACAACAACGTTATTGGAGCTTTTAGATTTATTTTTAAATATAACGCCTGTTACGCAACTAAAAAATAACACCGTAGGTGTGTACTGTTTGTAGTAGTAGTAGTAGTTATAGATTGTCCAAAACCGCCATTATGGCATTAAAAATTAGGTTAAATCTTAAAATAACAGACAAAATGACATATTCAAAAAATACCTTAATAATTTATTTTTCTTTTTAACTATTTGATTATCAATATTTTAAATACTAATATAGTCTTTGAGGCGCAATATCTTGAAATTGATTGGTACAACATTTGAAGAATAGTTTGTAACGCTCAATGATGGGCGCATAAACTCAAAAACACATAGCAATAATGAAAACATTAGTAAACACCCGTAATTTTCCAGTATTTTTTGATGGCCTGTTCAGTAAAGATCTAAACACAAACCTTTTGGAACGTACTCAAAGATTTTCTGCACAAGAGCCAGCAGTAAATATAATTGAAAACGAAGCTGGTTTTCGGTTAGATGTAGCTGCACCTGGTTTACAAAAAGAAGATTTTAAAATCAATTTTGAAAACAATTTATTGACCATTTCGGCCAAAGTAGAAGCCCAAACCGCTGAAACTACCGAAAAATACTCACATAAAGAGTTTAGTACTGGCTCATTCAGTCGCTCGTTTACGTTGCCCAATAGTATTGATGGAGAACAAATAAAGGCCATTTATAACAATGGTATTCTGAAAGTTGAACTTCCAAAAAAAGAAGAGGCAAAAAAACACCCACGTGCCATTGAGGTAGCTTAAGAATTGTAAAAAACCAAAAAATCTCTGGCAGTTCTTTTGCAAGAAAGAGTTGCCAGAGATTTTTTTTGAATCAAAAAACATTTTTCCAATAAACTTTTTGTAAGTTTGCAACGGCAAATCAGAACTACCAGCTCCTTCCGAATCCCCCAGGTCTTGACCGAAGCAAGGGTAGGTAGTTGTAGCGGTGAGATTCAGGTTTGCCATTTTTTTTTATCTTTGCTACACTTTTAGGATTCATAAACACATCATCGGACAATGAAATTTTTTATTGATACTGCCAACCTCAACGAAATCCGTGAAGCCTACGACTTGGGCATACTCGACGGTGTAACGACAAACCCCTCGCTGATGGCCAAAGAAGGAATCTCGGGCAAAGACCGCATTATGTCGCACTACAAAGCGATTTGTGATATTGTGGACGGTGATGTGAGCGCAGAAGTGATCTCGATTGATTTTGATGGCATGATTCGAGAAGCCGAAGAGTTAATTGACATTGATGACAAAATAGTAGTAAAAGTACCAATGACCAAAGACGGTATCAAGGCCATTAAGTACCTGACAGACAAAGGCGTAAGAACAAACTGTACGCTTGTTTTCTCGGCAGGGCAAGCACTTGTGGCCGCCAAAGCAGGTGCTACTTATGTGTCGCCGTTTATTGGCCGCTTAGACGATATTTCGTTCGATGGTATGGAGCTGATAGACCAAATAGTCTCTATTTATCAAAACTACAACTTCCAGACAGAAGTGTTGGCGGCTTCTATTCGCCACCCAGTACATATCTTGAAATGTGCCGAAATAGGGGCCGACGTTGTTACTTGCCCACTCAGTGTTATTTTACAATTACTCAAACACCCATTGACTGATAGCGGACTCGAAAAATTCTTGTCCGATTACCAAAAAGGGAATCAATAGAAATTAGTTGTGAGTCGTAGGTCAATAGTTGTTAGTGTTTGACCAATGACCAATCACCAATCACTACCAAATGGCCGCATTTTCTGAAAATCCCGTTGTAACACTCAATAACGCTGATATTTATCAGGGTCAAAAATTGATTTTGGCCGATGTTAATTTTGAAGTCAAAAAAGGCGAATTTGTTTTTTTGATAGGCCGAACAGGGAGCGGCAAAAGCTCGCTTCTCAAAACGCTCTATGCCGACCTGTGGTTAGAGTCTGGCACGGCTGAGGTAGCTGGCTATCAGATTCAAAAAATAAAACGAGCCGAAATACCGTTTTTGAGGCGAAAAATAGGTATTGTTTTTCAAGATTTCCAGTTATTTCAGGACAGAAATGTCGAAGAAAATCTAGAGTTTGTACTCAGAGCAACTGGCTGGGAAAGTCTGTCGGACATCAAAAATCGAATTGCCGAAGTACTAATGGAAGTTGGCCTTGGTACATCGGCTCAAAAAATGCCACATCAGCTATCGGGTGGTGAGCAGCAGCGGGTAGTTATTGCCCGTGCCATGCTCAACGAACCCGAAATACTAATTGCTGACGAGCCAACGGGAAACCTTGATCCAGTAGTTGGCGAGCAAATTATGGATTTATTTCTCAAAATCAACACTGCAGGAACGGCAATCTTGATGGCTACTCATAATTATGAGTTTTTGAGAAAATACCCAGCCCGAATCTTGAATTGTGCCGATGGTGCAGTTATTGAGGTAAAGTAACCATCTGCATTATACCCTCTTTGAGTGCATAAGTAGAGCATTTGATGTACTCGATGCCAAATGTTGCCAAGACATAGTTTACCAACACCACCGCAACCACAATCATATCTACCCGTAGTTCTATCATGCCTCCGATAGCCATCCGTTCTGCTCGGTTTTTGATGACCAACAACTCGTAAATTCTTGTAAACTCTGTAACCGACAAGTCAAAACCAGTCTGCCTTATATCTGGCAACTCCCCCACTCGATTTATAAAATCTATATCAACCAATGTATCGAAAGCCCCCGATGAGCCAACCAAGACTGTAGGTGCATATTGATGAATGGCATTATGAAGGGGTAAAAGCTGTTCTTGAAAATAAGTAGTTAGTCGTCTGATGGCCTGTAAACTGATAGGGTCGGTGGTCATAAATTTTTCCATTAGTCGCTGTCCACCAATTTCAAAACTTTGTTTCCAATAAATTTTATCGGCATTAGCAATAATAAACTCGACCGAACCGCCACCAATATCCATGATGAGCGATGGTTCAGGGCCTAAGTTAAGTGCTAATTTTACGCCTTCATAAATCAAGTCCGCCTCTCGCTCGCCCGAAATAATCTGAATCCTGATACCCGTTTCATTTTCTACAATCTGGCAAAACTCAATTTTATTACTTGCATTTCTGATTGCACTCGTACCAATAGCCGTTACATTTGTTATATCTATCTGATATTCGTCTATTTTTTGTTTGAATAAACGCAACACCCCTACCGCTCGCTCAATGGCTTGGGGCGCAATAACCCCCTGATTGATACCCGATTGGCCAATTTTGGCAGCAACGTGGTCTTTATAAATTTGCTCAACGCACGAGCCACGTTGTTCTATAATCAACAAGTGGAAGGTATTTGTACCAAGATCGACAATGGCTTTTTTCATAAAAAATTATTTTTTTGCAAAAATAAGTTGATTTTTACAAATTGATACCTTACTTTTGCAGTCCGACTATAAATAAAAGTAACTAAAAGACAAAAAATCGCACAATGCTCGTCATACAAATCAAAGAAAACGAATCAGTTGATAAAGCCCTCAAACGCTTCAAGAAAAAATTTGAGAAAACTGGTGTACTGAAAGAATTACGCTCACGCACTGCATTCCACAAGAAATCAGTACGTCGCCGCCAAGAAGTTATCCACGCCACGTATGTTCAGAACAAGCGCCTCAACGAAGGGTTATAAGACGGTCGCCAACAGACCGATAAATATATTAGGCCAGCTACCAAACAAGTAGCTGGCTTTTGGTTTTGATGTTGAGCCAAAACAATTTTGTACTTTTGAGTGTTTTGAAAATAGTAAACAAATAAATTTTAAATAAAATGGCAACTATAAAAGCGTTTTTCATTATGTTAATGTCGTTAATCACAGGTCTCTTTGCAGACAAGAAAGAAGCCCTCAAGGGGCCACAAAATGCCAAGTCAGCCAAATCGTTTTATGAATTTAAGATGCCATCACTGGTCGGTGCAGAGTCAATAGACTTTAGCAAGTACAAAGGCAAAAAGATTGTCATTCTCAATACGGCCTCAAAATGTGGCTACACGTCCCAATACGAAGATTGGCAGAAATTTCACGAATCGCACGGCGACAAGATCGTAGTTTTGGGCTTTCCTGCCAACAACTTCGGCTCACAAGAGCCTGGTACCAGCGACGAAATCGCTACTTTCTGTAAGAAAAACTATGGTGTATCGTTCCAAATGTTCGCCAAAATAGACGTAACAGGAGCCAATCAGCACCCACTTTATAAATGGCTTTCAGACAAAAATCTAAATGGCTGGAACGACAAAGCCCCAACTTGGAATTTTTGTAAGTACGTCATTAACGAGCAAGGTCAACTTACTAACTTTTTTGCATCGGGGGTTAAGCCCAATGATGCCGAGTTCAAGAAAGCAGTTGGTCTGTAATAGGCTTGACAAAAAACATTAGGAGGGTCGTGGTGCAATGCTGAGTTGCGCCACGACCTTTCTGTTTTTATCGTTATTTTGAAATAGTTTTGGAAACTTGCAAATTGTTACTTGCCGAATAATTAGTGAGTACTTGATCAGATTTAGTTAGTTTTTATCATATTTGCGACATGAGAGGCAAGAAAAAATACATCGAATTGAGCGAAGGCGAAAAGATTACGCTAAGAGAAGGGTCAAAACATCACCCAAAGCCTAAACTTCGTCCGCATCGGTGGTCTGAAAAAATACCAAGGTTTACTACTAAATAACTCTGGTATGGATTATGATAAAATAACAGAACATTTATTAGTAAATTAAAATGCGGTCTGTAATTGGATTAAAGTTTGGGACAAAAAAGGTATCGCTGGTTTATCTCGTAAAAATGGGCGAGGGCACAAGCAAATTCTTAGTGTAAATAATAAAAAACATACAAAAATTTTAAACAATACGGTCGAAAATCATCGTCAAAATATTAAAGTAACTCAAGCTGATTTAGTAAAATAATTAGACAGGCTGATGAACGGTGATAGCGTTTCACAGAAAACAGTCATCATCAAAAAAATCTCTGAGTGATATTTTATGAATATCCAGCACTTTTATTAAAGTTGCGACAGTTATGTTGCTTCCTTTTTCTACTCTCCAGTATTGCTTACGGTCTAAATCATTGTCGAGCGCAAAGGTTTCATAACTTTTACAGCCACTACTTTTTCGTAATTGCTTGATTTTTAGGGCTATTGCCTCTAAACGCTTGTCGGTATCTGATAGTTCGGTTGTCATTGAGACTGCGAATTATCAAACAGATTGATAAATTATTTACGGCATATATTGCACATATTTTTTTTAATATTACGTTTGAGCAAATTTATGTGCGGCTACCTTCTCAGTTTTTTCAAATTATATCTTTAACTTTAAAATCAATTAAAATCATGAAAAAAATAATTGTTTCATCGTATTTATGCTTGTTTGTGGAGTTTCGTCTGTTTGGGCGGGAACAACTACAAATGAATCGCCTACCGAGTTACTAAAACAAGAGTATCAAGATACTGATGCTTAGGTAAACGTTAGTTGTTTTAGCGGAACATATTATTACGAGGTAAATGGTACTTCATGCTCTGTTACTTACTCAGCGTGTGGACCAGCAGATACCTTTGGTAATGTCTTAAAAGTAGCCAATTCAATAGCCGCAATTGCTGAAAAAGTCAGTAAGCGAGAAGAATAAAATTCACTTTTAAAATCTAAAATCATATGAAAAAGCTATTTTTTTGTTTTGTACTAACTGTAGGAACTATAGTCAACTGCTTCGCAGCAGACAATGTCAAGATTACCGCAAATGTGATAATCTCTATTTCCGATGATGCAATAGAATTGAATGTTGAACCACCTGTCATTAGTTGTCATACTGCCACCGATAGTTACACATCTGGAGGGCAGACAGTTACTATTTCTGTAACAGCTTGTGCCGCTACTAAATTACAGGCAACAACGGCAGCGATTATAGGACTGGCTATTGCTAAACAGATTGCCGAAGAGTAAATTTCTGAGAAGGTAGCTATTTTCAAAATTTTTATTTCTGCGATAACCAAACAATATACAAATATGAAACTTACACTATTATCCCTCCTTTTTTTTACTGTTAGTATTCAGTCCATTGCCCAAAAACCTATAACTGGTGTACTGAAATACCGACAAATAATAATGCCCAAAGACACAAATAACTATATAGTAAGGCATTATAATTTGTTTTTCAATGATAAAGAATCTATAATAAAAATAGAAAGTACACAAAGAATAGGTGCCGATACATCGGTTAAGTTGATAAAGGTGAACCCAGTAGGTAAGACTGAAATATATAAAAACTTTGAAACGCGCAAGATTTTCTCAGAGGAGATTGCCTTTTTGGATAAGATTATTTTAAGAGATACGATTGCTTCTATTGCATGGAAAATATCAAAAGATAGAAAACAAGTTGGTAAATTTGACTGCCAAAAAGCAGAGGCAAATGTAAGAGGGCGCAATTATACAGTCTGGTTTACCCCAGAAATTCCAATCAGTGATGGCCCTTGGAAACTTCATGGCCTGCCTGGGCTCATATTAGAGGCATCAGATACAGATAAAGAGGTAAAGTTTGAGTTTGTGTCTTTGATTATTCCAGCTCCAAACGATGTAATTATAGAAGTAATGAAGCCAATTGGAAAAAAACAAACCCTTGCCCTTGACGAGTACCTTACATTGAAAGAGAGTAACCAGGAAAATTTTATAAAAATGATAAGATCAGATCCTAAAACAGAGGGCGTAGATGTAAAAATAGATACAAAAGGCATTGAGATTTTTTCAAAAAATTAAAATTAACCAATGCCCAAACTATTTTATCTTTTTTGCTATTTTTTGCTATTGGCGTCGTGCGCTTTTGCTCAAAGTCAAGTCATTGTAAAAGGTAAAATTGTTGGACAAAATGGCGAAGGCTTGGCTTCGGCCAACGTTACGGCTTACCAGATTACGGCTGCCGATACCAATCTTGTAATGTTTGCATTGGCCAATTCCAAGGGCGAGTATTTGCTCAAACTCGCCGCTGATTCAAGCTACTATAAACTGGTGGCTCGGGGTTTGGGCTACGATGTCGAGGCGTTTTATCTACGAGCCACACCTCAAACTGCTGTCGTCCATGACTTTGTACTCAATCCCAAAACGCTGCAAATCAACGAAGTAGTGGTTCGGGCGGTTGTACCTGTGAGAGTCGAAAAAGACACCACAACCTACAACGTCAAGGCATTTGCTGATGGTAGCGAAAAAACGGTTGAGGATTTACTCAAAAAACTACCTGGCGTTAGAGTCGCTGACGATGGCAAAATAACGTTTAAAGGCAAACAAATAGACAAAGTGATGTTGGAGGGTGAAGATTTTTTTAGTAAAAACTACCGCCTCATCACCAAAAACCTAACGGCAGACGTACTCGACAAAGTACAGGCCATCGAAAACTATACCGAAAACAACCTATTGAGAGGCATTGAGCAATCGGGCAAGTCTGTGCTGAACTTTAGCATCAAAGCCGACCGTAAATTGAGTATATTTGGCAATATGAGTGCTACGGCTGGGGTCGAAAATCGTTACGGGGCTACATCGGCATTGTTTTCGTTGGTCAAAAAAGTAAAGTTTGGCATCATTGGCAACGGCAACAACACAGGCTACGACCCAATCCAGAACGCTGAATATGAACTGGCTACCGACGACGACGCTTTTGCTGGTTTTGGCTCTGTGGGTGCGGTCAGTCGGCCACTATCGGTTTTGCAGGTGGCCAATATTCCAGATGTGGACAGCCGCCGTGTTACTTTCAATCAAGCCAAACTAATTGGTACAAACCTCAACTACAAAGCCGATACTAACTTCAAAGTCAGAGGCTTTGGGTATTATTATGGCGACAGGCTTTCGGCTGGGTCTGTGGTACGGCAGCAGTTTTTATTGGACAATACCACGATTCAGATTCGAGATTCGTCGTGGAACTACCGAACGCCTCGCCTCTGGGTAGGCCAGCTACGAGCCGACTATATGCCCAATGCCAAAACGTCAATCCGATTGGTTTCTGATGTTAAAAACACACGGCTCACCAACGACTATTTTTTAGATTCCCAGAATCTGGAATTGTCGGAACAAATCACGTCTGATGGTCAAGAAAACGTAACCATGACCAACCACCAACTCAACATAGTGCATCGGCTCAAAAGCAAAAATGCGATTTTGGCTGACGTTGGTTATACCTCAAACCAGTTGCCGCAACAAAAACAAGTGAGGAGCAATCGTTTTGCATCGCTTTTTAGGCTCAATCCATCATTTAACCAACTGATACAAAATACCCAAAACGATAACCAAGAATGGAAAGCGATAGTACGTTGGAAAGGGGCCACGGCGAGTAATCATTTTACAGTTGGGGCTGGAGTATTGCAACGAACCGAGCAACTGAATAGCGATATATTGATTGATAACGGCACGGGAGCGCAAGCATTTAGACCCGATACGGCTTTTGTGAATGGGGCGAGGTTGCGGAAAAATATTTTTTTGGTCGAAGGTCAATATCAAATCAAGTGGAAGGTGCTACGGGTAATAATGAGTGGTTCGGCGCAAGTTGCCAAGGCTGGTTTTGAGGACAATATACGTCAAGTAGGGTTTTCTGAATCTCGTTTATTGCTCAATCCTACAATAGGCTTGGGGGCAGACTTAGGGCAAAATCAGCGTATTTTTAGCTTGTTGAGTAGTAGTCAAACTCTACCTACTATCAACGACTTGGCTAATGGTTATGTGTTGGGTCAGTATCGAGATTTTGATAGAAGTAGGTCAATATTTAACGTCCAAAAAACTGATATGTGGCTGCTATCGTACTCAAACACGAACTGGACAGACTATTATTCAATCAACGGTAGTGTGAGTTATAGTCGTATCAACTCCTCGAATGTCAGCAATTATCAACTGTCCAATAAATTATCTTTTACAACCACCCAGCCCGTTCGCCGACCCATTGACTTTGTTTCGGCCGATTGTCAGATTGATAAACTATTTACCAAAATACGGATTGTGCTAATTAAAAGATAAAGTTTTTGACCTGTAAAATGGGCATTTCGGCAATAAAATTTAAAAATATTGCGAATGTTAAAGCTGTTA
>JAYWHT010000095.1:0-8673 GCA_043777595.1 Spirosomataceae bacterium
ATAACAGCTTTAACATTCGCAATATTTTTAAATTTTATTGCCGAAATGCCCATTTTACAGGTCAAAAACTTTATCTTTTAATTAGCACAATCCGTTATACTGTATTTTAGTAGTACCCTCTTGGATTCTGATAAAACGAATATATCACCTGTATTTTTGTCAATATCAAAAAAGTCCATACTTAAATATTCGCCTGGGCCTGCTCCAATATTACCAATTTGTTTGATAAACTTACCATCGGTTGTAAACTCTAAGAGCGCTATTGTTTTTTCGTCTCTGACATAAATTTTATCATTGGCAAACTTTACTTGGCTAAGTTCTGCAATAATTTTGGGATAGTCCAATGCTATGATTTTGTAGTCTGTTATCAGTGTGTCGAGGTCGAACTTGCCTTGGTGTTTAAACTCGATTACACTAATTTTTTTTATAGTATCAGCCACTTTATTTTTATCAGAAATCTGGCACGCTACCACTAATAAAGGTAGTCCTGTTTGAAGAATATTTATCAAAAAATTTGAGAATCGCATGGCTTTGTGAAGTTTAAAACCGACAGATTTAAGTTTCGTAAAATCTGTCGGTTGGTTAGTTATAAAGTCAAAATTATTCTTGCGGTGACGAATTACCTGGACAGTCATTTGCTTGACACGTGCTACGACCCTCCGTACATAGAGAACCAAATGCAACCACAATTGGGCCATTATTTGTATTCAAGGTACATTGTGTTTGTTGGGCTCTTTGACCATTCCATGCTTGGGCTGGTAAGGTAAGTTTCATGAGTGGAATGAAACACATTATTGTCATGATGATTTTAGATTTCATTTTTTTAATCGTTTAAATGTTTCAAAATAATACCGACCTTTCGGATGCAGGACTGTTGTAGCTAAAACGCTAAAATATTTTTCTAAAAAGTAGCCATTGCTACTTTGGTAATGCAAGGTGAAACAATAGATTTTACATTACCAAATATTTTTCGATATTTATTTTATGGTAAGTGTCTGGTTAGAAAAGTGGGTATTGGTATTTTTGGAGTGTTGAAATGATATTCTGTATCTTTGTCTTATATTAT
Source organism: Spirosomataceae bacterium (assembly GCA_043777595.1). Classification (GTDB taxonomy): domain Bacteria; phylum Bacteroidota; class Bacteroidia; order Cytophagales; family Spirosomataceae; genus JAYVJH01. The sequence goes on from JAYWHT010000095.1 coordinate 1,067, forward strand.
TTTACAAAAACAACAGACAATGAATATTTTGATTACGGGAGGGGCGGGTTTTGTAGGTTCATCGCTGGGGCTGGCACTCAAAGCCAATTATCCATCATATACTATTTATGCCTTAGACAATCTCAAACGCAAAGGCTCTGAACTCAATATCAGCCGATTGGCTAAGGCAGGTATCAATTTTGTGCATGGCGACATCAGAAACAAAGAAGATTTTGACTCACTGCCAGCCGTCGATTTAGTAATCGAAGCCTCCGCCGAGCCATCGGTTTTGGCTGGCTTAGACGGCACCCCCGACTACTTGATAAACACCAATTTGTTTGGAACTGTAAACTGCCTCAACTACGCACTCAAACACAAGGCGAAGTTTATTTTTCTGTCCACCAGTCGGGTTTATCCCATCAAGACCATCGAAACCTTGAATTTTATCGAAGAGGCTACTCGTTTTTCGTTGGCCGATGAGCAGCCTGTCAAAGGTGTTTCGGCTAAGGGAATTGCCGAAGATTTCCCGTTGGAAGGCGCAAGGTCGTTGTATGGCACAACCAAATTGGCATCTGAATTGATTATTCAAGAATACAACGAATTTTATGGTTTGCAAACGGTCATCAATCGCTGTGGGGTGATTACGGGGCCGTGGCAAATGGGCAAAATCGACCAAGGTGTGATGGTGCTGTGGATAGCGAAGCATTATTTTGAACAACAACTCGGCTACTTTGGCTATGGCGGCACAGGTAAACAAATGCGTGATATGCTACACGTGGCCGACCTATACCGACTCGTTGATTGGCAAATACATAATATTGAAAAAGTAAATGGCGAAATATTGAACGCTGGTGGAGGTTTGGCCAGTAGTGCATCGTTGCAAGAGCTAACCGTAATTTGTCAGGAAGTAACAGGTAAGACTATTCCAATAAAACAAGTGGCCGAAACCCGTACCGCCGACATTAGACTATACCTCACCGATAACAGTAAGGTAACTCGGCTCACGGGCTGGGAGCCAAAAATCGGTGTACGGCAAATTGTAGAAGAAATAACGGCTTGGCTACACGAAAACCGAGAAGCCTTAGAGCCGATTTTGAAATAAAAACAACATATAAAGCAATGTCGTTTAGTTAAGAGTTTGGTGAAGACACCAAACTCGGTTGGCTACCGTGGTTTGTGTCTTCACAAACCACTTATTTTCATAACTAAACGACATTTATATATAAAGAAGTATTCGCCGTACAACGGTTTGATTTAAGCGAAGACTTCTTTGTTAGCGAAATTTAATAATCCTGACTCAATGGGTGAATCATCAGCTCGTCAATCACAACATGGGCGGGCTGGTTCATGACATACATAATGGTAGCGGCCATGTCGCCAGCTTGTAGCCAGTCGTGGTGCGACTCGTGTCCTTGTGGGTCGCTGTGAAACATAGTGTCCACCAAACCCGAATATACAACCGATACCTTGATGCCGTCTTTTCGTACTTCTTTACGCAAGGCCGCCGAAAACGCATCTTGGGCAAATTTGGACGAACAATATAGCGAGCCTCCGTCAAAAACCCGTTTGGCAACGTCAGAGGCAATGTTGATGATATGGCCACGTTTGGCGGTCTTCATGGTTGGTAGCACGGCCTTACTAAACAAAAACGTACCCTTAACATTGACATCGTACACGTCCGACCACGCCTCGGCTGTGTAGCTTTCGGTTGAGCCAAAAATACCATAACCTGCGTTGTTTATCATAAAATCAATGCCTCCAAAAGCCGTAATCATCTCGTTTACAGCACGCTGGGCCAACGATTCGTCGGCTACGTTACCCACAAAAATCAAACATTTAGCCCCCGTTGCTTCTACTTCTGCCTGTACTTCGGCGAGTTCTTTTTGGCTGCGAGCCACCAAGCCCAAGTTATGACCCGCCTTGGCGAGTTCTATGGCCAATACTTTTCCTATGCCCTTCGATGCACCTGTCAATAATGTGGTTTTCATTTTTTTTGTTTGCTAAGTTTTAAAATTTGTTTTTTCATTATTTTATTATTGCCAATTTACCTGCCAATGACTCTTGCCCGGTACGGTCGGTAACCAAAACTAAATAAATACCCGATTGCGCTCTATTGCCCTGATAATCGGACAAGTTCCATGAGGCTGTGCCTCCTTGCGAGCGAGTCTCAAAAATCAATCGTCCAGACAAATCTGTGATTTTGACAGTAGCACTTTCTGACAGTCCACTCACACCAACCAAACCATTAAATTCTGGCCTGACAGGATTTGGAAAAATACTAATTTGAGACAAAACTACCTCTGGCTCATTGGCCGCCGCTCGGTACGAGACAAGCCCCTTATTGGTCGAAATAAAAACTTCGCCACTGGCTGGCTCAATGGCTAAACTCAAAATAACGCTTGATGGTAGCGGGCTATTTTGCTCGTTGAATTGCTCCAAAAGCGTAGTGCCGTCTGGCCCAAATCGAAAAAGCCCGTTGCGAGTACCAATCCATTTGTTGTTGCCCCCATCAACTGCCAGTGTTGTAATGTATTCGTTATTGAGCAATTTTCGCCGTTCAAAAATGGGCGTATAGGCATTGACGTTTCCGACAAAGATATTGAAATTATCAAAAACTGCCACGCCTTTGTCTGTACCAACCCAAATATTACCGTCTCTGTCTTTGACAAATGCGCTGACGTTGTTGCTGGGCAAATTGCCGCCGTTGGGCGTTGTAGTAAGTAGTTTGGTTCGGTTTGTTTTATCGTCAAACACCAAAATACCGTCATTGCTGCGCCCAGTCAGCCATTTGTAGTTATTGTCGTCTATCAAAATAGTACTCAGTTCACGGCCTAAAAAAGAAAACGACTGCCAATTATTACTAAATTTTTGAACATATAAATTAGGGACATTAAAACTAAACGGTACGGTACAAGCCCAAGTATTACCTTCTGAGTCTGTGGTCATATCGGTAATGTTGGTTGGGCTGTTGGGTATTTTTTCTAATACATTATCACGATTTTTAATCAGCACTCCCTCGCTTGTTCCAACTGCAATACGGCCATCGGTGAGTTGGGTGGCGGTGGTAGTAGTTACTGGCAAATTAAAAAACGACCATTTATTTGCCGAAAATATATCAAATCCTTTGTTTTGAGCAGACAGCGCAACGATATGCTTAGAAACAGAAAACAATTTGGGGTAAATCGCAGATTGTGTAGAAACAGGCGATAGCACCCGAACCACACCATTTTGATTTTGTAATAATCCTTTTTGAGAAGTAGCAACCCAAATATTGCCGTCGGTTGTAGTCAAAACCGATTGTGGACTACTAAGGTCGGGGTTTATCCAGAGGTCGCCGTTGAGTGTTGTGATTTGTCCTAAGAGGCCAATCAAAAGCCGATTGTTTGACACATCAAGGCTTGTGATGGCAGTACTATAATTTTTCAGAACCGCCCATCGGCCTTGTTCATAGCTGTATAATTTTGCACCAAAAGTTATAAATAATTGTTTGCCAATAGACTGAATATAAGATGGTTGGCTAATTTCTGGACTATTTAATTTTTTCCAATTATCATAAAACTGCAAATTGACATTAGCCGAATAGCGTGCCGCCAAAAGCCCCCCCGAGGTTATGGCAAAAATAGAATCATTGGCAAATGATAAATTATAAATAGCGACCGATTGGCCATTTGTTCCCAAGTTACGGTACGTTTCTTTGATTTCTGAACGGGCAATATCAAATTTTACAATGCCAAAATCGGCAGCGATTAGCGCATCGTTACCATTGACTACGACTTGATTGATGCGTTTGCTACCTGTAATCTGTTCGGTATTTTTAATGGTAACAATATTTTTAAAATCAGTCGGACGGCCTTCGGAATCTGTGCTGATGAGGTCAATATTACCAGAGTCGTAGCCAACGATTATTCGTTGAGCAGTCATCGAAAAAGCAATGGCTTTGATTTGGTTTTCTGCGAGGCCGTCTTGTTTAGATAGCGTAGTTGTCTGACCGTCAGTAGTATTTACATAAAAAAAACCATTGGAACTAAAACAATACAACTGCCGAGCGGCCAATGCCAAACCACGACTGTCTTGATACGAAAAGTGTGTTTGCCAAGTGTTGAGCGGGATTTGAGCGAAAACAAGCGTAAAAGTGAAAAACGAAAGGTGAAAAACGAAAAAAAATAGTGGCCAACGACCAACGACTAATGACCAACGACTGATGACTAATGCTCTCATATTCAAAATTAACAATAAAACTTTAAACCTTTTGCATTGAGTTGCATCAAAGACTATGAAAACTAAAAAATACATACAACCATGAAAACAAAATCAGTATTGGTAGCCGCCCTTTTAGTGGCTTTGAGTGCAGTTGGCGCAATGGCGCAGTCAGAACGTAAACAGCACCCTGCCGCAGCCGAGCGTGCAGAGCGAATGACACAAAAAATGGAAAAAGATTTGGGACTCAATGCCCAACAAGTAACCGAGGTAAAGGCGCTCAATTTGGAACGAGCGAAAGCTGCCGATTCACTTCGAGCCGAACACACAGGAAGACGGCAGACCATGAAAGCCCAAAAAATGGCATTTGATGTGCGTTATAAAACCATTTTGACAGTAGAACAATATACCAAGTATCAGCAAGATGCAGAAGGTCGTCGCAAAAAAATGGGTGAAAGACGAGAACACAAAAAGGGCTAACAAAAATGGTAGCCGTCGAGTATGTGGGCTGCCAGCTACCATTTTTGTTATTTGGCTATTGTTTTGGTCAGAAAAAGCCACGAAGTAATAATGGACACTCCCCAAATTACAAATTGTCGGAACTTCTGATATTTTATTACCTAATGAAATTGATAGAGCGGCTACATGAGACATAAATATCAAAACACTTGGCTGAGATACGAAAGAAAATAGCTGACAGAAAATATTTTTAATGATCATTTCTGGAATCATTGGCCAATTTTTGAGATAAAAGGTGCTTTATTTAAGAGTGGTTTCATACTCAGTTTTATTGCTAAAAACAATAGTCCAGACAGTGTTCATGAAATATTATCAATAGAAAACCCAACCATTATTGGGGACTATTTTATAAAATCACCAACAATGGCTATCTATTTTTCATCAATAAATTGCGATGCGGGTAAAGATGATTACCGATTACAATGTCATAAAAATAAGTAAATATGACTCATTAGGTAGAAAAATAGGGGGAAGTTTTGAATTGAAATTCAAAGCGTACAAAAAAAGCAAAACATATCTGGTTTATCCTAATTTAGTACAGATGCGTAGTGTTTTTAAAGTAGTACTGAAAAAGTAACTGTTCCTGTGTTTAATTCCTGAAATACAAAAACCAATTTAGTAATTAACATCTTTACTAATCGCTCAACAAAATGAAAAAGATATTTAAACCATTGGTACTACTATTTGCATACTTTTTAACATCAAATTGTGTTATTGTACAAAAAGATTCGACTATGATAGTAAAAAAAACGCAATCTATATTCAATTATTTGGACTGGGGGGCGTTTCAATAAACTATGACCGTGTTTTTTTACAGAAATACAAAATGGCGTACAGAACGGGTGTGGAGTCAGTTACTTTTTTACAAAAAACGACAATGGATTAGTTGCGTTAGGCGAATTGGATGTTCTATTAGGCAAACAGAATCATTTTTTTGAAACAGGGATAGGCTTCAATACTACTTTTCCAGCAACCCGTTCGCTTTTTGAGATAATATCGACCATAATGTTGGCTATCGTTTTCAAAAAGTAGAGGGTGGCGGTTTTTTTCGGGTCAATATGTATCCAGTAGGTATTAATAACATTACTAAAAGCGATTAGGCCGTAGTAGCGTCCTGGCGGTCGTTTGGGGTATGTGTTGGCCGAAGTCTTTGAGTGTTCTATCTTTTGCTGTTGTGTTGGGTATTTTCACCCAAAATAAAGAAAATGACAAATCAAATGGAAAAGTATCGTAGCTATCATATCTGTTGTGCAGGGTGGCGGCTACGTTTTGGTGTTTTATTTAAGTACATATTCAAAAGTGATAATACATTTTAATAACTCACTGATTTACAGTATTATATTTAACTCACAATACCGTACAATATACTCATGACTCCTTAAATACCATAAAAAAAGTCCCCATCGACATTGTCAATGGGGACTTAGAATTTATGTTTATTTTTATGACCTTTTCCTTTTTACAATCGTAAACGGTACACAAAGCTCTGCTGGGCAACAATTTATCTCTTCGACGATTACTGGGCAACAGCCGCCCGCTGGGCATTGACCATTAGTGGCTGTAAAAGTGTAAGTGCCTGCTTTGGTAAACGTTACTGTGTTACCATTGCTCGGTACCACTGCACCCGCTGCATCTTTCCAGACTATACCTGAGTAGTTACTTGGTACGACTGCTTCTGCACCTTGACCCAAACATAGCTTGATTGGTACTGTAATACAAACTCGATCTAAATCGTCCTCACCATCTTTACCATTACCTGGTGCTGAGTCTTTGTCCTTTTGGTCGGCACTTGATATTTCAGCGGTGTTAAAGGTTACGCCTTCGCTCACTACTTGTGCTTTGATTGTTAATGTTACTGTGTCTCCAACAACAGGATTACTTGATAATGCTGCAATGCTACCGATAGTCCAGACACCTGTGGTGTCGGTGTAAGTACCTCTGGTGGCAGTTGCACTAACGTATTTCAATCCTGCTGGAAGTTGGTCTGTTACGCCTACACCTGTCGCATTGGTCTTACTATCGTTCCATACCTTAATGGTGTAAATTATAATATCGCCCAGTTTAGCTATTTTTTTATCTACCGTTTTTTTCAATGCCAAATCAACAGTATCAATACAGTTTTTAGCTACAATCACTATCATTTTTCTTGAAATAAACTGACAGATGGCGTTCTGTATGGTATTTCTGCCTTCTAAATAAAAGGTGTCATTTACCATCACATTACCTATCGGAGTGTATGACAAGGTACCAGTGGCTATGGCTACGCCCCCTTGAGCCTTTTTGTACCAATCTATTGTACCCGCATCGCCTCTATCAACAACAACTATTCCAGTGAGCGTGGGATATAGCTTCCCTTTGCAACTTTCTATCAACGCCCCCGAAGTTATAATCAAGTCAGATATACACCCTGGATTAGCTTTGATGCCAGCATCGAGTACTAATAAATTAGGTTCAGATGCAGTCAGAGTTACTTGGTTCGTTTTGCCGTTTATATCGGCGTCTGAATCCTTAGTAATATCGCCACCTTGGTTAGCAACCACAAATAGATTACCTGCTGGTACTACAAATTGTACCGAATAAGTACCCAATGTCAAATTTTTGAATAAATACTGACCGTCGTTACCTGTCGTGGTACTATCTATCTTTATACCTAATGAATTTAATAGATATACTTTCACACCTACGACTGGGGTATCCCCAGATGTTTGAGTATTACTACCATCATTGTCTAAGAATACATAATTTCCAATACTCCCTTTAATAGGATTAGGTAATACACCAATCAGATCAATGTCGGCGTTGTCCAAGTCGTTGCTGGCATTGGTGGTGTTGCTTTCGTTGGTTACGTCGTCTTTTGGTGTGCCGTTGTTGGCTTGGTTTCCGTCAAGCACGCCGTCCACGTCCACGGGTGG
>JAYWHT010000096.1:0-8659 GCA_043777595.1 Spirosomataceae bacterium
GACACAGTATGGCTGGTTGATGATTTATCATGGTGTATATGACTCACTGAAAGGCTATGTTTATTCGGCTTGTGCTGCGTTGCTTGACTTAGAAAACCCGCAAAAAGAAATTGCACGGTTGCCATATCCGTTGTTCAAGCCCCAAGAAAGCTGGGAACTAAACGGCGAGGTCAATAATGTGTGTTTTCCGACTGGTACTATATTGCTCGGCGATAAGCTGTATATATATTATGGTGCTGCCGATGAGCAAATTGCGGTTGCTTCTCTAAGTTTAGCCTCGTTGATTGATGAATTATTGCTCAATAAAAAAAATGATACCCTAATTTAATTTGCTTTTGAGTATTTATTGCATTGTTTATCAGTTAGTTGACGATTTTCAGTGTTCATAAATACGATTTGGCCTCAAGCTATGATAACTAAAAAAAAACATAACTATCGTACCCGTACGACAGTATCTGGGACGGTGAAGGCTACCCCACAAATTTTATTTATTTCTTCTTTCCCGCCCCGAGAGTGTGGAATCGCAACCTACTCTCAAGACTTAGTTAAAGCGCTAAACAATAAATTTGAGCATTCGTTTGGCATACAAATATGTCCGATAGAAACTGAAAATGAAAAGCATATTTATGCCAAAGAAGTCAAATACAGTCTTTGCGTAGATACCCCCAGCTCTTTTGTAAAAGTAGCCACAATTATTAACGAAAACCCCGAAATTTATTTAGTAGTGATTCAGCATGAGTTTGGACTATTCAAAGACAAAGACGCTGATTTTATTGGTTTTCTAAATACAATCCTCAAGCCCGTATGTCTTGTTTTTCATACAGTGCTGCCCAATCCGAGTATAAAGCTAAAGGCGAATGTAAAACAGATTTTTGATGCCTGCGACTCTATCGTTGTAATGACTCGTACTTCACAAGACATATTGATAAACGACTACGGCTTGGAATCTAAAAAAATGATAATCATTCCGCACGGAACGCATTTGGTCTCACACACAGACAAAGCGATTTTGAAACAAAAATACGACTTGGTGGACAAAACGATACTTTCAACTTTTGGGTTATTGAACGCTGGAAAATGTATTGAAACAACCCTAAAAGCACTGCCCGATATTGTCAAAACCAACCCCGAAGTTTTGTTTTTGATAATAGGAAAAACCCACCCCTCGGTTGTCAAGTACGAAGGCGAAAAATACAGACAAATGCTCGAAGCCACAATACAAGAGTTAGGAATACAAAATAATGTTAGGTTTATAAATGAATTTTTGCCACTTCCTGAGCTTCTTGAATATTTACAGCTTACCGATGTTTACTTATTTACCTCAAAAGACCCCAATCAAGCAGTGAGTGGCACTTTTTCGTATGCCATGAGTTGTGGCTGTGCAATTATTTCAACACCTATACCGCACGCTGTCGAAGTTCTGAAAAATGATGCTGGAATTATTATTGATTTTGAAAATTCGGGGCAATTAAATACAGCCTTAAAATCACTTCTGCACGATAATAAGTTAAGACATAATATGAGCATGAAAGCATTGCATCGCATTGTGCCAACGGCTTGGGAAAACACCGCCATTGCTCATGCTTTGTTGTTCAAAAAATTATGTAAAGCCCCAATAGAGTTGATTTACAGAACGCCAACAGTTAATCTTGACCATCTAAAAAGACTGACTACCGACTTTGGAATGATACAGTTTTCTGTTATCAATCAGCCTGATATTGACTCTGGATATACGCTCGACGACAACGCAAGAGCGATGGTGGCTATGTGCCAACACTTTGAAATAACGTTAGATAGCGAAGATTTAAAGTACATCGAAATTTATTATAGTTTTATTGATTATTGTTTGCAGTCAGAAGGGTATTTTTTGAATTATGTAGATAAAAACTATGTCTTTACAGAACAAAATTATCAAACTAATCTGGCAGACTCCAACGGACGAGCTATTTGGGCTTTGGGGTATTTGATTTCTATGGCTCATATTTTGCCAAAACAGCTTGTCGATGATGCCGAACTAACACTCCAAGCGGCTTTATCAAAAGTCCATAAAATTCACTCGACTCGGGCTATGGCCTTTATTATCAAAGGTTTATACTATCGAAATATCAAAAACCAATCGGTTCAAGACATCGAGTTGATTAAACAGCTTTCCAACCGATTGGTACAAATGTTTCGGCATGAGGCCGATGTTAATTGGAATTGGTTTGAAAGCTATCTTACTTATGGAAATAGCATTTTGCCCGAGGCTATGCTGTGCGCTTGGCTGGCTACTGGCGAGCCTGTGTACAAACAAATTGCCAAATCAGCTTTTGATTTTTTGTTGTCAAAAATATTTATTGACAATAAAATAAAGGTAATATCTAACAAAGGCTGGCTACACAAAGGCGATAACTCAGACAAAGAAATATTAGGCGGTGAGCAGCCAATTGATATTGCCTATACAATTTTGGCTTTGAGTAAGTTTTATTCTGTATTTGAAGATGAGTCATACAAACAAAAAATAAAAGTCTCTTTCGACTGGTTTTTAGGTAAAAATCACCTGCAACAAATCATTTATAATCCTTGTACGGGTGGGTGCTACGATGGGCTTGAAGATACATACGTCAATCTCAATCAAGGTGCCGAATCGACAGTTAGTTATTTGATGGCAAGTTTAACCGTAGAAAAATTATTGATGGGAGACCAAAATCGGGGCCAGTTAGGACTTAATGCTGCTACGACCGTCAAAGAATATGATTTGGTTTTAAATTTTAGATAAGCTAATGCAAGCGATAGGTATTTTACGACAGTAGAACAATTTATTCAAATATGTAGTTGAATTGACCATAAGTAGATGTAATTCAGTATTTTTGTGAATAAATCACTTCATCGTTCAAATATATGTCGTCTATTATTTATTGTAATTCATTGACCGAATACAGCCGCCGCCAGACTATTACGGTAAACATTGGCGATGTACCGATGGGGTCTGACTATCCTATAAGAGTGCAGTCGATGACGACCATCGATACCATGGACACCGAAGGCTCAATAGCGCAGACAATCAGAATGGTGGAGTCGGGCTGTGAGTATGTGCGTATAACGGCACCAAGCGTGAAAGAAGCCCAAAATCTCGAAAACATCAAAAAAGGCTTGCGCTTGCGTGGCTATACCGTGCCGTTGGTGGCCGATATTCATTTTACGCCCAATGCCGCTGAACTCGCCGCCCGAATTGTAGAAAAAGTGCGTATCAATCCTGGTAACTATGCCGACAAAAAACGCTTCGAGACCATTGATTATACCGAATCTGAATACCAAAAAGAGCTTGACCGTATCCGTGAAAAATTTGTTCCATTAGTCAAAATCTGTAAAGAATATGGCACGGCTATGCGAATTGGCACAAATCATGGCTCGCTCTCTGACAGAATTATGAGCCGCTACGGCGACAGTGCGGTGGGAATGGTTGAGTCGGCGTTAGATTTTTTGAGAATCTGCGACGACATGAACTACCACCAAGTAGTGCTTTCGATGAAGTCCAGCAATACATTGGTTATGGTTGAGGCATACAGATTGCTCGTAAGCCGATTAAAAGAAGAAAATCTAAAACCCTACCCGCTACACTTAGGCGTAACCGAAGCAGGCGAAGGCAGCGATGGGCGCATCAAGTCGGCGGTGGGCATTGGTACACTGCTCGAAGACGGGCTGGGCGATACCGTCAGGGTGTCATTGACCGAAGACCCCGAATTTGAAGCACCCGTAGCCCGCTCACTCGTCAGTCGCTACACAAACCGAGCCGCCGAGGCACAGCCCATCAAGTCGGCTGGCGACTCGCCCATTGACCCATACCAATATATCCGACACAAAACCGATGAGGTATATAATTTGGGTGGCTTAAATGTGCCTCGTGTCATAGCCGATTATTCACAGATTGCGATTGACCAATATGAAGACCTAAAACCTGTTGGTTATTACTATTTGCCTGCTCCCGACAAATGGCACGCCAGCGACTTGGCCACAGATTTTGTATATACAGGCCACCGACCAGCTACTTTTATGTTGCCAAACGGCTTAAAGGAAATTATAGCATATAGCACATGGCTCAATTTGAGCGACCAAGTCAATAAATTTCCAATGCTCAATCCGTCAGAATACCATTTGGCTTTTGCCAAAGGTCAGTCGCTAAGTCCAGTATTGAACTTTGTAAAATTAGAATACAACCAACTGACAGATAGTTTATTAGAGAATTTGAAAGTAGTATCAAACGTAGTTTTGGTGGTTTATACTCACAACGCCCACGCTATGCCAGAGTTGAGGCAGTTGTGTTTTGAACTTACCAAAAACAATATCCGCTGTCCTGTTGTTATTCAGAGGACATACACCGAAACCGAAGAGCTGGCCATTTGTGCTGCTACCGACTGCGGTGGTCTGCTGGTCGATGGTTTTGGTGATGGTATTATGTTGTCGGTTGATTATAAAAATCAAGAACCAACAAACAGACTAAAACTGGCTCAAAACCAGAATGATGTGGCCTTTGGTGTTTTGCAAGCGGCTCGTACTCGAATGTCCAAAACCGAGTATATATCATGCCCATCGTGTGGCCGAACGCTGTTTGATTTACAAGAGACAACGGCCATGATTAGAAAACGTACCGACCATTTGAAAGGGCTAAAAATCGGAATCATGGGCTGTATCGTAAATGGCCCGGGCGAAATGGCTGATGCTGACTACGGTTATGTGGGCGTTGGCAAAGATAAAATCTCGTTGTATCGGGGTCAGAACGTGGTCAATAAATCGGTACATTCTGACAAAGCTGTGGACGAACTCATTGCGCTCATCAAAGAAGATGGCCGCTGGAACGAACCAGAAACAGTTATATTTTAGTGAACAGTGAAAAACAAATAGTGAAAAACGTTTTAGCCACTTCATTATCAGTCACTTTCCGCTGCCGTTAGCTAAAGCAAACGGTAATGTATTTCTGGTATGTTACTTGCCGTTAGCTTCAGCAAACGGTAATGTATTTTTGGTATATCACTTGCCGCAAACGGTCTCATATTTACAAATAATTTAAAATGAAAAAAATATTAAATTTTCTTAGTATCAGCGAAGTGTTTGGTTACTTCTTGCGGGTTTTCGGTAAAAAAGATCCATCAAAACCAGACAGTAGCTCACTACGCATGATGCACGGCATCAATCGTATTTCGATTGTTATGTTCTTGTTTTGTTTGTGCGTGATGCTCTATCGATATTTTATACGGTGAACGTAGAAACCCTACGAGACTACTGTATGGCCAAACCCCATACGACCGAAGGCTTACCTTTTGGGCCGACTACTCTTGTTTTTAAGGTTGCAGGCAAGATGTTTGCACTTATATCGTTGGACACCGAAGAATTAAGAATCAATCTTAAATGTGAACCCGAGCGGGCCATTGAACTACGAGAAGAATATGATAGCATTTTGCCGGGTTATCATTCAAACAAAATACATTGGAATACCCTGCTGGCCAACGGCCTTAAAAGTAGTTTGGTTTACGAACTCATTGATCATTCTTATGAGCTGATAGTTTCTTCGCTATCTAAAAAAGTACGGGCTGAATTTGAAAATTTGTAAAGCCTTTCTCACTATGCCTACACAAACTGCCGCCGCCTCACAAACTGCCACAGCAAGCCCAATAGAGTAATCAAGGCCAATGGCGCAAGTATATTCAGAAGTTGCCATTGGGTGCGTTGTTCTTTGAGTTTGATTTTGTCCAATGGTCTAAGCGTAATTTGCTTGTTGCGAGCCGTGATGAGTCCGCCTGGATTTAGTAAATAGTCGATGGCATACAACGCAAAATCTTTGTTGGCAAAGGTATTGCGGCTCAGGCGGTCGTAGCCGAGTGGGAGAGGGGATTGCCGTTTGTAATCAATGTCGTTCACAATCATGTCTCCGTCCGAACAAACTACAATTTTAGAGGGTTGGCCTTTCGCTACAAATGAAGCTGCACGTTGGTCAGACGGTAAAATTCTGTTACTAAAAACTGACTGAAAACTGCCCTCCAATAATAATCCTACTGTTTTTATGCCACCTTTATAGTCTCGTGGGTCGGGCTGGCGGCGGGCTTCGTTGTACGACACCAGCACGGGGGCTTTGAGTATGTTGGTGTATTGTGATGTCAATAAAAGCGGTGTTTTGACAATGCCATCTGCCAGAACGGTGTCTATTGTACTCGTAAATCTGGTATAAATAGCATCTAAGTTTCGTACAATAGGGTGCTTGCCGAAGTTGTTGATGAGCGGAAAAAATCGCCAAGGCATTGGTTTTATTTCAGGCTTGTCGCCCATTGTGCCAACGTTGAGCGGAATGGCCGCACAGCTAAGGTCTTTGACTAAATTTTGATTGACCCTACAACCATATTTAAACAATAATTCTTCTAAGCCAGTCTCAATAGGTTGAGCGAAATTACCTTCCATATTGATACTATCCACTCGTGCGCCGTCAATAAAAAACAACGCTTTGCCACCCTTGACAATAAACTGGTCAATATTAAACTGTTCTTGTTCGTTAAACGGGGTATCGGGTTTTGGGATAATTAGCAGGTCGAGGCCGTCAAAAGATTTGGGTTTGTTGAGGTCAAAAAATATATCGTAACGTTCTTGTAGTGTGGCAATTAAGTCCGAAAAACGAGCCGGTGGTACTTTGGTATGGCTTACCAAGAGTGCTATTTTTTGTTTTTGTTTTTGGGTAATGCGCCTAATGGCCGAAGCCAACTCAAACTCTACACCTTCGTAAGATTGATTAAGTTGCTCTTCGGACGTACTTGTTTTGTTGCCTTTTAATAATTGAACGACATACTCACGGCCTTCGTACATGAGCGTAGCCGACGGAAACACCAACTGCTCGGTGCGCTTACCGTCTTCGCTGGCAAACAGATTGGTTGGCACTACGCCTTTTTTTATCAGCTCTTCTTGTAGTTTGGTGTCTGACGGGTCAATGAATCGATAAGCCAGATTTGGGCCAGCATAGTCGCCAAAGGCTTCGAGAGTTTCACGAGTAGCACGCTCCAACCGCTCAAAACCAGGTGGAAAATTACCTGATAAATAGACCCTTACAAAAACTTGTCCGTCCAAATTTTGCAATAACTTTTTGGTAGCGTCCGAAATCGTATAGCGTTTTTCTTGGGTTAAATCTGCCCTAAAAAAAACAAACGAAGCCAAGACATTGAGCGCAACAAGGGCCACAATAAAAGCTGATGTTTTGAGCAATTTGTTTTTCATCTAAGTTTTTTTGACTACTTGGTGTCCTGTGGAGACACAGGACACGGAAGAGGTAATCTATTTTTCATTTATATCATTACTAAATCGAGTTTTCTTTTTGAGCCAATTCGTCAGTAAAAATACGCTGGTCTTTGTTGCGTTGTGAATACACCAAGAAAATAATACCTAATAAAACGGCAGGAATACTCAAAATTTGACCCATGTAAAGCGGCAAGTCGTTCTCGAATGTCATTTGTGGCTCTTTGAAAAATTCCCAAACAAAACGTAGCCCAAAAACCCAAATAAAAAACACACCGACTAACTGACCATGTGGCGTTGCCGATTTTTTGAGACTCCAGATTTTTAGTAGTACAACAAACAAAACCAAACAAGATAACGCTTCATACAACTGCGCTGGGTGACGAGGTAGTTGGCTTAGGGGGCCGTAGTCAGTAAGTCTTTTAAAAATAAAACCCCAAGGTTGTTCAGTAACTTTTCCTACAATTTCAGAGTTCATTAAATTGCCCATTCTAATAAAAAAACCAGCCAGTGCAACCACAATCGCAATACGGTCTGTAACCCACAAAAAACTTACCTTATGAACACGGCCATAGATATACAAGCCCGTTAAGATACCAAAAATAGCACCATGACTGGCCAAACCAGCAAAAGGTGGCGTGATGATTTGCATGGGATTGGTCAAAAACACAGACGGCTCATAAAACGCAAAATGTCCAAGCCGTGCGCCCAATACAGTTGTGATGACCATTGTGAGCAGCAGCGAGTCGAGTAGGGTTTCTTTGAGACCTTCTTTTTTGAAAATATGCGCCATAATACGCTGGCCCAACAAAAAGCCCATTGCAAACAACAGGCCGTACCAGCGAATCGAAAATGGCCCAACGGTATATTTGCCAATAGTCAGGGCTGAAATCTGATAAATTTCTGGGTCGATGTCCCACAAAATATAACTCAACATATTTATTTGGATTTGGATTTGAATACACTCAACTTTGCAAATATAGTCAGTTATCAGTTATCAGTTACCAGTTAAGAGTATTTTACAAGTAAAAAAATAACAAACAAAGTGATACTAAAAGGTGTATTCATTGGTTTAGTAAGGTTTTATCAAGCGGCTTTGTCGCCTTATTTACCCAATTCTTGCCGTTATTCGCCCACTTGTTCACAATATATGATTGAGGCTATTGAAAAATACGGTATTTTTAAAGGCGGGTTGATGGGTCTCAAACGCATTGGTCGCTGCCACCCTTGGGGAGGCCACGGCCACGACCCTGTTCAGTGAGTGATTGAGTGATTGAGTGATTGAGTGAGTTTTATCGTTCGCAAAGCGAACGATAACTGATAACTGATAACTGATAACTGATAACTGATAACTGATAACTGATAACTGATAACTGATAACTAATAACTACTCCTCACTTTTCCCCTT
>JAYWHT010000097.1:0-32456 GCA_043777595.1 Spirosomataceae bacterium
AACCTTCCGTTGCTGTGAACGGTAGCCTTTACGTTTGTTTCCAACTCGCTTGACTTAAAGAATTTGATATTCATATCGTATTTGCTAACCTTATTATGACAACAAATGTATGGCTATTTTTCATTTACTCCAAACGCCTTAATGTTTTCTTTTAAAAATCATATTTCTATTTTTGCGCTGTGGACACGTTTTTGCAAAAATAATCCCCGCCCATTAGATATTTTACGGGCGGGGACAGGGATAAAAACAGCGGCTAACATGGGCTTTATGCCATGCGGGCGGGCGTAAGTAGTTCAGCAGTTGTACGCCATTGGGCGGTTGTTCGGGCGGACGCAAGTACTTGGGGCGGTAGCAAGTTATCCCAGCTTGTCTGCTACTATCGGCTAACGTTCGGTCAGACGAGCCTTGAAGTCCCGTACGGCATAGAGCCCTTTACGTTGGTGGTCATTGTAGTACGACACCTCACAACCTCAAAGTGTGAATGATGCAACTATTGCTAAAAATTGTGTAACACTTCTCATGATTTAAGACTTGACCTTTACCGAGCGGTAATTGTGCTGTATTCAAAAACAAATGAAATGAGAAAATTAAAATTACAAGTGCAAACAACCATTGACGGTTTTATTGCAGGAGCAAATGGCGAAATGGATTGGATGCAGTTTCCTTGGACAGAAGATGTGACTAATTATGTAAAACAAATTACTGAACCAGTTGACACCATCCTTTTAGGAAGAAAACTTGCAGAAGGTTTTATTCCACATTGGGAGAGTGTTTCTAAAAATCCAAGTGACCCAGATTTTGAGGGTGGCGTAAAATACACTAACACACCAAAAGTTGTTTTTACCAAAACTCTTGACAAATCAATTTGGGACAATACTATTTTAGCAAAAGGTGACCTTGAAGAAGAAGTTAATATACTTAAAAGTCAAACAGGAAAAGAAATTATTGTTTATGGTGGCGGTACTTTCGTTACTTCACTAATCAAAGCAGGACTTATTGACGAATTTCATTTGTTTATAAACCCATCTGCAATTGGAAATGGTATGACAATTTTTAAAGGCAGAGAAAAAAAGCAAAAGATGAACCTTAAACTTGCTCAACAATTTGACAACGGAATTGGATTACTTTGTTATGAGCTAAAAAATGACTAAGAAGAATACAAGGGTTTTTGCAATTTTCTTAATGTAATTTGACTGACGAGAAGAACAACGAACCGCCAACATAGGTTTGTGGTAAGTGGGGGCTGTCGGAAGTAATTAAGTAGTCGTGAGTATATAGTACGGTGTCGTGAGTTAAATATAATGCTGTTAATCAGTAAGTTATCAAAATTAAAACACCGTATTAGTTTTGAATAAGTACTTAAATCGGACGGGTGGCCCCGATCAGTAATTTATATCGGCAGACGGTCGGGTGCTGCCGTTCAGCCCACTGTTGCACGACATTCACTTTGCTACGCAACTTCCTGTCGTTCAACAGCGGGTTTACAAAATTGAAATCCTACGAAAACCTGAAAAAACGGTTTCCTACAAGTTCCAACTTCGCAAACCTACACAACGTTTATGCAAATTAAGACAACTTACAACTATGATAAAAAAAATACCCGCTCGATTAACAACATCAATTGCTATTATTTTCTTTAGTATTGTTTTGCTGCCTGACTCATCAAATGGACAAAGAACTTTTGTAAACAATGATGAGCAACCTTGGATGCTATACCCATTTAAAAAGGAAGAAAAATTATTTCCTATTCTTAAAAGTGATTCAACATCTTTTCTTTGCCCAATTGCAAAAAAAGAAGTAAAATGGCAAGAACAGTTTGTCTTTAATCCTGCTGCAATTGTAAGAAATGGCAAAGTTTATTTGCTTTTTAGGGGAGAAGATAAAATCGGTAAGTTTGGCGGTACATCTCGATTAGGTATCGCTGAAAGTTCTGATGGACTACATTTTACCAAATATCCAATGCCGATACTTTTTCCTGATAATGATGCCAATTTGGAATATGAAAACGAAGGAGGATGTGAAGACCCGAGAGTTGTTGAAAGCGAAGATGGTACTTATTTTTTGACTTATACGGCATTCAATGGTAAATTGGCAAGGCTATGTGTAGCTACATCAAAAGACTTATTCCATTGGAAAAAACGAGGACTTGCCTTTGGCCAAGCCAAAAATGGCGATTACTCTAAACTATGGTCTAAGTCTGGTTCAATCATTTGCAGGAAAGTAAATGAGAAATTTATTGCAACTAAAATTAATGGAAAATATTGGATGTATTGGGGTGAAACAGATATTTTTTTGGCGACTTCTGATAATTTGATTGACTGGGAGCCTGTCTTAAAAGAAGAAAAAACTGGAAAAATACTTTCTGCTTACCTTGGAAATGGTAGCTATAGACTGCAATTTGACGAACCGAAATATTATTTCAAGACAGCAGTAGCCATTCGTGAGGGGAGGTTTGATTCAGAATTAGTAGAACCAGGGCCACCAGCATTGATAACCAAGCAAGGGATTTTATTTATCTACAATGCTTCCAATAGTGGAAGTAAAGGCGATAAAAATTTGTTGAGTGGAGAGTATACAGTTGGTCAAGTATTATTTGACATTAAAGACCCCTCATCAATCATTGGAAGATGCGAAAATTATTTTCTTAGGGCAGAGCAAAAAAATGAAATTTCTGGACAAATGTCAAATACTGCCTTTGTAGAAGCAATGGTTCTATTTAAAGGAAAATGGTTTGTGTACTATGTAATGGCAGAAGCTGGAATTGGAGTAGCTGTATGTAATAAAAGTTTAGACTGAAAAAATCAATTACACTAACAACTGAATCGCACGGGCGGCCTCGATAAGTAATTTATGTCGGCACGGTTCGCCGTTGCGAGACGTTCGGACGGACGAGTCGCTTCGACGGTCCGATTCAAATCGCTGCGACCGCCCGTCGTTGGTGGCAATAATAAAAAAACTGCAAAAATAAAGATTTATCTTAACTTAATGGATATTAAAATGAGCCTTTAGCTAAGTTGGTGGCTTCCCCCCGTGCAGACAGAAATTGATTGAACCCCGAACGTTTTAGGAAAAGTAACTCAACCACAACGATAGCCCCGATTAGTAATTTGTGTCGCCCGTACAGCAAACATACCAGCCGATGAGTTTTTTTTGACACACTTGCCCTATTAGTGGTAATGGTAGGACGACAAAATACCAACCCTTCGTAAAAATCGAAAAACTGTAATCCGACACAGGACAACGATTTTACTGCAAATTTAATTTTAGCCCCCCGCAAAGCAACCCCACTTAATCTTGACACAAATAGTGTGAATATTATAACTTTTAGTGTTTATTGTGTAACGTTCAAGACTACCAAAGACCTCACCTTTGCACTGTTATGAAAATTTATTCGTAATGTAAACAATTATAAAATGAAAAATAATCAAGAATTGCAAACAGACGTTCAGAATGCCATTAAGTGGGAACCGTTGCTGAATGCAGCCGAAATTGGTGTTACAGCCAAAGATGGGGTAGTTTCACTGACAGGCATAGTGGATAGCTATGCAAAAAAAATGGAAGCAGAAAGTGCTGCCAAAAAAGTGATTGGAGTAAAAGCGGTAGTTGAGAACATCGAAGTAAAGTTTGCTAATTCGTGGACAAAAACCAATGCCGAAATTGCGAACGAGGTTTTGACAGGTTTAAAAAGTAATTGGTCGGTTCCAGATGATAAAATAACTGTAAAAGTAGAAGATGGTTGGGTTTCGCTCGAGGGCGAAGTACGCTGGAATTACCAAAGAGATGCTGCAAAAAACGCAGTACGCTACCTGTCTGGTGTAAAAGGAGTAACAAACAACATCAAACTTAAATCAGAAGCTCACGATTCAATAGAAAAGAAAGACATTGAAAACGCCATTGGCAGAAGTTGGAGCGTTGATGATAGCGATATTATCGTATCAGTTTCGGGTACAACAGTTACGCTAACAGGCACAGTAAACTCTTGGTATCAGAGAGAAGAAGCCGGGCGAATAGCTTGGAATACACCCGGTATTTTGTTTTTGAACAACGAATTGGCAGTAGATTATGAATATGCTTTTGACTAATATTCAATTTTTGACGGTAGAAGAAAACACTTTCACCGTTAAAAATTGAAAACAACGATTGTAACCAATATTAGTATTTACACCGACATTTTTTGTGTTGGGTTACAAGCAAACAAAAAAAATACACAAGGCGGTTGAAAATTTAGCTAAATCAAAAATCGAACAGTAAAATACCATTGCGAGTGAGATTAAAGCTCTAAAATTATCTGTCAAGAATTTTTTAAGGTAAATATAAAATAAAGAATTTGTGAAGATTAAAATAGGTGGATACCCCATTTATGAAACAAACCCGTTGAAACAACTTCGTTTTGACATAAATTAAATAAAAATGAAAAATGATTTTTTAAAAGTACTTGCAATTGCGTTGTTGTGTGTTGCATTTACAACTGCATCGAGCGGTCAGACATTGACCAAAAAACACAACGAAAAAGCCACTAAAAAGCATTCTAAAATTGACAAAAGTAAAGTACCAAAAGTAGTTACGGAAGCTTTTATAGCCGAATATCCATCGGTAGTTTACGAAGACTATTATGGTTATCCTAAACACGATTTTTATGATGAATGGTACGGCTACAACCCCTATTTATTTGAGTATGAAAGCCCCGAATACTATGTTGTAGAGTTCACAAAAAACAAGACAATGCACAAAGCAATATACTCCAAAGAAGGCAAAAAAATCGCAGTTCATAAAAAAGTAACTGATGGCCTTCCTAAATCAATTGCAAATGCCATCAAAAAAGGAACTTACAATGCTTGGACTGTAGCAACTGAAAAAGAAGAAATCTTTAAAGATACCGATAAAGATAAGTTGAAAGTCTATAAAGTAGAGGTTTCGAGTGGCACCAAAAAACACCATCTTTTTTATGATTTAGAGGGCGTTTTGTTAAAAGACGAAAAAGTCAAATAGTTACAAAATTCAAACGGTACTGATCGGCTTTAAGCCAATCAGTACCGTTTGTTTCACAATATTCAAGATACGCTCACTGACCATTTTTTATAAGATAAGTGGGATGGCCGTAATACGGTGTATTTATGAGTTGGGCTCAATATACCCTACAAAATGACGCATCTATAAATCAAAACTGATGGCTACCTAAAAAGTACAACAGCTACTTTTGAGTATATGTGTCGCCAAGTCTAAGCGACTATTCTGAGCAGCAGCCCCCCTACAAATTCAAACTCACAGACCAACCGACAAAACAAATTTGTATGTCTGTACACGGACGAAAGGCTTTTTATATTACTCACAACGCTGACACTTGGTTTGCTTGCGGTGCTAACGCATATCTATGATTGAAGGACACATTCAGAAAAAATCGAAAAGTTTTATTACAACAAAACCTACTTTTCTTCGGTTTTTTTCTTTTTGAACACCACCAAATATAGGCTAATTTCTTACCCAGACAGCCAACGAAGTGTCTATCGCTAATAGTAAAACGTGGTTTGCTACCCGTTTACTTTTTCAATCAAATATTACTCAAAAACAAAAATTTCAAAAATGAAATCACTATCAAAAATACTGATGGCAACTTCTATGTTACTATCTTTCACGGTGTGCAACGCACAAATTAAAAATGCTAAAACTGAAATCGTGCACATTTACGGTAACTGCGATATGTGCAAAAGTACAATCGAAAAAGCGGGAAATCTAAAAAAAATCGCCAAAGTAGTTTGGAACAAAGATACCAAAATGGCTACATTGACTTTTGATACAAAAAAGACCAATCAAGATGAAATACTAAAACGTATTGCATTGGCAGGTTACGACAGCGAAAAATTTCTTGCCCCAGACAACGTCTATGCAAAATTGCAGTCTTGTTGCCAATATGAACGAAAAGCCAAAGAAGTAGCAAAAGCTGAAGCACCAAAAGCCGATAGTTCAAAAATAAATACGGACGACCACACATCAATGACAGCGACAAAAGCAGAAACGCCACAATCAACAGTAGCGTCTTTTGAGGCAATATTTGATAGTTACTTTGCTCTTAAAGATGCCTTAGTAAATACAGACGGAAACGCAGCATCGGCAAAGGCCACAGATTTATTGAACGCTATTGGTGCCGTAAAAATGGAGAAATTAGCAATGGACGAACATCTGGCTTGGATGAAGGTAATGAAAGGTTTGGCTTTTGACTCACAGTATATTTCAGAAACCAAAGACCCAAATCGCCAGAGGGAGCATTTTATGACACTTTCAAAAAATATGTATGCCTTAATGAAAGTTTCAAAACAAGAAACGCCTACTTATTTTCAGCATTGCCCAATGGCGAACGATGGAAAAGGAGCAGATTGGTTGAGCAAAGAAAATACTATCAAAAATCCTTATTTTGGCTCTCAAATGTTAAGTTGTGGTAAAACAATTGAAACAATTAAATAAATTTTGAAAATGAAAAATTCAATTAAACTAAGCTCAATATTATTGCTGTTGTGCAGTAATATTTTTGCTCAAATCGTAAAAGATTCAAAAGGGCATTTTATCAATTCAAAAGGCGATATATACCTAAACGGTCTTAAAGTGGGCTTTATTACCAAAGATAGTTTAATCAAAAATGCAAAAGGGAAGAAAATCGCATTTTTGAAAGCGAACGGTACATTGGAAGATGTCAAAGGTAAAAATCTTGGGCATTGGGGCAAAGATGGCAGAATGTTTTACAACGACAGTGATGTTGTGGTGTTACAAATCAGAGACAATACCGATTCCGAAACTTGCGATATTTTAGATGCCAATGGCAAAAAAATAGGTAATGTTCACGATAGTTATAAAGGGGTTGCTTGTGCATTGCATTGTTTTGAAAACAGAATGGACATGAAAAAACATAAAAAAATACACTAAATTTATTTTGGCATAGCCAAAAAACGGTAATCTTGTATTTGTAAGTTTGTATTGCAGGCAAAAACACCGTGCAACGGCATTCAGAGCATTGCGTTTGTAGGACTACAAAAAAAAACGGCTACGGCATTATTGAATTAAGCATAATAAACTTCGTGAGATGGATATTCGAAAAAAATATCAGGCGGCCTACCGCTCATAAAACCCTGCTGTCGATGGTTTTTTTGCTATCACTTTTCATAAATAGCCACGCTACGCAAAGTTTTAGTACATAAACTAAGATTTTGGGCAAAAACCCAAAACAAATCTATGACTTTAGATTTTTGTACAAATTTCTGATTTCTCAAAACTGAACACACTGGTATCGTAACCATACAAAACTGCAAAAACAGATTGGAATGTACGGAAACCTTGTAATGCTAAAAAGACAAAACGACCCAACATTTAGAAAAGGTATTGACGATTTGGCAGCCGTTACTATATTTTTGATCAAATGGCCGTCTGTGAGTTATAGCGATCTGGCCCATCTATTGTTCTACAACATACTAATACTCTTGTGCAGTGCGATTTTTATGATTCAGACACGATTTGGCTTATAAACATCTTGTATCTTCTTCTCTTCGATAAAACCTCACTAACAAATTTTCGGATTGCCGATTCGGGTAGCACTACTCGACATATTTTTGTTTGCTTATTTCTATCAAAAAATTTTTAATTCTCAATTATACCCCCTAATTTTCGTTGTCATTATATTTATGTCTGCTTACCTTTGGACAATAGACATAAATATTTCACTAAGCCCTAAATCTAAGGCTTAAAACAACACAAACCCATCAATTTAATGATTTCAGCTATTACCGAAGGTGTCAAAGTCAGTGTATTGACCGAATACCAGTCGGCCTACTCAAATCCCATGCAGGCGCATTTTGTGTTTACCTACAAAATTGCAATCGAAAACCACAGCGACCATACCATCAAGCTATTGAGGCGGCACTGGTTGATATTTGACTCAAATGGCACACTGCGTGAAGTCGAGGGCGAAGGCGTGGTTGGCGTACAGCCTGTACTTGAGCCAGGCGAAGTGCATGAGTATGTATCGGGTTGTAATTTACAGACGAGTATGGGCAAAATGCTGGGAACTTACCAAATGGAGCGGCTGATAGACGGCCGGCTATTTGATGTAACAATTCCTGAGTTTATGATGATTCCGCCTTTCCAGCTCAACTAAACGATGCTCATCAAATCTTTACTTTCGTACCTCTTTACGGCTCAAAACCAGCATGGCCTCCACTCGCCGTTTGTTTATGATTTATATTCAAAAACAATTCGTAAAGACAATTCAGAGCCTGTTTTTGAGTCTATCTTGGGTGTTCGTACTGCCATGTTTGGTAGCCGTCGGTCAATACAAATAACCGATTTTGGGGCAGGCTCAAAAGTCAATCAAGCTACTGTTCGGGACGTTCGAGACATAGCCCGACATTCAGAAAAACCCCCCAGATTAGGGCGGCTTTTTTATAGATTGATTCAGCGATTTGAACACAAGACAATTTTTGACCTTGGTACATCACTCGGGCTTACGACTCTTTACTTGGCTTCGGCCAACGACAGCAGTAGAGTCATTACGTTTGAAGGTTGTCCCCAAACGGCAGCCATAGCCAATGCTAACTTTGAGCAGCTAAATCTTAAAAATATAGAAACAGTAATTGGTAACATTGATAAAACTTTACCGCAACAAGTAGCTGACTGCGAAGCGATTGACTTTGCGTTTTTTGATGCCAATCATCGCTACGAGCCAACGATTAGGTACTTTGAGACTTGCTTAGAAAAAGCCCACGAGGGCAGCTTATTTGTGTTTGACGACATTCACTGGTCGCATGAAATGGAGGCTGCTTGGCAGGTCATCAAGGCACACCCGTCGGTAACGGTTACCATTGATTTGCTGTGGGTGGGGTTGGTGTTTTTTAAAAAGACACAACCCAAACAAGATTTTACGCTTAGGTTTGGGTTGTGGTAAAACTAATATTCAGGCACTGATAGACACCTATAATTAGGTCTTTTAGCTTACTTTTCCCATCACATATAGTTCTGCAAGTGTGGGCGATGGGCTACCGCCTTTTTTCTCTAACGTTACGGCAAAGGCATCGGCACGGGTGGCGAGTTTCATTTTTTGAAGTGAGTCATTGACATCAAATACACCCAGATCTACTGGCTTGCCGTCCACCAATGCCCAAAGTTGGTATTGCTTGTCGGAGTCAGGTACTGGCAACGAGTTTACGCTGAGGCTTACTTCCTTGGTAGTAGCGTTCCAGACTACCCTGACCGAACTATTGGGCGATTTGTCCAAACCTTTGAGGGTTACAAATTGGTTATCGGCCTTGTTTAATGTTGCTATGAGGCTCGATTTCTGGTTTAACTCGGTCGATTGTAGTGCTATCGTTGAGTTTAAGTCCTCTATTTTTCCATTAGAATATACTCCAAAGCCTACCATAACTACCACTGCTGCTGCTGCCACCCAACCCCACTGAAACGGTTGTTCGGTGGTTTTTGTCTTTGAATTAAGAGCAATAATCGGTGTTTCTGTCTTTATGTCCGTCTGTGGTGCTTCGTCTTTGATTTCTAATTGTGCCATCAGCTTCGCTTTCATACTTGCGGGTGCTTTGACGGCCTCGGCCATGGTAAAGCGTTCTAATGCAACTTCAAGGCTATTTAGCTCGGCTTGCAACTCGGGGTATATTTTAGAAAGGCACTCTACTTCTCTACGTTCCTGGTCCGAAACGTTACCACTCAGGTAGTCTTCCAAGACCCCCGACTGTATGTATGTTGTTGTGTTAATCATTGTCCAAAAATTTTTCTTAAATCCTGTAATGCTGACCTGATGCGCGTCTTGACCGTTCCGAGTGGCATGGCCAGCTCTTTTGCAGTTTCTTCGTGTGTGTAGCCACCCCAATATACCATCTGAATGAGTTGTTGTTGTTCGGGCTTCAAACGTCCAACAACCTGCTGTAAGTCTGATACCTGCCAATCTTCTTCTGGTTTTTGGTCGTTCTCGATTGTATGTACGGAATCATCAAGGTCTTGGATTTCAAGCCGTTTGATTCGTAGATAATCAATAGTACTATTTCGGGCAATGCTGAGCATCCAGGTAAAGAGCCGCCCCTTACCTACCTCATATTGCTGTACGTTTTTCCAGATTTTGACAAATATCTCTTGTGCCAAATCCTGAGCTACGTCTTCATTGCGTACCATCTTTAACACAGCGCCGTAGAGGGCATCTGAGTAGTTGTCATAAAGATAGTTGAATGCTTTGGTGTCTTGTTTTTTTAACATTTCCACAAGTTCACTCTCGGCATAGTGTAGTTTTTTTAGAGCCATACAGGGGTTTAATTGAAACACTAATATATACGTTAGAAACGGGCAATAATATTTTTCAACTGTTTTTTTTATAAAAATGTTCAAATTCAAAATCCAAAAACCCTTAACTAATCGTAGATAGGAGCAAATAAACGACAAAATAGTATGAACAAAGCAACAAAAATATGTCTCTATTCGACTGCTGCCCTGTTTGGTAGCTTTGTAGTATATGCCAACTTAGAGCCTGCGCCACTACACGCCAGAGCAGTACCTGTAACAATGACTATATTGAGGGTAAACAATGAACTACCACAAACTAAATATGACGAAGTAAGGCGAAACATTGAAACAGAGACAGGCGTAACGGCGTGTGCTGCCAATGCCGAAAACAAAATTGTGAGTATCACGTTTGACCCCGAAAAAAGCACTATTCTGGCCTTACAAGAAAAGGTTGCTCAAATTACAAAAAGTACAGTTGAGAAAGCTGTCTTTGAAAACGTATCATCGTCGGGCCCTCAATGTCCAGTCCCCCAAGAGTATATTATTGCCTTTGAAAGAGTCAAATATGCTTTTTGTTTCAGATAATAATCTTTCAGTTACACAATCTTATAGTTTCATTTATTTTTTCACTTTTTTTTAATCAATTACAAACCATGAAAAAAACATTTTTCATACTCACAGTAGGCTTAGCCTCTTTGATGATGAGTTGTGCCAAAGAAGACACAACTCCTGCACCAGTAGTGCAAACACTTTATGACCGCCTTGGCGGACTTCCAGCTATCTCGGCAGTGGTAGATCAGTTTATCTCTAACGTTGCCGCAGATCCTAAAATGTTGCGTACATTCAAGCCACTTTTGGAAGATGTAGGCAAAGGCAAAACAGGTGGCTTGACTGCCCTTCGCAACAACTTGATTGACCAAATTGGCGAAGCAGCCGGTGGCCCGTTGAGATACAAAGGCAAGGACATGGTAACTGCCCACAAAGGTATGAACATTACCGAAGATGAGTTTGGCGCATTGGTCAATGACTTGATATTGTCGTTGGATAAATTTAAAGTACCTGCTACCGAAAAGGGAGAGTTGCTCGGTGTATTGGGCGGCCTAAAAGGACAGATTGTAGGAAAATAATCACATTCGTAGAGGGGTCTGATTTGACAGCCGTACCGAGTTTTCGGTATGGCTGTTTTTTGTTTTAAATCTACCCTAATCTATTGGCTAAGACAAAAAATATTGTTAAGTTGTCGGAGAAGTACTTATTTTTACTCCCAAATCACGAAAACTATATGAAATTACGTCAAATCGGTACTGTTGTTGCGCTACTTTTTAGTTGTTTTGGGGCTTCGGCGCAGCAGTATATTATTCAACAACTTACTGGCAAACAGACCTTTAATGCCCAGATTAGTGCCATGACCGAAACCGAAAAAAAAGAATCGGGGGTGATGTTACAAAACAAGATTTTTATTGAATACGACTTTGACTCTACTGGGCGGCTGGCTTGTTTTGAGGGTGTCGTCAAGCGAGTGCATATCAATGACAATAAAGCGGTTGAGCTTTTCAACAAAATCACGTTGCCAGTACCCAACCCAACCGATTTGTTATATCTCAAAGCCCGTAGTATATCGGTGGCGGGGGTTGTCAAGGAGGTGGGTATAGAGTCTGTCAAAGACATTGACGAGCAAGGCCGTACTTTTAAGATACTGGCCGTTGAGGGTTTGGAAGTTGGCGGTGAGCTTGAGTATGTGGCTGTTTATCGTAAAAATAGTGCCGTTTTTGGGTCTGAAATTTTACAAAGCGAAGTACCAATTAAGCACACTGACTTTCGGATTATTTCGCCGTCATATCTACAATTTGAAGCAAAAGTATATAACAACCCAGCCATTACCCAGATAGATACAGCGGCTATGATTAGGATTGTGAGTATAAAAATCAATGACATTAAGCCAATAACCGAAGAAAAATATGCCAATCTACGAGCCAATCTCGTTAGGGCAGACTATAAACTGTCGTACAACGTAAGCCGTGGCGAGCAGCGGCTCTATACTTGGCAAGAAGCAGCCGATACGTTTTATGACTACCTAACAACTGGCGAAGAAGAATCCCGAAAGGCGATTGAGGTATTTGTAGTAAAACAAAAAATAAAAGGGCTACCACCAGAGGCGGCCATCAGAGCCATTGAAAACTACGTCAAAACCAATATTGCCGTCAAAGAAGACACCCAGACCGAATCAGCGGAGCAGGTACTCAAAAACCAATACGCAACCGAGGCGGGTGTGGTTAGGTTTTATGCTTCGGCTTTGAAGGCTCTAAAAATACCGTTTGAAATAGTGGTAGGCAACGACCGCACGAAGGTGGCGATTGATAAGGATTTTGAATGTTGGAGTGGCTTAGATAAATATTTATTGTACTTCCCAACAACCAAAAAATATTTAGATCCTACCAATTTGTTTTGTAGATATGGGCTAATTGACCAAAATCTTGAAGGCAATAATGCGTTGTTTATTGAGTCCAAAAAAATGTCTAATGGTCTGAGCGAAGTCAAAGGGGAGATTCGGTTTGTGCCTTTTTCGACACCAGCCACCAACCGTGACGACATGACGGCTAACGTAACGTTTTCGACAACCTTTGACCAGATTCAGGGACGAATAGAGCGTAGCATGTCAGGCCAGATGGCTATATTACGGGTTTATTATTACATTACTAAGGCAGCAGAAGACCGCAAAAAATTAACAGACTTTTATCTTAAACAACTACTAAAACCCGATGCCGTTTATAGTAACGTAACTTTCAAGAATACAAACGTATTGACCAACGAAGCTGATAAGCCCTTTGTAATTGGCTCAGATGTGGCGTTGAAGAGTATCGTTGAGCGTGCAGGTAAAAAATATTTGTTTAAGGTAGGCGAACTCATCGGGCCGCAGGTTGAGATGTACAACGAAGGGCCACGCCAATACCCTGTCGATATGGGCAATGCCCACAGCTATCACCGAGTACTCAAAATCAAGATTCCGGCAGGCTATAAAATATCGGGTGGTCTCGAAACCATTGATAGGAGCATCACAGATGGGCAGACCAAACCGCAAATGGGTTTTGTGTCAAGTCATAAATTACTGAAAGACATACTGACGATAACAGTAGATGAGTTTTACCAGCAAACACAGTTGCCAGTGTCGGTTTATGATACTTTTCAGAAAGTAATCAACGCCGCTGCCGACTTCAATAAGACTACACTGATTTTGGAAAAATTGTAAGAAATGGCTAATCTTAATCAACTACAATGTTTCTTGTTATCCGTTTTGCGCCCTTTATTATTCACCACTCATGAACAACAACCTGACCGACGGCCTTAATTTTGTGTCTAAGCTCACACCCAAACGAATCTGGAACGCCGTCAAGGTTTTGAGTAGTTATTACGAATCAAAGTTTACGGGGCGGGCTGTTCAGCGTGGGCTACCGATAAGTATTTCGTTTGAGCCTACGACCTCGTGTAACTTGCGCTGCCCCGAGTGTCCAAGTGGGTTGCGGTCGTTTACAAGGCCAATTGGTATGCTACCCGATGATTTGTTCAAAAAAACGATTGACGAACTATCTGACACGTTGTTGTATTTGATTTTTTATTTTCAAGGCGAGCCATATCTACACCCTCGTTTTTTGGATTTAGTCAAATACGCCTCTCAAAAAAAAATCTATACCGCTACCTCGACCAACGCCCATTATCTGAACGAAACGCTGGCTCGCAAAACAGTACAAAGTGGCCTCGACCGCCTTATAGTTTCGATTGATGGCACAACGCAAGACGTTTATGAGCAATATAGAGTAGGCGGTAAGTTAGAAAAAGTACTCGAGGGCACTCGCAATATCATCAAAGCAAAACAAGAACTAAAATCGAAAACGCCACACGTAGTTTTTCAGTTTTTGGTAGTGCGCCCCAACGAACATCAGATTGACGATGTATTTAAGTTGGCCAAAGAACTCGGCGTGGACGAAGTTGGTCTAAAAACAGCGCAAATATATGACTACCAAAACGGAAATGACCTGATGCCAACCATCAATAAATATTCTCGCTACGCCCCCAAAACAGACGGTACATATCAGATAAAAAACGCATTGGACGATAGTTGCTGGAAAATGTGGCACTCGTGCGTTATCACTTGGAACGGTAAAGTTGTGCCTTGTTGCTTTGACAAAGATGCTCACTATCAACTTGGTGATGTGTCTCAGACTCGATTTAGAGATTTATGGTATGGTAAGGCGTATCAGAGTTTTAGGAAGTCGTTGGTACGGTCTCGGTCTGAAATCGAAATGTGTAAAAACTGTACCGAAGGCACAAAAGTATGGGCTGAAGATTAGGATAGTTTTTAGATTTCGTATAATTTGCATTATATTTATGCAAATTATACGAAATTATGTACCAGCGAAAGTTGTTTTTGGAATTGATAGCCCATTTGCCCAAAAAACAGGTAACGGTCATTACGGGCATGAGGCGTGTAGGCAAATCAACGGCTTTGCAATATTTACTTAGCCAAACAGCACACAACAACAAACTGTATTTAGACTTTGAACGAGTCGAAAACCGGGCTTTGTTCAATCGGTCTTCCTACAACGACATTGAACGTGGCCTTGTGTCGCTGGGCTTAGATCTGGGTAAGCCCGCCGTAGTAGCCCTCGACGAAATCCAGTTAGTTCCCAACAGCGTGAGCGTCATCAAAAGTTTGTACGATAGCTACCAGATAAAATTTTTGGTAACGGGGTCAAGTTCGTTTTATTTAAAAAATCATTTTGCCGAAAGTTTGGCAGGCCGTAAACAAATCTTTGAGATGTGGCCTTTAGATTTTGAAGAATTTTTACAGTTTAAAAACATTGATTCAGGCCGCATACAGCCCGAACGCCAACGGAAATTTTTGTTTACCTATTATGACCTTTGGCAGGGCTATTATGAAGAGTTTATACAGTTTGGAGGATTTCCAGAGGTGGTATTGGCCGGCAGCCCCAAAGACAAAGTTGAGTACCTTAAAGACATTCTTAATGCCTACATAGAGCTTGACATCAAGCTGTTATCGGACTTTTCGGTGAGCGACAGTTTATATAAATTGATATTGTTGTTGAGCAATCGGGTTGGTTCTCGAATAGATTATTCTAAAATAGCAAGCCTCGTTGGCCTCAATCGAAATAAAATAAAAGATTACCTGCATTTGCTCGAATATACCTATTTTATTCGTACCATTACGCCCTTTACGGGCGGCATAGACAAAGAAATTACGAAGCAACCAAAGTTGTATTTTTCTGACACAGGGCTTCTCAATATTTGTGGGCAAGTGAGTAGTGGTGCTATCTTTGAAAATGCGATTGCCAACCAGTTGGCTCGTTTGGGAAAACTACAATATTTTGAACAAAGCGCAGGCACTGAAATAGATTTTATATTGGACAGACAAGCGGCTTTTGAAGTAAAAGAAACGGCCAGCCAGCACGACCTAAGAGTATTATCTGAACGATCGAAGCTACTAACAATAGACAACTACCAGCTCGTTGGCAGGCACAAACCAGCCAGCGGGTTCGAGGATTTTGTCTGGGGTGGTACTATTTTTTAAATTTTCGACTATCAGTTAGTCTCAACTATAACACAAAACCATTATTGCCCCCAAACCCAAACCACAATGAAAAACTGGCAAATTAAACTCTCACTTTACATCAATTATTTTGTGTTTGCCATCTTGCTCAATAGTGTGGGCATTATCATTCAAAAAGCCATCAATCGCTATATGGTTGGCGAAGCAAGTGCGGCTTATTTAGAAATGGCCAAAGACATGAGTATTTTGGGTGTGTCGTTTCTGTTGGGGTCGTTTTTGCCACGCTTGGGCTACAAACGTGGTATGTTGTTGGGTTTGGCTGTTGCGTTTTGTGGTTGTTTGGCTATGTATTTTGGTAATAGTTTCAATAGCTCGTTGGTGCTTTTTGGGCTTACGGGTATTGGTTTTGCATTTATCAAGCTGTCGGTTTATTCGCTTATTGGCTTGGTTACAAACAACGCCAAAGAGCATAACTCGCTGATGTCGTCGGTCGAGGGAGTGTTTATGATGGGCATTGCGCTGGCATACTTTTTGTTTCCTGCTTTTTATAGCGATACCAACGCCGATGCTTGGCTGCGGGTCTATTTGCTGCTGGCGGTGTTGGTAGCTATGTCGTTTGTTTTGCTGTTATTTACACCCTTGGAGGAAACCGAAGCAAAGACAACGACAAACATAGGCGAAGATTTTGCTGGAATGTTCAAACTCGTCAGTCTGCCCATGGTGATAGCTTTTATATTTTGTGCTTTTTTGTTTGTTATGACCGAGCAAGGCATTATGTCATGGCTACCGACATTCAACCAAAAAATACTAAAACTTTCTGAAACTATGTCGGTGCAGATGGCGGCTATTTTGGCTGTGTCGTTGGCGTTTGGTCGTATTGCGGCAGGGCAGCTTACCAAACATATATCATGGCTTGTATTGCTATCGGTTTGTATTGTGATATCGATGGCGATTGTGGTCGTTGTTTTGCCTCAAACCCTCGATTTAAAGATTCCGACCGTTACCTCATTTTCAAATATCCCACTCATTGCCTTTGTTTTTCCGCTCATTGGTTTGTTTATTGCGCCCATTTATCCACTTATCAACTCGGTAGTTTTGAGTTCGTTGCCCAAAGCCAAACATTCGGCCATGACGGGCTTACTTACTGTTTTTTCGGCATTGGGTGGCACGATTGGCTCACGAATTATTGGTATATTGTTTGAGAACGTAGGTGGTGCCAAAGCGTTTTATTTTTTACTTATTCCAATGGCATTGTTGCTGATTGCTCTTTTGGTTTTCAATCGATTGGCCAATAAAAATAAAATTGCCGCCTCATAACAACAGTACTTTATCTACAATGTGAAGTACGCCGTTGGTAGCCATAAAATTGATACCTACCACGTTGGTATTAGATGCGCTGGCTGCACCTTTGAGTACCAAACCCGTTGCATCTGACTTGACAACCAACAACGAATAGCTGCCACCAGAAACTTTAAATTGTGTGTTTGAGGTCAAATTAGTAGAAAAATACCGCCCCTGTGCAATATGATAAAGCAAAATGCTTGACAACACAGTAGGGTTTGCTCTCTGAATACCCTGACTTGTATAGCCCAATGTTTCAAAGGCGGCGTTGGTTGGTGCAAAAACCGTTAAGATATTGGCATTAGAATTGAGCGAAGCCGCAATGGTAGGATTTAGGGCAGATACCCTGTTTAGAGCTTCAACGAAAAGAGACAGATTGGGGTTGGCCCTAATGATTCTTTCTAATGTCTGGGTGGGTGGCACAATGACTTTGTCCAAAATATGTACAGCCCCATTTGAAGCCTTCAAGTCGGTAACGGTTGCCGAAATACCATTGACTGATACACCCTTGCCGTTTTTGGATAAAAAAGCCACTGCCCCATTTAGCATTTTTAGTTCTTGCCCGTCTTCGTCTTTGATGGTAGAGTTGGCGGCTTTTAGGTCAAAAATATGATAAAACAACAATGCTCTTACTTTATCAACAGGTTGGCTCACAACGCTATTGGCATCGACAAAGCCCGCTGCTTTGAAGGCCGCATCGCTCGGTGCAAAAACGGCTAACTGATTAGTTTTGAGGGCATCATCTAAGCCTGCGTATTTTATGGCCGCCCTCGCAATGCTCAAATCTTTGTTTTCGTTGATTATTTCGGCTACGCTTTTGGGGTTGAGCTCGGTATCGGTTTTGCAGCTATCGAGTATTAAAGAAAGTATAACAAAGCAAGGCAAAAAAAACAAAAGTCGGTTGGTTTTCATTGTTATTTTAAGTTTTTGAATTGTAAGTAAACTAACGAAAAAGTCAGTATAAAATTGGTCAAACACGCAATACTATTTAATTTTACAAGCACTACGTATTTAATATTACCCCACCAGAGTCTGTTGCAAATCATCGAAATTGAGATATTGCTTTGCGGTCTCGAGTACTTGTTGTGGGGTCACGGTTCTTATTTTTGAGATATAATTGGCATAAAAATCAGGTTCAAGTCCTTCCAAAACCATCAATCTGACACGGTCGGCGATTTCAAAAGAGGTATTGAGTGAGCCAGCAAACTCACCCGCCATAAAGTTTTGGACAGTTTGCAATTCATCTACGGGTACTAATTCGGTTTGTAAAAGTTTGATTTCATGCTGAATTTCATCGAGTGTGGCTTGGGCAAATTCTTTTTTTACATCGGTCGAAATCGCCCAATAGCCTGCATTTCTGAGCAGAGCCATATTAGACGAAATCCCATAAGTAAACCCTTTTTCTTCTCTGATATTTTTTACAAGTCTCGACCCAAAATACCCACCCAGCACTTCGTTTGTTACCATAAATTTATAAAAATCGGGGTGCTGCCGCATAAACAAATGTCCCCCAAGTCTGATAGAAGTCTGTACAGCATCGGGTTTGTTGATGTGTAGGTGATTGGTATTGGGTGTAATTTTATGGTCAAATTGGGAGCCACTATACACCACGGGTTGTTGTTGTCCCAAATGTTTATTGACCAAAAGTATTTCATTATCAGACACTTGCCCCGACAAAAAAACGGTAAAAGGGCGGTTTGAGATTCGGTCTTGATAAAACTGCCGTACTTTGCCTGTGTCAATGGCTTCGATGGTGTCTTCGGTTTGGCTCTTGCCGTAAGGGTGCAGCGGTCCAAAAAGCTGTTCTCTAAATTTAGTATTGGCTATAAAAGCGTTTTTTTTGAGGTTGATTTTTAGCCCTTGTAGAGAAATATTTTTGAGGTCGTTTAGTTCTTTTTCTGGGAATGTCGCCTCGTTCAGTAGCTCATTGAGCATCGTCAAGATGGCCTCTAAATGTTTGGCCAGACCATAAACTGTGATATTGGCACGGTCAAGGCCTGGGCCTAAGTCTGTAAATGCACCAATACCCTCAAAATACTCGCTGATTTGGGCTGAGGTATAGTTTTTGGTACTTTCAGACAGCATCTTGACCGAAAAAGAAGCCGCCCCAAGGGTATTTTCGTACCAGCTTCCAGCATCAAAAACTACTTCGAGCCGAACGATGGGCTGGCTGCCAACATTGATAACATAAAGTGGCTGGCCGTTGTCTAACTGAACGTGTTTGAGTTTTGGAAAATATACGGTTTCGATAGTCTTAAAAGCAGGCGGAATGGTACGGTCGATGATTGTCATTTTATAAAAATAGTAATCGGCAAAGTTAGTGATATTTTGACTATAAAATAACGACAACGGCCAACTATCAAATTGCTTGACAGTTGGCCGTTGTAGCGAAACATCTATTGATTTTTAACCAGATTGATTACTCAAAAACCTATACCAAAAGCCAATCCTCTGATGTTAGCTGGAAAATCCATTATTTTGGTCGTCATGCCATTGTTGAGATTGATACTATAAAGCACAGAGCCAGTACCCACCTTCAAGACTGCATAGCCCACACCGCTACGGCTCGTAATATCAAACCCATTATCGGCATCGGCATTGACACCTAACGCACCAACTTCGACCAATGTACCGTTGTTGGGTGGATCTTGTTTGTAAAGTTTGTCTGTGCCTGAATCGATGTTGTAAAGTATGGTTGTGGTTGCACCAGCAAAGTTGTTGGTATATGCCGATGCCGTAACGGCAGGCGTGCCGGGATTGATAGCCATATCGGTAGCAGCCACTGTGCCGAGGTCTGGGTGCAGGCGCAGGTTTTGGCCTGTGTTGCTCACTACCCTGATTCTGTCCACGGTTGGGTTAAAATCAAATCCAAAACTTGTACCGCTCAGTCTGGGCGTAAATTGAGTAGTACCAATAGCTGTAGCCGCACCAGTGGCGGTATTGATACTATAAAGTCGGCTTGTGCTGCCGAGAGCAAAAAGTTGTCCGTTTTTTGGGCGCATATCAATTCCCAAAACCATCTCACTAATTTGCAATCCTGTAATGGCTTTTGAGATAGGAAAACTAATACTACTGGTGTTGAATATAAGCAAATTATTGGCTTCATCGACTGCATACGCCACTGTGGCTGTTGGAATAGCCAAGCCCGTTATGTTGCCTGCTGGCAAGTTGCCGAGTTTAGTCAGTTTGCCACTACTTAGTTCTACTTGGTGCAGTTCCCATTGGCCACCAACCATTGCCGCCGCCAATGCCACGTCTGTAACAGGTGCAATATCAAAGCCAGCTATTGCAGTAGCATTGATACCAAACGCACCGACTTCTACCAGCGTGCCGTTGTTGGGTGGGTCTTGTTTGTATAATTTGTCTGTGGCAGGGTCGAGGTCGTACATAACTGTTGTGGTTACGCCTGCTTGGTTGTTGGTATAAGCCACCGCCGAAATCGTTGGGCTTGCCGCACCATTGATGGCGGCATCGGTGGCCGCTACCATACCAGTTTCGGGGTGCAGACGTAGGTTTTGACCTTTGTCTGTTACCAATCTGATTCTGTCAACGGTTGGGTTAAAGTCGAGACCTACCGCAGAGCCATCAACAGCAGGGCTAAAAGCCGCCGCCACCATTCGAGCTTGCCCTGTGGTCTGGTTAATGATATAAATTACGCTTCGGTTAGTAACGCCATAAAGTTCGCCAGTAGCTGGTCTAAAATCAATAGCAGTTAGCATTTCGTCAGTGCCAAGCCCCTTAATGTCTATTTTGTCTGTTGAGGTTTCAGAACTCATTGCATTGATTTTGACAAGTTGCTTGCCATCAACCAATAGAAACACAGACACATCGGGTTTGACAATCATTGGGACCGGAACGGGGGCGGGAGTCATGCTGTCTGCTGGTGTTTCTTTACAACTTGTAACTGCAAGAAATACCGATATGCTTAGAAACAAAGCAGTAGATGGTTTTGATTTAATTGGCATTGTTTTTTAAGGTTTTATTGTCAATGATGCTCTTAGTTACGAAAAAAAAAGAGTCAAGGATTTTTGCCTTAAAAATTAAAATATATTTTGGTGGTATTTATTCAAATTCAATCAAAATTTGACTTTTTTCAACGGTATCGCCCTGACCGACTTTAATGGTCTTGACTACGCCCTCCCCAGCCGATTTGAGGGCGTTTTCCATTTTCATGGCCACCAATACCAGTACTATGTCGCCCGCCTTGACGACATCTCCGACCGCTACCTTTATTTCCCAAATCAAGCCGGGCATGGGCGCTTTGATGTTGTTTACTTTGGCCTTACTGGTGTTGTTGATGCCCATTTTGTCGAGCAATATATCAAACCTATCTTTGGCGGCAATGTCATACAGTTTGTCGTTTAGTTTGATTTTAAAGGTTTTTTCGGCTCGGTTGGCTTCCAAAATTTCAGCATTGTACGACCTGTTTTGATGTAAAATATGATACTGATTGTCGCCAACTGGTACAATGTCCCAGTCGAAAGGCTGGCCATTCAGTACCAAATTTTCTGTCGAGTTATCGACCTCAATCGTTCGTTTTTCGTTTATTGTTACCTTAAGCATTTTGTTTTTTGTTTACCAAATAAATACCTGTCAATATCACAGCCATACCCATATATTGCTGAAAACCAATCGTTTCTTTGTCAAAAATCCCCCATCCGATGGCCACAATCGGAATAAGATACGTTACCGAACTCGCAAAAAGCCCCGATACCATCTGAACTACTTTGTTGTAAAGTATAGCCGCCACACCCGAGCCAAACACTCCAAGCAAAACTAAATATAAGGTATTGATGGCATAGTTTGGATTGATGGCCTTAGAAAAAAAATCGGTGGTGAGTAATATTACAAAAGTGATAGGGCCAATAAACAGAAAAGTAGTAGCCGAAGCTGCCAAAGCAGGTAACTGGCTGAGATTTCGGACGATATTATTGGTATTGGTACCGTACAAAACAGTAGCAATCAAAATCAGAAATGCGTAAGAATATTCAGAAGTATTTTCGGACAAAACTGATCCTGTGTTTTTGGCAAAGACAAGTAATAGTGCGCCCACTAAACCGACGACGATACCACCAATCTGAAATTTGTTTTTGGGCATATTAAAAAACAAAATACCGACCAAAAGCGTAAACAACGGACTTAGTGAGTTGAGCATACCCGATAGTGAGCTGTTGAGGTGCATGATGGCGATGGCAAACAAAAATGCTGGAATCACAAAACCAATCAAAGCCGAAATAAACACAAACGGGAGGCGGTCTTTGGGTACTTGGCCTTTGGTTTTGAGCATAATTGGCACAAAAAACAGTGATGCTATAAACAACCGCCCTGCCCCTACTTCGGTGATGCTATAAACGACCGATGCTCTCTTCATCAAAATAAAAGAACTACCCCAGACCAAGGCCATAAGTACAAGATAAAACCAGGCAAGTGGGGGTGTTTTGGAAGGGGCGTTTGACATTGAGTAGTTTTTAAAGTAAACGACAAAGGTACTATGATAAATGTGAAAATACTTAAATGTGAAAATGTTTAAAGGCGAAAATGCTCAAATGCGAAAAGGCCATAATTTGAAGGTAAAAAAAACGATAGTTAAAATACTGAATCCTTAAAAGCCATTTCAATATTTAAGCATTTACGCATTTCAAATCCTTTACGCATTTATTAAATCAGTAGCAACCTTAGCCGACAACAAACACAGCGGAATGCCGCCGCCTGGGTGTACGCTACCACCCACAAAGTATAAGTTATGGAACTGGCTCGAAAAATTGGCATGGCGCATAAAAGCCGCAAAGCGGTTATTAGAACTGTTGCCATACAAAGCCCCTTGCGAGCTGGACGTTCGAGACTCTATCGTTCGTGGGTCGAGAATGGCCTCACAGTCAATGAGTTTGCTGATGTCTTGACCTAAGTTTTTGCTTAGTTTTTTTATAATATTTTGGCGGGTGCTGGCTATGAGTTCGTCCCAGTTTTGGCCGTCATTGTTGGGCGCATTGACCATCACAAACCAGTTTTCACAGTCATTGGGTGCGTCGTCAGGTTTGTGTTTGGACGTGATATTGACATAAACGGTGGGGTCGTCAAAAAGTGTTTTTTGGGTAAATATAGCCTCAAACTCACCCTGATAATTGTCCGAAAAAAAAATATTATGAAGCCCTAAATTAGAAAATTGTTTTTTGATTCCCCAATAAAAAATCAATGCCGAACTCGATTTGGGCTGCCGCAAAATGCGCTCGGGTTGTTTGGCCGTTGGCAATAGCTTTCTGAAAGTACTCACTACGTCCATATTGCTGACTACGATATTGAATGAGTTGTTGAGTTGTTGAGTGGCGGAGTTATTTGCATTAAATTTCAAGCCTGTAACCTCTGAATTGTTATAAACGATTTCGGTTACTTTTGTTTCAAAAAAAAATTTTACGCCTAAGTCTTGTGCCAGTTTCAATAAACTTTCGGTGATGCTAACCATGCCTTTGACTGGAAAAAACGCACCGATATTGTACTCCAAATGCGGAATGATGTTCATCGTGGCAGGTGTCTGGTATGGGTCAGAGCCGTTGTAGGTAGCATACCGATTGAACAACTGCACGGCTTTTGGTGTCTTGAAACGCTTGGTGTTGGCGGCGTTCATGGTCTTGAAGGCTTCGAGTTTGTGGGCATTGGCGTAGCCTTTGAGCGCATCTCGGTTGAAATAAGTGCCCAATTTGTGCAACGACCGATGCAGAAATAGTTTTTGGGTAACGTCATATTTTATTGCGCTGTCTTTAAGGTGATTGATGGTGTTTTGGGCGGGTTCGCCGAGTTTGGTTTGTAGTTCGTTGGCAAAGTCGTTGGGGTTGGCGTGCGCAGTGAGATTTGTGCCATCGTCCCAAAAATACCTACAAGTTTCGGGCAGTTTGATGTACTCAAAATAGTCTTCGGGCTTACGGTCAGCGAGCCTAAACAGGTCTTCGACAAGCTCGGGCATAGTAAACAGCGACGGGCCGGCATCGAACCGATAGCCACTGACTTCAAAACTCGATAGTTTGCCGCCAGCGTAGGCATTGGCCTCAAAAACAGTAACATCGTAGCCTTTTATGGCAAGCCTAATACTGGCAGCGATACCCGCAACGCCAGCCCCAATTACAGCAGCAGTTTTCAAATTTTAGAATCGTTAATAGTTCACTTTCAATTAACTACGTTTTGGCTATAAAAGTTGGTTTCGAGCCGTTGGTTTTTTTTGTTATCTTTGGGGGTTAATTAAAAATAAAATGAATACTGCCAACAAAATAAAAAAACAACTGACGGGCTTCTGGGAAAATAAGCCCATCAAAAGAGCCTACTTGTTTGGTTCGGTAGCCAGAGAAGAGTTTACCAATGATAGTGATATTGATATTTTGGTAGAGCTGGATAACTCGAAGATAATTGGTATGATAGAATACATAAAAATCATCGATGCTTTGGAAGATATTTTAAAGAAAAAAATAGATTTGATAACCACAGATGGACTTTCGCCATATCTAAAACCCTCAATAGATAAGGATAAATTATTGATATATGAAAGCAAATTTAGGGGATAAAGAGCGGCTATTGCATGTTTTGGAAGCCATAGATAGCATTGAGTCATTCTTAGAGTCAGTAGATTTTGATAATTTTATTGGAAGTAAATTACATCGCTCGGCTACTGAACGCCAGCTCGAAATTATAGGGGAAGCCACGGCTACTATTTCTGATGATTTAAAACAAAAGTATACAGATGTAGAGTGGCGGCCTATCAAACGGTTTAGAAATGTGATTGTGCATGAGTATTTTGGGGTAAGTGTTCAAATTTTATGGGGTGTGGTACAAAAAGAATTGCCAACACTTAAATTACAGATACAAAAAATTGTTAGTGAATTGGAAATATAATTTTTTTGAGGTTTAGAATTATAAATAAATAAATGAAAGCAAACGAAACGAAAATAGATAAGTTTTTAGCGACTAACGAAACAACGTTTGTGATTCCTGTCTATCAACGAAATTATGACTGGACACTTACACAATGCAAACAACTGTTACATGATATTTTGGAAGTAGGAGGCGATGACCGTATAAATGCTCATTTTATCGGTAGTATTGTCTATATGCACGACGACGTTTATACAACTTCGGGCATTACAGAGCTAACAATTATTGACGGACAACAACGACTCACAACTATAACACTTATTTATATTACGCTTTACAGAATAGCCAAAAGCACTAACAATAAGCAACTTGCAAATAGAATATACAAAACTTACCTTATCAATGAATTTGCACCCGAGGCCGAAAAACTAAAACTAAAACCAACAGAAAACAATAAGGAAGCATTGAGGTATATTTTGAGCGATGACAGTCAAGAAGAGTTTAAGAATTATTCTAAAATAGTTGAAAACTTCAATTATTTCAAGTCGTCTGTCACGTCCGCAAACTTTGAGACGATACAGAAAGGGTTATCGAAATTGATATTTATAGATATTTCATTAGACCGACAAAAAGACAACGCACAACGTATATTTGAAAGCCTAAACTCAACAGGATTGGAATTGTCGCAAGCCGATTTGATTAGAAACTATATTTTGATGGGACTGAAACCATTTGAGCAAAACAAAATCTATAAAAACTTTTGGGAGCCAATAGAAAAATTTGCTAAAGACGAGCAAACAAGTAGAAGTTTGGTTTCAGAATTTATAAGAGACTATCTGACACTCAAAAACAAAGAAATTCCAAATAAAGGTGATGTTTACAGAAAATTTAAGACGAAATACCCTACATCTTCACTTGATGAGTTAGAAAATATGTTGTCTGACGTCAAATCATTGGCTCGATATTATAACAAACTCACCAATCCAAAAAATGAAAGTGATAGAGAAGTTAGAACGCAGTTAGAATATATAAATAGGCTCGAAATCAATGTTTCGTATCCTTTTTTGATGAAAGTGTATGAAGACTTTGGTAATGCCGTTATAGACAAAACCATATTCGTAAATGTGTTAGAACTGGTACAATCGTTTAGTTGGCGGAGATTTATTTTGGGGTTTGGTACAGAAAGTCGAAATAAAATTTTCATGAGTTTTTATGACAAGGTAGAGCCAGACAATTATTTAGGGTCAATTCAAAAAGCGTTCCTTGCACTTCCTGGCAATAGTCGTTTTCCACGCAGCGGCGAGGTGATTGAAGCCTTCAGAACCAAAGATGTCTATAACATTAACCCCAAGAATAGAACGTATTTATTGGAGAGGCTCGAAAATTTTGAAAATAAAGAGCCTGTTTTGATAAAAGATAATCCCGACATAACGATTGAGCATATTTTTCCGCAAAACCCTGATTTGAGATGGACTACAGAATTAGGCAAAGAGGAGTGCGATTTGATAAAAGAAAAATACCTTAATACGATTGG
Source organism: Spirosomataceae bacterium (assembly GCA_043777595.1). GTDB lineage: Bacteria > Bacteroidota > Bacteroidia > Cytophagales > Spirosomataceae > JAYVJH01. The sequence goes on from JAYWHT010000097.1 coordinate 26,559, forward strand.
TAATTTGACACTTTCGGGCAATAATGGCAAACTGGGCAATAAGCCGTTTGTCGAAAAGCGAGATTTAGAAGATGCTGGTTTCAAATACAGCCGCTTGTGGCTCAATAAATATCTTTCGATGATTGATAAATGGGATAAGTTTGAAATAGAAAAACGGTTTGAAATCATTGCCAATCGGTTTTTAGATATTTGGCAAATACCAGATATTCGGATGGAAACCGAAACCAAAAACAATGAAATAAATATCTTTGATGCGGAAGAACCTAAACATAAAAAATTGGAATATGCTGCTCTTTTTGGTGAAAGGTTAAATGTTAATCAAGTTGCAAAGTTGTATATTGAAGTATTCAAAAAGCTATTTGACTTACAACCAGAAACTTTTTTTGTATCTGATATTGGCACTAAAATTAGTATCACCAACAATCTAAATGAAACTATATTAAGACAACCTGTACCTTTGAACGATACCTATTTTATGGAGGGGAATTTTGATAATATGGGTAAATTTGAACGAATAAAACAGGCTTTGACTGTGTTTGGATTTGAAGATGAACTGTTTGTTAAATATGCGGATAACTGATATAAATTGCAAATTCGTCACATCACCCCTATACGCCAGCTTATCGCTTTGAGTGTTTTTGATAATTACGATTTCAAAAATCTACGATTATGAGATTAACAAAAAATTTTATAATAAATAGTATCCATGACAGAAAGTCCCAAATAACCGATTTGGGAGTCAAGACTGTTGGCTTATTTGGTTCATATTGTAAAAATACCCAAACCGAGCAAAGTGATATTGATTTATTGGTTGATTTTCAGCCTGATGAGTACAACTACGACAATTTTATAAATCTTTGTTTTTTGTTTGATGATTTATTTACAGATAAAAAAGTAGAGGTCGTTACAATCAATTCACTTAGTCCGTATATCGGCCCAAAAATTCTAAAAACAGTTGAATATGTATTCTGAAATCGATTATTTAACACATATTCTGGAAGAATGTCGCTTTATAGTTTCGGTAACAATTAATGATGATTTAGATACGTTTCTGCACGACGAACTAAAAAAAAGAGCGGTTGTAAGAAGTTTAGAAATAATTGGTGAAGCTACTAAGAAAATAGGGGGTGATTTTAAATATCGATGGCAAGCAATAGAGTGGCGACAAATGGCTGGTATGAGAGATAAGCTTATTCATGATTATATGGGTGTTGATTATTTGTTAGTTTATAGTTAGCCATGCAAAAAATTCCAATGCTAATTTCGCAAATTGAACAAATAATAAAGCAAGAAAATAAATGATTTCAAATACCAACAACTAAGTAGTTGCTTATAAATAAACAATGTTTTAATTTATTTTAAATAATTACAACATTTTTCGTTATTCGTTTTTCACTATTCACTACTTATGACACTCCCAGAACTTGAAATAGTATTAAGAGAAAAAAAAATTTTTGAACGTTTTGGGTTATCACACTTGGGCGTTTTTGGCTCATTTGCCCGAAATGAACCCTATAACGATATTGACTTTTTGCTGGAGCAAGATTTAGATTTTACTACTCGTCAAAAACTAAAACAGCTTTTGAAAAGTATTTTGAAAGTAAGTATTGACATTGTGCCAGAAAAATTTGCGGATCCAATCGTTCTTTATCGTGCAAAAAAAGACCTAAAATATGTCAGAAAGTAAAAACAATGACCTTTTGCCGTTGTTGGTAATACTCGAATCTATTGGCAAAATTCAATTATATGTTGCTGGGTTTACAGATGCTAATTCATTCTTTATGGCACATGAAATAATAACTCAAAATATACTCAAACTTAAAACTGAGTTTGAGAAAATTATCGTTCAAGAATTAGCTGATGGCCACTTTGCAATAGACGAATGTGGTGTGGCAAAACAAAGTATTTTTTATAGACACATAGATTTTAATGCCTTTTTGGGCTGATTTACCTCATTTTATGATTTCAAAAACCTACAATCCACGAGAAATAGAAGACAAATGGTATGAATATTGGATTCAGAACCGCTATTTTAACTCAAAGCCCAATCCAGAAAAGCAGCCTTACACGGTGGTCATTCCGCCGCCCAACGTTACGGGAGTGTTGCACATGGGCCACATGCTCAATAATACAATTCAGGACATACTCGTTCGGAAGGCACGCATGGAAGGCCGTGAGGCGTGCTGGGTGCCAGGCACAGACCACGCCTCAATAGCCACCGAAGCCAAAGTGGTAGCTATGCTCAAAGAAAAGGGCATCAAAAAAGCGGATTTAACACGTGAGCAGTTTTTGGAATATGCTTGGGAATGGACTCATAAATACGGGGGCATTATACTGCAACAACTCCGCAAACTTGGTGCCTCGTGCGACTGGGAACGTACCCGTTTTACGATGGAACCCGTCATGCACGATGCTGTGATTGATACTTTTATTGACCTTTATAACAAAGGCTATATTTATCGTGGCCACCGCATGGTAAACTGGGACCCCCAAGCCAAAACCACGCTCTCTGACGAAGAAGTAATCACCAAAGAAGTCAATTCGAGATTGGTGTATATTAAGTATGAGGTAGTGGATAGTGAAAAACGAGAAGTGAAAAACGATATTCACTCATCACTCATCACTCATCACTCATCACTCACCACTCATCGCTCACCATTAAAAACAAATCCACTTCGTCACATAACTTTGACCGCCGGTTTGCAAACGCACCATATATACGCCGGCATCCTGATGAGGAAGTTCTATTTTTTGCGCTCCGCTGCTGATACCTAAGGTTTGTGCTTTAACAATTTGACCGGTCTGATTGGTGATCGTCAGTTCGGCAGTTTGAGCGGCATCGCTGGTAAAGGTCAGCCATGATTGATCGGCCGTCGGATTTGGATAAACCGCTGCTTTCAATGTTTGAGCGGGTTCCGGAGTACCGCTTGTTGCTGTTTTAATCACCACGTAATAATCTTCCACCTGACCATTGACGAGGGTCCCGCAGGATTCTGGTGCATAATCGACTTCAGAGACGGCCCTCAACCGGAGTTGGGTATCTTTAACTGCGTTGGCGGGTATTGTGATAAACCCGGCATGCGTCTGATGCCCAAAATGATTAAAGGCTTTTTCATTTTCAGCAAAAGAGCCGTTATTATTGTAGTCTACCCAAACAGAAACATACTCATTGTATGGACTGCCGGTGAATATCAAAATTTCATATTGCTCACCCACTGTAAGGTCTGTACCGATCACGCAGGAGAAGTCTCTGTAACCCTCTGCTTCAGCAGTACCACTGGTATTGTTGATTCCCGCTAATTGCAGTTGCAGGATACCGGCGCCACAACAAGGGCCAGTCGGTTCCGGATTGCAGGTGCTCGTTACCGGACCTCCCAAATTATCAACAATGACCGTTTGGTGGATCGTATCACAACCTGCGCTGTTACAGCCCACCAAAGTGACCGAATATTCGCCTGTCTGAGTATAGATATGGGATGGGTTATTGACAAATGATTCTGCACCATCGCCAAATACCCAATACCAGGAAGTCAGGTGATTAATCGTTTGATCAATAAAAGTGACCTCACCATTGCAGTTCTCCTGTTCCGTTGCAAAAGCGGCGCATGGCGCATTTCCGGCATTGATGGTCACTGGAATAATCACCGGGTTATGAACCGGGTCGTTGCCGTAAAGCCTGATCTGGCCTGGGTAGGTGCCTGCCGGAAGGTTATTGCCGGCAAACTCCACCTGGAGCAATTGTGTGCCGGAAGCAGGTACATTGCCTGTCGATCCGGCTGTCACTGTCACGCCTGGTGCAAAAGGCTGGTATGCCCATTGGAAAATATTGCTGGTTATTTGATCTGTAAATATTGTTGACGCAGATTCAAATGAGAACCCAAACCATACCACAAAACCATCTCCGGCACTTTTGTAGGAAAGGAAATCCCTCGTAACCTGATTGTTCATCTTAACCTGCAGGACTGGTATGAAACCGGTAGACGGGGAAAAGGTGGAGCCAATCAGATTGGTAGACGCCTGGGCCGGGACCGACACATCCAGTACCAGCGGATGTGTCGGTAATTTATTGGTCAACAATCCATTATTGGTATTGTCATAAGTCACCAACCCACTGGTTAATCCCATTTGTTCTAATGGACTGGGTTCCAAAACACCGGCAATCAACACTGTACCGCCGTTATTGATAAAATTTTGTACCGGGGTTTTGAACGCGGAAAATGCGGCAGGGTCCTGATACTGGAAGGAAGGAATAACCAATATATCCACATTTTTAAGCGAATCGGCTAAGGCATTCGCATCCGGGCCGGTAATCTCGGTCATTTGTAAGTCCGGGTCCAGGGCCATTATTCGTGCCTTCAGGTTTTCGACATGATCATAAACTGCATTGTAATTCAATACCGCAACTTTAGTGGCGCCGGAATATGTAGCCGAATAATTGAACCCTCCAATACCACTATTTGTAATGGTTACAGTGGATGATTTTGTTTCATCACAATTCAATGCTGTGGTGATCGTTCCGGGATTGACAGCAACCACGGGAGTACCCAAAACAAGTGCAGCTAAATCCACAGTTGTATTGCCGCCATTCGACAGAATGGTAAGCGTATCCTGATAATTCCCTGAACCCTGCGGTTGAAAAATAACCTGTAAGTTTTTTTCTGATCCGGGCAAAATATAGGGCGGAACATTTCCTATACTGAAATCCGGATTGGTAAATACGAAATTATTAAAAAACAGGGTATCACAACCATTGTTCCTGACGGTAACTTCGTACGATTTTTGTGTGAATTGCTGCAGCACGCCAAAGTGAAGGGCTGGCGTGAGTAAAGCAATTTCTGCATTACCGATCACGTGCATGGTCACCGGAACAGAAACAGTGGGATGAACCAGGTCGTTGGTCGTGAAATTCACCTGCGTCTGGTAGTCGCCGGCCCAAAGCCCTGCCGAGCGGAATGTAAACGTTGCCACTGCTGTTTCGCCCGCAGGGATCGTGTCCGGAAGTTCGTAAGATAGCCATTTGGGGCGTGCCGACCAGCGGAAAGCATTTTGAATCAGCAAGCGTTCCTGATTGTAGCCGGAGTAACATTCATGGGCCATATAAATCACTTTGCCTGCGCCCACAGGGCGGTAACCGACGATTTTATAACTGGCTTGAGAAACGACAGTCACAAAGTCGGAATCCTGAAAATTCAGTCCATAAATGCTGCCATAAGAAATATCACTTTGGAAATTAATGTTTTCAACCAACGGATGAGATGGATTGACCGGACTAAATACCTGTCCTGAAAAATTTGGCGCATTCTGGTCTGGCTGAAATAAACCGGCTTCCTGCAAGTGATCCGTATAAGGGGTGCCGCTGACTAATACTGTCCCGCCTTTAGCGGTAAATTTTTGTAATACCGTTCTGATTTGTTCAGCGGAATAACTGCCAAAGCCACCAAGTGCGGGTACAATCACCATGTCTGCCTCGGCAAAAACATTATCCAGCGCTTCCTGTGACAAATAATTATCCAGATACATAAAGTTGACGCCGGAACTGACCTCTGATATCCAGTTGGCGATATTGTAACCTACCTGCCAATTATAGCTGGTAGCATTCATCACCAATACGTTTACGGGGCTATGCGTATTGCTGATACTCAGGTCGCCCAATCCGGTATTACTCAAAACCACGGAAACGGTTGTTGAATCATTACAGGACACATGTACATCCAACGCTGCAGGTATAACTGTTAATACCGGCGAACCAATCGCGGTTACCTGCATCGGGTAGTTGATAATACCTGCATTTGATTCAAAAATCAGATTTCCGGTAATCAGTCCGGTATCCTGCGGCGAACACCGGACAGATATATAGACACTAGAGGAAGGATCAATAATAAATGGGGTGATCGTTAC
>JAYWHT010000098.1:0-2506 GCA_043777595.1 Spirosomataceae bacterium
GCTACGGTGAAATGTGTGGTCATCTGATTTGAGTGTAATAAACATCAATCGTATCTGCTTTTGCATCATACTCACCTGCCATCAAAACACTTGTTTTGACAGTCCTGCTATCTGGATTGTCCCACCAATCAACATTAACTAATCGAATCGACATATAGCCTCCAGCATCAAGATTATGACCTCTTATGATTTGTTTACCCTCCTTAGCATTAGTATATGTTGTGCTGATATTTGTTAAAATGATAGTTTTGTTTTTTGAGTACAAGAAAAGACTATCATTAATAACCAGCCGCTGTTCTATCAATTTAGATTGATTAGTTGTGATATTCACTTCTTTATTGGCAACAAACTCACCAGCGAATACACCTTTAAATTGCATGTTTTTCGTATCACAACTTATTAGCAAATATATTAAGACCATAAATGTCGTTAGCTTTTTCATATTTTTTATGTTTAAGGTCTCATACCAAATGTGGCATTTAGTGCATAATCGTAGACATCCCCATTCAAGCCTTGAAAATTATTTAATATATACCAACCGTTAGCTCTACCACCCCAGCCCCAATTAAGGTGATATCTGGCATAGCTGCCGCTACTACAAATATATGGTGGAGTATAGGTTTGATTAAACCAAATATAGGATTCGTAGCCGTCCATTACCCAAATATGCCAATCAGAGAGATTAAAACTTGTATTACCGTCAAGTATAACTGGCTTACCATTGAGTAATTCTGAATTTATAGATGTTAAGTTGCTGATTAGACCGCCTCGTTGCCCAGGGTTAGAGTAGCCAAAATAAATAAATGCTTGTCTGACTTTATCTCGCCAAGTCAAGGAAGAACAGGAACCCCAATAATTATAATTGGTCTGAGCAGCCGTTCCTGCTTCTTTGAGCAGTGTAGCCATGTGCCTGTCTTTTATTGGTGTTGAATAATAGTCGCAATAATATCCTGTGCGAGTTACTGGCAACGGGTAATCGTAGTAGGTCACGCCACCTGGACTATAATAAAAACTAGGCTTTTGGTAATAATTCCATACCTGTGCTATGGCAGTTGGCCCACAGCCCGTATAAGCATTGCCACATGGCCCACACCCAATGTTAGGACACATTAGATTATAAGTTTGGCCTTGATCCCATTCTGTTGCTATTAAAATACCCGTATTGGTATAACTACCTGGTGGACATACAGGATAGGGCGTGCTAACTCTACCATTTTTTTGCTTTGCTTCGTACTCTTTCCAAAGATATTCTACATCAGGCTTGGGTGTTTTTAGTTTTGCTTTTGCCTTACTAAGTTCACTCAAAACCATTTCGACCCAAATATCAACACCTTGTGGAATACTGTCGATACTAAAACTATTGGTTTCGGAACTGGCCAAAATAGGTACTAATCGTCTATCAGCAGAAACAATAACAAAGCCAGCATCTTGCTTTTTATTAGTTTTAGTATCAATTTTATGGTAATTGATTACGTGAAAAGCAGCACTATTGTCTTTTTTGTCTCTATACGTTTTAGAGTCAGTTATAACCCTATTTTTGTTAGTAGTGTCTGCTCCGACACGAAGATTTGAAGCAATATTTACCATCGGCTTACCATTAAGTTCTAAATTAGCAATTTTTTCAGCTTGTTTTAGTGTTACTGATAAGCTGTCTATAACTAAATTCATGGTTAAGCTCTCTGGTGCAAGTTGTACACTATCATTACATTGTGTCAATAAAATAGGGACCAATATAATGACCAGCATCTTGAGAATAAAACTGTTTGACTTTTTCATTTTTTTTTCTGAAATTTAAGTGAATCAAAAAATTAAAATAACGGCTTTTTATTCCTACTTTGACATATTCTCTACACATCAAAACAGATTTTATCTTTTGTGTTTGTCCATAAATACCTCCTTTTTAGTACATTTTTGGTGAAAATTATCAGACCCACAAGCCCCGTTCGGTGTCCAAACTTGTTCAGGGCTTGCTTGTTGCAAAGATAAAGCTAAAAAAAGTACAATAGGAGTCTAAAATCAGACTATTTTGAGTCTGATTTCAGACTATTTTTCTGATTCTTATATACTTTCTTTTGTTCGGCCAAAAAAGTAGCACGAGATAGCCCCAAATAAGAAGCGAGGTAGTCTATTTTTACTCTGCCCAACAGGTGTGAGTGGTGTTTACAAAACAGTTCGTAGCGCTTGGAAGCAGGGTGCGTAGCCACAAGCCTGATGCGCTGGTTGGACTCGACTATCTGTCTTTCCATTAGTTGTAGGCTCAACCGTGATATTTCAATAAATTTCTGTTGTAGGTATCTCAAATCGGCATATTTGAGGCTATAACAAACGCAGTTTTCGAGGGTTTTGATGGTTTCGAGGGAGGGTTGCTGCCCAAAAAAACTCTCTGCCGAGGCTATAAACTTGCCCTCGGCCACAAGCCAGGTAGTTTCAGGGCCTTCGTCGCCTTCGTTATAGACGTGCATCAGGCCGCTCTCGATATAATACCAAGAGTCGCTCACTTGACCTG
>JAYWHT010000099.1:0-31518 GCA_043777595.1 Spirosomataceae bacterium
TTATTGGGAGCGGCTTCGCTTTGTTTTGAATAGTACTGTCTATATTTTTTTAGAATTATTAAAAAAAAACGTAAAAAAATTTGCATAAAATACCTAAAATAACTAATTTTGCACTCGTAAAAAAGATAGCGATTTTACAAATAAATATTCTTGAATAGCTCACAAAGCGTTTGCCGTGGTGCGACACTTCGCTTGTTTAGAGCATCTGACTGTTAATAAAAAAGTAGTAAATAAATATTCTTGAATAGCTCAGTTGGTTAGAGCATCTGACTGTTAATCAGAGGGTCGCTGGTTCGAGTCCAGCTTCGAGAGCCAAAGCCTCAGCATTTGCTGGGGCTTTTTTGTTATCGTATCTGGTGTTAATCAGTGGGTAGGTGCGGGGTCGCCCTTGCGATTCGAGTCCAGCTTCGAGAGCCAAAGCCTCAGCATTTGCTGGGGCTTTTTTGTTATCGTATCTGGTGTTAATCAGTGGGTAGGTGCGGGGGCGCCCTTGCGATTCGAGAGATTAGTAATAAATCATTCTGGTTGAGCGGGTACACTCAATAGCTCAGTAATTGACAAAACCATTCTGAAAAAATAGTCAGAAACCTGCCCATTTGTATATTCAATACCGTAATCTCGTTTATGTATTGACCAAAAATATTTTAATTTACTCACATTCTATAACCAAAAAATAACACCGTAGGTGTGTACTGTCGGTAGTTAAAATGAGTAATTAAATAGTAAAGCCCCAGCGGGGCGGCCTGTTGACAAGTTGTATCTATGGCGTTAATAAATTAACTTTGCTTGCGCTTCATCAAGTAGCGTAAAGATTTTGCATAAACAATAACCAAATTTTTATGTGAATTGTAGAAGAACAAAAATATTTATATTTGCTTCATTACTTACCACCAAAACCCTAAAAAAATTGAAAACCAACTCTGTAATATCTCATTTGATTGTGGTCTTTTTGGCTATGGTGTTAATCAACTGTAAAACAACGTCAAAACTCAAACGCAATAGTCAAAATATACCTCCGAAGCGAGAGCTAAGAGCGGTCTGGATTGCAACTGTCGAAAACATTGATTGGCCCAGTAACCGAAATCTCAGCCCCGACCAGCAACGTCAGGAGTTTATTACACTCATCGAAGCCCATAAAAAAACAGGTATCAATGCGGTTTTTGTCCAAATTCGGGCTGCCGCCGATGCTTTTTATGGCAAAGGTACAGAGCCTTGGTCAGAATGGCTTACTGGCAAACAGGGCAAAGCACCAGAGCCTTACTACGACCCAACGGAGTTTATGATTGAAGAGTGCCACAACAGAGGTATTGAGTTTCACGCATGGTTGAACTTGAACCGAATAGCCAATAAATCGTCCAAAACCTTTGCCACCACCAATGTTGGGAAGCTATACCCTGAATGGGTTTTGAACTACGATAGCTATAAATTATTTAATTTTGGCCTGCCCGAAGTACGAGACTATATCGCCGAAACAACGCTGAACATTGTCCGAAATTATGATGTTGATGGCGTTCATTTTGATGACTATTTTTATCCGTACACCGTAACGGGCCAAATACTAAAAGACGATGAGGCATACAAAAAGTATGGTCAGCAGTTTGATAAAAACAACTGGCGGCGCAATAATATTGATGTACTGATTAAACAAATAGCTGATGGCATTGTAGCCACAAAACCTTACGTTAAGTTTGGAATAAGCCCGTTTGGAGTATGGCGCAATAAAAAAGACGACCCAACTGGCTCAGATACACAAGCAGGCCAAACGTCGTATGATAATCTGTATGCTGACACCAAAAAATGGACAAAAGCAGGCTGGATTGACTACATGATGCCGCAGATATATTTTAGTACGCAGTTTGACAAAGTACCTTTCAAAGTCTTAACAAATTGGTGGACGGACAATCGAAACGGGCGACATCTGTATATTGGGCAGGGCGCATACCGAGTTGCTGACCCAAAACAAAACGACCGTGCATGGGGCGATGTGTCGGAATTGCCAAACCAAATGCGATTTTTGAGAAAGCAGTTGGGTGTGAATGGTTCTGTTTTTTTTAGTTCTAAATCTCTGATAAACAATAAATTAGGGCTAACAGACTCGCTCAAAGCTAACTTTTATCGGTATCCAGCTTTGCCGCCTACAATGGCTTGGAAAGATAATGTGCCTCCGCTTGCACCTCAAAATCTTACAATAACAGACCGACCTCAAAACATAACGCTCACTTGGACAGCCGCACCAGCAGCCAAAGATGGCGATAAGGCTCGTTATTATGCCGTTTATAGATTTGAAGACAACGAGGCTATCGACCTTGACGACCCTCGTCATTTTTTGACTTTTTGTTATTCAGGTACTACAACTACCGACCGCACCGCACAAAAAAACAAAAGCTACACTTATGTCGTTACAGCTCTCGACCGTCTGCACAACGAAAGTGTACCTGTGGAAGTTAAACTAAAAGTCAAAAACTTTGTGGCCACAAACTAAAAAACGTAATAAAACAGGCTCTCAAACCGTTTTTATGTTGTGGAAATATCTCTGTTTCTACAACACAAAAACGATAGCTTCTTGAAAACTTATTTATTACTCTTCGGCTTACTCTTATTGTCTTTGACGGTGTTCTGTCAAGATTTTTATAAACTCAGAGGCTACGTTTATTCTCAAAGCAACGAGCCTGTTGTTGGTGCGGCCATACGGTTTGTCAATGGTAACACAGGCACAATCAGCGACCAGCAAGGCAAATATGAAATCAAGTTGTTGGAAGGGTTAAACCGTATTTCGGTATCGGCGATGGGCTATCAAACAGAAGTCTTTGAGGTAGTGGCCGACAAAGATGTAGCAAAAAATATATTCTTGAAAATTGACCAAAAACAACTTGAAGAAGTAGTAATCAAAATCAAAAAGCGAGATTATTCTTATGAAGTCATAAAAAAAGTAATCGAAAACAAAGCGGCGATATTGAACCAATACCAAAATTATAAGGCCAAAGTATATATTAAAAGTATTGAAAAAATAGAATCAAAAATTGTAAAAAAGAAAGACGAAGACCTGCCGCCAGATCCCGAAGATGCACTTAAAACTGCAATTATACCAAAATCTAAAAAAGATAGTATTCCTAACTTAAATATTTTTGAGTGTCAGTTGGTACGCCACCAGAGCAACACAGGCCAACAAAAAGAAGAGCGTGAGGCTGTCAAAAAAATAGGAGACCAAGGCACATTGTTTTTTAAGTCTGTTACCGATGGTGAATTTGACTTGTACCGCAACCACCAAAAAATAGCCAAAATAGGCGATAACGAAATAACATCGCCATTGAGCGACCTGACTTTTTTGAGTTATAAATTTCAGTTGCTCAAATATTATTTTGAAGGTCAAGATAAAATTTATCAAATTAAGGTCATACCTCGAGAGGCTGGCAATGCACTTTATGAAGGTACAATAGAAATACTGGAAGATAGCTGGACACTCCGCAGCGTGGACTTGAAGCTAACCAAAAGAGGACTACTGCGGTATGATGAATTTGCATTTAAGCAAGAATTTGTAAATATCGAAAACCGCTGGATAGTGGCCAAAACTGTTTATAATTGGAAAATAAAAGAAGGGGACACAAAAAAAATTGGTACGACCGAAGTGATACAGTCGGGCTATGAGTTTGATTTGTTGTTGCCCAAACGGTTTTTTGGAGATGAAGTGGGCCTCACAACCGACAATGCCTACAAACGAGACTCTACTTTTTGGCAAAGCATCAGGCCACACCCCCTTACCAAAGACGAGCAGTTGGTGATAAAAGAAAAAGAACGGCTCGAAATCTTACAAAATTCTAAGGTTTATTTAGATTCGGTCGATAAAGTTTACAATAGGCTTACGCTTGCCAAAATAGCATATTTGGGCATGGGGTACATCAATCGGGTTCAGAAAACGACTTGGTTTTTTGAACCAATCATCTCTCTCTTTGACCCACTCGTAATTGGCGGTTGGCGCATGAGGTATGGATTTGGTTTTTATAAACGCTTTGAAAACCGTAAACAGATTAGCCTTAATACAAACCTGACGTACGGGTTCAGAAATCAAGACTTGAAAGGGCAAATGCGGCTCAATTATTTTTATAATCCAGTCAAACAATCAAGTATAAATCTGTCTATTGGTTCTGGTTTTAATGTCATAAATGGTGCCGCCACCATTGCCGATATTGTTAGAAGAGACAATTTTTATCAAAACAAGTTTGTTTCTGTAACCCACCGTACTGAGTATTTCAATGGTTTTTATACTAACGTTAATGCTTTTTATGAAATCAGAAGCGATTTGTCTGATTTTAAGTTTTCAGAATCTGGCGATAGACTTTTTCCTAACAACTCCGCTCGTCTTTTTCCGACGAGTTATGTTTATAAAACCAGTTTCGGAATCGAATATACTCCTCGGCAGTTGTATTTGAGAGAACCCAACGAAAAAATAATATTGGGGTCAAAATACCCCACTTTTAGAATAGACCTTGAGCGAGCGTGGCCAATGGCTGGCCAAAACAACAACGTTTATACGCAACTTACGGCGAGCGCAAAGCAGACTTTTAATGTGGGTGTCTTTGGTACATCTGAATATAAAATCAGTGGTGGCACGTTTTTGGACACAACCCGTTTGGCGGTCATGGACTATAAATATATTCGAGGTGGCGACCCCTATATTTTTGCTCCTGCAATGCTCGCCTATCAGCTTATTCCCAAAACGTTTCCTGTTTTTGATTGGTATTTTGAGTCTCATTTTGTGCATCAGTTCAATGGGTATTTTACGAGCAAAATACCACTCTTGAATCGTACTAAAATCAGAGAAATGGTAGGTGCTGGCTTGCTTTATGTGCCAGAGCGCAAGTACCAATATTCGGAAGTATATTTTGGGCTAAACCGTGTTTTTAAAATTGGTCGAGACCGCCTGCGTTTGGGTTGTTATTATGTTGTGGCACAGTCAAACGACTTTGGGCTTCGCAATGGTTTCAAGATTTCGTTTGAGTCTTACGACATCAACCGCAATACGTGGAGTTTTTGAGGGTCAGATAAGTAGTGAACAGTGAAAAGTGAGTAACGAAAAACGGATACAATTACTTATTTTCAAAACCGATAACTTACTTGCAAATTTAGCGTTCTGAAATTTTGGATACCGATCCCACTATGATAAGCTACTTGTTTATTGACTCTAAAAAAGCTGCTGTTGTACTCCAAACCAACGTCCCAGCGTTTGGCCGAAAGCCCAATACCAACAAAACCACTTAGATTGACAGGGCGATAGTTTTTGTTTTTTTCGGTGGTAGAATATGACGATGTGCTATATTGTGAATCTTCAAGACGCATGTACTTTGTTTTTGTGTTTAGATATACATCGGTTCTTACGCCAGCTTGCAGATAAGGCCGTACTTTACTTTTGCCAAATAGTCGTTTTAGAGACATATCGAGTGAGGCGTATCTATCGGTTTGTTTTATTGTACCTTCCATTGATGCTATAATACCCCTTCCCCACCATTCACTTCTTTCGCCACGTTCCAGATACGATAATTGTGTACGAAAAATAACGTTATTACTCATTTGTTTTTCGTGAAATAGACTTGCGCCAAGTACAAAAGCGGGTTTGTCAGATGTATAATTATGATTGCCAAAATTTGAGCCGTAACTAAAATAACTCACTCCCGACCTGACAGATAAGCCAAAACCTGACTTTAATTTAGTATCCTGCGCAGAGGCAACTGTACAAACTAAAAAGGAGACGATAACGAATATTTTTTTCATAGCTTATATTTGTGTTTTATTTTCAATAGTAATGACGCATACAAACGATAAAGAGTTGCAAACACAGTTTAATTTTCACAAAGTCAGTCAGTTACCCAACCGTACAGTTTGGATAGACGGTCAAGAAATGTTGTTTTTTAGTGGAACAGCCTATTTGGGACTATCTCAAAATGAGGCTTTTAAGCGGCTTATTGGGCAAGGCCAGGCTGAATACGGGTCGGTTTATGGTAGCTCTCGTAATGGCAATGTGCAGTTGGCCGTTTATGAGCAAGCCGAAACCAAACTTGCCGCTTGGGCTGGTACAGAGGCCGCACTTACGCTGTCGTCGGGAATGTTGGCTGGGCAGGCCGTTGTGAGGCAGTTGATGGTTGAGGGCTATGAGTTTGTCTATTCGCCCGACGTTCACCCTGCGGTGTGGCATTTGCCAGTTATTGACATACCCAAAATGAACTTTGAGACTTGGGCTACAAATATTAAACCAGAACATAAACCCAAAATAGCTATCGTTACCAATTCAGTTGATGCCTTGCGGGGGGAGTTATACGATTTTAGTTTTTTGAATAATTTGCCCGATAATCAGAGTATTATCATCGTCATTGATGACTCGCACGGGCTGGGTGTAACGGGGCTAAATGGCTCAGGGATTTTTCGACAAATAGCCCAAAAACCAAATCTAAGACTTATCGTAACAGCTTCTTTGGCCAAAGCCATGGGCGTAGCTGGCGGAGTGATACTGTCCGACAGTCAAACGACTAAGTCCATTCGGTCGAGTACTTATTTTGCTGGTTGTTCGCCCATTGGCCCCGACCACCTACACGCCTACCTCAACGCTGATGAATTGTACGAAGAAGCACAACGTAAATTATCCAAAAACATTGAGCTGTTTATCAGTCATGTATCTGATTTAGATTTGTTTAATTACACTAACAACTACCCCGTTTTTTATACTGAACGAGACGATTTATATACGTTTATGATACAAAACAACGTCTTGATTTATAGCTTTGCCTACCCCAAAGCCACCGACAAACCCAGTACCCGAATCATCGTCAGTGCTTGGCACGAGGCTGCTGATATTCTAAAATTGGGGCAGTTGTGTAGGGCATTTTGTAAAATCTGACGGTCTGGTGTTGTTAATAGCGTGATTGGGCATTGCTCAAAATCGTCTTTATTGTTTCTCTGAGCGCAGCGGGTTCAAGCACTTCAACATCATCGCCAAATTCAAGAATCTTGGCAATCAGTTCACGATTGGTATAGACCTTAATTGAGACCGTACCATTGCTTTCTGTTTGCTGCGAAATATGTATTTTTTTTGTTTCGACAAACGGAAATCTATTTTCAGAAAAACGTAGTTTAACCGTTTCGAGTTGCCCTTGGAGCGTTACGCCAATCATGTCTGTAAATAATTGCTTTACATCAAATTTTTTGTCGTAGCCAAAGTCTTCTGCCGTTTCACGTAGGGCTTCGATTCTGTCAATAGCCAAATTTTGAGGAACTTGTTTGCCGTTTTCCCAGCCTATCAAAAACCATCGATTGTTGTATTCTTTGAGCAATACAGGAAAAAAGTGCCGCTGATATGTGTTACCGCCAAACGGCTTGTAGTCAATTCTCATAAACTGTTTTTTGAGAATATATTGGTGAATTTTTGGCAGGTGTACTTTACCTTTCAGTTCTACATTTTCAAAATCAATAAAACTACTTTGCTCGGCATCTGTTACCGAAATTCGCTGCTCCAAACGAAGTAAAATATCTTCTAATCCTACAAATTCTTTATTTTTGGCTATTTGCCGCAACAAGCCCAAGGCTTCGTTGAGCGAACCATAATAACTATCGTCAAGCATTCCAAAAATTGAAAATGGCTCACTGTACCGATACATTTTTCGTCGTGGCGGAATCTCTGCGCCCATCACTCGCAAATCTTGTATATCGTTTCGCAAAGTACGGTCTGATATGTGTTGGTCTGTTTTTAGGGCAATGGCCGCTATCAGTTCTTGGGCCGTATAACCCTGTGTAGTGCGTAGTTTTTGGTGAATTACAAAAATTCTGTCCAATCTGTTTTTATCCATTTCGTAATTTATTTTTGATGACGGAACTAATCTTGCCGTCAAAGGTAATTATTTTGCATCGGCTAAACAAACCAAGAGCCAAAAACCAGTATGACAGAAACCGCTACGACTACTATTTTTGACTTTGTGCCTTTTGAGCCTACCCATCAACAAGCCCAAGCCTTGTATCGGTTGTCTGAGTTTTTGGATAAAGACTGCACCGCCGATGCTTTTGTGCTAAAAGGAGCGGCTGGTACAGGCAAAACGTCGTTGGTCAAAGCCGTGGTGGACTACTTGGGCGAGCAAAAAGTTTGTACTGTTTTGGCTGCCCCCACAGGCCGTGCGGCCAAAGTGTTGAGCCACAAAACGCAGACCTTGGCACACACGCTGCACCATACGCTGTATGTACCGCTCCTACTCGTTCAAAAAGAGGGCGAGAAGGTAATTGACGAGCGGGTCTATATGCGTTTGCGTGAGATTGTGGCTGGGCCGTATAGTATTTTTGTGGTGGACGAAGCCTCGATGTTGAGCGACCAAAACGACGACGACGAACTGTTTTGTACACCCAACTCGCTCCTACACGACCTACTGCGTTTTGTGAAAGGCTGTAATGCCAGTAGCAAAATCGTTTTTATTGGCGATAGTTACCAGCTCAAACCCATCAAGGGCGAGTCGGTGGGCTTAGATGCCGGCTACCTACGCAATACCCACCGTCTCGACGTGCAAGAAGCCGAACTCACCGAAGTAAAACGCCAAGACGAGGGTTCGGAGGTGTTGCGTGTCGCTACCGACATTCGTGAGCGTTACGAGAATGGGGCGGCATTGGGTAAACTCCCCCTGCCTGCACTTGGGAGTGTGTGGGCAGCCTTAGACCATTATTGCAGCAGCTACGACCCAGCCCAACTCGACCGTATTGTGATGATTGCGAGCAACCACAAAAACGTAAATTGGTTCAATAACTACGTTCGTAACAAGTTGGGGCTAAAAGGTACGTTGGCCATCGGCGACTTGGTAATGATTACCAAAAATACCATAATTGAGCAACACCAAATCGTAAACGGCGACATGGCCATCGTAACGGCCATACACGAAGCGACCAAAGTAGCCAACCTGAATTTTAGAAAAGTTACGCTACAACTTACTGATTATTGGAATGAAACTTATACCATTACACACCAAGTGATGGTCGATACGCTGACTGCCGAAAATGGCAGTATAGCAGCCGAAGCATACCGCAACCTTATAGCCGACCGCATGAGACACAACCCTATTTTTAGGGGTAATCCTCGCCCTTGGAACGACGAATTTGTGGGAGCATTGCACCTGCGCTACGGCCACGCCCTGACTTGCCACAAAGCACAAGGTGGCGAGTGGGACGAGGTGATTATGCACCCGTGGTTTAGAGAAAACGACCACAGATACGCCTACACAGCCATAACCCGAGCCAGAAAACAAGTACTGACATGGCGATAACCAAGCTACAATTAAAAATTGTATATTTGAAAAAAAATAGAAACTATGCAAAACTGGCAAGAACGAATAAGCATTGATTCGGGAATTAGATTTGGTAAACCTTGTATAAAAGGAACGAGGATAACAGTATGGGATATTTTGGGTTGGCTATCAAACGATATGACTCATGAAGAAATAGTAGTCGATTTTCCCAGCCTTACCAAAGCCGATATTTTGGCGGCATTGGCTTATTCGGCACACAGAGAAGAAAATATCAAAATTTTGGTTACAGCTTGATGAAAGTGCTATAGCTGTGCTGTGGGGTGTTTCCACCCGACAGCAGCTAAAGAAAGCCACGTAAAAAAGCTATTTCTTAGTCTTTGTCGGCCAGCATACGCTCAAAGAGTTTGCGCTCGCTGTCGGATAGGCCATAAAAGTCTGTCGGGTGGAAACACCCGACAGCACGGTAATATTTCATATCGAATTGTCAAAAAATTAAGTCATTTGTTCTCCGATAGTCTTCATGTAAGTCGTTCGGGATTAGCTATGCCTGCACCAGATATGGCTATCTGGAAATATGCAAATAACCGAAATAGAAAACTTTTATCTGTCAGAAAACTATGGGCTTTTAGAAATATATTGAAGTAATTGCTCTTTTCTCAGCAAAAAATTAAATATACAAACTAATTTACCCAAATTTAAACCATTAAAAACCTTAAAGACACCCACAACATATTGAACTTTGCAAGGCGATTCGTCTTGTTGCCTATACTTCGGTTAGGAATCAATGTTAGTCCATTGGGACGATTTTCGTAAATCATATATTAAATCCATCTAAGTATTTAGAAACATAAAGACGTTGGGGTTTTTAATATTATGAATTTATGAATTTATTATGGTCGTACATAAAGAATACGTGGGTGTCTTTTTTTAAAATTTATGATAGCAAGCAAAGAAGAACAAATCAATCAAGAGATAAAAGACCGTTTTGCCAAACTACAAAATGCTGGCGATTTGGTTGATTTGATGAACTATGTTTGTGGTCAATGTTTGTATCCAACAGACGACAACGCCGACAAACCAAAGGCCAAAACAAAGCCTATCGAACTCAAAACCGTTACATATTATGCCAATTCGCAGCTATCGGCAGACAAAGTCTATAAAGAGTTTACGATAAAAAAGAAAAGCGGTGGCGAGCGTACAATCACCGCCCCAATCAAGCATCTGAAGCTCATACAGCGTACTTTAAATGTTATATTGGGGGCTATTTACGAACCCAAAAGTTACGTTACGGGTTTTGTGCCGCACAAAAGCATCGTTGATAACGCCAAGGCACACGTAAACAAAAATTACGTTTTGAATATAGACTTAGAAAACTTCTTCCCGAGCATAGAGCTACACAGAGTCAAGGCTGTTTTGAAATTAGAGCCATTTTTGTTGAACTCTGTCGAAAGAGAAAAACTGGCTTTTTTGATAGCCCGCCTGTGCTGTAAAGACGGGCGGCTGCCACAAGGCTCGCCTACGTCGCCTGTGTTGTCTAATATCGTTTGCCAGCAACTTGACAGGCGGCTGAATGGCTTGGCTAAGTCG
The DNA here is from genome assembly GCA_043777595.1 of Spirosomataceae bacterium. Classification (GTDB taxonomy): domain Bacteria; phylum Bacteroidota; class Bacteroidia; order Cytophagales; family Spirosomataceae; genus JAYVJH01. Next base: position 10,854 of record JAYWHT010000099.1, read on the forward strand.
GCCAACTGCCGTTTTACACGCTATGCCGACGACATTACGTTTTCGGCTAATAAAGATGTATTCAATCAGAAATTTAAAACTGAGTTAGAACGAATCATCAAAGAACAGTATTTTGCTATTAACAAAAAGAAAACACGCTTACAAGGCTTGGGCTACCGCCAAGAAGTAACGGGGCTGATTGTAAACGAAAAAGTAAATGTAACCAAACGCTACATGGGCGAAATACGAGCCATGCTTTATAACTGGGATAAAAAAGGCTACGAGGTGGCAGAACAACGTTTTTTGGAGGTGTATATACCAGCCAAAGGCCACGTAAAAAAAGGCACTCCCAATTTGAAAAACGTACTTTGGGGGAAATTACAGTTTATGAGTATGGTAAGAGGCAAAGACGATGCTTTGGTGGTGAAATATATTGGGGATTATAAGAGGTTGGATACTAAAATATTGAACGTAGATTTGAATAATATTACAATGAGCGATATATTAGCCGTTTGGGAAAACGAAAGTATAGAAAAAGCCATGGAGTTATATTATTCAACTTTAAACAACGATGCAAAAGACTAAAATTGATTTTATAGTAGATTTATTGGCAGATAAGCGCATGGATATATCGCTGAAAGAGATGGCGTTTGAGATGGCGGCAAAACAAATTAGCAACATCGAAACGGAAAGTCTAAAACAACTTAGCGAAATAAAAAATGATGTTAAAAACATATTGAGTGCTGTTAATAAAAATAATGATGGTATAGTTGAGATTCAAACTCAGATTGAGGCAAAGGGCATAGACACTAACAGTAGAACTACGGACACAAGAGATACAAAAAAAACTACTAAAAATTTTAAAGAAAAAGAACATAAACCCAAAGATGTAGCCGAGTTTATGAGTCTTTTTAATTTACCAACTGGCTTGAAATATTTAACCCATGATTTTGACGAGGGCGGTGATTTTGAGATAGATATTTTTTTATCGAAAACGAAATCTGTTTTTAATAAATATTCAAAAAGTCTAACTATTCCTCAATCTCTATGGTCAATAATTAACCAATTTGCTTTCTCAGATGACCCAAATTGGGGAAATAAACAAACAGACGGTTGGTCAAAAATAGAATGGATTGAATGGTCTAAAAAGCATAAAAAACATCTAAAAAGAAATCCAGTATTTGAGCAGATAATTGAGCAGTTCAGAAATTATACAAGGATAGAATCGCCTCAATTAACCTCAATTTTAAATGAGGTTATAAAAGATAAGTTTAACGAAGAATTTAATCAAATCGACTTAAACATAGTAGATTGTGATAAGGCTGATTTTTATACTCATGTTGATAACTTTAAAGAATCAATCAAACTAATATTTGATGGTATAAAAAAAAGAATTATTCATAATAATAAAATTACCATTAGCTATCTTAGAAAAACTGACGGCGATTATTTTGAACGAATAATCAAAATATGCCACCATAATTCATTCCCTACAAAACCATTAGATGAATTTGTAGATGAGATTAGAAAAGAAGAAAAAGGGGAACTTGGTGATATATCAAGAAAACTAAGGGGATATTGTAACTGGTCTATTGAAACAAACTGGGATAACCAACCTGTAAGAATTAACATTCTTCAAGAAACAGGAAAAATAAGCATTGATGATTTAGATAAAGATATTTCATTAGATGGATTTACACATATTTTAACTTTTTATTATAAATGATATTTTTAATAGATGATAATAAAGCGGATAAAAGAAGAGAGGTCATGGGAATTCATTTTGTTGATGACAACTACTTTAAGGGTTTATTGTTTTCAATAGAAAAAATACAGAAAGATGCCAATTTGTCTTTCTTACAAGATGCTAAATGTATATTGCTACATAAAACAACCGATGATGTTGATAGCAATGGAGAGTTTATTGAAAACTCAACCAGCAATGTAGAAATAATAATAAATGATATTTCTGATTTTGGTTCAAAAATTCCTTTGGTGATGTTTAGTAATCGTATGGCCGAGAGTACGCCAGACACGTATAATTATGAGTTGAATCCTAATTGTGTCCACCAAATAAAGAAGAATTTATTTTATGAACGGCTTTATGATTTTATGGATTATTATAAAAAAACAGGCTTCATAGAATTACGAATTATTGCACTTGGAAAGAGGTATAAAGCTACTGAAATAAGTAGGTATTCAAAAATTTTGATTGAATCTCTAATAAAATATTCGTTTTCAGAGTTGTTTAAGCCTAATTATGTCCAATTATCTATTTTTAGACAGTATTTTAGCTTATCAAATCTTGGAAGTGACTTTGATAGTTTTATTAATGATTTAGAGGACAATCCTATAACGATCTCTAAATTCATTGATAACATTTCACAAATTGTAGAAAGTTTTAATGAATATGATGAAAATATATACGGTTGGCAAAAATGATGATGTCATCTTGAATGAATTGGATTTTGCCAAAATAGAAATGCCGATTATTTCTACTGATAATGAAATACATGATTTCGTTGAAACTAATTTTTTTCATTTAGATTTTAATGCTCTCATCATCACAGTAAAGAAAGCTGATACTACTACTATGTTTCGTTTAGCTCTACATATTAGGCTAACTGAAAAATTGTGGGAAAAAAGATTATGCTCTATATTATTTATCTCTACCGAAAGCCTTGGTACAATTCTCAGAGACGCTGGGATATATGGTCATATTTTAGCAACCAAAGGATGTAGATTTGAACAACTTAAATCTATCGAAATTATTGGTAAAGCAATTGAAAAAGTTGAACCATTAACACCTGACGATTTTAAGGTTTCTTTCTTAAAACAAATATCGATTCAGCCTGATGAAACTATTGGACGGCATTCTATTGCGAATCAATGGGGTGCTTTAATTCTTGATAAAGTAGCAAATACGAAAGTCCTTGATTCAAATAGAGAATTACTTGACACACAGAAAAAGTTATACTTCAAGTATGTATCTGCCCTCAATTTTGATTATTCAAAACTTAATAAGCCACAAAAACAACTAATTGATTTAGAGCAGTTTAATAAATCAATTACGATAGATTCAAAGGGCTATAAAATATTGCTAATTGATGATGAAGCAGAAAAAGGCTGGCAAAATGTGTTAGAAAAAGTGTTTAAAAATAATACTAAATTTGATACTATTTCGGAAAAAATAAAAGATTTTGATGGGTTTAGTTCCAATTCAAAAACTATTATTGAAAATGAAGAATATGATTTATACCTCATAGATTTAAGGCTTAATGGAATTGATGAAGAAGGCGTAATAGAACCCAGAGATTTTTCTGGAACAAAAATTTTAAAAAAAATCAAAGAAATTAACAAAGGAAACCAAGTAATAATCTTTACAGCATCAAACAAAGCATGGAATTTAAAAGCACTATTAGATTTAGAACAAGGTGCAGATGGCTATTACATTAAAGAATCTCCTGAATATAATTTTCCATTGAATTTTTCAAAAGAAAACTATTCCAACTTTCAGAATGAGGTTCGCAAATGCTTGAAATTAAATTATCTGAGAAAAATATTTGATATTAGCAAAAAATGTAATGATTTTATAAATGTAGATAAACCTAACAGAAGTATTTATTATAAATCTTTTTATGAACGCTCAGAGGCATCCTTAGAAATTGCCTTTGAATTATTAAAAAAATCAGCAAATGACCTTAAATATTTGAACTTGGCTTATTTGACTTATTTTCAAATTTTGGAAGATTATGTTGGGCAACATGAAAATTTTAGGTTTGACTATAATAGTGGAAATGCCTATGTGAATTCAAACGTATTAGTAATTAATGGAAATACGAAAGAATGGCAGTTGAAATTTATAAAGAAGGGAATAGAAAAGTACGATTATTTTGAAGTAGGAACAGAAATAAATGACAAAAATTGGTCTTCACTATCACAAATATCATTCGCTCTTATTTTCAAATTCAATAAAAATAATGCTTACCTTCAAAATTGGGGAAAACTAAACTATTTAAGAAATACAAAGGCTGGTCACGGTGGGGATAAAGGATTTGTAACAATACCAGAAATCAAAGAATTATTAGAAATCGTAGAACTATTTTTAACAAATCCATAAAATTACAACACCAACCAAAAAACACAATGAGCCAATATACCGACTACATAGACACTAACGCAATTAGGTTGGGCGATTTGGCAAATGAACTGGGCGACTATAAATGCGCTCGTGAAAATTACTCAAAAGTACTTAGCCGACTTAGAGCCTATCAAGGCGACAAAACGGCACCTATCCTGATGGCAAGCGGACTTGCCGAGAAAATAAATGAACTTTCAAATAAAATAAATCGGGGTCATTCTGTCTTAAATTTTGATACTTGGGCATTGACAAAAAGCTCGTTTATTAAAGGCAAACAGTGCGTAAAGTATCTATTTTTGGACAAGTACAAAAAACAAGAAAGGACACCAATCAGCCAAGAGAAACAGCTATTATTTAACCAAGGACATTCTTTTGAAGATAATTTCAGAAATAATGAATTTCCTAATGGGGTAAATATCAAAGAAGTTGTTGGAAATTTTGCATACTTCAATTCATACACCAAATACTTGCTAAATATTTCAAATAAGACAACGCTTTATGAAGCGACAATTATTGAAGACAAAGTGCTTGTAATGTGCGATGTGTTAATTAAAAATGACGACGGACTTGTTGATATTTATGAAGTAAAACTCAACACCAAAATAAATGACACCATATTTAATGACTTATCGCTTCAGTATTTCGTTTGCAAAAAACGATTTGGAACTAAGTTAAAATCATTTAACTTAGTTCTGAGAACTGAAGATTCTGAACAGAATTGGAAAATCATAGACCTTACCATTGATTTAGAAAAACAAATAGAAGTTGTTAAAAACAAGGTTGAAGAATACAAACAGGTACTGAATAGAAATGAGCCTAATATTACAATGGGAGAACATTGCAACAAACCATACGAATGTGAGTTTATTAAATATTGTAAACATAAGTGCTAAATCACAACCCCAAAAAATTTACTAAAATCTGTTGCCCTACGTCGCCGCTTATTTCGGTATGAAACTGGGCGGCGTAAAAATTGTTGTGGTGCAGCATGGCACTAAATGGCGCAACGTAGTCGCAGGTGGCAACGGTATAGGGGCAAACGGGGGCGGCGTAGCTATGTACAAAATACACAAAAGCGTTGTTGGCGATGCCTTTGGTGAGTGGGCTTTTATAGTCAAAAATCGTATTCCAGCCTGTGTGTGGTACTTTTAGGTTGGGGGTTTGGGCAAATCGTTGTACGGCTACGTCAAAAACGCCAATAGCCTCGGTATCGTTTTCTTGGGAGTGGCGGCACAATAGCTGCATACCTACACAAGTACCCAATACGGGCTGTTTGAGGTCTTTGATGAGTATATCAAGTTTGCGCTCACGCAGGTATTTCATGGCCGTACTGGCCTCACCTACGCCTGGGAATATTACCTTGTCTGCTGCTTTGATGGTGTCGGGGTCGTCTGTCCAAACATAATCTGCACCAATGCGGTCGAGTGCATACATGACCGACTGAATGTTGCCAGCGTTGTATTTGATGATTGCGGTTTTCATGGGTAGTGAATAGTGAAAAACGAAAAATGAATAACGAAAAACAGTGCAGTTGGTTAATAATCAGACATTTAAGTAGTTGTGAGTATGTAGTCTTGTGTCGTGAGTTAAATACAATACTGATAATCAGCAAGTTATCAAAATAAAAATGCCATATTACTTTTAGATATGTACTTAAAATAAATTAAAACGCTGTTTATCTTTAAGCAACTACTTATCGCCCAAAATTACATTTTTTTTCGATACCAACGTTTATACGGATTTTGAACTTTATAAACGTTGGTGTTTTGTTTAACCAACAAGCAACAAAAGAGCCGCAAAACTTGCGGCTCTTTTGTTGTCGTATATTTACTTAGAGATACTACGTTATGTATTTTACTTGCCTCTGCCTTTACCTTGTTTACCTGTTGCAACCATAGCACATCTAAAACCAATCATGGCCGTAGCTGAGTCTTGGTCTAAATAGCGACGAGTACCGGGTGCGAGCCAGTAGGCTACGTCAGCCCATGAGCCACCTTTATATACTCGTAAGTTATTGTTTATTACAGAGTTGCTGTTTTTGGTGTCATATCGTTTTTCTTCGTCACCGTAGCCGTCCCGGCGCATGGGGTTGAGGTCTTTCATGTCCATATACGACAATGGCCGATATACGTCATACACCCATTCGTTTACGTTTCCGGCCATGTTGTAGAGACCAAAATCGTTGGCTGGGTATTCGTATATTTCACCTGTCATAATTGCGTTATCGTTCGACTTACCTGCAATACCCGCATAGTCGCCACGGCCACGTTTGAAGTTGGCAAGCATGTTGCCTTGCTTGCGGCCACGAGGCGCGCGCAACGAAGAACCGTCCCATGGATAAATCCGCTGATTGATTTGGTTTTCATCTACATATTGCGTTCCTATCATAGCCTTAGCCGCATACTCCCACTCGGCCTCAGATGGCAGACGGTAGTTGGGTAGTACAAATCCACTTTCGACAGAGGGGCGATATTCACTACCAGCCATTGTTGCGTCTGTTTCTGCACCTTTCTTGCCTTTTTTGCTGCTTACTGTTCGAGACTTATCGGCTTTACCGGCTTTCATGGCTAAGTTACGGTTTACGGCGTTTGTGCGCCAGAGCGAGTAGTCATTGGCCTGAATCCACGACACACCCACAACAGGATATAACCTAAACCCTGGGTGGCGTAAATATTGTGTTACATAAGGGTCATTGTACGACAATGGGTCGAACCAAACATTGGTATCGGGCAATGCCTTGGCATATACCTCAGCCGACGAGTCTGTCTGAATACCATGCAGATATTCGAGGTAGTGCAGGTTGGCTACTTCGGTTTCGTCCATAAAAAACGACTGAATACTAACCGTACGCTCACGGTTATCTCGGGTGTTCATTACGTCTTCTTCCAATGCGCCCATCGTAAAACGCCCACCTTCGATATACACTAAGTCAGGCCCTTTGACTTGATTTTTGTATGGCAATACCACAAAACCTGTTTCTTTGGTATCTTTTGCACCTTTTTTGCCTTTTTTGGTTTTTCCACCGCTGTACCCCAAATCTGTTTTGGCACTCGACTTGCCTGGGTTGAAGCTATTGGGGCGTTTTTTTGAGCTACAAGCACTCACAACAACCGCACAGGTGAGTGCAATGGTAAGGGCTTTTAAACTGAAATTGACCATTATTCGTTTTTATTTATGGTTTATGCTTGATATACTATATAAAAGTGTCGCAAATTTACAACTATTGTAGCTGGTAACAATAATTTTGCCAAACTTTTCTGATTAACGATAATTGAGTTGCTACTATTGTGTTTTTATGTAAAATAGTTTGACGCTTAACTACAATGAAGACACATTTGTTAGATAAGTTTGTACTGTATTGACAAAAAATGTAGCCTCATCAAGAATCCGTTTTACGTCTTCTTTGCTAATTTCAAAATCGCTGTCATAGTCGCTGCCTTGTCTCATATTGAAGCTATCACTCAGGATATCATTGAGTTCGGGGGGTAGAATATTAGTTTTTAAAAACATTTCCCGAAACTTCGTATGCACTCCTTGATGGCTTTTTGTGGCAATATTTTCATTTACTAAAATTGCTTGAATTGCATCAAAAATAGCATAGTAAGCCCTATTGCAAGCAGCCTCCAGACGATTATCAGAAAGTAAATACTCTGTATCGCTTAGGCAATCCAGTGCTTTTTGTAGAATTTTTTTTACATCTGCGTTCATATTTCGATGGCATCTTTACGCACTTCTTGATAAAAAGGCAACTTGGAATCAGTAAATCTAAACCAGCTTGTTGGCAATATCGAAATTAACTTGCTATACCTGAGCGACAATTTACTAACAGACGGGCTTAAATAACCCACCTCCCGCCCGCCAGCCACTTTTTCATCGTTCAGCACAACCATAAAATCAACGTCAGAGTCTTCTCTGAAATCGCCACGGGCATAAGACCCAAACAAGATGAGTTTATTGAACCGACTGCCGTAGAGTTCAATCAGTCGGTGTTTGAACTCTACGGCAAGGTTTTCTATTTCTGGATTTAGTACCATTGTTACCTTTATTTATTCATTCCCAATCTGTCCAATATAAAAGCAAAATTAAAGGCATCGTCTTTGAGGCTCTCGTAGCGGCCTGTTGCTCCGCCGTGGCCCGACTCCATATTTATTTTCAAGAGCGTAATATTCTTATCGGTTTTCATGGCTCTAAGTTTGGCTACCCACTTGGTTGGTTCGTGGTAGCCTACTTGCGAGTCGTTGAGGCCACCCGTGGCTAATATATGCGGGTAGTCTTTGGCTTTGATATTGTCGTAAGGCGAGTAGGTCATCATGTAGTCGTAGTCGGCCTTGACGTTGGGGTTGCCCCATTGCTCATATTCTTGGGTTGTGAGTGGCAGGCTGCTGTCGAGCATGGTATTGATGACATCGACAAAAGGTACTTCGGCCACTACGACTTTAAACAAATCGGGGCGTAGGTTTACGACTGCACCCATCAGCAAGCCTCCTGCGCTACCGCCGTTGATGGCGAGGTGCTGGGCCGATGTATATTTTTCTTTGACCAAATGCTCGGCACAGGCAATAAAATCGGTAAAGGTGTTCATTTTCTTTTGTAGTTTGCCGTCTTCGTACCACTCTTCGCCCAAGTCTGAGCCACCCCTAATCTGGGCAATGGCATAAACAAAACCTCTGTCCACCAAGCTAAAAATATTGGAATTAAAATAAGCATCAGACGAACTGCCATACGAGCCATACGAATACAAGAAAGTAGGGTTTGAGCCGTCTAAATCCATTCCTTTTTTATAGACAATCGCCATCGGTACTTTTACACCGTCTTTGGCTGTGGCCCACAGGCGTTTTACTTCATAATCGTCTGGTTTAAAACCACTTGGTACTTCACGCTCTTTCAACTTAATACTCGTATTGGTCGTCATGTCATAGTCGTAAGTCGTAGTGGGGCGGTTGAGCGAGGTGTAAGAATACCGAAATGTATTTGACTTAAACTCGGGCGTGCCGTTGGTATAGGCCGTATAAACAGGCTCTGGAAAATTAACAGTTTTGGTCTGGCCATTGGCTATTTCACGGACGTTCATCTGCATCAGACCATTGACACGTTTGGTTACGACCATAAATTTCTCAAACACATCAACGCCCTCGATTTTGGCTTTGGGGTCGTGGGCTATGATTTCTTTCCATTTAGATTTGTCTATAAAATCAGTTTTGGGTGCTTCGTATATTTTCTGATTTTTGCTTTGTGGGTCTTTCCAAGTTATAAAATAGCGGTCGGTATAGTCATCAACGCCATACTGAATATCTTTTTGACGAGGCAAGAATAGTTGAAATTTGGCAGTGGGCTGGTCGGCTGGAATAAACCGTGTTTCAGAACTTGTAAAACTCGAAACACCAATCATAATCATTTTTTTGGTCTTCGACCGACCCACATACGCATTAAACATTTCATCTTTTTCTTCATACACCAACTCATCTTTTGGTTGGCCCAATGTATGCTTATAAATACGATAAGAACGCAAGGCTGCATTGGGTACACCATAAAAAACAGTCTTGTTGTCAGCCGCCCAAGTCATATTTCCAGACATTTTTGAGATTACATCTGGTAAGTCTTTACCTGTTTTAAGGTCTTTAAACCGCAATTCATATTCTGCATACGAGCCTGTTTTGTTACTGACGTAAGCCGCAATGGTGTTATCGTCTGAGGTATCGTAACCGCCCCAAATAAAGGCTTTTGTGCCTTCGGCGAGTTTGTTTTGGTCAAAAACTATTTCTTCGGGTGCATCTACGCTGCCTTTCTTGCGGCACGACACACCGTATTGTTTTCCTTTTTCTACTTTTGAATAATAATAGTAGCCATTGTTGAGCGTTGGTACAGAGGCATCGTCTTCTTTGATACGGCCTTTCATTTCTTCAAACAATTTGGCTTGCAGGTCTTTGGTGCTGGCCATGACCGTATCTGTGTAGGCGTTTTCGGCTTTGAGGTAGGCAATTACGTCAGGATTGGTTTTGTCTTTAAGCCAAAAATAATCGTCCACACGCTTGTAGCCATGGTTGTTGAAAGTCTGTGGTTTTTTGGTGGCAACAGGTGCCGCTGAAAAGTCTGCTTGCATTTTGGGTGGATTGGTTGTTTCTTTGGGTTTGTTGCAGGCCACGGCCATCAAAACGATAGCGGCGACAGCGATGAGTTTGTTTGTTGTTTTCATGTTGATTGGGTTTATTGTTTTTGCCCCACTGGCTTAAGCCAGTGGCAATTCAGAAGCCAGTGGAAATTTATTCTATTTTGATTTGCCCCCAGATTTTGATTTGCCCCCAGATTTATCTGGGGGAAGCTGTGGGTTGATGGTTTCATTGCACTTATTCCACTGGCTTAAGCCAGCGGCAATTCAGAAGCCAGTGGCAATTCACTTGTTTTATTATTTTGGTTTACCCCCAGATTTTGATTTGCCCCCAGATAAATCTGGGGGAGGAGGTATATCATCAAATCTTTGAAATCCATATCGACTAATCAACTCATTGTATTCTTGCTCAAATGTTTTTTTAACGTGGTGTTTTTCTTGATTTTTGATATAATTTCTGGTTCTTTCAATCATGGATTCTGAGACAGAAACGGCGAAATACTCCTCTTGCCATTCAAATTTTTCAAAACATAAATCTGAATTGTTATTAAAGAACTCTTGTCTGTTTATCCAGTATGATGATTCGCCTTTGATCAACTGCATCACTTCTTTAATTGTTTGGTTATTGTCGAGCGACACTAAACAGTGGCAATGGTCGGAATAGCCATTTATAAAATCAACAAAAATATTTTTTTTACGGGCGTTCTCTCTGATATGTTGCCACATCTTTTGACGCATTTCTTTTGTAGCCAAAAAAGGTACTCTGTTTTTAGTACTCCACACAAAATGAATATAAACCTTGATAAATGGCATTTTGAAAAATGTTTGTAATATGTAAAGCTATGGTTTTGTTAAATTCTTTCCAAATTTTCTTGCCCTTGTTCCACTGGCTTCCGCCAGTGGCAATTTATTCTATTTTGATTTGCCCCCAGATAAATATAGGGGAGGCTTTCATCTCCCACAAATATCCTTAAAATCACAATATTTACAAGTATTTGTGTCGGTTGTTTTGGTAAATGGTTCGTTGGGGTTTAGTAGTTTTTCAGTAACAAACCGCCCAATATACTCTTCGGACTTAGAAATATAGTCATCGGCAGATAGATTTGACCCAAAAGTCAAAGGATTGGTAATAAAGCCTTTACCAATATTACGAAGCGAATAAAAACCTGCCGTAACGTCATATTGGTCAGAATGATAAGTTTGTTCACGTAGTTTGAGGCCACTTTCTTGCTGCATTTTTTTTAGTACCAAATACTGATAAAGCCACAACTGCCGTACTTTTTCGTCGTCGGCTTTGCCGCTTTCGAGCATTAGGCTTTCCAAGTTTTCGGGCTTAAATTTAAGTACGTCCACCTTTCCTGTTTTATAGTCGGCTACTCGTATCAAGTTGCCGACGAGTTCTACACGGTCTATTTTTCCAGCGATTTTTACAGCAATATCTTCACCGTCAAGCAGAACGTTGATTTGCGTTTCTAAGTTTTGCTCTGTTGCCAACACTTGCAGGCCGTCGTTGCGGTCGGTTTGGGCTTTCAGAAAAGCCAGTACTGTTTGCTCGGCAGTTTCATAAATCAGGTGATTGATTCCTGCATCGGCTTCATAGCCCCTAAATTGCTTGTCGAACTCCTGCCGTAGTACTTCCTTGATTTGCGCTTTACTTACGGCCAATCCGTCCATGAGGTACAATATATCAATCTGTTCTAATACATTATGAATCCACGAGCCAAACTCGGCGGCGTTCATGCGTTCTTCTACGTCTTCGTCTTCCGATATTTTGGCTATTCTGTTAAAATAATATTGCAACGAACACTTTAAATATTGCCCCCAATGGGTTGCATATAGTCCACGGGTTTGTAGTTGTGTTTTTATAAACTGTAACGTTTCTTCACTTTTAGGAATCTCCCAATCGGTCGAATGGTTTGGCTCAATTTTTTCGGCAATTTCTGCCTGAAACAGTACAGTATGTTTCGTCAGGTTTATTTTTGCCTTTGGATTTAATACTAATTCATGCTCAATCTGCATCAAAAAACGACTTTCTTCTCCGCCATTGTAGGTATTGGGGTCGGTTACATGAATGAGCCTGATGTCTTCGGCACGTTGCAAAAGTCTGTAAAAATGATACGACATCACGGCATCTTGGTCGGCATAAATCGGCAGACCTACTTCACGGGCAATATCCCATGGAATCAACGAATTTTGACGTTTACTACTCGGCAACACGCCCTCATTCATTGACAAAATAATGACTCGGTCAAAGTCCAGCGTTCGGGTTTCGAGCATACCCATCACCTGCAAGGCACTCAGCGGCTCACCATTGAACGGAATACGGGTATTGCGAATCAGCTCATACAAAAACGATTTGAAAGTTTTGAGATTTAGTTTTTCAACGTGTTCGGTCGAAAGCGTCGTTTCGAGTTGTTTCAGTAGCGTATAAAATAGGTACAGGTATTCGGTTTCGATTGCGTTTTGAGTGTCTTTGTAAACACCTCTCAATAAGTCAATTAACTGATAAAGCGTACTAATAATCTGCTGCGGATTGTTAAGCCAACGCACAAAAAGTACTTGAAACAGTGGGTGATTGTCGCCCAGTTCAAGCATTTGTTTGGAATCTAAATATACTAAATTGTTTTGCTGAATGTGCCTAATCGTTTTCTGGATAATACTCTGTTGTGTGGCATCTTCTTGCTGTAAAGCCAAATACTCGTACCGCCTAATAAACGGGTGATTCAATACTTTTTGAATCGTTCGGTGGTTAAATTTCGGAATCTTAAATTCTTTTCCTTCTTTGGACTTAAACTCGGCAATGGTAAACTGCAACTCAAACAAAGAATCAATCAAGGTAAAAAGCAACGAGTTTTTCAACGCCAATCCCATCGTAACGTTGAGGTCTTGCACGTCGTCGTCGAGAGCGTAGAGCATTGGTACGAGCAGGTTTTCGTCGGCCAATACGATGGCCACTGGGCGGTCGTCGTTGCCGCCTTTGCCGCTATGTAGCCAGTCGCTGTAAATATCGCCCGCTACTTTGGCCTGCATACTGGCATTAGGTACGGCGTAGGTATGAATCTCTTTGGGGTTGTTCATCAAATAGTCCTCCGACCATTTCCAGTCGCCAGCCCAGCCTGCGGCTTTGTATTTTCGTAGTAGTTCGCCACCTTCAATGTTCTGATTGTCAGACATATAATAATTATCGGTGTCCCACAAACACTCAGCACGTTTGGCTTTGATTAGTTTCTTGAAGATATTTTCTTCGGCCGTACTAAGAGCATTGAAACCAACGAAGTAGTAGAACGATGTTTGATGTATGGTGTCTGATGTATGATGTATTTTTTTAGATTCCTGACCATTGATAGGCTTCTCTGGACTTATTCCCAACAATATTTTTTCTACGTTTTCGGACAGAGTACGGTAGGCCAGGCCACGATAGGCTCGGTTTTGGGAGAGTAATTGTTCTTGAAAAAGGGTATAAACTTTGAGTAAATTACTAAACAACAAAAACTGACTCTGCACAGCAGGGCTATCGGTCGATACTCGGTTTTTGGGCCAGTCCACCCGCCAGCGTTCCAACGATTTGGCCTCGGTAATGTACCCAAACACATAATCGGCTTCGATTTCGTAGAGGTCGATATTATCAAAATCTTTGAGCAGCACCGAAGCCCACTGCAAGAACTTATCGAAGGTTATTTTTTCATCTACTTTCTTGAAAACATCATACAGTTCAAACAACAGACTGACGTTGTCGGCAATTTGTAGCCCACAGCGGCTCGACACTAAGTCGTCGATAGCTATCACTTCGGGTGCCAAAAATGGCTTATTGGCACATTGGGCCAATGCTCTTTTGAAGAAATATACAGCACGGCGAGTAGGCAAAACCACGCATACGTTTTCTAACTGAGTTGTGTCGCCCGCTTTGTCAAACACGTACTGGGCTGATTTTTCGAGGAAGGTCATGTTGTTTGTATTTTGCCACGAATTTACCAATTTACACGAATATTATTCTTAAAACACCTCACCGTGCGTAAAATCAATCAGTTTTTTGGCAAAAAATGGTAGTGTATTCATTGTATTCAAAAACAAAGAAGTGGCTCGTGTTTTGCCAAAAAGTGGCTGAATCAATCGGCCAGCTTGTAGCCTTGTCTCAAACTGTGCTTGCCATTGCTTTTTGTATTTTTGTTCTAATTCAGGTTTTGTTATTTGGTTATTGATAAACTGAATTGATAATTGGCTTGCAATCTTAGCCGCGTGCAGTGCCATACTCATACCATTGCCACAAAGCGGCGGAATAAGCCCTGCCGAGTCGCCGAGCATTAAGATATGGTTCTCGAATTGATTTTTTTGTTCAAAATTTATCTGCGAAATCACCTGCGGTTTGGTCCATTCAAAAGTTGCGTTCTCAAATATTTCTTTAAGTTTTTTGTTTTTTTTCAGAATCCTGTTTTCCAACTCTACAATCGAATTGTTACAGTCTTTCAGCATCTGGGCGTGTACCATGTAGCACATACAACTCAGGTCGTTTTCGATGGCCGACATACCACAATAACCACCTTCAAAATTGTGCAGAGCAATAGCCTCTTTGTTGTGTTGCCAACGAATATGATACTTTACGCCCACATAATTGTTGAGTTTGGAGGGCTTTGAGGCTATAAATTTTCGTTTCAAGAATATGTCTAAATTACTACGTTTGCCAAAAGCACCTATCACCAATTTTGACCGAAATACATTGTCATTAGTCGTAACTTGTTCATTATCAATTTCTTTTACAGCCGTTTTTTGTAATAACGTACCGCCCAATTCCTCAAACCGATTGACCAACAACAAATCTAAGGCATAGCGACTGATACCAAACCCACCCAGACCCAGTTCAAAATCAAAGCCCTTGCCTACACAGTCGGATACTTCCAACTGATTGATGTTGGGTAAATTGAGAGATGCTAAATCCAGCCCCAAAGATTGTAAAAAAGGCCAAGATTCGTTACTAATATACTCGCCACAAACACGATGGAACGGGTACTGGTTTTTTTCGATGAGCAACACCGATACGCCCGCTTGCGCCAGCAAACAGCCAGCCGCCAAGCCACCCAAGCCGCCACCTACTATGATAGTATCGAAATGTGTGTTTTGCATTTTTTCAGTCAATTTCGTTTAGATATTATCCGATGACATAGAAACTACCAGCCACCGAAAAGCCCATTTCCAGCTAATTTTTGCGAACTTGTTGCCACTTTTATCCAAAATCGTCCGCCATTCAGTTCGGCTATACCCACGGGCTACGGACAGCGGTGCATCGTTTTTGACAAGGTATGAATTTGAAAATAATTGGGTCAAATATTTTATCAAGTAGTACGCCAGCCAATGCCGTTGTAAGTCGTTGATAAAAAAACCAATAGCAGCATTTTTTCTCAACCAAGCCATCTGATTGACAAGTTCGGACTCGCTAAAATGATGACAAAACAAGGACGAAAAAATAATGTCGGGTTGTGCTTCAAAAATTACTTTTTCATAATCAGAACAAACCCAAGTAGCCGTTATATCTGTCTGTTTTTGGCAATAATCAATACATTCTGGTTTGAGGTCAATACCAACGATTTGATGTTTAATTTGGTGTTTGTTCAGCCACCGTTGCACAACCCGCAGGTTGTCGCCACCACCACAACCTATCTCGCAAACTATGATTTCTTTGTTTCTTTCAGTCCCGTTCTTTAATAATGATTTCAAGCCAGCAATCGTAATCTGATGGCCACCGAGCCAAGTATTGATAAAGTTGAGTTCACGCAAGTTTACGACCAAATCGTCAAACAGAATATCGTCTCTGTCCAACAGTTCGGCTTGTGTGGAGCGGTGTTTTAGATTCATACTGATTGTAAAATGAAACTTTCCAAAGTAAGCCCCGGCCCGAAGGCTGCACCAAATACATTGATAGGCTTATTGTCTTGATTATCAAGTATTTGTTTTAGTACAAAAAGTATAGTAGGCGATGACATATTGCCGTAGTCGTTCAGAATTTGGTATGAATGTACCAAGTCGATTTTGGATATAGCGAGACTTTTTTCGATGGCCTCTACTATTTTTTTGCCGCCCGGGTGAATACACCAATCTGTAATGTCGGACTGTGATAATCCTAATTTTTGCGTTGCCTTAGTTACAAAATCCTTAAAATCGGTTTCTATCAACTGTGGCACGTAGCCTGTGAGTGTCATTTTAAAACCTGAATTAGCAATTTTCCAAGTCATATCCGTCTGTGCTGTAAGTCTTAGTTCTGAATAAAAATTAGTAAATTTTAATGCCTCATGGGACGGTTTATAGTTTTCGCCAGCAATCAAAACGGCTGCCGAGCCATCGGCAAAAAGTAAGTCTGAAAGTGCCGTGTCGGCGTTAAATTCGCTCTGAAAATGCAGCGTACAAAGTTCGGTACAGACAATTAAGACCACCGCATCGGCATCGGAGGTGGTAATCCAGCTCGCCATTTTGAGAGCATGAATGGCGGCATAGCAACCCATAAAATTGACAGAAGTGCGCTGAATCGAAGACTGAAACTGAAAATACTCACACAACTGAATATCCAAGCCTGGGGCCTGCATACCCGTACAACTGACCGTGACGAGGTGTGTGGGGGTGGTTTTTTGTCGTTCTAAAATTGGAAAAATAGCGGCCACTGATAGTTTCAAGGCTTCGGTTTCATAGACCGCCATTCGGTCTTGAATCAGGTTTTCTTTAAATTTAAAACTCTGATTTTCAACGGGTTCTGAAAAAACATCTAAAACAGAATAACGAGTTTGAATACCACTTTTTCGATACAAAAACGCTAATTTACGTGCATCGGTAGCATCAAGCGAATAGGTTTGTTGCATATACTTCAAGATGTTGTCTTGTGGGTGTTTGTGCGGCGGTGTAGCCGTCTGAATGTCTAATAAATAGGCCAAAGAGTTGTGTGTAAGTTTTTGCTGTTTGAAATCAAATCAAAGATAAACGAAAATATATGGTAGTCAAAATATAAAAAATCTAAATGGCCTCACAATCGTTTAGAGTTACTGAAACGTAGCTATGTTATGAAACAAATGATAAAAATAACTTGCGGCTCTCTACTTTGTCTATTTTCAAGTTTGGCGTTTGGCCAGCGAATCGAAAACACAGGGGCTATTCGTAGCCCCAACGGCGGTAGCTACGTTAGGTTGTTGTACGACAACGATGTCTTTACCAAAACCGATACCTACTACACACAAGGATATACGATAGAAGGCGTGAGTCCGATTTTAGGTAAAAATCCATTAACCAAAACCTTAATTAGGTTCAAGAACGGCACAACTCGCTACGGACTGGCTTTTGACCATTATGGTTTTACACCAACGAGTATTGAGAGCGATGAAATATTGTATGGCGACCGCCCTTTTGCTTCGTTTCTTGCTATCAAAACATTTTCAATGTCGGTCGATACTATCAAAAAAGCAAGAATTTCAGCCGCTTTGAGTTTGGGAATGATTGGCCCAGTAGCTTTTGCAGAAGCCATGCAACGGGGTATTCATAGCCTCATCAATGGCATCAAGCCCCGAGGTTGGCAGTTTCAGATTCAGAACGATGCGGTCGTTACCTATGAATTAAACTACGAAAAGCAGCTTTATGCCTACAAAAATATTTTTGTACTAAACAGTAATGCCCAACTACGTGTCGGTACGCTCAACAACAAAGCAACGGCTGGCTTGACGATGATGATTGGCAAAATCCATTCGCCTTTTGCGGCACAAAGCGTCAAGCCATTTCAGTTTTATTTTTATGCACAACCTCTGATTAGTATTATTGGTTATGATGCCACTTTACAAGGTGGTTTATTCACAAAGTCGCCCTATACATTGCCATTCGACCAACTCAATCATACTACTTTTCAGGCCAATGCGGGATTGGTGTTGCAGTACAAAAAACTACATCTCGAATACGCCCAGTCGTACCTCAGCCAAGAATTTAAAAGTGCAGGCTATCACCGTTGGGGCGGTGTCAGAATCGGTGTTTTGTTTTAAAAATCAGAGCAGACAACCAAGCAGCTTGTTTAGTTTGAAACCTAATGGTTAAAAATCGGGTTTTTAATTCTAAACTAAGAACTGATAATATAAGATGCTCAACATACAACAAATCCGAAAAGATTTTCCGATACTAAACGAAGTCATCAATGGCCGCCAGTTGGTTTATTTGGACAATGCCGCTACAACCCAAAAACCACAGTCAGTAATTGATGCACTCACAGGCTATTATGAGCATACCAACGCCAATATCCACCGAGGTATTCATCATTTGGCCGAAAAAGCTACTACCGAGTTTGAACAAACTCGCCAGCAAACGCAACGTTACCTGAACGCCCAGCACGTCGAAGAAATTATTTTTACTTATGGCACCACCGACGGTATCAATCTTGTAGCACAGACCTATGGGCGTAAATTTCTGAAAGCAGGCGACGAGATTATTATCAGTACCCTCGAACACCACTCAAACATCGTTCCATGGCAAATGCTATGCGAAGAAAAAGGCTGTATTCTCAAAATTATTCCCATCAACGATGCCGGCGAGTTGCTGATGGACGAATACGAAAAAATGCTCTCAGAGCGTACAAAAATTGTATCGGTTGTGCATGCCTCCAATTCCCTTGGTACCATCAATCCAGTGGCTGACATCATCTCAAAAGCGCACGCCGTGGGTGCAAAAGTATTGATTGACGGAGCGCAAGCGGCTTCACACATAGAGGTTGATGTGCAGGCTTTAGATGCGGATTTTTATGTTTTTTCATTACACAAACTTTACGGCCCAACGGGTATGGGAGTGCTGTACGGCAAACGGGATATTCTGAACGCCATGCCGCCCTACCGTGGTGGTGGCGAGATGATAAAAGACGTAACGTTTGAGAAAACAACCTACAACGAGCTACCCTATAAGTTTGAAGCTGGTACACCCAATATCGGCGACATCGTAGCTGCCAAAACCGCCTTAGACTACATCGAAACTTACGGAAAAACCAACATCGCAGCCCACGAACACCAACTACTGACCTATGCCACCGAAGCCGTACAACAGATAGATGGACTGAGAATAGTAGGTACGGCCAAAGAAAAAATTGGCGTGTTGTCGTTTGTCATGGAGGGTATTCATCACGAAGATGTTGGCGTAATATTAGACCAGCAGGGCATCGCCGTCAGAACAGGACACCATTGTACGCAGCCACTCATGCACCGTTTGGGCATTGCTGGAACTTCACGGGCCTCTTTTGCGGTTTATAATACTACCGAAGAAATTGATATATTTGTGAAAGGTTTGGAACGAGTAAAAAAAATGATGTTATGATAACAGAAACTATTTCAAAAAGTTCGCTTTTAGAAACCATAAACAACCTGCCAGAAGAAGCCGAAGTAGATGATGTCATTGAGCGAATTATTCTTTTATCAAAAATTACACGTGCCAAAAAACAAATTGAGCGAGGCGAGTTTTATTCGATGCAGGAAATGATAGAATTGGTAAAAACATGGCAAAAGTAATTTGGTCAAAAGAGTCAAGAGATGATTTAGAAGATATCTATTTACAATTACTCAACAATTCGCCCTATTTTGCTAATGTTTGGGTGGACGAAATAATGAAAATGGCATCTCGTTTAGAAACATTCCCGCAGATTGGGCGAATAGTACCCGAAATTAAAATAAATAGAATCAAAGAAAGTGTCGTTCGACAGTATAGAATGGTGTATGAAGTGAGTAGTGATGACGAAATTGTAGAAATCTTAGCAATAAGACATTCATCAAAACCCTTGTCAAATTTCTGATAACTATGTTAGTGAGTTTTTATATACCATAAAAGGTTTGGAACGAGTAAAAAAAATGATGTTATGATAACAGAATTGAATCCAAAATATATAATCACAAAATCGCAGATTATAGACTCTATCAGTCAAATGCCCGAAGATTCAACAACTGACGATGTGATTGAAAAAATGATTTTTATTAAAAAAATCGAAGATGGGCTAAAATCTATCGAAGAGGGTCGGGTTTTTAGCCATGAAAGTGTTAAAGACAAATACAAATCATGGTTGCAAAAATAATTTGGTCAGAACCTGCACGAAACGACCTTGATGAAATATTTTTAGGGCTTTGTGAGTTTTCAGAATTGTATGCAGCCAACTGGCTCGAAAACTATTCTTAGACTTAGAAAAATTAGAGATCTTTCCTGAAATAGGTAGAATTGTTCCCGAAAAAGAAGTGTCTTTTTTAAGAGAGATTACAGTGTGGAAATATCAGGTATTATATATCTATTTTAGCAATGAAGTCAAAATAGTTCGAATACATCATAGTAGCAAACCCTCAGAAAAATATAACTAAATAGCAACTCAAAACAAATACGACCATGTTACTCACCACAGAAACATTACTCGACAAAACAGAAGTGATGGAATCGTTTAAGAGTTTGCCACAAATGGT
>JAYWHT010000100.1:0-8320 GCA_043777595.1 Spirosomataceae bacterium
GTACCGACCCAGAAAACCTCCAGATTTGGCAAAATACGGTCAGTTTTTGCGACACTTTTGAAAAAATAATTGACAGTAAAGCCCACCTGTCTAAGGTAAGAATAGATATATCAGAAGAAAGCCAAGAAGACCTCCAAGACACACTAATAAAGTCGTTTGACGAAGAGTTTGCCGAAACCCCTGACTTTTTTGCATCTATGGACGACGATGATGACGACGATGATGACGAATAATTTTAAATAATTATTTGATAATCAACATTTTAAAATTAAAATTATGGTCAATACCGAAAAAGGCGCAAAGTTGTATGCCTCCGAAGATGGGGTATATTACTACTTTGAAGCCGACAAAAGTAAAATAGAGGAAGGAAGCGCAAAACAAAAACCTGTACATATCGTAGATGAGTTTGTTGGAACAAGCACGGGCGAAGTATCGGGCGAGTTTGTTCGTGTCGATTGGGTGCAAAGTTGGACGGACTGGACGTTAGGTGTTTGGGCAACGGATAAGCTCGATGCCTACAAAAGTTGGGTGTTAATTTCAATGGTAAAAAATACTACGACATTACAAGATGAAAATGCCACCCTTGAAAAATTTAAATCTCTTGCCGACAAAAAAGATACCGTAGAAAAACCTAAATATACGCTTATTTATGTAGTGGTTGGGGTTATGTTTTCGTTCACTGCTGGCATTATTTTGTGGAAGTTCAGCAAAGATAAAAAAGATGCCAAGTCCAAAGTATCAGTTTTAACACAACCACCAATATCAATACCAAATAACAAACCAAAGACATGATAGCAAATAGATTTTTATCAGCAATTTACGACAGAGCAACGGTAGGTGAAACAGGCTTGACCGACCATTTTGTAGGTGTTTTTGTTGCCAACAACAATACATTTACGTTCTATGAGGCCGATTATAGAACCTTAGAATTGAGGGTGAATGGCGAAGCTGCCGAAAATGGTAGGTCGCCCTGCCTAATAACTTTTAGAGACATCAAATGTTTGATGAAAATCTATTTTAGAATTGACGAAACTGTTATGGATTCCAATGGCTCAAAGTTGGAAATTACAGGTACTGGCCGATACAACACCAGCACAAATACATTACTGATTGCTCTTAAAATCAATGACAATGGTGTAGTTAGGTACGAAAGGTTAGACTTAAAAAAAACGGTTGAAATATAAAAGAATATGTTTTTGTTTATTGTTGGTTTGTTAGTAGAACGCTCTCTTGGGCGTTCTTACTTTTTTGGCAACCATATAACTCAAAAGTCCTCAAATAAGCCCGTATTTTGACTATATTCGTACTCATTTAGTACCCAACCTTATCAAAAAGTCGTAACTATCTGTAAAATAGCACGTTATGTAGTCCCTACGTGACCACTAACAAAAAAGTCCCTAAATCACTTTGATTTAGGGACTTTTTTGTGCTAAATCTAAAAAAAACGATTCCAGCCATAAACCATAAGTCCGAGTAATACCCCAAAAATACCCAGTAAATATTGGAACGGTAGATATGAAAAAACCATGATGCGGGTGCGGTCTATGAACCACATAAGCGAGAGCGCACAAAAAATCATGAGCATTAACCCCGATATTTTTTTGAAACCTGGAATGAAGTTAAAAGGTAAACTGCGGCGGATAATCCAGAGCGTGAGTAGCATTGCGGCCACTGGTAAGACTTGCGTATAAATATCAGTCTGTAAAATACTTCGCCGCTCAAACAAGAAAAAATAAACACTCAACGCCACAGCAAAAATACCTGGAACACAAGCCAAATAAACCAAAGCCGAATAACCATACCGCCAGTTTGAGTCGTAGGTTTTGTTTTTGGTGATTGCTCCCAACAAAATGGCTCCGAGCGGTAATGCACCAAAAAAAACAAGTAAAGGCATAGGATTTTGGCCGAGCCAAACGAAGAGGTCTTGTAAAGTCATGTTGTTAGATTTTATGCTCCAAAAGTAAGCAAAAAACTCGTTCCTTCATCAACTTTTGACTCTACTGTGAGTTGGCCGCCGTGTTGCTGCATAATTTGCCGTGAAAGACTAAGCCCAATACCTGAGCCTGTTTTTTTGGTAGTAAAAAACGGAATAAATATACGGTCTAAGGCTTCGGGTTCTATTCCCTGCCCGTTATCTGAAATTTCGATGAATACTTGCTGGTTTTGATGTAAATAGGCTTTGATAGTAAGTTTTGGGGAGGTTTTGTGGAGTAGTGCTTCGAGGGCGTTTTTGAGTATATTGATTAGTACTTGCTCTGTCAGACTTGGGTCAGCCCAAATAGTTAGATTGTTGGGTGCGATGATAAGTTGAGGTTTAAAGTTCAGTTTTTGAAAATCTTGTTGAAACAACTGTAAAACGTTGTCTATGAGTTTATTTACAGTTATTTTACTAAAAACAGGTTTGGGTAATGTCGTAAAATCTCGATAAGCGTTCACAAACTGAATAATTCCCCCGCTACGTTTTTCGAGGGTTTGTAGTGCTTCCGATAGGTCTTGGACAGACTCGTTATGAGGTAACAACGGCACGATGTCGAGCATTACTATTTCTTTCATAGTACCTGTCAGCGACAAAATCGGTGTAAGGGAGTTCATTATCTCGTGTCTTAGTACTTTAGTGAGATTTTGCCATGCTTCGATTTCTTTTTCTTGTAGTTCAGATTCAATATTCTGCAAAACTAAAATCCTGAGGTATTTGCCACGTAGCTGAATAGGTGTAATCTGTACTGAAAGTGGTATGTTGTTGGGTGTTTGGTAAAGTTGGCGTAAGCCTGTGCTTTGTTTGTTACAGAGCGCAACGAGTTGCGGGTGTGCATCTGTGAGTTCGTCCAACTGCCTAATTCTATAAACATTCAACATCTTCAAGGCCGCATTATTGACCAATTCTACACGCCCGTTGGCATCAAAACTAATAAGCCCAGTATTGATTTGCTGGACGATTGTGTTGAGGTATTGTAGGTTGGCTTCTTTTTCGGCACGAGCGGTTCTGAACGCCTCCAAGACTTCGTTGAGTTGTATGTTTAGGTCTCTGAAAGTATCGCCTCGCTGGTCGTCGGCTTTGAACTTTATAGCAAAGTCTGAGTACCGAACAGACTCAAAAAAACGTATCAATTTACGATTGACATTGACAATATATTGGTGTAAACTATAAACTTGAAAACCTACTAAAATCAGCCCCAATGAGGCAGCAACACCTATGTTATTATAGACCTCAAAACCCCAGACTATCAGCAATATACTGACAATGAGCAATATGATTCTGACAATTAGACTTATTGAAAAACTTTTCATATCATATATTTGTCCATTCGGCGATAAAGTGCTTGTCGAGACAGCCCCAACTCCCGTGCCACTTCGGTAATATTACCATTGTATTTTTTCATTGCTTTTAGTATTAATTTTTTTTCCATGTCTTCTATCTGAAACGACTCAACAAATTGCAATGTTTCGGTGTGTATATTCTTAAAAAAATCTTCTGGTTGGAGCGTATTTTCTTGGGCCAATATCACCGCTCGTTCCACCGATGAGCGTAGTTCTCGTACATTACCAGGCCAGTTGTAGCATTGTAATTGTTTGACCAAAGCGGTACTCAGAGTGGTTACACTTCGCTTATATTGATGTCTAAATTGTTTCAAAAAATGCTCTGCCAGCGGTATAATATCCTCGGTTCGCTCTCGCAATGGTGGTACAGAAAGCTCAATGGTATTGATTCTATACATTAAATCCTGTCTGAATGTCCGCTCTGCTACCATCAGATTGAGGTTTTGGTTGGTAGCGCATACAATCCGTACATTGAGTGCACGAGGCTTGCTCGAACCAACTCTGGTAACAACTCGGTTTTGAATCACCGACAACAATTTGGCTTGTGCCGTAAGTGATAGATTACCGATTTCGTCCAAGAAAATAGTACCTCCCTGTGCTTCTTCAAACCTCCCAATGCGGTCTTCTTTGGCATCGGTAAACGCCCCTTTGGTGTGGCCAAAAAGCTCACTTTCAAATAATGTTTCAGAAATTGCACCTAAGTCCACCGATATAAAAGGCTGCATTGCTCGGCTCGATTTTTGGTGAATCAACTGCGCTATTTCGCTTTTACCTGTGCCGTTTTCGCCCAAAATCAACACTGTCGCATCGGTTATCGCCACTCGCTCGGCAGTATTGATGAGAGTAAGCATTGTTGGACTGGCATAAACGAGACTGGGCGGTGTTTTAATAATAGCATTTTGGGCAAAAATAGGTGCTGTGCTACTCGCTCGGCGGTTGGCGGCAGCTTGCATGATGGCGAGTAGTTTGTCGTTCAGCCACGGTTTTAGTACAAAATCCATAGCACCGACTTTCATTGCTCTAACGGCCATTTCTACATCACCATAAGCTGTAAACAACACCACAACTGCCCGTGGGTCAATGTCTAAGATACAGTCAAGCCAGTCGAATCCTTCTTTGCCACTACTTACGTCTCTGGTAAAATTCATGTCGAGTAATACTACGTCATAACTACCATTGGTTATCAAAAATGGAATTTTGAGTGGATTTTGCTCAATATCGACTTGGCTAAAATGGCGTTTTAGTAATAATTTGGCTGCACTGAGCACGTCCACATCATCGTCAATGATTAGTATTTTGGCTGTTTGCATTTTAATTGAGTTTTTGTTTATCTCGCAGAGGAGCGGAGTTCGCAGAGTTTTTTTCTCTACGAGAAAATATAGTTTTGGATTCTCGTAGAGAAACTCCTCAGCGAACTCTGCCCCTCTGCGAGAATTAAAAATTATTCACGATTCGAGTAATACCATTTTTTAGAAGCACATCATTGAAATTTATCAACAAACCCACTTTCAAATCGGTTAGTTTGAGGTAAGTAAGTAATTGTTTTTTATGTACGTCCATTACTTTTTCAACCGACTTTAATTCTACAATTACCTAATTTTCAACAATTAAATCGGCTCTAAAACCTATATCCATTTTAATGTTTTCATAAATCACAGGGATTCCCTTTTGCCGTTCTACTTTCAGCCCCATGTTTTCAGTTAGCTCATAATAAATTACTTCTTCATAAACCGACTCAAAAAGCCCTGCGCCTAATATTCGATGAATTTTGATTGATGCGCTTATGATTTTTTCTGTAATTTCATTTGCGGTCATAATTTTGTATGTTTATATTTCTTCTCGCAGAGGGGCAGAGTTCGCTGAGGGTTCTCTGCGAGAACTAAAAATTGTTTTTTTGGGCAGAGCAATAAAACTCTGCGAACTCTGCTCCTCTGCGAGAATACTTGTCAATAAAAATGCCAATTTACAAAACTATCTGATAATCAGTCAATAGACGATTTTAGCGATTTTGATTTTTGTCCGAATATGAACGTAAACTGTCCGAAAACGAACACTTATTTTTATTGTTAATTTTATAATTTGCTGAAAATCAGTATATTCAAAATTTGGCACGACCTTTGGCATATTGTAATTGAGTCTATCAACAGCCATAATAATTTTGAATGATTGGATGATTTTGAAAGTAAAATCACTCAATCATTCAGTCACTCAATCACCCAATAATAATGGACCGTCAGTTAGAAAAGAAATTTTGGACAACACAACGCATCTCGCTCATCGCTGGCGTGGCACTTTTGTTGAGTTTTGTTATTTATCAATTTGGTTTTGCAGACAAACGCTCAAAACTCAATGTAGAAATAGAAAAACTAACTGTGGCGAGTGTTGCAACTGGTAATTTTGACGAGTTTATTGTCGTAACGGGTGTAGTGCAGCCGCTCAAAACTATCA
The DNA here is from genome assembly GCA_043777595.1 of Spirosomataceae bacterium. Classification (GTDB taxonomy): domain Bacteria; phylum Bacteroidota; class Bacteroidia; order Cytophagales; family Spirosomataceae; genus JAYVJH01. Next base: position 5,767 of record JAYWHT010000100.1, read on the forward strand.
GGCTCGATGCCATTGTGGGCGGCTACGTCAAAGAAAAACTCGTGGACGGTGGCAGCATGGTGCAGCAAGGGCAGGTGATATTGAAACTCGAAAACCAAAGTTTGAAACTTAACTTTTTGCAGTCAGAAACTGAAGCCAGCCGATTGGTAAATGACCTGCAAAATACCCGACAACGACTAAAAGTAGAACGGTTTGGGCTTCGCAAAACGCTCACTACCTTGGACTTTCAGATGGAGCAAGCCAAAGATAGCTATGACAGAAACAAAAAACTGTATGCCGACAAAGTGATTCCAGATGCTGAATTTTTGAAATCGAAACGTGATTATGAAAGTTTGGTAAAGCAACGAGAAATTGAAATAGAATCGCAGCAATACCAAGAAGACAACTCAAAAATGCAGATTGGGCAGTTGGAGGGTACGCTTTCTCGTACTCAAAAAAATGTGGACTTATGGCGACAAACACTTGACAATCTCGTGGTTAAAGCCCCCGTTTCTGGTTTGTTGAGTTCGATAGACGTAGAGGTTGGTTCAAATATCAATCAAGGCCAAAATATTGGACAAATCGACGACCTCAACGGCTTCAAGATGCGTGTGGCGATTGACGAAAACTATATTTCCAGAATTTTTGTGGGGCTGGCGGGCGGTTTTGATTTCAACGGAAAAGAGTACACACTCGAAATTGTCCGTATCTATCCAGAAGTAAAAAGTGGACGTTTTGAGGTCGATATGCGTTTTCCGAAGGGCGCACCCGAAGGCATCAAGCGAGGCCAATCTACACCTATTCGTCTCGAACTGGGCAAAGCCGCCAAAGCACTTCTATTGCCTGTCGGTGGGTTTTTCTCGGATACCGGCGGCAACTGGGTTTATGTATTGGACAATAGCGGCAAGCAAGCCAGCAAACGAAATATTACGCTTGGGCGCAAAAATCCTGAATTTTATGAGGTCCTAGAAGGCTTACAACCAGGCGAAAAAGTGATTACAAGTAGTTATGCCAATTTTGGTGATAAAGAAGTATTAAGTTTTTGAAAATTATGATAAAAATAACCAATCTACAAAAAATCTTCTCGACCGAAGAAGTTGAAACGACCGCCCTGAATGGCATTGACATGGAAATCAAAGATGGCGAGTTTGTGGCTATCATGGGGCCTTCTGGTTGCGGTAAGTCCACGTTGCTCAATATTTTGGGTCTTTTGGACAATCCCAGCGATGGCAGCTATGACTTTTATACCACCGAAGTTGCCAACATGACAGAACGACAACGTGCCAATCTACGAAAAGGGGCTATCGGTTTTGTATTTCAGAGTTTTAACCTGATAGACGAGTTAAGTGTGTATGAAAACGTAGAACTACCGCTTTTATATCTTAAAGTTCCGGCCACGGAGCGCAAAGAAAAAGTAGAAGCCGCACTTACTCGAATGAATATGATGCACCGCCGCAATCACTTTCCGCAGCAACTGTCGGGTGGGCAGCAGCAGCGCACGGCTATTGCTCGGGCGGTGGTGGCCAAACCCAAAATGATATTGGCCGATGAGCCTACTGGTAACTTGGACTCGACCAATGGCGAAGAAGTAATGAAGCTATTGCAAGAACTCAACGAGGCAGGTACAACGATTGTGATGGTTACGCACTCGCCTTATGACGCAGGTTTCGCTCATCGAATCATTAACTTGTTTGACGGAAAAATTGTAACTGAAAAAGTGCGAGTATAAACGCTGGCTGAGAGTTTACAAAAAGTATTTGCCAACAATCTGGGGCATAGCCGAGAGCATGGCTACAATTTGGTATAGTTCGTGGTCTTTGGTAGCATCGAAAGCCAAACTGACGGCATATTGTTGCTCGTCTAAGATTACAAAAAACCAATCACGACCTACCACAAAACAGCCAAATAGCGGTGTTTTCTTTTCATTGTTTTGGCGAGCGGCCACCATCGAAATCAAAAGCTGGCCTAACGGGTCGTTCGCACGGCGGCGTTCTTGTTTGTATTCATGTAAAAAAAAGTACGGTTGTTTGGGCCGTTGTTTGCCACGTGCAATTACAAACTCAACCTTACCCGAAATTTCTAAGTCTATTTCAGGGAATTTGGCAGAAATAGTGCGCTGTGTGAAAGGTTTAAATCCTGCCATTTCTAACGGCATTTGGCTCAGTAATGGAGCAATAAAAAACATTTTGAGTTCGTCTTCGTTCCAAGCTTCGACATTATCTATCAAACGTTCTTGTATAATGGGTAGCAAGATTTTAACAGAGTTGGAAATTCCATTGGGCGAATTTTGCCAGTCAATCAGTGCCGGAAAGTTTTTAACTCTTTTTAGCCCAAAGGCGTTTTCTACCTCCTCATATTCCCAGGTTTCAAATGATTTTGTCATAGCAGTAACTTTTTTAACAAAATTAACAAATAATACCAATAAGTAGTGAGTATCGAAAAATGAAAAGTGAAAAATTTAGTAGTTATTTAATAGTCAAACGGATTGTGCTAGTAGAATTATTTTGAAAAAAGGGTAAAAATGGTTATCTCAAGGTTGCAAAACCAAAATAGAGATAACCATGAACCAGATAGT